>CACYME010000025.1 GCA_902775475.1 uncultured Prevotellaceae bacterium
CAAAGGTACAACTTTTTGGGCAGACGAAAAAATCTACCTCTCAGTTTATGCGGTCATGCGGGTCTGTGTGGGTTGCCACGGAAAAATCCGGGTGCGCCATTATGCTTCATTTGGAGAAATAGAAGTTCAAAAAATGAGCATTCTGCACGTTTTTCGTGAAAAAAGCAGTAGAAATTGGGAAAGAAAGAGAATGAAAACGTGCATTTTATCGGAATAAATCACAAAGAATTTATTAATTTTATCGGAATTACGCAAAACAAATACTGCATTTTATCGGAGTTTGAATAAATTGTTGTATCTTTGCAGACGTAAATGCAAATACATAAGTTATGATTGACGAGAAGATAATACTTCAGGTACTGGCTGAGCAACAGGAGGAAATCAAAGGCTACAAGCCTCAGAAGTGGGTAACCCGTAAGGAGGAGTCGCTATTTGAGTTTGACACTAAAATGGCGCAAGTAGTTATTGGCGTACGTCGAAGCGGAAAATCTACACTCTGCCACAAGGTGTTGCTAGAGCGCGGCATCAGATACGGCTATGCTAACCTCGACGATGACCGACTGGCAGACATGAAGACGGAAGATCTCAACACAATGCTTTCGTGCGTCTATCAGCTGTATGGCACCGACATACCCTATCTAGTTCTCGACGAGATACAGGATGTGGATGGGTGGTACTTGTTTGTAAACCGATTGCTTCGCACAGATCTGCGTATTTTCGTAACGGGCAGCAATGCCAAATTGCTCAGCGGCGAACTGGCTACGCACCTAACGGGACGTTACAACGAGATACACCTCTATCCTTTTTCCTTCCTGGAATATTGCCATTATCATGAGGTAGATTTGCAAGGCATCACCACCAAAGCTGAAGCTGAGCGCAAGCGGGCCTTCATGGACTACATCCACGATGGCGGCTTTCCTGAGATGCAAGGACTTCGCAATAAGCGGGCTTACGTGCAGAGTCTGATAGAAGCCATACTTCGGAAAGACATCCAGAAACGCTTCAATATACGCAACATCGAGGCATTGCGCAAACTTGCCCATCACATCATCAACAATGCCTGTCTGGAAATCAATTACGATGAGATGTCTGATTTGCTCGGCATTACTGATAAAACTGCAAAGAAATACGTAGACTATCTCTGTCAGGCATTCTTGATTCAGTTGCTCACCCGTCATTCTTTTAAGAGTAAGGAGCGCATACGCAACCAAAAGGCATACATTGTTGATTCTGGTTTGCAAGGAAACCGAGACAATGCTCTGGCACCGGAAAACCTTGGTTGGAGACTGGAGAACGTTGTCTATATTGAACTGCTGAGACGTTGTGCCCACGATTTCCTGGACATTTACTACTATAAGCCCACACCTAGAGCAAAAGAGATTGACTTTGTGGTCTGCGACAAAAGTAAAGCTTTGGAACTGATACAGGTAGCTTACGAGGTTGACAGTCAACGAGCGTATGACCGCGAGACCTCATCACTCGTTAAAGCATCCGATGCCCTCTCCTGTGACCATCTGACTCTCATAGCTTTCACACAGACACGCGATGTCGTAGTTGACGGAAAGAACATTCACATCGTTTCTGCGTTGGAGTGGCTCTTACAATAATGCATATCCTAAAAAAAAAAAGCACATTCTGCACGTTTTTCGTGAAAAATGCGTAACTTTGCAGCAGAATTGAAACAATGTAGCAAACAAAGAGAAACTCGTTGATATCCAGCGGGATAACACATCCAGACGAGAAACTCTCAAATCGAGCAAAAAGGCGCGGTACAAGCAAAAACGCCAATGTTTACTATCAAGCAATTGCACTTTCGCTTACTTTCGAAAAAACTTTCGAAAATTAGCCTTGTACCGATTAAAGCCGTAGAACGCCGATATTACGTGGATTGACGATAATAAAAAGGAAAAACAGTAATGAAGAAGAATCTATTGACGCTGTGCCTGCTGCTGATGAGTTTCTGCGGAGCACAGGCCGAGACAAAGGTGAGCAGCCCCGACGGGCGCATCGTGGTGACTATCGACATGGCCGACGGCGGCACGCTGAACTATCAGGTGAGCTACGACGGCCAGCAGCTGCTGATGCCCTCGCCGCTGGGTGCCGTGACCAACGTGGGCGACTACAGCAAGGGGCTGGAGCTGACGGAGGTGACGCAGCGACAGGTGGACGAGCGCTACGAGCTGCGCAACATCAAGCAGAGCCAGGTGCACTACGAGGCTGCCGAGGCCGTCTGCCAGCTGTCGCAGCGGGGACAGCACGTCATGGACGTCGTCTTCCGCGTGAGCAACCGCGACGTGGCCTTCCGCTATAAGTTCTATCCCCGCCGCGACAGGCTCGTCTGCGTGGTGGAGCGCGAGGAGAGCCACTTCATCCTGCCCGACGTGGCCACGGCCTTCGTCTGCCCGCAGTCGAAGCCCATGGGTGGCTTCGCACGCACATCGCCCAGCTACGAGACCAGCTACGCCCTCGACGAGCCCGTGGGCAAGAACGGATGGGGCGAGGGCTATTCCTTCCCCTGCCTGTTCAGAGTTGAGAGTTTAGCGTTGAGTGACGTTAGTTCTGCCGGCAAGAGTAAGGTCTCTCAACGCTCAACACTTAGCACTCAACCGTCCTCCTGGCTGCTCATCAGCGAGACGGGCACCGACGGTGGCTATGCCGCCTGCCGCCTGCTGTGCGACGGTGGAGGCCACTACCGCATCGGCTTCCCCCAGCAGGGCGAGCTGAACGGCGTGGGCTCCGTGACACCCGCCATGACGCTGCCCGGCGAGACGCCCTGGCGAACCATCACCGTGGGCCCGCTGGCCAACATCGTGGAGACCACCGCCGCCTTCGACCTGGTGGAACAGAAATACAAGGCATCGCAGGAGTATATCTACGGCAAGGGTTCCTGGAGCTGGATCATCGGCATGGACAGCAGCTGCAACTTCGACGAGCAGAAGCGCTACATCGACTTCTCGGCAGCCATGGGCTACCAGAGCGTGCTCATCGACGCCTTCTGGGACCGCCAGATAGGCTACGAGAAGATGGCCGAGCTGGCCCGCTATGGCCGACAGAAGGGCGTGGGTATCTTCCTCTGGTACAACAGCAACGGTTCGTGGAACGACGCCCCGCAGACGCCTATCGGCAAGATGAACAATAGTCGCATTCGCCGCCAGGAGATGAAATGGATGCACGACAACGGCATCCGCGGCATCAAGGTTGACTTCTTCGGTGGCGACAAGCAGCCCATGATGCAGCTTTATGAGGACATCCTCGCCGACGCCAACGACTTCGGCCTGCTCGTCATCTTCCACGGCTGCACGCTGCCCCGTGGCTGGGAGCGCATGTACCCCAACTACGCTGCATCGGAGGCCGTGCTCGCCTCTGAGAACCTGCACTTCGGACAGGGTGCCTGCGACGCCGAGGCCCGCAACGCCTGCACCCATCCCTTCATCCGCAACACCGTGGGCTCGATGGACTTCGGTGGCTCCACGCTGAACAAGCGCTACAGCGCCGACAACCAGCACGGCACCACACGCCGCACCAGCGACGTGTTCGCACTGGCCACGGCCGTGCTCTTCCAGAGCGCCGTACAGCACTTCGCCCTCGCTCCCAACAACCTGACCGACGCCCCCGCCTGGGCCATCGGCTTCATGAAGGAGGTGCCCACCACATGGGACGAGACGCGCTTCATCGACGGCTATCCCGGCAAATATGTCATCATGGCCCGCCGCCATGCCAACCAGTGGTTCGTCGTGGGCATCAACGCCGAGGCTGAGCCGCTCACCACCACCATCACCCTGCCCATGTTCGCCGCTGGTAGCCAGTTGCAGCTCTATGCCGATGACGCCCAGCTCAACGGCAGCGTGACCACGGTGAAGCAGAACAAGAAACAGACGCTGAAGGTGACCATCCCGCAGAACGGCGGCATGGTGGTCACGGCAGCAAAATAAAAGAACAGCTAACATCATGAAACTGAGAACCATTCTCCCCCTCTGCACGCTGCTGCTCGCCGCCCTACCCTACTGCGGCGTAAAAGCCGAGGCAGACCCCAACTTCTACATCTACCTGTGCTTCGGGCAGTCGAACATGGAAGGCAACGCCAGGCCCGAAGCCGTCGACATGATTGGCGACGAGCGCTTCCTGATGCTCGCCACCTGCAACTTCGACTCGCCTAAGCGCACGCTCGGACAGTGGTACACCGCCACGCCGCCCATCGTCAGCCCCGCCGGCGGACTGGGCATGGCCGACTACTTCGGGCGCACCATGGTGAAGCACCTGCCCGGCGTGAAGGTCGGCGTGGTAGACGTAGCCATGGGCGGAAGCCCCATCGAGATGTTCGACAAGACGAAATACGCCCAGAAGCTGAGCCAGAACCCTAACGAGTGGTGGGCCATACTGGCCAAGCAGCACTACGGCGGCAACCCCTACCAGCGCATCATCGACATGGGCAAGAAGGCCCAGGAGGTGGGCGTCATCAAGGGCATTCTCCTTCACCAGGGATGCTCGAACAACGGCGACCCCAACTGGCCCAACATGGTGAAGAAAATCTACCAGGACATGCTGGCCGACCTGGGACTGCAGGCCAGCGACGTGCCTCTCTTCGTGGGCGAGACGCTGCGCAAGGAGCAGGGCGGTGCCTGCTATGCCCACAACACCCAGGTGGCACGCATGCCGCAGGTGGTGCCCACGTCGCACGTCGTCAGCTCGAAGGACATTCCCGGCAACGGACAGGACCCCTGGCACTTCTCGGCAAAGGGCTACCGCATCTTCGGCAAGCGCTATGCCATTGAGGCCCTGAAGCTGATGGGCATAGAGGTGCAGGAGGACGACGACACGCCCGAGGAGCCTATCGGACTGATGCCCGGCGAGGCTTTCGCCAGCGTCGACGCCCTCGAAGGGCAGTCCTTCGCCATCATCAACGAAGGGGCCAGGCGGGCGCTCTACGGCAGCGACAACCAGAACCTGGGCTACGACGAATACGGCGCAGCCTTCGCCGCCACCAACGCGGGCTATCTCTTCCAGGCAGAGAGCGTCACCGTGGACGGCAGCCAATACCACCTGCTGAGGCTGATGACGCCCACCGGCGGGGCCTACAGCATCTGGGGTAGCCCCGGCTACCTGAACTCGCAGCCCGCCGACGGCTGGTGCAGCTTCATCCTCGGGCTGAACAACCAGAACGGACAGGACATCAGGAACGGCGCCGTCTGGGACATCCAGTACGAGGAGGGCAAGGGCTTCAGCCTGCGCAACGTGGGCACGGGACGCTACCTCTACAGCAACGCGCCCGCCAACAGCGAAGAGCCTGCCTACTGGAAGTTCTGCAAGCTGCAGAACGGCAGCGCCGCCATTGCGACGGTCAGCACGACGGAGCGCGACAACATCTACTACGACCTCAGCGGACGCCGCGTAGCCCAGCCCACCAGGGGCATCTACGTCGTCAACGGCCGGAAAGTAATCATCAGATGACAGTCCGAACGTTATAATTAGTTAAATTCGTGCCATCCGGCTTAATCCGTTGAGAAGGTAAAAGAGTCCAAAGAAAGTAAAAAAGCACACAACATGAAAAAGCTACTATCTATGATGCTCCTGTGCTGCCTGTCCATCTCGGCTTCGGCACAGCAAGACAATTTCAGGTCGACGGTGTGCAACGCCGACGGCACAGTGACTTTCAACTATCGTAACGACAAGGCCAGCGAGGTGCTGGTCGACGTGCAGTTCGCCGGGCGCAAGCCCATGCAGCGCGACACCACCACCGGCGTCTGGTCGGTGACGCTCGGCCCCGTGGCCCCCGACATGTACCCCTATTGCTACATCGTCGACGGCGTCAGCGTCATGGACCCCGCCAACCCGCAGTACTTCCCCAACGAGGGCTTCAAGAACAGCCTGCTCGAGATTCCCGGCAACGGAAAGCTGCCCCACGACATCCGCGCCGACGTGGAGCACGGGCGCCTGGAGTACATCCACTACTACTCCAAGAGCCTCGGCGCCACCAACCAGGCCGTGGTCTACATGCCGCCCAGCTACATGATGGACCAGCAGAAGAAGTTCCCTGTGTTCTACCTCATCAGCGGAACCACCGACACCGAGGAGGTCTATTATAAGGTGGGACGCGTGAACTACATCCTCGACAACCTCATCGCCGACAAGCAGGCCAAGGAGATGATTGTGGTGATGCCCTACGGCAACCCCGCGAAGCTGAAGCCCCAGCAGCCTGGCGGCGACGGCATGCCGCAGACGCGCTTCGGCGGCGACGTGTTCAGCCAGGACCTCATCAACGACCTGATGCCCTACATCGAGAGCAATTACCGCACGCTGGACAACCGCGACAACCGCGCCATCGGCGGCTTTTCGCGCGGTGGCAACCAGGCCCTCTACAACGGACTGACGAACCTCGACAAGTTCTCCTACCTCTGCAGCTACAGCTCGTTCACCTCGACCGACATTCCCAACGTCTACGACAATGCCCACGAGACCAACAAGCAGATACACCTCTTCTGGCTCGGCGTAGGCACCGACGACTTCCTCTATGGCAACGCCCGCGACTACATGCAGTTCCTCGACGACAAGGGCATCCACAGCGTGAAGGAGTTCACCACCGACAAGTACGGCCACACCTGGATGAACGCCAAGTATTTCCTCTGGAAGACGCTCCCCCTCTTGTTCAACAAGAAGGCCGCCGAGGCTGCCATGAAGGAGGGCAAGCCCGCTCCCGCAGCAACTGGTCAGGAGCAGCAGTTCACCCCCGGCGTGATGGCCCGCCTCTTCCCCCGGCCCATCGTCTCGCCCGAATACGGCCTGCAGGGCATCACCTTCCGCTTCAAGGCCCCCGAGGCCAAGCGCGTAGAGCTGTTCTGCGAGATGCTGCCTGAGAACGTGGCCATGCAGCGCGACTCCGACGGCGTGTGGAGCGCCACACTCAACGACTACCTGTTCGAGACCTTCCGCTATTGCTTCTTAGTCGACGGCACCCCCGTGGCCGACCCCAGCAACATGTACCTCTCGCCCGACAAGGGCTTCAAGTTCAGCGTGGCCGACAACCCCGCCTCGCCCTTCAACTTCGCCTCGCAGGGTGACATCCAGCACGGGCGCACCAGCTACGACCCCGTGCGCGGCGATGCCCTCTACATGTCGCCCATGCCCACACAGGGCATGGTCATCCCAAAGATTATACAGCTGGTGCCCGGCAAGGACGACACGGCCGAGAGCTGGTTCAAGGTGGGCGGTGCCGACGCCATTGCCGACCGCCTGCTGGCCGACGGCAAGACGAAGCCCTGCATCATCACCACCAGCGACCTCACCAGCGGCATGCCGCAGATGCCAGGATTTGCACCGAAGGTGCTCCGTGCCGACGACTACCCCACGTGGTCGCAGCGCCGACAGGCACTCGTGAAGCTGCTCATCGACGCAGGCAAAGAGGCTGATCCCACCTTCCCGCAGATGGGTGGATTCGGCGGAGGCCGACCCGGCGGTGGCGGCTTCGGCGGTGGCCGGCCCGGTGGTGGCGGTGGCTTCGGAGGCGGTCGTCCCGGCGGTGGCTTCGGTGGAGGCTTCGGAGGCGGAGGCTTCTGACGGACAATGAAGGATATGAAAGATGGAATAGCATCTTTCATATCCTTTCACTTTTTCCACTTTTCTCTTCTGTTTTTTCACTTTTTTTCGTACCTTTGCGCCCGAAAAGAAGAAACTAGAGCAATGATGAAGATAGGATTTGACAACGAGAAGTATCTGAAGATTCAGTCGGAACACATTCTGGAACGTATCGCACAGTTCGACGGAAAACTGTATATGGAACTGGGCGGCAAGCTCTTCGACGACCACCACGCCTCGCGCGTGCTGCCCGGCTTCAAGCCCGACTCGAAGCTGCGCATGCTCGCCCAGCTGCGCGACCGCATAGAAATCGTCATCGTTGTCAGCGCCGAGGACATCGAGAAGAACAAGGTGCGCTCCGACCTCGGCATCACCTACGACGAGGACGTGCTGCGCCTGCGCGAGGAGTTCATGAGCCGGCAGTTCATGGTGGGCAGCGTCGTCATCACCCACTACAACGGACAGCACGCCGCCGACCTCTTCCGCCACCGCTTAGAGCGCATGGGCATCAAGAGCTACATCCACTACCCCATCGACGGCTACCCACACAACGTGGAGCTGATAGCCAGCGACGACGGCTTCGGCAAGAACGACTATGTGGAGACCTCGCGCGAGCTCGTCATCGTCACCGCCCCCGGCCCCGGCAGCGGCAAGATGGCCACCTGCCTCTCGCAGCTCTACAACGAGAACAAGCGCGGCGTGCGTGCCGGATATGCCAAGTTCGAAACCTTCCCCGTGTGGAACCTGCCGCTGAAGCACCCCGTGAACATCGCCTATGAGGCCGCCACCGCCGACCTGAACGACGTGAACATGATCGACCCCTTCCACCTGGAAGCCTACGGCAAGACGGCCATCAACTACAACCGCGACATCGAGATCTTCCCCGTCCTCAACGCCCTCTTCGAAGGCATCTACGGCGAGAACCCCTACAAGAGCCCCACCGACATGGGCGTCAACATGGTGGGCTTCTGCATCTGCGACGACGAGGTGTGCTGCCAGGCCAGCCGCGACGAGATCATCCGCCGCTACTACGACGCCACCAACAAGCTCGCCGACGGTGCCGACAACGAGCGCGAGGTGCAGAAGATTCTGCTGCTCTTCAACCAGGCGAAGATTTCCACGGCCTACCGCCGCGTCACCGTGGCCGCTGCCGCCAAGCAGGAGCTCAGCGGGCACACCGCCGCCGCCATCGAGCTTTCCGATGGCACCATCATCACCTCGAAGTCGTCGCCCCTGCTCGGCTGCTCTGCCGCCCTGCTGCTCAACGCCACGAAGCACCTGGCCAGCATCGACCACGAGGCGAAGCTCATCCCGCAGAGCCTCATCGAGCCGGTGCAGAAGACGAAGACCGAGTATCTGGGAGCACGCAACCCGCGGCTGCACACCGACGAGGTGCTCGTGGCACTCAGCGTGCTCTCGCAGAGCGACGAGCGCTGTCGCCGCGCCCTGGAGCAGCTGCCCCAGCTACGTGGCTGTCAGGTGCACTCCACCGTCATGCTCAGCGAGGTGGACCGCAAAATCTTCAAGAAGCTCGGCTGCGGCCTCACCTGCGAGCCCGTCAGGAAAAAGCTATAGCATTACTCAAATATAATGTAAGGCTTTTCTGCCTGCGGCGCAACACGAATCTATCGTGAATTTTTATTGCCTGGGGCGCTACACGAATACTCATAAATGACCCACGAATGAACATGAATAATATTTATGAATCATTCGTGGATTATTTGTGGGCTTTATATGTTGTGCCGCAGGCAGAAAGAAGATGAGGGGAAACGAAAAGAGGATTACCCGGAAACGAAAAGAAGATGACGTGGAAACGAAACAGAGAGGGACCGTTTCACAACGTCCCCTCTCTCACACATTACATTGATTAAATTGAACCACTTCGATTAAAATAAAACAAACATGCTTCTATTGTCTCACGACAACATTAACAATGTGTCCATTACTGGAATAGTATTTCCTCAGGGCAAATGTGCCTTTGTTCTTTTTAATACTAAATCAACTAAATCACTGTCTGCGTTTGTTGTATTCGGAGAATGCATGGCGGCTGCGGCAGGCAGCCGCTGCGCACTGAATATTCAATTCAAATAAATGCGGTCGTTCTTAACGATAGGTTTGTTTAATCCTCATCAAAGAATCCGCCGCCACGACGAGAATCGCCACCGTCCTCGGGATTCCAAGGCTCAGAAGGAGTGTCATTGGGACCTGCCTGACCTGGGTGCTGGTCGGTTCCACCAAACGACTGCGACGTCATGACGCTATCACCCTGAAGTTTCACAGCCTGAATCTCAGGCATCATGTAGAGTTTCTTTTCCACTTTGTTTTGATTTTAAAGAGTTAATTAAGTGCTACTTTCTGTAGTGTGTTTCTTTTGGAAACGCGGAGCGACTGCGGCTTGCAGCCGCTCCGCGTGAAGTATTCAGTTCTTAGAAACTGCTTTTATTAGATTCTGTTTGCTGGATTTTGCTGCTTGCGTCAGCATTAATCCTCGTCAAACCATCCGTTGCCACGGCGGGAGTCGCCACCGTCTTCTGGATTCCAGTCATCTCCGGGTTTATCACCTGGATTAGCCTGTCCCGGGGTCTCGCCATTTCCACTAAGGGCCTGCATGACACAATTGCCCTGAATGGCGACCACCTGAATCTCAGGCATCAAATAGAGTTTCTTTTCCATTTCTTTTCTCAGTTAGAAACTTTTGGTTCATTACTTCACAACGACCTTCTTGCCATTGTTGATATAGACACCCTTCTGAGTGGGCTGAGCATTGAGCTTCATGCCGTCGATGGTGTACCAGCCCTCAGCAGCCACAGCATTGATGGTAGCGCTGTTGATAGCTGTCATCGTGCCGTCGGCCTCCTGGACGAAGATGCGAGCACCTGCGCCACCTACTGCATTGAAGTAGCCCTGCAGAGACTTCACGTTCGTGCCAGCTTCAAGAGCACCAGCGTTGTAGAATGTACCCTGCTGCAGATACCACTCACCATCATTCTTCAGGTCAACCCTCGTGTAGGTGGGAACGAAGCTGTTACCAGCAGCATCTTCAACCACGAACTCAGGATTGTAATCAATCTTGCGAGACTTCTCCTCGTTGATGGTTTCATCATCGTTCTTCACGACAAGGTTGAACTTAACGGGATTCTCAGCCAAATTGCGAGGCTCGTCGAGCTTGATCAGGATGAGCGTGTTAGCAGCGATAGGCTCAGCATCGACCTTCAGCTTGAAGACGACCTTACCTTCCTTAGTGTTCGTCACATCGGGCACGTCAACGACTGCATAGCCGAAGGCATTCGAGATTTCACGGACGGTGGTCTGGAACGGCAGGCAGAACGAATACCAGTAGTCCACGTTCTTCAGGTTAGAACCACCAATCGTCACGTCAACGAACTTGCCATTGTAGCCCTCCAGGAGGTTGATGACAGCGTCGTCAGAACGTCCACGCTCCAGTGCAATCTCAGTCTTACCATTGATGGTCAGGTCAGCGGCACCAGCGACGATGATGTTGTAGTTGAAATTAGGATCAGCTTCAGGATCAGCATTGACGGTGATAGCACCCTCGTGGAAACCAACAGCAGTCTCAGTGCAGACCAACTCAATCACCAGCTGGTCCTGGTAAGCTACGCCATTGACCTCATACTTGGTGGGATAGATGTCCTCACCGAACTCGATGGTCTGAGCAATAGGAGTAACGGTAACGTCACGCTTGGTGATATTCACCTTTCCAGGAAGAATCTCAACCTCGTAGTTGGTAGCATCGGCAGTAGCCGTGATGAAATATTCACCACCTACCACGTATCTGCCATCCTCCTCGGGCTCGGGCAGCGTGTACTTGAAGTTCGTAATCAGGCTGTAGACAGCATCAATCTCAGACTGAGAGTTCAGACCGCTCTTATAGGTAGGCTTGTAACCCTCGGGAATAATGCTCTCATCGACAGGCTCACCATAGGTGACATCGATGTCAGCAAGCTCCATCACAACCTTGGCCTTGTTGATGGTCAGCGTACCGTTCTTGAAGGTAATAGTATAGTTCTTCAGCACTTCATTGGCAAGTCCAGCCTCAGTCAGCTCAGCCTTAAGGGCACCCGGATGTTCACCTGCAGTGGTGGGAATACCGGTAGCGAAGGTAACCTTGACGTTATCCTTGCTGCCCAGCAGGTCGTTCAGGTTCTCCTCCATAGCGACTTCGTCCTCGGGAGCATCCAGCTTAGCACCCTTCTCATACGTAGCAGTACCTTCGACGATTTCGTAGTAGTCAGCCTCGTCGGCAATAGCAACAGCATTAATAGGACGCTGGCCAATCTCGAAGAACTCAACTATTTCACCCTCATAGTTGCCGCCCTTGAACGTAACGGTCAGAGATGCCTTACTCTCTTCAGTCGTAGCATTCTTGTTGTTAGCAAATACGCCGTCGTAAACCTCAGGAGAGAGCAGCTCTCCATTCAGGTAAACGGTGTATGCAGGCTCCTGGGCTTTGCCATTGTAGACCAGGCCAGAACCAGTCTCAATGCGAACATCAGCCAGCTCAGAGATGTCAATACCCTTGATCTTGTAGTTGCCATCCTGGACGAGCACGAGATAGTTCTCCAGCTCGAAGGCAGCGGCAGTAACCTTGTAGTCACCAGCATCGGTAGGATTAGCTTCAAGCAGCTCATCTCCCTTATAGACCTTGAATTCAGGATTAGCCTGGGCAATCAGTTCAGCAAATACCTCGGCAGGTTCACGAGTGTCGTCAACGAGGGCAATCAGACCACTATTATAGGCAAGACCAAACTCATAAGGCTCACCATAGTTCACGATGTTGTCAGCATAGACTTCATTTTCATTCTTGACAATGATGTTAGCCCAAACCTGAGCCTTCGTAATGTTCAGCGTGCCATTTGTAACCTCAAGATTGAAGTTGTCGCTCATTCTCTCGGCATCATAGTAGATTTCGTAGGTGCCTACATTGGGAGTCTCAACATTAGTGCTGAACTTCTCAGCCTTGGTAGCAGCCTTGATGGCAGCCTTGATGGCATCCGACAGGCCCTCGGCGGGAACCAGCTCATACTGAGATTTCCAGTCAGTACCGTAACCGACAGTGATGTCCTTCACCTTAGCGGTGAGCTCAGCCTTAGCCACCTCAACACGAACGGTCTTAGAACCCTTGAAGTTCGGCTCATTCTCATCAGCAGTGAAGATCACTTCGTAGATACCAGCATTCGTAATAGCCTCAACCTCCTGAGAATTGTCAATAACTTGATACACATAGGTCACTTTGAGTGGGTTCTCCAGAAGGTCAGGAATCTGGTGCTGGTAGAAGCCCCAGCTGGTAATCTCAGCCTGCTGCTCCTCGCCGTTCCAAGTGAGAGCCTTGAGCTTAGGCTCATCATTTTGAATACCAGTGGTGCTTAAGTCTCTCTTGGTGATGGTGAAGTTCACGGTCTTCGAGCCAGTGAAGTTACCACCCTCAACAGCAGTAATGATGGCCTTGGCCTCAGTGCCTGCGTCGATGTTGTTCTCATAAGCTACAGTATACTGCTCAGCGTTCACAGTCTCACCGTTGAACTTCACGGTCACGGCCGGCTTCTTCTCCTGAGAAGTATATGCACCAGCGGAAGCTACGGTGATGTCGAGATCTGCAATATTTACTGCGGTAATAGCCCAGTCGCCTTCCTTCTCGCCAGTATAGCGATCCTTCAGCGTGACAGTATACTTATAATTGCCAACCTCAGTCTGCTCGTTTACAGTAACATCGTAGTAGTCAGGATCCAGTACTTCCGTACCCACTTTGACGACGAAGGTTTCAGGTGCATGCTCGTCAGCATCATAGACGAACGAGATGGGAGTAGCCTCAACCGTCCAAGCATCATCAGCCAGCTCGGCAGGATCGATAATGAAGTTAGTGGTGGTCGTATTCTCAAAATAGGTACCAGTACCAGTAATCTTGACAGTAGCTTGACCCGGCTCTACATTGTCTACATACTCCAGCGTGTAGTCGGTGCCTGCGGTCAGGATAAGGTCGCCGCCGAACTTTTCTGCACGGTGATACGTGATGGTGACACCGGGCTCAATAGGTTCGCCGGTATAGGTCTGGTTAGGAATTTCGGCAATGTCAAAAAGACTTGTCTCGTTCACGGGAACCTTCTTGATAATCAGGAAGTCGCCAGTACCAGAAATCAGCGTTACGCCAGGATAATCGTAAACAGCATCAACCACATTAACATTCCATGCATACTGACCTGGGTCCTCACCATCGTTACGGAACATTGAAATGGTGCTAACATCCAACTTAATAGCCTCGGGGCTAATAATGCGGTTCCAGCCGTTGGTAATGTTGAAGCGAGGCTCGGGATCCAGCTGTCCCCAGTACTTCTTCTGAGACAGAGCATTCACCTGCAGGTTACCCACAATCTCATTCACGTCAATACCACCGGAAGGATTGGTCTGGGCAGGAGTCGTGACAGTGTAAAGCTTATCAGCTTCCCACGTACCATCACCTGGATTAAACGGTACAACAGTGCCAGCTTCTTGTTGATACCCATAACTCTGATAATACGGACGCGATACCGTAATCTGGTAAACACCATCTGAAGTAGGAGCAGGAGCAGACCCATCTCCACTGTAAGATGGCTCTGCAGAGAACTGGCCGTTTACAAGCTTGTAGGCTTTGTAGGTAAAATCTGAGCCGTCTACCCAACCATACCAGGTATACTCTAGTTCGCTTGTGGTCACAGACACAAGTTCACCGAAGGTTATAGGTGCATCAGCAGTCGAACCCTCAGCCTTTGTTAGTGTCACACTAGTTACCGAACCTGCTAATGCGAATAGCGGGAACAAGGCCAGCAACGCTAATAGAAAATGTTTTTTCATAAGCTTTGAATTTTAATTGTTAATAATAAAGTTGTTAAAAAAAAAATGTAGATTTTAATCCGTCGAGAGGTAAGGAGCCGCAAAAGTGCATGCGCACAAAGCATGCCCCTCAGCCACCGTTTCCCCTAACGGCAGTATTTAACACAAAGCTTATGGATATGAAAAAGCGTGGGGAATTACTCCACGGTGCCTATCCTTGGTCCTCAGGCCTTCGTATTGCCTCCATATCAAAAGGATAAGCAACGAAAGTAGCCCACGTCAAATGATTATCTATAATCCCGCAGTACACCATACACATACGTACACAAAGATACATATGCATACAGCATACTCCCGGTTGTATAAAACCAACCACGCAGACGTCTCGCTGCATTACCACGTCGTGATATGGATTCAAAGTTGCGAAGTTTGAGAAACCACAAACAGGTAACGTTAAAAACGCCTTTCGAGACCCCTTCCTTACAACTGGATAGCTGATCTCACTCCACTTTTATAATGTACGGCCCGCCCACACATAGGCAGACTTGTGGGTGCAAAGTTAGAGATTTTTTTTGAATCGCCAAAGAAAATCGCTTTTTTTTTCAAAAAAAAAGGAAAAATGGACCAATTTGAACTAAAAAGAGGGGGCGTAATGCCTCTGAAGCACACGATTTGGTACTTTTTGCCTGCGGCGCAACACGAATGAACGTGAATGACACGCGAATGATTCATGAATAATATCCATGTTCATTCGAGTGTTCCGCTCCCGGCAACAAGAATCCGCGATGAGCGGATCTTCGTCCTCTCATCGCGGATTTCCGTCCGCCCACGTCGGATCTTTGCGGAACGGGCTACAGCTGGTACTCGAGCATGACCATGGTGTAGGGGTCGAGGTCGAGCGAGAAGCGCTTCTGTGCCTTCAGCTGCTCCTGACGGGGCGCGATGGGCTGCTGGTCGAAGTTGTTCTCGTCGTTGGGCTGTCCTGCCAGCACGGTCTTGGTGGCCGTCTTCTTCAGCGGGAATCGGCCCAGGTTCACGTTGGCCGTCTTCGGCTGGTCGCTGGCGTTCACCATCTTCACATAGAGTCGGCGCGTCTTCACGTTGAGGATGACCGACTGTCCGTAGTGGCTGTTCTCCACGGGCTGGCACACGCCGGCGGCATCGCCCTCGAAGCTGACGCAGTCGCCATAGTAGTACTGTCCGCTGCTCTGGCCAAACAGCTGCTGCACGTAGTAGCTGCAGGTGAGGAAGGGGCGCTCGTTGTCGAAGTAGATGAGGTCGGGGTTCCAGTTGGTGGCGTTCTTGCGGGCGAAGAGGGGGGCGTAGCTGGTCATGCAGACGATGTCGCCGTTGCGCTCCACATGCAGCAGGTAGAGGCCCTCGGCCAGTGCGTCGATGAGCTTCTTGTCCTTAGCGGCATACTCGCCCAGATACACCTTCGTCTTGCGGTCGCGTGGATAGTCGTCATACTGGCGCTTCGAGAGGAAGTAGCTGTTGGGCTCGTAGTAGTGCTCGTCGATGATGGGCATCTGCAGCTCCTCGGCCAGCTTCCATCCGTTCTCGAAGTCAGGATTCTGCGGGTGGGAGCCAGGGCCGGCCGTTCCCACGATGACAATGTTGGGATACTTCTCGCGTACTTTATTATATATATAGCGGAAACGCTCGCAGAACTCGGGCGAAATCTTCTCCTCGTTGCCCAAGCCCAGGTATTTCAGGTTGAAGGGCTTCGGGTGGCCGGCCTCGGCACGCATCTTGGCCCACTTGTTGGTGGCAGGATCGCCGTTGGCCCACTCAATGAGGTCGAGGGCATCCTGCACCCACTCGTCCATCTCGTCCATGCGCACCACGTCCTGTGCCTGCGTGGGCCACATGTTCCAGCCGCCGTTGGTGCCTTGGCAGCTCACGCCGCAGGGCAGGATGGGCACAGGCTGCATGCCGAGGTCTTCGCAGAACTGGAAGTACTCAAAGTAGCCCAGGCCCATCGACTGGTGGTAGCCCCAGGTGTTCTTAGTGCCCTTGCGCTGGTGGCGCGGGCCAATGGTGTTCTTCCAACGGTAGGTGTTCCAAAAGCCGTCACCGCCGCCGTGCACCACACAGCCGCCAGGGAACCGCATGAATTTTGGCTGCAGGTCGGCCAGGGCCTGTGCCAGGTCCTTGCGCAGACCGTGACCCTTATAGGTGTCCTGCGGCATCAGCGATACGTCGTCGAGATAGAGGTCGCCGTCGTTGAGCACCAGTATCTGCAGGGCGGCCTTCTTGCAGTCGGCATTGGGGGTGAGGGTGGCTTTGTACTCGCGCCAGTTCTCCTTGCCGACGAACTTGCCGTCTTTCACCTGTGCTTTCTCGTGAGCGGCAATGTCGAAAGTGGCATCGGCCAGCAGCTTCGGGTCTCTGCCCCAGGCCTGCGGCTCCACCAAGGCAACGCGCACCTGCTTGGCAGCACCGATATTCGAGATGCGCATGGAGAAGTCGTAGCTGGCACCGGCCTTTACGAGCATGCCCTCGAAGCCGTCGTTCTGAAGGCCGTAGCCCTTCCAGCCCTTGAAGTCGTGAAACTCGCGAGAGCGCTCCACGTGCAGCCACATCTGTGTCTGCGTGATAGGAGCCACGACGGTGCCGTCAATGTTGGAGGGAATGGCACTGACGATGGGCTGGATGAAGCCCAGCGAGTGGCCCGGGCGGACTACCTTCCACGCCGTGGCGGGACCCCATCCGTCCTTCTCGTTGGGGCTATACTCGAACGAGCCGTTCTGCACGAGCTCAGCGAAGAGGCCGCCGTCGGCACTGCTACTGATGTCTTCGAAGAAGATGCCGATGAGTTCGTCACTGATGGCCTTGCCGCCCTTTGGGGCCGACATGGGTTTCTGGGCGCTGGCGCCCAGGGTTGCTGCCAGCAAGAGGGCAGCGAGAGAGGCTTTATTATGCATTTGAGATGATTATAGTTTAGTGATTACGGAAGTTCCACTTAGAGTTGTCCGACTGGAAGTCGTAGACGGCCAGCGTGGGCGTGCTGTCGGCTGCGGAGTAGAGGCAATACTTCTGGTTCTTGCCCTGCTGTCCGGGGATGACGTAAGGCATGATGCGGAAGGTGCCGTCGGTGAGCTGCTCGATGCGCCAGAGCTGTTCCGGCAGTCCGGCATAGTCCTTGGCGATGACCTCGAGGTTGTCGGTGGCGGTGAGGGCCCGGTTGGTGCCCTCAATCTTTATCTCATAGAGCGGTCCGCAGATGGTGCCACCCTTCTGGGGCACGGGCGTCACCTGCCAGCGCTGGTGGGGACGGAACATATAGTCGCCGCAGCGCACGGGAACGTCGCCTTCGGGCCATGTGCCCTGCACCTCGGCCAGCGTCTGGTTGGCCACGGGCTGCGGGGGAGCGGCATTCTGCTGTGGGCGGCCGAAGCCACCCTGACGGGCCACGTTCATGCGCACGAAGTCGACGGCCAGCTCCAGGGCATAGCCACGGCGCTCGCTCTCAATCTCATAGACGCCATCCTTGATTTGCTCGCCGGCATAGGGCCAGTCGTTCTTCCAGAGCAGGGGCCGTATGGCCAGCGTGGAGCGTCCGCCCATGTCGAAGTCGGCCTCCCAGTGGAACGACATGATTTCTACACCCTCGTCGACGATGGTGCGTCCGAAGTGTCCGGCACCGGTCTTGCGGTCGCCGGCAGCGACGACCATGCGTCCTCCGCCGTGGTACATGTCGCGTCCTACATTATCTATATATGGGCCTTCGACGGAGCGTGAGCGTCCAACGACGATGTTGTAGGTGCTGTTCACACCGTCGCAGCAGGTGCCGTGGGTGCCGAGCAGATAGTACCAGCCGTTGCGATAGATGAGGTCGGTGGCCTCGCAGTCGATGGCGATGTCCTTCTCCTTGTTGCCGCTGACGCGGTAGCCCGTGGTCGGGTCGAGCTCGATGAGCCGGATGGTGCCGAAATAGGTGCCGTAGCTGGCCCAGAGGCGTCCCGTCGTGGGGTCGAGGAGCAGACCGGGGTCGATGGCGTCCTGGTCTTCCATGCCGTCGCTGGAGCACACCTCCACGGCGGTGGTCCACTTGAAGTCGGGCGACTTGGGGTCGAGCGTCTTGTTCCACATGGTAAGGATGCGGCCGCTGTGGCCGCCGCCCAGTCCACCGCCGGTGGCGCCATAGATGCAGAGGTAGCGGTCGCCAATCTTCATCACGTCGGGGGCAGCGCCACCGCCGGGGCGCTCGGCTCCGCTGTGCCAGCTCCAGCCGTCGTCGGAGATGAGGCCTCCGCCGCCGGTACCAAAGGTGTAGTACTTGCCCTCACACTCGGCGAGGGTCGATGGGTCGTGGATGTAGGGAGCGCCTGTCTGCGCCCCTGCGGGGATGAATGACAACTGACAGGTGATAAATGATATCAATCCCAGGTATTTCGTTTTCATAATTCGTTTTTTGTTTTTTCGTGATTTCGTTAAATCGTGATTTCGTTATAACGCTAAATCGTTATTTCGTTATAACGTGACAACGGAATATCGACATGGCGTTAAAACGTTATTTCGAGACCGTGGTTACCTTATAGTTCGTCACAGGCTTGCCTTTCTCGTCGACGAAGCGGACGCAGAAGTCGCTCATGCCGGGGCCGTTGATGATGGCTCCACGCAGGATGTTGCGGCCTTTCTTCAGCGTCAGGCGTGCCGACATGGCATCGTCCTTCACCATGCGGCGGTCGCCGCTGAGCAGCAGGGCCTCCTCGCCATTGAGCCACCACATGGAGGCGGAGTTGGAGCCTACGGCCAGGCGGATGTTGGGGATGTCCTCGTCGCACTCGATGACGGTGACGGCCCAGAAGAGGACGCCATAGACCTTCTCGCCCCACTTCTCGGCGAAGCGGAAGAGCTTCACGTTCATGTTCTCGCTGTCGAGGGCATGCCAGGTGAGCGTCTGCTTGACGGTCTTCACCTGCGGCTGCTGGGGCTGCTGCTGTGCGCCAAAGCCACGGCCAAAGCCGGCGGGAGCCTGCTCCTGCTTGAACTCAGCCTTCACCTTCTGCCCGTCCTTGGGCACGATGGTCATCTGGTCCTTGAAATACACTCTGTTGAAATGCTCGCGCAGATAGCTGTCGGTGAAGACGGTGTTGCCGCTGTTGGGCTTGTCGATGGGGTCGAGGAGCAGCCAGCGACGGATGAAGCCTTCACGGTCGGGCTGAGCCGAAGGGGTGGTGACGGGCGAGAAATACTTGGGGCGGTTCTTGAACTGCACCCAGTCGACGGTGACGGCACCGTTACCCTCGTTTGTGATGACGAGGTCGGTCGTGCCCTTCGGCGTGTATTCCAGGGTGGCCGTCTGCGTGAGCCACTGACCCCGCAGGTCGCGGTTGAAGCGGCCCATCATGGGGTTGGCGGCAGCACCGGCGGGAGGCTCCGGCGGGCGGACGGTCATCTTGAAGCGAGCGATGACCTTGCCCTTGGCATTCTTCTCACGCAGGCAGAACTCGGTGTCGTCGGCAGCCTTGGCCGAGAGAATCAGATAGCCGTCGGTGATGCAGTCGAAATCCACATCTTTATACATCGACCAGCTGCCCTTCTTCGGCATCGTGACACCCATGCCACGCATATAGTTCGTGGTGTCGACATAGGTAGTGGTGACGTCGGCACTGGCCTGGCTGTAGCGGTCTATCTCAATCTTCTCCGTGGCCTGGTTGATGCCCACGCCGCGCATGGTCTCCTTCACCTCCTGGATGGTGCCGTCGGCATTGAAGAAGAGCTTCTCGATGCAGACGGAGCGGCGCTTGTCGTCCTTCGGCGAGAAGAAATTGGTGTGGTAGAAGAGGTACCACTGGCCCTTGTAGTTGATGATGCTGTGGTGGTTGGTCCAGCAGCCGTTGGGATGCTCGGCCATGATCAGGCCCTTGTATTCGTAGGGGCCCATGGGGTTCTTGCTCATGGCATATCCCAGCACCTCGGTGTTCTCACGCACGTAGGGATAAGTAAGGTAGTAGTTGCCATTGTATTCGAAGGCGAATGGCCCCTCGGCCTGACGGTTGGGCAGCCCCTGCAAGCAGTTGACGCCCACCATCTCCACCTCGCGGTTGCCCCACTTCACGGTCTCCCTGGGGTTGTCGTCGGCCAGCTCCTTCATGTTGGGCTTCAGCTTGGCGCAGCGGCCATTGCCCCAGAAGATGTAGGCATTGCCGTCGGAAGCCTGGAGCACGCAGGGGTCGATGCCGTTGATGCCCTTGATGGACTCCTTCTCGGGGATGAACGGTCCCTCAGGCCTGTCGGCGATGGCTACACCCACGGCAAAGCCACCACCGGCAGCGGGAGCCGAGGGGAAATAGAAATAGTACTTCCCGTCGCGGCAGACGCAGTCGGGGGCCCACATGGAGTAGGAGTTGGGCCGCACCCAGGGCACCTTGTTCTGCGTGACAATCACGCCGTGGTCGGTCCAGTCGGTGAGGTTCTCAGAGGAGAAGACGTGGTAGTCTTCCATGCAGAACCAGTCCTTGCGCTGTCCTTCCGGCGGCACGATGTCGTGGGAAGGGTAGAGATACACTTTGCCGTTGAACACCCTTGCGGTGGGGTCGGCAGAATACAGATTGCGGATGACGGGATTCTGTGCCATCGACATCAATGGCAGTCCCGTGAGCATACATAATAGAAGTTTCTTCATTGAACGTGAATGTTAGTTTTTGCGCAAATTTACGAAAAAGTTACTATACGCGCAAAACTCTGGCGTTTCGAAGTTTTCAAAAGAAACATTTGCAATATCATCTGTAACAAATCAGCAACCCGGCGCCCAAAAAGGTGAACCGCGAAGCGGCCCTTGCTTTTGCGCTTCAGGCTGCCCAGATAAAAGCTGTTGGGATTGGAGCAGAGCTTGCGGAAAGGGAGAATGGCGAAGAGAAAGGGTTGCCCTTGTTGAAGGAAGGCGCGTAGCGGGGAAAAAAGTGGCGGAAAACAGGAATTAAGCCACGCTTTAGCGGGACAGAAGCGCCACTTTTGTTGTTGGCAGCGGGCGGGGACGATATTGGCAGCGCCCGCTGCCAATTATGGCAGCGGGCGGGAAAATTGTTGGCAGCGCGCGCTGCCTACCTGTTTTTTTTATTTTGCAAGTGAATGTAGGAGTCCACTCCGAAAGACCCGTACTTCCGCAAGTGGACTCTTCGTTCAAGTTTCGCTTTCGCTCTGGCTTCTGGGAGTTAAAGGAATTAAGGGAGCTATTTCTCTTGTAGAGACGCCACATTGTGACGTCTCTACGGCTTATACAGCCGTAGCCTTTCCCCTCCCCAACATGGGAGGGAAAAGGCTACGCACATATCACAGCTAAAATAAGCTCTTCAAAGAAGGGGCAATCTGCCGGTTCACTTGAAGGGCAGATACCAGTTCTTCTCGTCGGTGAGGTCGACGACGGGGTGCTTGTAGGCGAGCTTGCTGGCCAGCCAGCGACTGCCACAGTTGGAGCCGTAGAGGGCTGCCTTGTTCTTGTGGCGGGCTATTCGGGTGAGGTCGCCGAAGCGGTTGCCCTCGAAGGCCAGCTCCAGGGCCATCTCGTCGCAGAGGATGTCCTCCATGGCGTCGATGGTGTCGGCCTTGGTGTAGGTCGCCGTGTTGAGCAGGGCGAGCTTCTTGCCCACCTCCGTGTCGTACTTATAGGGCGAGAAGGCTCCACGGGTGTAGTAGCAGCCACGGCTGTGGATGCCCCAGTTGTCCTCGAAGCGCTGCACGTTCTCGGTGGAGAGGAAGGGAATGGTGGTGCGCAG
The DNA here is from genome assembly GCA_902775475.1 of uncultured Prevotellaceae bacterium. GTDB lineage: Bacteria > Bacteroidota > Bacteroidia > Bacteroidales > Bacteroidaceae > Prevotella. Next base: position 22,119 of record CACYME010000025.1, read on the forward strand.
CATCTCGATGGTCTGCGGCTGGAGGTAGTGGCCAGCCTCGAGGTCGGTGCTGTCGCCCACAATCTCGTAGGAGAGCAGGTCGTCGTTGATGCCATCCTTGAGAATGGCGAAGGCAGCATCGGGATAGCCCATGCGGTTGATGGCCTCGGCCAGTCGGAGATAGACGGTGGAGGAACGGTAGATGGGGATGTTGGCGCTGGTGAACTTGATCATGACGGCGAAGGCGGAGTCGTTCTTGGCCACCTGGCGCATGGTGACGAGGCGGCGCAGGTCGCCGAGGTCGGCGGAGCGTACCACGGTGGAGCCACCGGAAGTGCCTGCCGGCGTGTAGTAGTAGAGCTGTGCGTCGGAGAGGGCCACATAGCTGGCGGAGGCGTCGATCTGGCGCTCCAGCAGGTAGCGCTCGTTGCTGGAAGCGGAGCCGCCGGTGGTGCTGTAGAAGTCGTAGCCGAAATAGCGGGGCAGCTCGGTGACGGCCCCACGCAGTTTGTTGGCGGCCATGGGGATGACGCTGATGATGTCGTCGTTGTCGGCAGAGACGTTGAAGATGCTCGACCACTCATAGCCGTTGCTGACCGTCATGGAGAACGACGAGGGCATCCTGTCGTCGAAGATGCGGAGGAAATAGGAGTCCATGAGGCTGATGAAGGCCTGAGAGGCCACCCACTCGTTGGCACGGAGGAAGTTGAAGTAGTAGCGTGCGGCCTGCTCGTACTGATGGGTCTCGAGGAAGAGGTCGCCGAGCACCAGGTCAACAGGAAGCATGGCGTTGCGCGACTTGATTCGCTTCTCCTGCGGGTTGTCGGACTCGCTACTGTTGAGCACACCGGCACTCACCTCGCCATAGTCGGGGACGGGGGTGCCGCTGAACTTCATCAGCTCGGGTGCCAAGGCGTCGCAGATGCCTTGCAGGTCCTTGCTCTCCTTGAGGCTGTTGGCATCGTCGATGCTCACCAGCGGGTCGGTGTAGAAGGGCACGGTTCCGTAGTTCTTGGCCAGCTGCATGTAGGCCCATGCCCGGATGGCCAGCGCCTCGGCATACTCGGGGATGGCCACCTGGCGGCTACCGGTGCGGAGGGTGGTGTCGCGGTGGGCGATGTAGTAGTTGCAGTTGTTGATGATGCGATAGTAGACGTAGGCAGAGTCGTACTTGTTGGTGACGTCGGCCGAGAAATCGGCCAGCCGGCGCAGGTCGGTCTCGGTGTACTGGTTGGTGGCCACGAGGTCGCCACGCATCTCGCCCGTCATGACATACTGGTCGGCGGCGAGCTGCAAGCCCTTCAGGATGCCGAGCGTATAGAACATGGAGTCGGTCTTCTGGTCGAGAGCGGGGTCGAATATCTGGCGGTTGCTGTCGGTCTCGAACATGTCCTCGCAGCCCGTGGTGACTGCGCCGATGCCGCAGCACAGGAAAACGACAGCTATGGATTTCTTGATATTAAAGGTCATCATAATTACTAATGATTAATTACTAATTGCTGATTGCTTAGAGGTTAATCTTCAGACCCAGGGTGAAGGTGCGTCCGAGGGCGATGTTGCCGGGATCGATGCCCTGATAGAGCACGGCGTTGGCCACGCTGCTCTCGGGGTCGTTGCCCAGATAGCGGGTGAGGGTGCAGAGGTTGTTACCCTCGGCCCACACACTGAGGCCCTGCAGCCAGGTGAAGTTGACGGGCACCTTGTAGGACAGACGCACGGTCTTCAGCCGCAGATAGCTGCCATCCTCAATCCAGCGGTCGCTGAAGCGGGAGTTGCCCATGGGGTCGTCGTAGCTGATGCGGGGGATGCTGGTCTGCTGGTTCTCGGAACGCCAGCGGTTGGTCATGGCCGTGGTCTGGTTGTAGAAGTTGAAGCCTCCCTCGAGGATGCTGCGCTGGTAGTTGAAGACATCGTTGCCCAGCGAGTAGTTCAGGCCAACGTGGAGCGTCAGGTTCTTCCAGTTGAGCGTGGCAAAGATGTTGCCATAGATGTCGGGGTTGGGATTGCCGATGATGGTCTTGTCGGCCTCGCTGATTTCGCCGTCGCCATTGAGGTCGGTGAAGTGCATGTCGCCGGCACGGAAGTACTGCCTGGCACCGGTGGCATCGGTCAGGTAGAGGTAGCCACCATTGCCAGCACTGGCAGCATCGGCATCGTTGGCGAAGACGCCCTGGGTCTTGTAGCCATAGAACACACCCACGGGCTGGCCCACGATGGTAGCTACATTGTCGGTGCCGTAGATGGACGACGTGAAGCCCTGGGCAGAGCGGCTGCCGCCGACATAGATGCGGCTGTCGTCGGGCAGCGTCTTCACCTTGTTGACGTAGTGGCCCACGCTGGCACCCACCTCGAGATTCACGTTACGGGCCACGATGGGCTTGCCGGTGATGGTCAGCTCGAAGCCGGTGTTGTCGAGCGAGCCACCGTTGCTCCAGTAGTTGTTGATGCCGGCCACGGGGTTGGTGAACGACTTCAGGGCGAGCAGGTTGCTGGTGTGGTTGAGGAAGTAGTCGAAGTCGATGCCCAGGCGGTTGTTCAGCAGATAGGCTTTCAGGCCCAGGTCAATCTTGCGTGTCTGCTCCCACTTGATTTCGGTGTTACCAATGTTGTCGAGGATGGCAGCCGTAGACTTATACAGATACTTGCTGACGCCGAACGACGTGCGGGCTGCGTAGTTGCTGATGTCATCGTTGCCGCTGATGTCGAAGCCAGCCTTGAGCAACAGGTAGTTGAGCCACGGGGCACTGCCCTCACGGCTGACGAGGCGCTGGAACCAGGCCTCGTTGGTGAGCGCCCATCCCAGCTGCACGCTGGGGAAGAGGCCCCATGCCACGCCACCGAGCTTGAGGCCGTCGGCCTCCTTACCAAAGCGGCTGCAGGTCTCCATAGCCAAGGACAGCTGGACGAAATAGCGGTTGCGGTAGTTATAGTCGGCATTGGCATACCACGTCATGCTGCGCCAGGCGTCGTCGGCACCGACGGCATCGGTGAAGTCCATGTCGGTGGTGATGCCGGGCGTCTTGTCGTTACCGGCAGAGGACCACTGACCCTGGGGTTCATTGTCCTCGAAGGTGAACGAGGTGTAGCGCATGCCGGCAAAGACGTCGAGGAAGTGCTCACGCAGCTGCTTGGTGAACTGCAGACGGGTGTCGCTCTGCACGCTGGTCTCCTTGGAGAACATCGACATCGACTTGGTCTGCACGCGGCCGATGTCCTGCACCAGGAAGGTGGGCATGCCGCCCTTGGGACGATAGTAGCTCTGCGACACGCGGTCGAGCGTATAGCTGAAGGTCTCGCTGAGCACCAGCGAACGGCTGAACTCATAGCGCGGGGCAATGACGGTGTTGAAGTGGGTGGTCTCAGCACGGTTCTTGTTGACGGCATCGCCATTGGCCAGCAGGGCCGTGGGGTTGCCAAGGGTCAGGTCCTCGTCGAGCATGGTCAGGTAGTCGTCGGCCTCAGAGAGCGTGGACGAGAGCATGTGCGTCGTGTTATTATAGGTATAGGGATTCAGGAAGGGTGACTTGATGAGCGCGAGGAACGTGGGCGAGGACACCGTGCCGGTGGTGAGGCTCTCAGGAGCGCCATTGTCGAAGACATCGCGGTTGAGCTTGGCATAGGACATGTCGAAGCGCGTGGTGAGCTTGTTGATGACGTTGATGTCGGTGTTGAAACGCACGTTCAGACGGTTAAAGCCATTGCGGCGGGCGGTGCTCTGCCCGTCGGTGTAGCCGAGGGAGAGATTGTACATACCCACGTCGTCACCACCCTGCACATTGATGTTGTAGTTCTGGTTCAGGGCGGTGTGATAGACCTCATCCTTCCAGTCGGTGCTGTTGTGGTACTTGGTGTAGTAGTACTTCGACGGATCGTCGATGAGGAATTTGAACGTCGTAGGGTCGGTGAAGTCTGAAATCTTGGGGAAAGTGCCCAGCATCTCGGAGGCATAGACCCTGTACTGGCTGGCGTCCATCACCTCGGGGGTGCGTGGAACGAGGGTGACGCCCACGCCGACGTTGGCATCGATGCGGGTGGCCATGCTGCGGCCACGCTTGGTTTCGATGAGGATGACACCGTTGCCACCCTTGGCACCATAGAGCGCCGTGGCGTTCTTCAGCACCGTGACACGCTCAATGTCTTCGGGGTTGATGTTCAGCAGCAGGTTGGTATAGTCGCCATAGTGAAGGGAGGAACGCGTCTGCTGCAAATCCTGCACGATGCCATCGACGACGAACAGCGGCTGCGCATTGGCCGTGAGGGAGTTGAGGCCGCGCACGAACATGGCAGTGCCATAGCCGGGGCCGCCGGAGCGGCTGATGCTGTGTACATCGGCACCCAGCAGGTCCTCAATGTCGGTCTCGACGGTCTGCGAGGTGGTGTTCTGCACAGTGGCAACGGCCTGGGCACCCATCGGCGTGGTCTTGCCATACATCGGACGGAACTTGTCGGCAATCATCTCAATATGCAAGGAAGCCCCCTGCTGGCCCAGGCCGACATGCTGGCTGAGGAAGTCGGGCGCATTGACATAGAGCGCCGTGGCAAAGGTGGGCACCTTGATGGTGAACTGGCCATGCTCGTCGGTCATGGCGGTATAGTTGGCATCGCCCAAAGCCTGGATCATAATACCGGCAAGAGGAGCCTTCGACACGGCATCGACACACTCGCCCTTCACCTCCATCGTGGCGTAGGACGGGGTCTTCACCACCTGTTTCTTATGAACAGGAGTTGCAAACTCGTCATCGTCGGAAGCATCGTCCTGGGCATAGGCCGGAACTCCCAGGAAAAGGGAACCCAGCATGCAAAAGCTCAAAATATAGTGTCTGTTCATGTTTATTCAATATTCAGTGTTTATGGTTATTGCTCATAGACGCACATCGTATTTGTAGTCAGGATGCTCTTTCAGATAGTTGTCGAGTTCCTTCGGACGGAGGATGACGCAGTCGATGCGCAGGGTGCGGTCGAAGAGGTCGCGCTCCTTGTTGGCCACCGAACTGTTGATGCGCAGATAGGGATAGTAGTCGCCAGTGCCGGCGTAGGCCACAGGGAAGGTGAAGTCGCCCAAATAGATGGTGTCGACACGCGTGGGGTCGCTGATGAAGGAGGACTCCACGAGCCATTTGTTCTCTTTGTCCTGATTCTTACCCGATGCGTCGGCACAGCCCAGCGTAGCATTGAACTGGTAGGGCTTTGCCTCGCGCGTGCTGCTTACGATATTGGCAGGTACCACGACCACATAGATGCTGTAGGTAGTGGAACGCACTTCTGGCAGATAGAACACGACCCTTGGGTTGGTGCTCTGGCTGATGGGAGTCAGCTCAATGAAGGAGTTGTTAGACACATGGCCCCTAACCTCCGGATTCTGCGTGCCAGAGACGACGTTGACCCGTTCCGGACCGTTCTCTGCCACGAAGGCCGTGCTGGAGAGGGTGTTGACATGCTCTGCCTCCACTATGATTTCGGGATTCCAGGTAGTCCAGGGACGCATGCGCAGGCTGTCGGTCACCCAGATGGCACCGTTGCTCATTTCTACACGGCGGGCATTCTCGAAGAGACGGCGGGCGTCTTCGGAGTAAATCTTGGTCAGCGTTGTGCTGTAGAGGGAGTCAACATTCAGCTGCTGACCAGTCTGCAGGGCGTTGAGCTTGCGGTTGTCATAGAGATTGTTGTTGTAGAACAGGTCGTTCATCAGCATCTGGTTGATGACAGAATCGCGCAGGTAGTCCAGGTTGCGGATATTGACGGTAATCTTCTTCTGGTCAGTGCCAGTAGACGTGTTCTCCATGAACTCGAACGAGTGAACGTAATTGAAATAAGGGCTGATTGCCTCGCGGGCCTTCTGCCAGGCCTCATTGGTGGGAACCAGCATGGTGTAGTTGCTGTCCTCACGGTTGATGTAGGCAAAATAGCGGGTAAAGAGGTCGTTGTGCTCGTCGAAGACAGAATCGAGATAGGTAATCTCGCCGTTGACGGTGGGTCCCTGCACGCTCTTTCGCTCGTTCAGTTTCTTCACATCGTAGCTGTGGAAGAACTCTGAGATAGAGTCGAGGGGATAGTCGTTGGGCGTGAGTGCCTCGTAGATATTGGCCATGAAAGGAATCTTGCCATCGATGACGTGTATCACGCCATTGCTACTGGCCAAGTTGGACTGAGCCACACCGACGTTCTGAATGGCATACTGGCCAGCGCCAGTGAAGTTCATGTGCTTCTCGTTGAGGGTGTACACCCGCTGATTGACGGAACCAGAGACGGGAAAGTTACTGCGGGCAATATGATTCTCGACGAATTCCTTTTGCAGACGGCTGTTGCTCAGCGCGTTGATGACGTCGAAGTCGAAGCTGCCGTTCTTGGGAGCCCAGACGGTGTAGGTCTGCGTGGTGTTGAGGATCTCGTCATACCCCACCTTCTTGAGCAGCGATGCGAACTGCGACAACTCTGCATTTGACTGAATATTATCCCACAAGGTGGCATGCTGCGAGCTGAGCAGCGACGTGTCGGCATCGTAGTGGTCGTTCCAGTCGGCGCAGGAAGTGAGCAAAGCCAACCCCAGCACTCCCATTGGTAGCGACTTCAGAATAGCATGGTGGCAAGGGCTGGCCGTCATCACTCTTTTCTTTATTAAACAGAAATTGATATTCATATCTTTCTTTTTATATAGTTGCGAATCTATTACGCCATTCTTCCATTGGAGGAAGAGAATGGGCGGGCTTTAATACATGTCCTCCACGTAACGGGTATTGTTATACACGTTCTCGGGACAGAACTCGATATAGTCGAGGTGGAACTCACCTTGCGGGTTCTCAATAACGCTCTTGCAGCGCAGCCAGTAGTCGCCCTGCTTGAACTCCTGCTTGGTGATGATTCGGCGCAAGTCCTGCGGATGGCTGCGTGCAGGATTGCTGTTGAATGTATAGAAAAGCGGTCCACGCATATAGCCGAGGTTACGCATATTAGCATCGCTTTCGACGCCCTTATCGTCGAGACGTGTCCAATCGCACCATCCGGTGATGACATCGGGTGTCAGGTTGGCGTTGTTGGCAGGGATGATGCGCATGTCGACAGGGATGTCGAGTGCTTTCATGGACGACAGCTCGGAACTGCTGCCCAGATAGAACTGAAGCATGCCTCGCACCGTCTCTGTGGTGTATCCGATACGAAGCTCATAAGTTCCGTCGGGCACAGGCGGCAGTCGGAAGGCGAAGTCGTAATTGCCCATGCAGTTGAACTCATCCCACTGATAGTTGCTCCATCCGTCATCAGTGTGAGCAAAATAGTAGAAACGAGTGTCATCGCCATTGTAGATGGCCATGTTCTTAAAGAACCGCGGCGGAATGCGGATATAGTCGCAATTGGCGTGACGGCCGTCGGTACCGCTCTTTCCTCCGTTGAGGGCCTTCACCTGGGCTGTGGTGATGCCGCGGAACGAGTTGGACATCATCTCGCCGAAGAGTACGGTGTCATCCATACGGATGCGCTCATAGAGCACGCCCTGTGGCACATTCTCCTCATAGACGAGCATTCCCTTGATGGGGTGTATGTATCCGTTGATAGCAGCGACCTGCCCCTTGAAGCCTTCCAGTTCTATTCCTTCGAGTTTCACCGTGTGCATGGCTGCCGATCCCAGCTCTGCCACCATATCGGTGAGCGAGGTGTTGGACACCCATCGGTTAATTCTGAACTTACTGCTGTTACGCGTAATTTTCAAAAGCGTGTAGGGCAGCATGGTCTCGTAGTATTCCACGGCGGTGACCTTGCTCACCTCATTACATTTGCGCACCAGGTTGTTGTAAGCCACCTTGTACTCAAGGATATGGTAGCGCAAGAACATGCTCAGCGTGTTCCAGGGGTTTTTGTAGTCATTGCCAGTGCTGATTTCAATGTTGTGGTTGCGTGCATAGTCATACCACCCCGAGCCGGGCTCAGCGCATTTTCCATAGACCTTGTCGGCGTAGGCCTTGAGGTCGGAAATGCTATTGATACCGTTCTCAGCCAACACGTCATCGGTCTCAGCAAAGATGGTGTATCCCAGTTCGCACTTCTCGGGAATGTAGAAGCCCTTGCCATTGTCCACTTTGTCGAAGTCTGTAGAGCTGATGTTGGAGAGCGAGTCGGCCAGTCCCGTGAGCTTCATCGCCTGTGTGAAGATGGTATAGCCTGACGGCTGATTCTCCATCTCACCAGCAATCAGCATGTTAGAGCGAGTAATCACGTGGTCTATCTCGTGGAGCACGCCATTCTCCAGCTCGTTGTCCATGCTCGTTACTTTCGCGCCTCGGCTCACGAGCAAGGCACCTGACAGCGAATCAATCGAAGTATTGATGTCTCGTCCCAGCATGGTCTTGATGGTCATGCCGTTGCCCATGTTCACACCCATAATCTTGGTGTTGAGCAGGTGGTAGAGAGCAATGTCGCGGCACAGGGAGTCAGACTTGGGATTGTCGGGGCCCAGTCCTTCAAGTCCAGGCGCTGTCAGTCCGTTGTGCGGCACGTTAATATTAACGGTGTCGTTATACAGGCTGTCCAAATACTCTGCAATGGACTCGTTGTTGGGCGCAAAGCAGGTGTAGGTGCCGTAGGCAGAGAGAATCTTGTCATAGTCTATCCTGGAGAGGATATAGTTGAAACTGCTGAATTGGTCGCTTCTGTTCAGAAGATAGTCCTCGATGGTCTCCCCGGTAAAGGTATAGAGGTTCGATTCGTCGATATCCTCCCTACAGGAAGTGACGAGCGGTCCGGCCACTGCAGCAATGCCACAGGCAAGCAGGCCTTTGACGAGGTAATTCTTTATGTTCTTGGTCATCATAATACTCATTTCGAATTAATCTATTTCAAATCTCAATTCTAAAATCTCAATCCTCAATTCTTAGAAGTCGTCTTCTCCTGTATAAAGACAGGATTCTGCTTCAAGAGGCTGTTGACCTTTGTCTCACTCTCCTCAATAGGCCAGTAGAGATACGGTTCGCTCTTCATCTTGTAGGAGACGGCATCGCCTTCTCCACCGCCACCGCTGTACTTTCTGATAATCATCTTCAGCATGGGGGCATAGAGCGCAGGCCAGGCACCCTGGTCGGCCATCTTCTGGTGAATGTCCACGCCTTCCATGTGACGATAGCAGTAGCGCATGAGGTCGAAATAACGTTTGCCTTCGAAGCACAGCTCACGCTCACGCTCTGCCAGCACGAGGAGTTCCATTTCTTCCTTCGATTTGAACGACTCGAACTTCAGGGTGTCACTGGCCGTTTTCAGCATCGAGCGTTTGTTCACTGCCTGCACCAGGTCGAAGGCCTGCTTCAGCACCACCTGGTCGCTGTCGTTGGCAGCAGTCTCTACAAGTGCTTCGGCCTTCATCAGCATGACATCAGTCAAGCGGTAGACAATCCAGTTCTGCCTGAACTCACGGAAACCGCGGCTGTTGCTTTTCGGCTCACCGACGGTGTTGGTCAAGCCGACCGTTGAACCAGAGGCATCCACCATCTTGCGGATACTGAGCTGGAGAGCCTCCTCGTTGTTGGCATTGTAGACGTTGTTCCAGAAACGATAGTCGTTCTTCGAGAGATAGATTTTCTGTCCCTGATCAGTATTGGCATTCTTGTCAACAGTAGTGAAAATCTGCGAAGCCATGAGAATACTGGTCTGACGATAGTTGTTCTCATTACCCGATTGATAGTAGTAGTTCTCCAGCGCCTGGTTAGAATTGTCCCGGCCGTTGTACTGCCACTCCAAGATGCTCTCGTGTGAATTGCCTGCATTAGTGTTGAAGATGGTGTTAAGTGCCACGTTGCCCTCAGCTAAGTGGTACTTGTCTGCTTCTTTCTCCGTGATGTCTACTTCCTTATAGAGCTCATAGTAGGCATGCTTGGCGTTGATGACGGAATCGCTGAAGACGATAGCCTGCTGATAGTCAGCACTGCTGTGCGTCATCGCAGCACGCCACAGGTAGATGTCGGCCATCAACGCATGAACGGCGTCGCGGGTCATATAGCCCCAGTTACGCCAGTCATTGCGTCCGTATGCGCCAGTCCTCATGATGTACTTACGGGCTTCGCTCAAATCATCGAGACAGTGCTGCAGCACTTCGTCTGGCGTGCTCTGCGCAATGGCCTCCACCTCGCTGTCATTCTCATACGAATGCGTGGTGTAAGGCACATCCCTGAAGGCACGCACCAAGTAGAAATAGCACAAGGAGCGCAAGGCCAGCATCTGTGCCCGCACCACCTGGTAGTCACCATCGGTGAACTCCGGGTCTTCGGCCATGACGTCCTCTGCATGATTAAGCACAATGTTGCAGTTGTTAATCACCTTGTAAAACTGCGACCATGTATTATACCTGTTGGTGGGCAGCAAGTTAACGGCGCTGATGTTGTCGAGCATATTGTCGTTATAGTCGGTGAACTTCACCAGCTCGTCAGAGCGGAAAGCACCCCACATGATGGCACGTTCCTGTACGGAATAGTCGAGCATGCTCTTGTAGCAGCCATCCACCATCTGGTCTACGTCGGCCTTGGTCTTCCAGAAATCAGAGCCTACGATGCGGTCGGTAGGATAGATGGTGAGGAAATCGTTGCAGCCGGCAAGGACGGCAGCCATTCCGCAGCACAGCGAACCTATCGCAATATATTTCTTAATAGTCTTCTTCATAATAATCAAATGTTCTATCCGTTAGAATCCAACTTGTATGTTCAGTGTGACAGACTTCGAGCGCGGTGTCTGCGAGTTGTCGTAGGCAATACCCCAGGATCCGGGCGAATGCTCAGGATCAGTACCACTATATTTGCTCCAGCAGAACAGGTTCTGTCCTGAGAGGCTCATCTGCAGACGGCGCAGGCCCAGCGGCTTCAGCATCTTCTTCTTGAAGTTGTAGGACAGCTGGACGTAGCTCATCCTGACAAACGAAGCATCCTCCACATAGCGGTCGCTACCCTGCCAGTTGTAACCAGTATCAAACATGGCACGCGGAATCTCTGTCACGTCGCCGTTCTTACGCCAGCGCCAGTTCACAGCCGAACTCTGGTTGTAGGCATTATACATATCCTCGAGCCCCATCTTGGCCGTGTTCACAATCTTCACGCCCTGACGGTAGCTGAAGCTGGTCTTCAGAGACCAGTCCTCATACTGCAGGTTAAAGCCAAAGCCGCCATTCAGATGCGGGTTGGAGTTGCCCAGATAGACAATGTCGAGCGAGTTGATCTGGCCGTCGTTGTTGATATCCTCATAGATAGCATCGCCTCCCTGGAACTCATAGGTCGATACACCATCATTGAAGTTATACACCTGACGGATAGGCATGCCTTTGGCGTCCATCATCACCTTACCGTTGCCGTCTATGGCTATCGGGGCAGTCTTGCCTGATGCCAGGAACTGGTTATTGATGAAGTCGCGCAGTTCTTCCCCACTCCATCCGTTGTTTTCCTTCAGGTTGGCCAGATACTCATAGGTGTACTGATAGACGCCCTTGTAGCGCAGTCCGTAGATGGAGCCAAGCGGATTTCCTTTCTGAATACGGTTCAGATACTGACCACGCTTGCTGGAATCCCATTCCGAATTGATGCTCTCGAGCACGCTCTCGTCCATGTCGACAATCTCGTTGAAGTTCTGCGAGATGTTAAAGTTGGCACTCAGCGAGAACTTCCCCATCTGAATCAGCTTGTTGAGCGAAAGGTTCAACTCCCAGCCTCGGTTGGTCATCTCGCCGATGTTTGCCCAGGAGAGGTTACTGAAACCAGCTGTCGAAGGAATGCGGACACCACCCATGAGGAGGTCTTTGGTGCGTTTGAAATAGTAGTTGAAGTCACCAGTGATGCGGTCGTTGAAGAAGCCGAAGTCGCCACCAATATTATATTGTGTGGTGCGCTCCCACTTCAGCTCGTCGAGTCGGAGTCCTTCCAGATAGGTCACGCTGTGCTTGTCGGCGATGCTGCCGTAGACACCCGACGTGTTATACTTGGCATACTGCAGGTACTGGCCGTCAGGCTGACGTCCCACGATACCCCAGGAGGGACGGAACGAGAGCATCGACAGCCACTTCTCGGCCCACTTCATGAACTTCTCGTCACTGATGTTCCAGCGGGCAGAGATGCCGGGGAACCAGCCCCACTTCTTCTCGTCGCCGAACTTCGTAGTACCATCGGCACGCAGGGAGAAGTCGAAAGCATACTTCGACTTGTAGGAGAAGTGGCCCGAATAGGTGAACGACATGGAGCGCCACCGTCCGTTGCCGGTATTCATGTTCTCAGGGGCCGTGTCCACGGTGGGCGAATTGGTGCCGTTGGGTGCATTCCTGTTCACCACCGTCTGACTGTTGTCGTTGCCCGACGTCATTTCCCAGCGGGCCAGCATCGTGCTCATCAGGTCCTCATTGTTGAAATGCGGGGTGAAGGTGAACGTATGACGGGTGGTGAATGCCAGTGAATTATAGTCATACATCTGGCTGCGGTTGTAGTCAGCATCATTCCATCCTCGTGTTGACAGCGAACCAGGCAAATATTTGGGCTCGCTCTTCGAGAAGATGTCCATATAGACCAGACCGGAATAGTCCAGACGCGTCTTGCTGTCGTCCTTGCCCAGCAGGTAGTAGTCGAGGCGGAACTCCGGCGAGATGCGGTAGGTCTTCTCGTCACGCCAGGCCAGATTGGCGATGGCCACGGGGTTGCCCAGGTCGCGGATGGCTCCCAGCTGGGTTGCCGACGTTCCAGCCAGCGACGAGCCGGCATCGTTGTTGGCTCCCGGCGGCAGCATGATGTAGTACTCCGAGGTGTTGTTGCCTGCTGCATCCTGCCTGAAGACAGACATATTGGGTGCGAGCTTCTGCGCACGGCCCAGGATGTTGTCGTCGTAGTTACGATGGTTGGCGGTATAGGTCAGCGGGAAGGTGGTACGGAAGGTGATACGGTCGCTAACGAAGTAGTCGAGTGCCAGCTTCGTGGTGAAGCGGTCGAGGGTCTGCTTGATAATCGTACCGTTCTGATGGTCATAGCCTGCCGACACGCGGAAGTTGGCCTTCTCGCCACCACCCGAGATGGTCAGGTAGTGATACTGGTTCCAGCCCACTTGCTGCACCTCGTCCACCCAGTCGGTGTTGTTGTTCCAGTTCTCGAACTCAGCCCACGAGCGGTTGTAGTTAATCTCATTAATATTGGTGGTGGCAGTAGCGCTCTGGGAAGGATTGTAGTACATCTCCTTGAGCATCATCGTGTAGTCATCGCCATTGAGCAGGTTGTAGCCCTTCGGCTGCCAGCTGGCCTGCACGCGCAGCGAGTAGTCCACGCGTGTGGCACCACGGGCACCGCGCTTGGTGCGAATCTGAATGACACCGTTGGCACCACGCGAACCCCAGATGGCGGTGGCGGCAGCGTCTTTCAGCACCTGGATGTCCTCGATGTCCGACGGGTTCACCGAGAGCAGCGAGGCGTAGGTCTCTTCATTGGCATTCTGGAAGTCGAAGTTGGCATCGGGGTTGTCGAAGATGTTTCCGTCGACCACGATGAGCGGCTCAGCAGAGCCATTGATACTCGTCACACCACGCAGGCGCATCGACGTTCCGGCACCCAGGTTACCCGAGTTGGCCACGATGTCGAGACCGGCAATCTGTCCCTGCAGGGCCTCGTCGGCCGACGTGAATGCCAGGCCCTCCACCTCCGTCATGTTGAAGGTCTGTGCAGCCACTGACACCTCGCGCTGCGGGATGGCCAGGCCACCCTGGTTGAACTTGCGCTTCGACACGACGGTCACCTCCTTGATGGTGGTGGCGTCCTGTAAGGTGATGTCGAACCTGGTGCGGGTGCCAATGGGGATGATGACGGTCTTATAGCCCACATACGATATTTTCAACTTGTTCTTTGTATTCTTCACCGACATGGAGAAGTTACCATTCAGGTCGGTCTGTGCAAAGGACACGTTACGGTTGTTGGCATCAATCTCCACCACGTTGCACATCATCACCGGCCCCATAGCGTCTTTGACGGTTCCGGAGATTCGCGCTTCCTGGGCCTGTGCCAGCATCAAAAAGCCGAAAAAGGAAAATATAAAAATAATCAGTCGTCTCATAAGTCTTCAACTATTAATGATCCCCATACCTTTTATATAAATAGGTGTCAAACTGCTTCCGCAGTGCCTGCAGGCGCTGGCGTGACCCAGCACCGGTCCACGCGGCGTCGTAGCGGTCGGTGTCGCTGTGCGTGCTCAGCGGAGTGCTAATCTGGTGCACGACGGCAAACGACGACGTGGAGATGTTGTGGCTCCTGTCGATGACATAGTCGCGGGCCAGCTTGTTGCACAGCTTCGCCGTGTTCGAGGCCTCGATGGTGATGTTCTGTCCGCGCTTGTCGGTGATGACCAGCCGGCCCGACCCGCCAGTGACGGTGATTTTCTCGCGGATACCCAGCGTGTCGGAGCATGCCGTAGGATAGATGCCCTCCTCAACCACGTTGTCGGCACACACGGAGTTGTCCTGGAAGTGATAGCGGATGAAGGCGTTGATTTCCTCGACCATGGCCAGGGCCTTGTCGCGGGCCTGCTGCACCTCGTCGCTGATGTCGCCGCCCTGCCTCTCGCGCTCCAGGCGCTCGCTGTACTCGTCGTAGAGCGCTTTGATGTCGCTCCAGCGGGGCAGTCCGCGCTGGAAGGCGGTGCGCATGGCCTCGTTGTCGGGGGCATAGACGGTGTAGTTGTAGGAGTTGAAGTAGTTCACGTTGTCAGTCAGTCCGCCCTTGGCAGCGAAGGGATGGTAGGCGTCCATGCGCTTCTTCTTCGTCACCTCGTTCTGCTCGGCCAGCTTGTCACTGGCAAACTCCATGAGCAGGTCCATGTCGAAGTCGGTGCAGAGGCTGAGGAACTCGGTGAAGTTCTCGTTGCCCTGCAGCACGTCGAGCACGGAGCGGTGGGGCGGCTGTATGACGTGGTCGATGGCATAGGCCACGCCGTTGGCCTGGTTGTAGACCTGCGTCACGGCCGACGTGGGGGCCGTGCCGTCAATCTGGGCACCGCTGCGCACGCTGCTCCCCTCGAAGAGGATGGTGCCGCCATGCTTGGTCTTGTAGTACTTGTTGGTGCCCAGCTGCTCACCGTCGCCGAGCACTACGGTATGATAGTTCAGGATGTCGACGAACTGCGAGCGGAACTGCGTGGCGCTGACCATGCCGATGGAGTCGGCAGGCGTGGTGCCCACGGTGCCCGTGGCGGGGTCGTACTTCCATGCCGAGCAGAAGACGTAGGGGCTCTTGTTCTGATAGAAGAACTTCAGCGCTCGCGGCTGGTTGGAGTTCAGGTAGGCGGGGTCCACGTAGAAGCGTCCGAAGGCGTCGTCGGTGGGGATGAAGAACGCATAGTTGGCGCTCATGGCCAGCAGGTAGGCGTAGTAGTTCAGGTTCAGGGCCAGCGTGGCACGGCTCTTACCGTCGTTCACGGCCTCGTTCATGATTCTCATGTTGCTGCTCAGCGTCACGGGAGCGGAGACGGCGATGAGCGAGGGCGGCGCGAACACCTTGTTCAGCATGTAGGCCACGCCGTTGTTGGCAATCTTCACGTCGTAGACACCGTCGGCCGTCTTGTTGAGCACGTCGAGCGAGAGGCCCATGGGGTCGTTGGCCTCGTCCATCACGCGACCGAACTTGCTGGGCACCGTCGACACGAACGAGTTCTTCATCAGGTTGGCCACTATCTGCTGCACGTTCTGCAGGGGGATGGAGTCGATGTTCTCGGCCAGGTTCTCCGCCGTGTTGGGCTTCTTGCCGAAGGCATTGATGAGGAACTCACCACCGCCGCCGGGCAGGAAGAAGTCCTTCATGGCCTCGTCGGTGGGCACGAACATGGCGGCAATGTCCTTGCTGGAGTTCTCGCCCGTGCCATTATTATAATTGTTCCATCCCGGGTCGTAGGGCAGCGGATACTGGAAGGTGTTGCGGTTGGGGTCGGTGATGAGCGAGCCGCCCTGCGAGTGCAGGCTCAGGAACCGCTTCTGGAAGATGGAGTCGATCTCCGGCAGGCCGTTGGCCACGGCGAAGTCGTTGTAGTTCTTCGTTGTCGTGCCGTCGTAGAAGGGTGCCGAGAAGCGGTCGAGCATGCGGCTGAAGAGGTCGCTCTCGCCACTGTTGCGGATGACCTCGGCCAGGTTGCCCGGCGGCAGCAGCACGTCCTGCATCTGGTGGATGTAGCCGTTCTTGCAGGTGACGTCGGAGCTGATGATCTTGTTGCGGAAGATGTAGGCCGACTTCTCCTCCTCGTCATAGGGTGTGCCCGTCACCACCTCGAAGTCGCTATGGGTGCCGCGGGTGGTGATGTTGTTGCCCGTCATCTGCTCCTCGGTGAAGTGCACCATCATGGGGCGCGTGGCATCCATCACCACGTGCACGCCCTTGTCGTAGTATTTCTCCCAGTAGGGGTTGTTCACTGGCATGTCAGCCTTGCTCTTCAGCCAGGTGATGGTGTCGATGACGTTGGCGCCAGTGGTGTGCTTCAGCGCCTGCCCCTGCATCACCGACGTCGAGCCGTCGCTGATGTTCGAGAGCATCTCCACCAGGACGGCATTGTCGAGCATCGAGGCATAGAGCAGCTGCTTCTTCATGGCCTCTGTCAGGTCCTCATAGCGGCGCACGCCCCAGGCGTTGCTGGCATAGAAGCGGTCGAAGGCCTCGTCGTTGGCGGGGAACACCGTCTTCGAGCCCGTCTTCGCCAGCGTCTCGGCATAGCCCAGGTCGTCAATAAGGCGCAGATAGTTGTTGAACGTGCCTTTCAGCACATTCCCACCCGTGCTTGTCAGGCTCTCGGGGTGCTTCATGGCGTCATAGATGCTACCACCCAGCCACGACGGATAATTATCCGGATCGTCCAGGTCGTAATTGTCTGAACAGCCCACGAATCCCCCACAAGCCACGGCCAGCACAACGCCGCACAGCGTCTTCCTGGCCATTCCTACATTGCGGATATTCATACGTTATAACATTTATAATATTAGTATTTATTTAGGTTTTCTCTTCGTAAAGTTAGTAAACAGCTGCAAAGGTAGCAAAAAAATCTAAAACACTTGCAAAAAAAGCAAATAATTTGGAAGCAGTAAACAAAAAAAAAAGCATCAAGTCCCTGCTTTGATGCGTCGCAGCAAAATCAGCAAAGACTAAAAATTTCCTAAAGAGAAGCACTTTTTCAGTCCGTTTTTCCTTCCTTTTCCAAGAATTTCGTAACTTTGCAGCTGCATCTGCCTGTTGCAGCTGGACTAATTCTCCGAAGAGAGCATAGCTGACAGGTGGGGCAACGACATATTGAGAAGCGTCATTGATGCTTTGTTTTTGACCGTCTGAACGTAGGAAACTCAAGCTTGTAATCAAAGGCAAATGCAAAACCTACAGATGCGTAAGACCTGCATATCCAAAACAATATGATTAAAAACATAATAGAAAACAACAGAGAAGTGCGGCCTAACAGCAGCGTGCTGGAAGTCCTTCACAGAGATTTCTCCGACTGTTTCAACAATGAGGGAAAGTTCGATATTGCTAAGTTCCAGTCACTGATTTCCGACAAGGTGGACTTAGTGAAAGAGAATCAAGGATTTGACTTCTTAGGCAAGAGCTATGCTAAGATGCTGGCAAGCATGGAGTCAACGACAGTCATTGTGCCCGATGAAACGCACAACAGCAAGCCAGAAAACCGTGACAGCAAGAATATCTATATCAGCGGCGACAACCTTGACGCACTAAAGCATCTGGTCAGGTCATACGCCCGACAGGTGAAGTGCATTTACATTGACCCGCCTTATAATACAGGTTCCGATGGATTTGTATACAACGACAAATTCGGGTTCAAGAAAGAAGACTTGGCGGTCAAACTGGACATAGAAGAGGAACTGGCTGAGAGAATATTGAGTTTCAATGACGGCAGTACATGTAGCGATGCCGCCTGGATGACGTTTATGCTGCCACGTCTTCTGAAGGCAAAGGAGATGCTTACAGATGACGGTGTCATCTTTATCTCGATTGACGACAATGAGCAAGCCAACCTGAAACTGCTTTGTGACGAGGTGTTTGGCCCAGAGAACTTTATTGGGTGTATACCAAGAATTACCAAAAAAAGCGGAAAATCTTCTGAAGCCATCAATAACAATCATGATTATGTAATGGTTTATTCAAGAACTGAACATCCCCTGTTTTACCCATTGAAACATAATGATTCTGGTTTCAAGAACAAAGATGAGTATTTTAAGGAAAGAGGATACTACAAATTGAATCAGACACTGGACTACGATAGTCTGCAATATAGCGACAGTTTGGACTATCCTATTGAGTTGGAAGGCGAAGTTTTCTATCCTGGTGGTTCAATGGAAGACTACGAAGACAGAAAAGCCGGGAATCATGACAGGGCAGATTGGGCTTGGCGCTGGAGTAAGAAAAAATACGAATTTGGCCTTGAAAATGGCTTTATAGAAGTGAAACGCTCAAAGAATGGCTCAAGAATATACACAAAAACTTATCAAAAAGCCTTTATAGAAGACAGCGAAGACGGAGATGGATACATCATCGATTATGGAGAAAGAACAACAGGGTTGTCAACCCTCGAATTTACAGACAATGCCTATTCAAATGATAACGCGACAAAAGATGTGGCAAAAACTCTGGGAAAGAAAATCTTCGATTACACCAAACCTATTGCTTTAATTGACACAATCTGTGATTTATGTTTAGGGCAAAACGACATAGTCATGGATTTCTTTTCCGGTTCTGGAACAACCGCAGAGGCTTTGATGTGGAACAATGCTTATAGTAAAGGAAATAGAAATAACAGATTCATTCTTGTACAATTGCAAGAGAAGGTGAAACCAGGAACAAAAGCATACAATGCCCCAAATAATTACAGAACTATTGACCAAATAGGGATGTCACGTATTATCAAGTCAGCAGAAATAATAAAACAGCAAACAAACGCAAATATAGACTACGGATTCCGTCACTACATACTCCAGGATCTTCCCGAAGAAACGATAGACAAACTGGAGGAATTCAAGCCGCTTGAATTTGTTGGTGCAGAGGAAATGCTTAAGCTGATGGGCGGCAGGGAAGCAGTGCTTACTACATGGCTCTGCGATGACCACTATGGGCTGGGAGCCGAAGTGCAGCACCTGAAACTTGGTAGCTACACCGCCTATTACATAGACAAGCACCTGTACATGATTGACGGTGGCTTTGATGAGCAGGCCATGTCAGAACTGATGGTGAAATATGAGCGTGACGCCATGGACTTCCACCCGTCAACCATCGTCGTGTTCGGCTACAGCTTCTCTCTGGCCGAGATGCTGATGCTGAAGAAGAATATTCCAGCCCTCAAGGACAATGAGAGCGGCACGAACATCACCGTTGACATAAGATACTAAATGTGTGACTATGGACTTACTATTAGAGACCGGACTGGAGCATCAGGAGAAGCCCGTGGAGCTTATCGCCAACCTGTTTTTGGAACTCGGCATCGACCGCGAACGCAAGAACTATGAAAACCCCGTGTTCGACTTTGCATCGGAGGATTCGACGGCTAAGCTGAAACGCCGTGTTGAGCTTACTCAGAAGATCGAGGGCATCGTTGACTATGCAGGATATGATGCTGTAAGCGACTACCTATCGCTCGACATCAAGATGGAGACGGGTACGGGCAAAACGTATGTCTATACTCATGTTATGTACGAACTGTTAAAACGCTACGGCATCAACAAGTTCATTATAATCGTTCCCACTCTGCCCATTAAGGCCGGCACAAAGGATTTCATTTCGGATCCATACGTCAGACGGCATTTTCGTGATGACCGCGGCTACAAGACAGATATTGACCTGTGCGTACTTGAAGCCAGCAAGGGCAAGAAAAAGAAGGGCAAGACCTATTTTCCTGGCGAGGTACGCAAATTTGTTGAGGGAACCCTCCACGACAACAACCGTATCTATGTTCTGCTTACAAACATGGCTTTGCTCACTTCGGGCAAGGTCCTGAAAAGTTCAAAATACGACAGCGGAGTAGAGGGATTTTACAAACCTTTCGAGGCCATAGCAGCCACCCATCCTTTTGTGCTAATAGACGAACCACATAAATTCAAGGAAAGCGGCAAGACCTACCAAAGCATTGTTGACAACCTGAAGCCCCAGTGCATCATACGCTTTGGTGCAACATTCCCAGAGCATAGCGCAGGAAGAGGCCAAAAACCCATAAAGGACTATCATAACCTTCTCTACGACCTGAATGCCTATCAGTCGTTCAAGCAAAATCTCATCAAGGGTGTCGCCAAGGAACATGTAGGCTCTGAAGACAGCCAAATTGGCAAGGTGAAACTAACTGAGTTCGAAGGTGGAAAATCCAACTTTGCCAAGTTCACGCTGACAGACAGCAAAGGAAAGATAAAGAACCACTTCACGCTGTCTGTTGGAGAGTCGCTCAGCCAGATTGATGACGCTTTTAATGGAATAACCATAACAGGTATCAGCAAGAAGCACGTTACGCTCTCCAACGGCAAAGACCTCAGCAGGGAGGAATCGTTCTTTATAGACTCATACAGTGTGTCATATCAGGAACAAATGATTACACTTGCCCTGAAGAGGCACTTTGAGATTGAAAAAGAAAACTTTGAACGCTCGCCCAAGATCAGAACCCTTGCTCTGTTCTTTATAGAGGACGTGGACTCTTTTCGTGACCGTGAAGACGAAACGACACCCTGGCTACGTGAGAAGTTTGAAGAATTACTCAGACAGCGCATTGAGTCTGAGCTGAAGCATCCCCAGTCTGATGAATACCGCGACTACCTCGAAGCTTCACTCAGCAACCTACATGAGTGTGCGGGAGGATATTTTGCACGTGATAATCAGGACACAGACCAGAACATCGCAGAAGAGGTGAATGACATTCTTAACGGAAAGAAGCGCCTGCTGCAGTTTAAGAAAGAGAATGGCAGCTGGAACACCCGGCGCTTCCTCTTCTCAAAATGGACGCTGAAGGAGGGGTGGGACAACCCCAACGTATTCACCATCTGCAAACTGCGTTCCAGCGGAAGTGAGATCAGCAAAATGCAGGAAGTAGGCCGCGGACTCCGCTTGCCCGTAGATGTCACAGGGCGGAGGGTGAAAGGCGAGGACTTCATGCTCAACTATATAGTCGACAAGTCGGAAGCAAGCTTTGCCAACGAACTCGTGGCAGAGATTAACGGCGAACTTCAGTCCAGCCTGCAGTTTGGAAGATTCTCTCTTGCAGACTTTAACGAACTTGCCGCGAAACGTAATGTGAATGTCATCATGCTATTGGCTGAAATAAAAGACATGATTGACGTTAATGGCAGCCTAGTCGTTGTAAAGAAAGAATACATGCTTGAGTTCCTGAACAAGTTCCCAGAACTTCGTCCAACAGATTACAATGCGAACAAGGTTAAAGACAGGAACAAGGAGAAAACAGAGCCAATAAGAATCCGACAGGAGAAATTTGACGAAATAGCCGAGCTTTGGAAGAAGATAACCACTCGTTACATCCTTTCGTTCCAAGATCAGATCGGCACTCTCTTAGAGAAAGAACTGCCCGGCCTGCTACTGTTTACTGACGACATTCACGTAACGAGTGAGCGCGTCAAAATAGAGACGCAGGAAACAGGTATGAGCATAGCTCAGGATAGAGGCTACGAGATTCCAGTCATAAGCCGTCACATCACATACGGCGAATACCTTCGCCGCTTGAGCAACGCTACCAGTGTACCTATTTCTATTCTCCATCACGCGACAATGGAGTATGCGAAGACTCATGAGGGTGAAGACACAAGACGATGGTTCAGCGAATATTCACTGAACAAAAATATCCACACGATATACGACTGGTTCAAGGATAATCTCATGGGGAAGTTCAAATATACTAAGACCGACTTTATTCCCAGAGATACTAAACTCACATACGACGGAAAGCCGAACCAAACTATCAAGGCAGGACTGATTGGAGTGAATATTGACAAAGATATGAGCCCACTAACAACATATCTTTACGATACTGTGGCATACGACTCTCCGCTGGAGAAGGAAAACATTACCAACGAGGTTGGCATTGCAAAGGTTACTGTTTTTGGCAAAATCCCACGTAGCAGCATTGCCATCCCAACCATTGCAAGCTCGAGCTATAGCCCCGATTTCATGTATATTGTGGAACGTGAAGACGGAACCAAAGAACTGAACCTTGTCGTTGAGACAAAAGACGTATATAGCGAAAGCGACCTTCGTCCAGAAGAAACAGTGAAGGTTGCATGTGCTAAAGTCCTTTTCAATTGCATGCAAGAGGCTGGTATCAATGTGCACTATCGCACACAAATAAAGAACCAGAAAATGAGCGATTTGATAAGAGATATTATTAAAAATTGAAAGCAAAATTGCAGAATTCAAGCAGAGCAGTCTATATTTCCATCGTCTCGTGAAATATAACTTATCGCGTGCAAAGTTACGAAAAAACGAGGGAAGAACAAAACAAACTCGTTTGTTTTTTCTTCCGAGTGCCAAGTAAGTTCGCCACGTAGTGGCAAAGTTACGAAAAAAAAAAGGTAAAAACGCGAAACAACACAAAAGCTTTGGCTTTCACTTGCAAAAACACAAAAAAGATAGAGCATTAGTATATGCGCTAACATGAAAGAGACAAATGACGCTTGGAACACATACTCATTGTCATAATAAGTGTGGGGGGGTAAACGAGCTACATTTGCGAGAATTTTTTGTACAGATTTATTTTGAAAGATATTGACAAAACAGCCATTTTTGGCCTCCATATTTCGAAAATTCTCCAAGAAAAAACTTTTGGACGAAAATAAGCCCGTTTTTTGAGGGTTTGCTAAACGGTTGATTGTCAGTCGGTTGGTTTGATTTTTGCAAAAAAGGGGCTTCGATGAGAAAAAAAAGTCAACGACTTTTGAAAATTTGGCGTTGACTTTTGAAAATTTGGCGTGCTTACAAAAACGCGAAAAGCAGCAAAATTTGAGCAAAAAACGTGCACAAAAGCAGGGTCCGTGTGCAATTCTTCGTCTTTTGCGGCCCGATTTTTCATCGGGCAACGGCTCCAAAAGGCTCGAAAACGGCCATTTTTCACTCAAAATTGCTTCGCCTCCGTGAACAAAATTTTCTGTGAAACATTTTGACATTTTGGAAGACAGCTGAAACAACCTGGACAACTATTTTTTTTGCCTGCGGCGCAACACGCGCTCGCCTCTGCCGCTACCGAAGGGACACAAGAATGAATCATGAAAAGAGTTGTCCAGGTTGTTCCTGTTGTCTTCTCTTTTTTCGAGACGGGCGTAAAGTGCCGACGGCTCATGACTATGCGTTTTTTTGCAAAGTTTGTCACTTTGGCCGCAAAGTGGAGGGCGAAATGTAGGGTTTTCCACTTTTTCTTCGTAATTTTGCACCCGCAAAGACAGTAAAATCGTGAGACGACGAAAGATATGATTTACAAATTCACACCACTGCTGAAGCAGACGCTGTGGGGAGGCGACAGAATCATCCCCTTCAAGAAGCTGGACGCACAAATGGAGAACGTGGGCGAGAGCTGGGAAATCTCGGGCGTGGAAGGCCACGAGACGGTGGTCTGCGGCGGCCCCGACAACGGGAAGACGCTCAACGAGCTGGTGCGCCAGCAGAAGGGCGCACTGGTGGGCCAGGAGAACTACGAGCGCTTCGGCGACGAGTTCCCCCTGCTCGTGAAGTTCATCGACGCTCATGAAGACCTCTCCATACAGGTTCACCCCAACGAGGAGGTGGCCCACCGCCACGGCAAGGAGCACGGCAAGACCGAGATGTGGTACGCCCTGCAGCCCCAGCCCGGTGCCCACATCCTCAGTGGCCTGAAGCGGCAGCTGACGCCGGAGACGTACAAGCAGATGGTGGCCGACGACACCATCACCGAGGCGCTGGCACGCTACGAGGTCAGCGAGGGCGACGTGTTCTTCATCCCCGCCGGACGCATCCATGCCATTGGCGCCGGAACGATGGTGGTGGAGATTCAGCAGACGAGCGACGTGACCTACCGCATCTACGACTACCAGCGGCGCGACAAGAACGGCAACCTGCGCGAGCTGCACACCAGGGAGGCTGCCGAGGCCATCGACTTCAGCGTGCTGCCCGACTACCGCACGCGCTATGCCCGCAAGCTGAACATGCCTGAGACGGTGGTCAGATGCCCCTACTTCACCACCACCGTCTACGACCTCACCGAGCCGCTGATCATCGACTACGCCGGCCTCGACTCCTTTATTATTATAATAGGTGTGAAAGGCGAGGGCACTATCTGCGCCGACGGGGAACAGACCACCCTCAGCGCTGGCGAGACGCTGCTGCTGCCGGCCACCGTGGAGGAGGTGAGGCTGGAGGGAACAGTGAAGTTCCTGGAGACCTACGTCTGAGCAGCCCCCTCCAACCTCCCCCAGTTGGGGAGGTTGGAGGGGGGCCGGGGCGTTCGCCGAAGAAACAGGGCCGTTGGCTGAAAGTTTTTGCCCCCCATGAACAGTTTTCACTAACTTTGCAGGTGAAAGAGAGAGTAACAACGATTATTTCACCAAAGAAGAAAGGAAATGCTTATGAAAAGAGAATGGTTGACAGGCTGCATGCTCGTGGCGACGCTGGCAGCAATGGCCGACGACGGCTATCCCTACCTGACGCTGCAAACGACAGCAGGGACGGAGGTAAAGATGGCCGTAGACAAGATGACGATTGCCTTCGTCAACGGCCAGCTCGTGGCCACTAATTCTGAAGGAAGCCAGCAGATTCCCCTGAAAGACATGAAGATGATGTATTTCTCGGAGACCGCCACCCAGACCGTGGTCACCGCCATCGACGGTGCCACGGCAACTGACGAGAAGGTGACCGTCTACACCGTAGGCGGACGGCTGATGGGCAGCTTCGACAGCGTGAAGGAGGCCAGGGAGGCGCTCAGACCGGGCATCTATGTGATGAAGACGAACACGAAAACATTCAAAACGACCATAAAATGAAAAAGATAATGACAAGCATGGTGGCCCTGGCGCTGACGATAGCAGCGCAGGCCCAGACGATGAACGTCGAGGTGGGCAGCGTGACCTACCAGTTCCCCGCTGCCCAGGCCGGCGACATGGTCTACAGCGACGACGGACAGACGCTGACCATCATGGACAAGGCGTTTGCCACTGCCGATGTGTCGCAAATCTACATCGACAATACGGAAGTGGCCGACAACACCGTCAGCGTCGTCTACAACGGCACATCGGCTACGGTGAAGGTGGCTGGCAACGTGGCCCAGTACATCACGCCGACTGTCAGCGGAGCCCACGTGGGCATCGTGCAGGGCGACGTCAGCGACGAGGTGACCTACACCCTCAGCGGCAGCAGCACCGACGGCGAGTTCTACACCGAGGGCAGCTACAAGTGCACCATCGAGCTCAACGGGCTGACGCTCGGCAACCAGACACCCGTCTACAGCGGTGCCGCCATCTACGTGAAGAACGGCAAGCGCATCGATATCAGCGTGAAGAAGGACACCCAGAACACGCTCACCGACTGCGCCTCGGGCGACCAGAAGGGCTGTCTTTGGGTGAAGGGGCACACCGAGCTGAAGGGCAAGGGCACGCTCAACATCTATGGTAACGCGAAGCATGGCATCAAGACGGGTGAATACCTGACGATGAAGAACTGCACGGTCAACGTGCTGCAAGCCGTCGGCGACGGCATCAACGCCAGCGAATACTTCCTCATGGAGAGCGGCGAGCTGAACATCGGCGGCACGGGCGACGACGGTCTGCAGGCCGACATCGACGGCACTGCCTCGACTGGCGAGACCACCGACCACGAGGGTGAGGACTCGGGCAACGTCTACATCGTGGACGGCACCGTCGGCATCAGCGTCACGGCTGCGGCCTCGAAAGGCATCAAGGCCAGCGGCGACTTGCTCATCAGCGGCGGAAACGTCAGCATCACCACCAGCGGGAAGTATGCCTACGACGATGACGACCAGGAATATAAAGGCTGCGCCGGACTGAAGAGCGACGGCAACATGACCCTCAGCGGCGGAAACATCACGCTGAAGTCGACGGGCTACGCCGGCAAGTGCATCAAGTGCGACAGCATCCTCACCGTGAATGCCACGGCCGTCATCATGGCCACGGCCACCGGCTCGAGCAGCACCACCTACGGCTCGGCCAAGGCCATCAAGGCTGGCAAGAAGACCGAGGTGGAAGGCAGTCGCGCCAACGGCCCCGGTGGCGGCGGTGGCGGCGGATGGCCCGGAGGCGGTGGCGGTGGTGGCTGGCCCGGCGGTCACGACGAGGGCAACTACACCTACTCTGGTGGCATCGTCGTCAACGGTGGAACCATCACGGCCAGCGCCAGCAGCCATGAGGCCATCGAGAGCAAGAACACCATCGAGGTGAACGACGGCTACGTCTATGCCTACAGCAGCGACGACGCCATCAACTCGGCCAGCACGTTCACCATCAACGGCGGCTACGTGATGGGCAACTCGACGGGCAACGACGGCCTGGATGCCAACGGCAACTTCAACATCAAGGGCGGCAACGTCTTCGCCGTGGCCGCATCGCAGCCAGAGGTGGGCATCGATGCCAATACCGAGGGCGGCTACAAGCTCTACATCACGGGCGGCAACGTGGTGGCCATCGGCGGACTGGAGAACGGCAGCAGCCTCTCGGGCGTCACCAACAAGTCGATGTCGTACACCAAGGGCAGCTGGTACACGCTGAAGAGCGGCAGCACGGACGTGTTCTCGTTCAAGGTGCCGTCGAACAGCAGGATGGGGTCGTCGATGGTCATCGTCACCGCCGGAACGCCAACGGCCACGAAGCTATCCTCCGCCCCCAGCGGCAGCACCATCTGGGACGGCTTCGGCATCGTCAACTAAGAGGAGTGACAGAGGCATAAAAGCATTGCTGCCGCATCAGCATGAATCCAGCTGATGCGGCAGCAATGCTATTTTTGTCAATGCGGAATCAGAACTTCGCCATCTTGATGGCCACCACGGCGCACTCGTCGCCCTTGTTGCCCAGACGGCCACCGGCACGGTCGAGGGCCTGCTGCTTGTCGTTGGTGGTCAGCAGCCCATAGACCACGGGAATGCTGCTCGTGGCGTTCAGGCGGGCGATGCCTGCCGTGACGCCCTGGCAGATGTAGTCGAAGTGAGGTGTCTCGCCACGGATGACGCTGCCCAGGATGATGACAGCATCGTAGCCGTCGTTGAGCGTCATCTGATGGGCACCGTAGATGAGCTCAAAGGAGCCGGGAACGGTCTTCACATGGATATTCTCGGGCAGTGCGCCGTGCTTCTCAAGGGTAGAAACGCAACCGTCGAGCAGAGCCCCGGTGATGTCGGGATTCCACTCGGCGACGACAATGCCGAAAATCATGTTTGAGGCATCAGGAACCCGCGAGGGGTCGTAGTCAGAAAGGTTTCTGGTAGCCATAGCGGGTTACTCGCTGACGCGCTGGATGTATTCGTCGATCATCTCCACATAGGGCGACGACTCGGAGATGCTCTCCATGGCCTTCACCTTCTGATAGAGCTTCAGGGCGTCGGCTTTCTTACCCTGGCTCTCCAGGATTTCGCCAGCCTGGATGTAGTAGATGGGCGACATGAGGATGTTATCGGCCTTCTCGGCAGCCTTGGTCAGCGTGCTCACAGCCTTGTCGAGCTGGTTCACGTGAGCATAGGCATTGCCCAGTGCGCCCATGGCAGCGGGCGAGATGAGGATGTCGTCCACATTGTCGTACTTCTCCAGATACTTCACGGCGTCCTCCCACTTATCCATGTGAGCATAGCAGAGACCGGCATAGAGGTTGGCCAGGTTGCCGGCCTTCGTCGACGAATACTCGTCGGCAATCTTCAGGAAGCCCTTCGACACGCCAGTGCTGTCGCCATTGAGGGCCTGGTCGAACATCTTCTCGTCGAAGCTGTTCATGGCCAGCTGCATGGCCAGCTCGGGCGCCTGCATGGCCGTCTGAGCCTCGTTCAGCTGACTGGCCTTGTGGCTGTTCCAGTAGAGGATGCCTCCCACGATGACAATCAGAGCGATGACGCCACCGATGAGCAGATTCTTGTACTTGAGGATAAAATCCTCGTGCTTGTTCTGTGCCGGCTGAACTTCAGGGGCACCCGGAGTTGCAATTTTGTTTGCCATTTAATTTATCTGTTTTTTATTGCTATCAGTTTTGCGGGCGCAAAATTACTGAAAATCTTGCAGATATTGAAATTTATTTCGGACTTTTTTTGTTTTTAAGGCCGAAAAGCAGTAATTTTGCAGAAAATTTCTCATTTTAAGCTGTGATACTCGAGCAACTGTCCATCGTCAACTACAAGAACATAGCGGAAGCCACCCTGAAGTTTTCGCCGAAGATCAACTGCTTCATCGGCAACAACGGAGCGGGGAAGACGAACGTGCTCGACGCCATCTACTTCCTCAGTTTCTGCCACTCGGCCACCACGGTTCAGGACTCGCTGGTCGTCCGCCACGGGCAGGATTTCTTCGTGCTCGATGCCAACTATGTCGATTTCAACATCTTTTGCGGCATGAAGCAGGGCACGAAGAAGCATTTCAAGCGCGACAAGAAGGAATACAAGCGGCTCTCGGAGCACATCGGGCTCATCCCCATCGTCATGGTGTCGCCGGCTGACACATTATTAATTGAGGGAGGCAGCGAGGAGCGCCGCAGGCTGATGGACCTGGTCATCTCGCAGCTGGACCGCACCTACTTAGAGTCGCTGACGCGCTACAACAAGGCATTGCAGCAGCGCAACGCCATGCTGCGCGATGAAAACACCGAGCCCGACCCCGAGCTGATGGACCTGATGGAGGAGGAGATGGCCCGCGAGGGCGAGAAAATCAGCCACTGCCGTGCCGTCTTTGTGGAACAGCTGACGCCGCTGTTCCAGCAGTTCTACGAGACCGTGTCAGGGGGCCGCGAGACGGTGGCGCTCAGCTACGTGTCGCACTGCCAGCGCGGGCCGCTGCTCGACGTCATCAGGCGCGACAGGCCGAAGGACCGCGCCGTGGGCTACTCGCTGCACGGCATCCACCGCGACGACCTGAACATCGTGCTCGACGGCCACCCCATGCGCCGCGAGGGCAGCCAGGGCCAGCTGAAGACCTTCGTCATTGCCCTGAAGCTGGCCCAGTACCACTATCTGACGCGGGGCGAGAACCTGCCACTGCTGCTGCTCGACGACATCTTCGACAAGCTCGATGCCACCCGCGTGGAGCAGATCATCCGCCTCGTGGCCAGCCAGCAGTTCGGCCAGATATTCATCACCGACACCAACCGCGACCACATCGACCAGATACTCAGCCACGGGGAGTTCGACTACAAGCTGTTCCACGTCAGCGACGGTCAGATAACGTCGGCGCAGCCATAAATCGTCAATCAGTCAATCGTTGTTCCGTTATAACGTTATGACGTGATTACGTTACAACGCAAATAAGTAAATCGTCAATCAGTAAATCATCAATAACCGTCAATTCCCAGTGTTTAAGCGAAGAGAACAACCCATCGACAGCCTTGTGATGCGCCAGCTGCGAATGCTCGGCCTGGAGACGCCTCTGCTGCAGAAGCGCCTGGTAGAGTCGTGGCCCACGGTGGCCGGCGAGGCCATCAGCCGCTACACCACCAGCCTGCGCATACAGAACCAGACGCTCTACGTGCGACTGAGCGTTCCCGCCCTGCGTGCCGACCTGAGCATGCGGCGCCAGGAATTCGTGAAGCGTCTGAACGACCACGTGGGCGCACAAATCATCGCCGACATACGCTTCAACTGACCCCCACCCCACCACCATGACAAAAGCCATCTCACGACGCCTCAACGATTCGCCAGCAGCCCGCTGGACAGTGCTGTTCATCGTAGCCACAGCCATGATGATGGGCTATTTCGTCAACGACGTCATGTCGCCCCTGGAGTCGCTGCTCGAAGCACCGCGCTCGGCTGGCGGACTGGGCTGGACACCCGCCGACTATGGCTTTTTCTCAGGTGCCAGCGGCCTCATCAACGTGTTCCTGCTCATGCTTTTCTTCTCGGGCCTCATCCTCGACCGCATGGGCATCCGCTTCACGGGCGTGCTGGCCTGCTCGCTGATGGTGCTGGGCACGCTCATCAAGCTCTATGGCATCAGCGCCGCACCCGAGGTGCAGTTCTTCGGCCTTCCGGCATCGGTGGCCGTGGCCTCGCTGGGCTTTGCCGTCTTCGGCGTGGGCTACGAGATGACGGGCATCACCGTGTCGAAAGCCATGGTGCGCTGGTTCACCGGCCACGAGCTGGCCCTGGCCATGGGCATTCAGCTGGCCATGGCCCGCCTGGGCACGGCGGCCGCGCTGAGCATCTCGGCACCCATAGCGCGCCACTTCGCCCTGCCGACGCCCCTGCTCCTTTCGGTAGCCTTCCTGTGCATCGGACTGTTAGCCTTCCTCGTGTTCTGTGTCATGGACAGGAAGCTGGACAACGACTTGAGTAGCAGAACGACTCCTGCGGACTCCCGGCAGGCTTCCCATTCAGAAGGAACTACTGGCGAGGACGACGACCAGTTCCACTGGAGCGACATCGGACAGACGCTGCGCTCGCCGGGCTTCTGGCTCATCACGCTGTTCTGCGTGCTGTTCTATTCCGCCGTCTCTCCCTTCCTGAAGTTCTCCACCCGTCTGATGGTGATGAAATATGGCGTTGATGCCGACCTGGCAGGCTTCTTCTCGTCGATAGCCCCCTTCGGCACCATCCTGCTCACACCGCTCTTTGGCTATGTCTACGACCGCTATGGCCGCGGTGTCACGCTGGTCACCATCGGTGCACTGCTGCTCACCGCCGTCCACTTCGGCTTCGCGCTGCCCCTTCCCCACCCGCTCGAAGGCGCCGGTTCCACGGTGGCCATCGCCCTGATGGTCATCCTCAGCATCGGCTACTCGCTGGCACCAGCTGCCCTGTGGCCCTGCGTGCCAAAAATCATCCCGCTGAAGTGTCTGGGCACCGCCTACAGCATGATTTTCTTCATCCAGAACTTCGGGCGCACCATCATTCCCGCCCTGGTGGGCCGTGCCAACGAGAGCGACCCTTCCTACACCACGTCGATGCTCATCTTTGGCTTCACCGCCCTGGGAGCGGCCGTGGTAGCCCTGGCCATACGCCATGTGGACAGAAAGAAAGGCTATGGCTTGCAGCTCCCCAACATCAGGAAGCAACAATAGCCAGAAGTTTACCTAATGTAAGCCAAGCTGTGTCAAGGTCGTTTCCACCTTACAGACGGAGCGATTTGTCAAATTCTTTCACAGAGAAATTTGTTCACGGCGACGACGCAATTTTGAGTGAAAAATGGCCGTTTTCGAGCCTTGGGGAGCCGTTGCCCGATGAAAAATCGGGGCGCAAAAGGCAAAAATTTGCACACGGACCCTGCTTTTGTGCACGTTTTTTGCTCAAATTTTGCTGCTTTTCGCGTTTCTGTAAGCACGCCAAATTTTCAAAAGTCAACGCCAAATTTTCAAAAGTC
>CACYME010000026.1 GCA_902775475.1 uncultured Prevotellaceae bacterium
CGAAGGATGGACGCTCTCGAGGACGAGGTTGCGCTGGCGGTCGATCATGTAGGCCTTGCCACGGGCATAGCCTCCCCAGAGCATATAGACCAGATGCTGGCGCTCGCGTGCAAGGGCCTGGATGGCGGCGTCGGTGAAGTCGCGCCAGCCCAGCATGGCGTGGCTGTTGGCCTGGTGGGCCCGCACCGTGAGCGTGGCGTTGAGCAGCAGCACGCCCTGGCGCGCCCAGCGCTCCAGGTTGCCGCTGGCGGGCACGGGAGTGCCCATGTCCTGCTCTATCTCCTTGAAGATGTTCTGCAGCGAGGGCGGGAAGGGCACGCCGTCCTGCACCGAGAAGCTCAGGCCGTGAGCCTGGCCGGGCTCGTGGTAGGGGTCCTGGCCGATGATGACCACCTTCACCTGGTCGAAGGGGCACAGGTTGAAGGCATTGAAGATGAGGCGGCCCGGCGGATAGCAGGCTCCAGCGGTGTATTCCTGTCGCACGCGTTCGGTCAGCTGTGCGAAATAGGGTTTCTCAAACTCGCCTTGCAGGTGCTGCTTCCATGTGGGCTCTATCTGTACGTTCATGAGTGAGGAGGAGTTGGGAGTGAGGAGTGAGGAGTTGGGAATTAGGAATTAGGAGTTGGGTTAAATATTTAGGAGTTAGGAGATTGCCAAGACAACTCCTAACTCCTAATTGCTAACTCCTAACTTTTTTAGAAGTCCATGTGGTCGAGTGCGTCGCTGAAGTCGCGCGGCTCATGGTTCTGCTGCGGGTCGCGGTACTCCTCGTCGTCGCGCAGGCGGCGCAGGCTCTCGTTCTGGTCGCCCAGACGGGGGCCACCCTGGCGCTCCTGACGGGGCTGACGGCGGTCGCCGCGGTCGCCACGGTCCTGACGGGGCTGGCGACGCTCGCCACGCTCACCACGCTCAGGGCGCTCACCGCGCTCACGGCGTGCGGG
The DNA here is from genome assembly GCA_902775475.1 of uncultured Prevotellaceae bacterium. Taxonomy (GTDB): domain Bacteria; phylum Bacteroidota; class Bacteroidia; order Bacteroidales; family Bacteroidaceae; genus Prevotella. Next base: position 942 of record CACYME010000026.1, read on the forward strand.
GCGCTCCACGTAGCCCTCGGGCTTCGGGATGAGCACGCGGTGCGACAGCTTATACTTGCCGGTCTTCGGGTCGATTTCGAGCAGCTTGACGGTAATCTTGTCACCCTCCTTGATGCCAGCCTCCTCGACGGTCTCCAGGCGCTTCCAGTCAATCTCCGAGATGTGGAGCAGACCGTCCTTGCCGGGCATGATCTCGACGAAGCAGCCGTAAGGCATGATGGAGCGCACGGTGCCCTCGTAGACCTCGCCCACCTCGGGCACGGCGACGATGGCGCGAATCTTGCGCACGGCAGCGTCGATGCTGTCCTTGTTGGGACCGCTGACCTGCACCTTGCCCACGCCGTCGGTCTCGTCGATGACGATGACGGTGCCGGTGTCTTCCTGCATCTGCTGGATAATCTTTCCGCCCGGGCCAATGACGGCACCGATGAACTCCTTCGGAATCTCGAAGGCGACGATGCGGGGCACCTGCGGCTTCAACTCGGGACGCGGCTCAGCGATGGTCTCGACGAGCTTGCCCAGGATGTACTCACGGCCAGCCTTGGCCTGCATGAGGGCCTTCTCGAGAATCTCGAACGACAGGCCGTCGCACTTGATATCCATCTGCGTGGCGGTGAGGCCGTCGCGCGTTCCGGTGGTCTTGAAGTCCATGTCGCCCAGGTGGTCCTCATCGCCGAGGATATCGCTCAGCACGGCATACTTCTCTTCACCGGGGTTCTTGATGAGACCCATGGCGATGCCGCTGACGGGCTTCTTCATGGGCACGCCGGCGTCCATCAGGGCGAGCGTTCCGGCGCATACGGTAGCCATCGAGCTGGAGCCGTTGGACTCGAGCACCTGGCTCACCAAGCGGATGGTGTAGGGGAAGTCCTCGGGAATCTGTCCCTTCAGTCCGCGCCATGCCAGGTGTCCGTGGCCAATCTCACGGCGTCCGGTGGAGCGCTGTGCCTTGGCCTCGCCGGTGCAGAACGGAGGGAAGTTATAGTGGAGGAGGAACTTCATATAGCTCTTGTCGAGCACGTCGTCCACGAGCTTCTCGTCGAGCTTCGTTCCCAGCGTGCAGGTGCCCAGGGCCTGGGTCTCACCGCGGGTGAAGAGGCTGCTTCCGTGAGGCATGGGCAGGGGGCTGACCTCGCACCAGATGGGGCGGATCTCGTCGGTCTTACGGCCGTCGAGGCGGATGCCCTCGTCGAGGATGCAGCGGCGCATGGCATCGCGCTCCACGTCGTGGTAGTAGCGGTCCATCATGGCCTCGTACTCCTCGTCGGAGATCTCGGTCTCCGAGGGAGAAGCCTCGGACACGGCGGCGGCACGCTCGGCGAAGAACTTCTCCTTGAAGTCGCTGAGCAGCTTGTCGAAGGCATCGGCACGCTGCTGCTTCTCCAGGGCCTGCCTGGTGATGTCGTAGGCGGGCTGGTAGAGCTCGCGGTTCATGCGGGCACGCAGCTCCTCGTCGTTCACCTCATGGTTGTACTCGCGCTTCACGTCCTTGCCCAGCTCCTTGCTGAGCTCAGCCTGCAGCTCGCACATGGGCTTGATGGCCTCCATGGCAGCCTTCAGGGCTCCGAGCAGGTCCTGCTCAGAGACTTCCTTCATCTCGCCCTCGACCATCATGATGTTCTCGGCAGAGGCACCGACCATGATGTCCATGTCGGCATGCTTCATCTGCTCGAAGGTGGGGTTGATGACATACTCGCCCTTGATGCGGGCGACGCGCACCTCCGAGATGGGGCACTCGAAGGGAATATCCGAGCACTGCAGGGCTGCCGATGCGGCGAAGCCGGCGAGTGCGTCGGGCTGGTCGACGCCATCGGCAGAGAGCAACATGACGTTGACAAACACTTCGGCGTGATAGTTACTGGGGAAGAGTGGACGGAGCACGCGGTCCACGAGGCGCGAGGTGAGGATTTCGCTGTCGCCGGGCTTGCCCTCGCGGCGCGTGAATCCGCCGGGGAAGCGCCCAGCTGCGCTGTACTGTTCACGATAGTCCACCTGCAGCGGCATGAAATCGGTTCCGGGAACGGCATCTTTGGCGGCACAAACGGTGGCCAGGAGCACGGTGTTGTTCATACGGAGCACTACGCTGCCGTCGGCCTGCTTGGCCACTTTCCCGGTTTCAATGGTGATGGTCCTTCCATCAGCCAGTTGAAGGGTTTTTGTAATTACGTTCATCTTTTGTTGTAAAACATCTAAAAATAAATAAAGGTGCGCACGCTGGCGCAAAACATCGTGCAAAGGTACTCATTATTACATAAATAAAAGAAGAAAGGCGGTAGTTTTTTTGTTTTATTATGATTTTTGTCGTACCTCTGGCTGCGTCGAAGATACTTTCGCCCGGAAAAGGCAAATGAAAAAAATGCTTTTTTCCTTGGCTTTTCGCTCGCTAATTCGTACCTTTGCACACGATAAACAGAAGAAACATGAAGAAATTTGTTTTTGCATCGCTGTGTGTCCTGCTGCTGGCCAGTTGCCAGAAAGGCAGGAACTTCACCATCGAGGGAACCATTGAGGGTGCGAAGGACTCCACCGTATATCTTTACAACCGCTCGCTGACGGGCATCGTGCTGCTCGACTCGGCCCGCTTAGGCAGCGACGGCAGCTTCAGCTTCAGCGCCGAGGCCCCTGTGGGCGGCCCCGACCTCTACGTGCTGCGCCTCTCCAGCCAGTGGGTGAACCTGAGCATCGACTCCACCGAGACCGTCACGCTGAAGGCCAAGTGGCCCGGCATGGCGCAGAACTACACGGTGAGCGGCTCGGAGAACTGCGAGCAGATTCGCCAGCTGGCGCTGATGCACAGCCAGCTGCAGCAGCGCGTCTTTGCCGTGGAGCAGGACACACGACTGCTGGGTCAGACGATGACCGACTCGCTGATGCACATGCTGCGCCAGTACAAGGACTCGGTCATCATGAACTACATCTTCCGTGAGCCGCAGAGCGCCTACGCCTACTTCGCCCTGTCGCAGACGCTGAGCCACCTCTACTGGCCCGCCAGCAGCGTCTTCGCCATGAGCGACAGCCTCGACGGCCGTGCCTACCGCGCCGTGGCCACCTGCTGGCAGCAGTACTACCCCCAGTCGGAGCGCGCCCAGCAGCTCTACAACATGGTAGAGCGCGACATCACCAGCAGCCGCGTGGCCGCCGCCCGCCAGCAGCGCATCCTCGAGGAGGACAAGGTGGTGGTCTCCGACCTCATCGACCTGAACCTGCCCGACGTGAACGGCAGGCGGCACACGCTCTCAGAGCTGCGCGGACAGGTGGTGCTGCTCGACTTCCACCTCTTCTCCACCCCCGAATCGGGAGCACGCATCCTGAAGCTGCGCGAGCTCTACGACAAGTACCACGCCCGTGGCCTCGAGGTCTACCAGGTATCCATCGACCAGGACGAGCACCTGTGGAAGCAGGCCGTGGAGGCGCTGCCCTGGATTGCCGTCTACGACCCCGACGGCGAGTCGTGCGTGCGCTACAACGTGCAGACGCTGCCCGAGTTCTTCCTCATCGACCGCCAGAACGCTCTCCAGAAGCGCTCCTCGCAGATGGACGACGTGGAAAAGGAAATACAGCGGCTTCTCTAACTCCCAACTACTAATTCCTAACTCCCAACTCTCCCAACTCTCCCACATGGCAACAGTTGACGACAAGAAGATTATCTTCTCGATGGTGGGCGTAAGCAAGACCATCCAGCAGAACCAGAAACAAGTACTGAAGAACATCTACCTGAGCTTCTTCTACGGAGCGAAGATAGGCATCATCGGCCTCAACGGCGCCGGAAAGTCGACGCTGATGAAGATTATCGCCGGCCTGGACCAGCAGTATCAGGGCCAGGTGGTGTGGAGCCCCGGCTACACCGTGGGCTACCTGCCACAGGACCCGCCACTGAACGAGGAGAAGACGGTGAAGGAGAACGTGATGGAGGGCGTGCAGCACGTCTACGACGCCCTGGCCGAATACGACGACATCAACGTGAAGTTCGGCCTGCCCGAATACTACGAGGACCCCGACAAGATGGACAAGCTGATGGCCCGCCAGGCCGAGCTGCAGGACGTCATCGACGCCACCGACGCCTGGAACATGGACTCGAAGCTCGACCGCGCCATGGCCGCCCTGCGCTGTCCGCCGGGCGACTGGAGCGTCAGGAACCTCTCAGGCGGTGAGCGCCGCCGCGTGGCCCTCTGCCGCCTGCTGCTGCAGAAGCCCGACGTGCTGCTACTCGACGAGCCCACCAACCACCTCGACGCCGAAAGCATCGACTGGCTCGAGCAGCACCTGCAGCAATATGAGGGCACGGTGATCGCCGTGACCCACGACCGCTACTTCCTCGACGACGTGGCCGAGTGGATACTGGAGCTCGACCGCGGCGAGGGCATCCCCTGGAAGGGCAACTACAGCAGCTGGCTGGAGCAGAAGAGCCAGCGGCTGGCACAGGAAGAGAAGACGGCGTCGAAGCGCCGCAAGACGCTGGAGCGCGAGCTGGAGTGGGTGCGCATGGCTCCCAAGGCACGCCACGCCAAGGGCAAGGCCCGACTGAACAGCTACGAGTCGATGCTCAACCAGGAGGAGAAGCAGAAGGAGGAGCGTCTGGAGATATTCATCCCCAACGGTCCGCGCCTGGGCAACAAGGTTATCGAGGCCGAGGGCGTGGCCAAGGCCTTCCCCGAGAAGCCCCTCTTCCGCGACCTCAGCTTCTCGCTGCCCCCCAACGGCATCGTGGGCGTCATCGGCCCCAACGGCGTGGGCAAGACCACCCTCTTCCGCCTCATCATGGGCCTGGAGCAGCCCGATGCCGGCACCTTCAGCGTCGGCGAGACAGTGCGCCTGAGCTACGTGGACCAGCAGCACAAGGACATCGACCCCGAGAAGAGCGTCTACCAGGTGGTGAGCCAGGGCAACGAGACGCTGCGCATGGGTGGCCGCGACATCAACGCCCGTGCCTACCTGAGCCGCTTCAACTTCAGCGGCGTAGACCAGGAGAAGAAGTGCGGCGTGCTCAGCGGCGGCGAGCGCAACCGCCTGCAGCTGGCCCTGGCGCTGAAGCAGGAGGGCAACGTGCTGCTGCTTGACGAGCCCACCAACGACATCGACGTGAACACGCTGCGTGCCCTCGAGGAGGGCCTGGAGAACTTCGCCGGCTGCGCCGTCGTCATCAGCCACGACCGCTGGTTCCTCGACCGCATCTGCACACACATCCTCGCCTTCGAGGACGCCTCCACCGACCCCACGGTCACCGAGGGCAGCCACGTGGTCTACTTCGAAGGCAACTACTCCGACTACGAGGCCAACAAGGCGCAGCGACTGGGACTCGACGAGCCGAAGCGCCAGCGCTATCGCAAGCTGATGGAGGAGTAGAGTCCACTTGAATTAACCTTTTTTAAGGTAAAAATGAACACTCACCCCTCTCAAAACTCGCTTTTTTTCAACGAAACAGCTTCTGGCTGAAAAATGAGCGAATTTTGAGAGGGGCTGCTAAATGCTTCATAAACAGACGGTTAGGCTCGAAACGACAAAATTTTCGGCCTTTTCGTTTTCAAAAGTCAACGCCGCAGAAAAATTTGGCGTTGACTTTTGAAAATTTGGCGTGCTTAAAAACGAGCGAAACAGGGCAAAAAAACGCAAAAAAGGCTGCACAAAACCACCTTTTTGTGCCATTTTCGGCCCTTCCGTCACCTTTTCCCACGCTCGTCAGCCGATGGTCATCGCTCGAAACGCCCATTTTTCACTCCAGAATGCTTCCAAATCCTGAACTTTTCTTTTTTGGAAATTTAACACAATCAGCCATCCAAATTGTTAATATATTTTATACCTTTGCAACCGTTTTACTGACTACACTATTTCAACAAACTAACAAAACAACTATGATGAAACATTTACACGTTCTGAAAACGTTGCTCGTGGCAGCCCTGCTGACCATGGGCGCCAAGCAGGCCGACGCACGCCTGCTCGACTATCCCTACACCTGGGACCCCGCCACCGCACAGACCGACTTCCACTTCAGCTACTTCTGGGGGCTGGGCTGGCAGTGGGACGACAACTACGAAGCCATCTACATGAGCGGCAAGAGCACCAACTGGATGGGCAGCATCACCAGCGACACGTTCAACTTCCCCGAGGGCGAGCCCGTGATGTGCACCTTCGAGTATGGCACCGCCGGCGAGGATGTCACCCTGCAGGTCATCATCGACTACGAGGGCGAGCAGGAGGACGAGACGCTGACCGTGGAGCTGGGCCAGAGCACCGAAGGCTTCAGCGACGGCTACTTCTCGTTCGAGGCCAAGGGTCCCGCCAGCATCGACATCTCGGCCAGGCTGGGCGGCTCGTGGAACAGCTACGGCAGCATCTACCTGCGCAACATCTGCTTCAAGCAGGCCGTGCCCGACCTGGCCGTGAAGGAGATTCTCTCGCCGGCCACCGGCCAGCTGGCCGTCAGCCCCACCCCCTTCACCGTGGCCGCACGCTTCAAGAACCAGTCGCCCTTCGAGCTGACGAACCCCGTGTTCCACTACCAGATTGACAACGGCGAGGTGGTCAGCGAGACCTACGACGGCGTCATCGGCAAGGGAGCCACCTTCGACTACACCTTCGCCACCACCTACACCGTCACCGAGCCCACCACGCAGGTGCTCGCCGTGTGGTGCGAGGCCGAGGGCGACGGCAACGCCGACAACGACCGCATGGAGAAGACCATCGACTACTACAACGCCGAGGCGTTCCCCTACCACTCCACCTTCGACGAGGGCAACGAGCTATGGTCGGCCAGCGGCTTCAGCTTCGGCACCCTGATGGACGGCAACGGCGTGGCCTACGGCGACGCCGGAACTCTCGTCTCGCCAGCCATCAGCATGCCCGCCGGCACTGCCCGCGTGTCGTTCTACTACGCCTGCTCACGCGGCTCCGGCGCCAACCTGAAGCTCTACATCGGGCGCTCGCCCAGCGACCTCACCGAGGTGCTCTTCGACAAGGGCATCAGAAACGGCGGATGGCTCAACGGCTATCACCTGCTCAACATCGCCGAGGCCGGCAACTACTACTTCATCTTCAGCTATGAGGGCGCCAGCGACCAGCTCATCATCGACAACTTCAAGGTAGACGCCGAGGAAGACCTCTGCATGCACAGCGTCGACTTCGACGTGGAGAGCGGCTTCAACCTCACCGAGGCCAAGGTCATCCTGGGACTGGTGAACCACGGCGTGACGGCGCAGAAGGACTTCCAGCTGCGCTACTATATCAACGACCTCGACCACTACGTCACCGAGACCGTCAGCGACGAGGTGGCTCCCGGCGACACGCTCTACTACACCTTCCAGCAGCCCGCCGACGTCTCGGAGACCGACAAGTCGTACACCGTCATCGGACAGATTCTCACCGTCGTGGGCAGCGACACGCAGAACGACCTCATACAGGGCGCCACCATCCAGAACTTCGCACCCTACACCGCCCCCTACTACTATAACTTCGCCGACGAGACGCTGAACGGCCAGTGGACGCTGCAGGGCGGCGATGCCGGATGGCACATCGACGGCAACTACTACGCCTACGACGGCGGCAACGACCTGCAGCACACCAACTACAGCTACGCCTCGACCGAGCAGGCCGACAACTGGGCCTTCTCGCCCGCCATCGTCCTCGAACCGGGCGAATACGAGGTGAGCTTCTTCCACCGCGGACGCACCTACTTCGGCGGCGAGGAATACCAGCAGAGCTTCGAGGCCAAGATGGGCAGCGCACGCAGCGCCGAGGCCATGACCATCAGCCTGAGCCGCCACGAGAATCTGGACTACGAGGGCTGCATGAACTACAAGAAGGACGTAGCCCGCGTCACCATCACCGAGGCTGGCGAGTACTACCTGGGCTTCCACAACTTCAGCCCGGTTAACGACGGTGAGCTGCACATCGACGGCGTGAGCATCGTGGCCGTGGAGGACGGACAGGCACTGCCCTTCGAGAGCGACTTCGCCAATGGCGACGAGGGCTGGACGAAGTACAACGACGGCGGCTCTGACTACTTCGTGAAGTGGCAGCTGCAGGACGGTGCCGAGGTGGCCGTGATGGACGGCGGCGCCTATGTCGAGGGTCCCCTCGTGTCGCCCAAGCTGTCGCTGCAGGCCAACCGCGAGGTGGTCGTCACCGTCGATTATGACTTCACCACCGACATCGACGGCCTTGAGGTCAACCTCTATGGCGCAGCCCTGAACAGCCCGCAAGCCATGCAGCTGCTCACCTCGGGCGACGCCAGCAGCCACACCATCACCGCCACCTTCACCACCGGCGACGAGCCGCAGGACTTCTACGTGGCCCTGCGCACCAGCTCGGACATCGCTGAGCGCGACTACCTGAACGGCTCGTTCACCCTCAGCGTGAAGAGCGTCAAGGTGGAGTACAGCGTCACCGACGGCATCAGCACCGCCACCGCCAGCTCCGCCGCTGAAGGCCAGCTCTTCGACCTCCAGGGCCGCACGGTCAGGAAGGGTGCCGCAACTCGCGGCCTCTACATCCAGAACGGCCGCAAGCAGCTGGTGAAGTAAACTCCTCTTTCCACATAGAAGGATTATTTGCCAGAGAACAGGTTTTTAACCTTGTCTCTGGCAAATAATCTTCTTTTTATTTTGTCAATTCTGAAAAAATGTTTATTTTTGCAACCGATAAAAATAGTATTAACCCTCAAAACCATCATTAAGGCAGAACAAGCGTCTGCCACCAAGAAAAAGAAATCGAAAAACGAAGGACGCCGTACTGCACAAGGTGCAGGCTCGTCCGCTGGGAGTCAAAAAGCAATTCTACTAACCCGGAATTGAGCGAAGCCCCCATTCGTGCTTTTATGGATAAATGAGTTTTTAGCTCTTGCTCCTCTTTCCAAGAATACCGCCAATTATTCACTACGAGGACAAGTAGCGCAAAGGTTCACGCTTGGCGTGGATTGTTGTGCACTTACACGTAGTGATGGCATACTTGGCGGTAGCCCTTGGAAAGTGTAAGTCACGGATGGTTGCACGCCATTTCTATTTCCAAAAAAAGTACAAACTATGAAAAAATTATTTCTTTCCGTTATCTGCCTCATGGCAGTCAGCCTGAGCGCATCGGCGCAGAACAAAGCGCGCAGCCTCATCATCGGTTTTGGCCCTGTAGGCTATATCCATGAGAACATCAAATTGGATGATGAAAAATATAAGTATGACTACAAGTCGTTCTGGAATGCCAATATCGGCTACGAAAAACAGTTCAAGGGAGTCGGTTCTCTGACGGAATTTGCATACGGACAAGGAAAGTTTGACGAATACGATTTGGCAGGCACATCGAAGTGGTTTGACCCCGCCCAAGCCGAAGACATCTATTCTGTGTCAGTAACACAATTTTTTGGAAAGACCATCAACCCCAACCGACGTGTACAAATTCCTGTTTATATTGGTATTGGAGCAGACTACATCAACGGTGGCCCCTTCCACAACCTGCTCATTGACGGTGCCGTCAAGGCCCGCCTGAAGCTCTACATTACTAACAACTTCGGAATCTATGCCGGTGCTACCGGACGCATAGGATGGGGAGCCAAGAGTGCTTCTGAGAGTGGTTCCAAAAGTTCAAATAGCTACAACATTACCAACACGTCGTGGTCTGTTGACTGCGGCATTGTGATAGGATTAGGACAATAAGCTTTTCTTGCTATGAAGAAATTATTTACATGCATAGTGTTCCCGATGCTTGTCGTCGGGGCACTTGCCCAAAGCATGATTACCGGAGCGCACCTCCCCAGCGGGAAATCCTGGGAAGACAAGCACTTCCGCGAGGCTTTGATGAAAGGAAGGGACAACAAGTCGTATTACGAGCTTATCAATGAAGATAAGAAAGTGATAAAGGTAGAAGATCTCACTGCTTTTTGCCAAACTCATGATTACAAGTGGTTAAAGGACTATAAGACGAAGGAGATTGCCAAGTTTGGTGATTTGGCAACTTCCGTCCACAAGTTCTATTTCCTCCCGAAAGAGGAATTTATCAACTATGTCTTTGAATGGACCGACCGTTCAATGGCTCGTTCAAGTGACCTAAAGAATAAAGGCACGGTGTACTTCTTCGATGCCAGTGCCAATGCATTCCTTTGCCTAAAAGACAATGCACTTTGGACGGGCATCGTCTCCAACGGTTATGTCAATGGTACAGGAGCGGGAATATGGAAGAGGAATGACGATGTCTACTACTATTTCCAAGGAACATTCAAGAATGGATTTCCAACGGGAAAAGCCAAGTATAGAATAGTAGACACAAATGCTGACGGTTGGGGCTACTCCCCCAGAGAGACCAATAATAGAAACAAACCTGGTTCTGGGGCACCTTTCCGTGAAGTAGAATTAGGAGAAATGCAAGACGGCATGGCACTTTTCCGCTATCTTGACAACGGCGAGAAGAACAAGCAAGGCAGCGAGCTGTGGGGATATGTCACCCAGCAGGGAAGCATTGCCATCAAACCAAAGTACAAAACAGCCTATGCTTTCAGCGGTGGCCGCGCTGCGGTAGTGAACGAAAAGGGCGAGGATGTCTATATCAACAAAACTGGCCAGTTTGTTGACTATACCGAAAAGCAAAAAAAGATTTTCGCTGACGCTAAGGCAAAAGAAGATGCAAAAAAGGCAGAGGAGGAACGCCAGCGCCTGCTGGCCGAGCAGAAGGCTGCTGAGGAAAAGCGAATAGCAGAGGCTAAAGAAGCAGATTTACAGCGTCGCATTGAAGCGAACAAGAACACTAAATTGTGGACACGCGGTTGTCGGCTTGCCTATCGTTATCCCAATGGCTATGAATATGTACTTGCCACCCTTGAAGAATGGAATGACAACCGAACGAGAGTGAAAGTAAAGATTGTGGCCAGCCCCTCGTCTACACGAACCTTGAACGGCGACCTGCTGGAAAAGAACAACACCATGTGGGTGTCTGCTCGAAACGAAGGATGGCATCTTGCGCTTGACGAAGAGATAACAGCCGCCCTGAACAATGACAATTCGGTGAGAAGTACTCCTACCGTAACCGTCAGCTCAGGTTCCTCTCTACGCGCTTGTAGCAGTTGTAACGGAACTGGCAGACAGAGGTGTTATAGTTGTAATGGAACGGGTAGGACACAAAAAGACAGTTGGGATGAAAGCAAGGGTTATGAAACTTGTTATAACTGTAGAGGAACAACTACGGTGGCCTGTTCTTCATGTGATGGTACAGGAAAAAGATAGTAGATTGTCATGACAAAGAATTATAGTGTAGGAAATATTTTGTTGGGGGTTTTAGCAATCGCTACTATCAGAGATTTTCTGGAAGTAACCCTACAGGGGCTGTTCGTTCTGTATCCAGAAGATCCGCTGTATTCCCTGAAAAACTATTTCCTGCACTATAATTCTTTTTATTTTCTCATTTTTGCCTCATTGCCATTAGTGCTGTTCCTCTTTCTTCGAAAGAACGCTAGCATTTCGTTATGCTACAAATTGGGTGCATTGGCCATGACATTAATCTGGGTCGGGCCATTGTTTGACTATTTTGTCGTTGGCTCATTCGAAATGTTTTATCCTCGAGATCCTCTTAGTGTGGTTTGCAATATCCATCACTTGGCAGACCCGAGCTACAATTATGAAGGTCTTTCGAAAGGAATGCGCTTAGAGATTATTCTTGTGGGCTTAGGCGGGGGTTACTATTTATATCATAAGACTAAAAAGGTTTTCCGCTCAGTTTGCGGAGGAATATGTCTTTCTGCAACATGTTTAGCAATAGGACTATTGGTTCCTTTTCTCACCCAGTATTATGAATATGGATTCAATTTTGGATACCATAAGTTGTACGATAGTACACTGTTGAATCAAGGATTCGTTATACATGGGGTAGGATCTAAAATAGCTTTACTCTATCTGTTCCTATCCGGGTTACTTTTTGCTGTAGCCTATTATTTTCGAAATCCAAAACGTTTCATTTCAATCATAAATAATTTCAGGTGGTCTCGCTCTATACATTACATCCTTCTCTTTATAGCTGGCTTGGTGTTTATATATAACAATCCACCCGTTCCTGATTCTACTTACGAAAGTCATTTTGATTACTTAACGACTATCTGGAACCATCCTATTGACCTTTTTGGCATTTTCATGGCCTCTTTGTCCATTTTTCTATCCTTCCAAAGTGCTGTAATCTTCAATGACATTTGTGATTATGACATAGACATCGTGAGCAATGCGACCAGACCACTAGTAAACAAATCAATACCACTGAAGGAATATAGTTTAATTGGCAAATTATTTGCCATTTTGGCATTAACCATTGCCTTTTGCATTAGTGAAACCTTTTTCTTTCTTGTTTTACTCTACCACTTTTTTGCTTTTCTGTACTCTACCCCACCATTTAGACTTCGGAAGTTTTTTCTGCTATCAAATATTGTATTAGCAACTATTTTTACGCTGACTTTTCATGCTGGAGCGGCCGTCCTCATCTCAAATTATCAATTTGAAAACATTCCTCCATACATCACTTTTGGCTTAATAATCTGTTATGCGTTGGCTTTGGTCGCCAAAGATTCAAAAGATTATAAAGGTGACAAGAAATCAAACATTCAAACCCTATACACTCTCTTCGGCAAGAAAAGCGGAAATGTGCTCACTTCACTTTTCATATGCTCTTCGATATTGTTAACACCTTTTTTGCTACATTTAAAAACCCTCTTCGCTTTTAGTGTCGCTATTTGCATCTCGTTCTTACTGGTAATCACTAAAATAAAAAACAACGAAACTAAAGAAATCTTAGTAATATCATTATACTACACTTTTATGCTAATTCTGTTCTTTTCCCTCGTGAAAAGCTGACACATCAACTTCTGCAAGTATTGCAAAGTAGGCCAAGAAAGGACAAAGGAAAGGTCCTAAGCTGGACACACTATACAAAACAGATGATACGACCAGACTTTTGAACATGCGCATCCTGTCTGAGAATGGCAGCAAACTGCAGGACATTTACTTCGGCGACGTTACCACCTTACGTTATTTTGATCCCACCATCTACCTTTTGGGCAACAAGTGCTACCTTGCTTTTGAGGACAGCTGGGGAGGAGACGATGATATTATGCTGGTCTACTCCATCGACCGCAAGACCAGCTCCATCCAGCAGGTGGCCAAGCACAAAGGCCCTGGCGTCTCGCCGACGATTGCCGACCGCAGCGAGAGCATCTGTGTCACGCTGGAGGAGGGTGGAGCCCGCGAGGTGCAGGTGGTCAACGCTGGCGGCAAGACCGTCCTTCGAGTTCCCGTCAAGGCTGGACAGCATGAGGTCAACATCCCAGCCCGTCGTCTAAGCCGTGGCGTCAACGTCGTCTACGTCATTGGCAGCAGCAACAGCCCCACCAAGGTCATCGTGAAGTAGGCGAGCTGTTCGGCCCTTTTCCGCCACAGCCACCTCTTTTATCATTCCAATGATTATCAAAAATATGATAATCACTTTTTTGATAATTGAGAAGACAACATCGTCTACGACCGCTTCTTCCAGCTGTGGCTGGAAAGAAATGGCTACGTGCGTCAGATGTAGCACAGCGTCTCAGCCACACGGAGGTCGAAGGGCGTGGTGAGCTTGATGTTCTCGCGGTTGCCCTCCACCAGGGTGATGGGGTGGTCGTAGGCCTCCACCACCGAGGCGTCGTCGGTGAAGGCGTCAGTGTAGGGCTGCTGATTGGCAGCCTTCAGCAGCTGGATGTCGAAGCACTGCGGCGTCTGCACCAGCCGGTAGTTGTCGCGGGGTACGGTGTGGGAAGTGGCCCCCCTCGCCCCCACCACTCTCAGCGTCTCCACTACGGGGACGACGGGCACCACGGCCCCCGCCGAGCGAGCAGCCTCGAAGCAGCGGCGGACGACCTCGACAGAGACGAAGGGGCGCACGCCGTCGTGAACGCCCACCACGCCCTCGGCATCGTCGGGGATGAGCGCCAGCCCGTTCTGCACGGAGTGGAAGCGGGTGCGGCCTCCGCTGGCCAGCTGATGGTCGATGCGGAACTGGTGCTGCTGGCACAGCGAGCGCCAGTAGTCCTGCTGCTCGCGGGGCAGCACGAGGATGATGTTCAATTCGGGGGAATATTCGCGGAAGCGCATCAGCGTGCGCATCAGCACCGGGATGCCGCCCACGGGCAGGAACTGCTTCGGCACTTCGCCGCCCATGCGCAGGCCCTTGCCACCCGCTACGATAATGATGTATTCTGTCATTGGGGGAGAGAGAATTAGGAGCTTATTTGAAATAAATAATGAGGAATGAGAAATGAGAAATGAATAGACCTGCCATGAGGCACTTTGCGCACTCTTCTCGCCCTGAAGCTATCCATTTCTCATTCCTCATTCCTCATTTTATTTTAGGAGTTCCAGCAGCCGCTGGTCAGTCTTGTCGCCCTCGGCGGCACCCTCCTTGATTTCCTTCAGCATTTCGGCGCCATGCTTCTTGCCACCGACGGCTTTCTTCACCCAGCTGAGGGCCTTCTTCTCGTCGACCTTCAGGCCGCCCTTACCCTTCAGGCAGGCACGCGCCATCTGGTACTCAGCCTTGTAGTAGCCCTGGTCGGCCGACTTCTTGTACCACTTCACGGCCTCCTGGTTGTTCTCCTCCACGCCGTGGCCCTTGTCGTAGCAGCGGCCCACGCGGTACTGCGCCTTCTTCTGGCCCCGCTCAGCGGCAGGCTTCAGCTTGGCCAGCGCTGCCACATAGTCCTTGCTGTCGTAGAGTGCCTTACCCTGCTCGTAGAGCTCGTCGGCGTTCTGTGCGCTGGCACCCATGCTGAGCACGAGTGCAAGCATCAATAGCAGTTGTCTCATCTTAGCTTGTGTTTATTGGTTCTTGATTCTGATGATATTAAGCGAGTAAGCCGGGATGTCGAGCATCACATGGTCACCCTCGGGCGAGAGCAGCTGCTCCACGGGATGGATGTTGGTGGGCTGCTGCAAGGTATTCTCGTCGGTGCCTTCGTTGGCCGCCAGGCGGATGACGCGAGCGCTCTTTGGGGCGAAGTTCTTCAGGTTCAGCTGTGCCGTGGTGGGCTCTTCGCCGGTGTTCACCATCTTCACGATGAGCACTCCGGCCCGGTCGTCGATGGTAGCATTGGTGTAGATGCCCTTCGCCTGGTCGTGCTTCAGCATGGTGTCGAAGACGAGCTCGTTGTCGAGCCAGGCCTTCACGCTATCGCCAGCGACGGTGAGCGTGATGTCGTACCAGCGGCCAGTCTCTATCCGTCCGCGCTTCTCTATCGTCTGCAGCTTACCGCCGCTGGTGATTTGCTCGATGGCGTGCTGCGTGTTGCCCCATCCGCCGAAGTTGAGCCAGCAGAAGTTGTGCTCATCGACATAGTTGAAGACAATCATGAAGCCCTCCTGGCCCTTGTCCTTGCGGGCACGGTAGTGCAGGGTGTAGTGGTCACCGTCAATGGCTTTCTTGGTCAGCGCTACGCACTGCTGGTCCAGACTCGACTGCGACACGGTGCCGTCGGCATTGTCGGCCCAGTGGCCACTGACGGTCTCGTAGCCTTCGTCCTTCATCTCAAAGGTGGCCTTCGTGGCCCAGGTGGCAAAGCCGGCGCGGCTGTGGCTGGGCGTCAGCGGCTTGCGCTTCATGTCCTGATAGGGATTGGTCTGGCTCACCTTCACCACCTGGGTGCCGATGTGCTGGGGCATGAGCTGCTGCACATAGTAGCTGGGGGTGCCCATCACGCGACTGGAGTTGAAGCGAATCATGTCGGGGCGCCAGCGGGCATCGTTCTCGTTGACGAAGATGGGGGCGTAGGAGGCCAGCTCCACCACGTCGCTGTTGTTCTCCATGCCCATCATGTAGACGGCCTCGCCGAGGGCGGCGTTCTGGTTGCCCAGGTCGCCGAAACCGTTGGTGACGGCATACTCGCCGACGTAGACCTTCGGCCCGCGGCGGTCGTAGCTGTCATACTTGTGGAACGCCTCGGCAAACCAGCCGGGTGTGCGGTAGTAGTGCTCGTCGAGCAGGTCGACGGGCAGCTTGGAGTTCCACTTCGGGTTGTCGTCGCCCCAGGCCACCACGTTGCCAATGATTTTCATCTGCGGATACTTGGCGCGGATGGCCTTGTAGAACTGGTCGTAGCGCTCGTAGTAGTGGTCGCTCTGCTGTCGCGGGTCGGGCTGGTTGTTCTCGTTGCCCACCTCCAGGTATTCCAGGCCGAAGGGCTCGGGATGACCGTTCTTGGCACGCATGGCGCCATACTTCGACGTCGTGGGGCCGTTGGCATACTCGATGGCAGCGAGGCACTCGTCGATCCAGGGCTGGATGCTGTCGTAGGGCGTCATGCCGCCATGCCACAGACCCACGTTGACCACGTAGAGGGGCTTGGCACCGAGGTCCTCGGCCAGCTGCAGATATTCATGATAGCCCAGTCCGTCGGTGGTGCGATAGCCCCAGTTCACGTTCCAGTGGCCCTCACGCTCCTCGATGGGGCCAATGGTGCGCTCCCAGCGGAAGGCATTGTCGGGGCTCTCCTGTCCCTCCACGAAGCAGCCTCCGGGGAAGCGCATGAACTTCGGGTGCATCTGCCAGAGCATGTTGGCCAGGTCGGGGCGCATGCCGTTGGGGCGGTTCTTGAATGTCGGGGGGAAGAGGCTCACCATGTCGAGCTGGAGGGTACCAACGCCGTCGAAGACGAAGGCGAACTGTGCCTGCGGGTCGTTGCCGTCGCTCTGCAGGGTGGCTTCGTACTTCTGCCAGCCCTTGCCGGCGGGGAAGCCTGTCACCACGGTCTCGGCATAGAGCTCGCTGCCGTCCTTCGAGCAGAGAGTGGCCTTGACGGTGCCCTTATACTTCAGGCTGTTCGCCCAGAAGCTGAGGCGATAGGTGCGGCCCTGCACGGCATTGATGCCCCAGTAGCCCTCATTGACCAGGCAGACGGGCATCTGTGGCGTGGCCTTGACGACCAGCTCAAGGGCGTTGTGCTGCACGCTGTTCAACAGAGGTGTCTTCTTCGTGGGCTGGATGAGGGTGGCGGTGAGCTGCGACGGTGTCGCAGCATAGGTAGACCAGCCCTGCATATCGGCGGGAGCACCGAAACGGGGGCCGTCCTCGAAGGAGCGGTTGCGGATGAGCTCGGCATAGAGGCCACCGTCGGCTGCGTGGTTAATGTCTTCGTAGAAAATGCCGTAGAGCATGGGGCTCACCTTCGGGCCTCGGTTCTGCGCATCGATGTCGATGCTCACCTGTGCCTGCGTGGCGAGACAGCCACCAAGCATGGCAGCAAGTAGAATAGTTTTTGGTTTCATGTTCTCTGTTTGTTGATAATTATCGGTATTACGACTGCAAAAGTACGAATAATTCTTCAAAAAACAGCACAATTATCTATTATTTTCTCTAATTGAGGAGTTATAAGGAGTTAAGGGAGTTAAAGACGATTGCCCCTTCTCTTCTTCTTAACTCCTTTAACTCCCTGAATGATGCCGGCTATTCGTCGGTGAGGTCTTCTATCTGTTCGATGATGTCCTGGTACTGGCGCTGCGTCTTGAAGTGGATGCTGAATCCGGCGAAGGCTCCGATGACGCCTCCCACGATGCCGCCCCATAGGATGCCGTTGGCAAATTCGTGATTCTGCTGATAGGTCTCATAGAAGAACCACGCCAGCCAGACGATAATCATCGGTATGCCGAAGAGCAGCCAGTCGCTGTCGAACTTCTTGGCGCTTGCCACTTTTTTGCGTGCCTCCACCAGACTGCGGCTCATCAGTCCCGGGTCGTTGATTTTTCGGCTGTTGTAGAAGGTGGCACCGGCGCATATCAGCATCATCACGCTGGTGGCAATCCAGAAAGCTATCGAGAGCCCGCTCAGCTTCACGAAGCACCAGTAGCCATAGGGTATCATAAGGATGCAGACAGCCATGATGATGAAGTAGCGGCGGTTGATGGTGTTCACTTCGTTCTTCATCGAACGGCGCATCAGGCGGTCGTTCAGCATTTCCTGACTATCGAGTTTGCTCTTGAGCGTTGCCATCTGCTGGCGCATGCTCTCCATTTCAAAATCCTGGTTCATGATGGGTGGTTGTTTTTTAATTGTTTGACATTTGCTTTAGCTGTTCTCTAATTCTGTACAGACGGACGCTGACGTTCTTGGCGGTGATGCCCACTATCTGTCCTATTTCCTCGTAGGGGAGGTTTTCGAGCCAGAGCAGGACGATGGCCCTGTCGAAGGGTTGCAGGCGGGCGATGCGCTTGTGGAGCATGTCCACTTGGCGCGTGTCCTCGTCGCGGTCTTCAAAGAGGTTGATGTCCATGGTGAGCCTGACTTCTGCCGAGTGCCGTCTTCGTTTCCTGTCGACGGAGATGCAGGTGTTGAGGGCCACGCGATAGATCCACGTCTTGATGTCACTGCGATGCTCGAAGTTGTCGAATCCTTTCCAAAGATTCACCAGTACCTCCTGGAAGAGGTCGTTCACCTCGTCGGCATCTTTCGAGAACATGTAGCACACGGTGTAGATGGTGCTTTTGTGCTCGGCTACAGTTTGCGCAAACTGTTTTTCTAAGGTCGTCATTGTCTTCTGAATTAAAGATTTCACTCGTTAGACGCAACAATGATGTAAAAAACTACACGAAAAGACAAAAAAAGTTTTTGCCAGCTTCAGAAAATCCGCGATTATCGGATTCTTGTCCTCAAACCGCGGATTTTCGTCCGCCCATGCCGGATTTCTGTGGAGAGGCGTTTCTATCATCCCGCTCAGAGGCTGCTGCACCGGGCGGTATAGAACTGGCGGAAGTCGCTCCAGCGATAGTAGGGGAAGCGGTCTGACGGCAGCGGCAGGGTGGCCTCCTGTCCGTTGAGCAGGCACTTCAGCAGAATGTCGCCGGGCTGCTTCTTGCTGCGGTAGAACACCAGCTGCATGTTGCAGGCCATGCTGGTCTCCCAGTTCTGGTAGCAGTTCTTCACCTCGTAGGGGTCCTCGGGGTCGCGGTCGGCGCCGTTGATGCCCATGAGGATGGTGAGCGGTCCCAGGCAGTTGTCGTGGCCGAAGCGCAGGTCGGCCACGTGGTCGCTGCTGCCGTCGAGCACGGCATCGGCCTTCCTGATGATGTCCTGCAAGATGGGAATCATCACGTACTGGTCGGGGAAGAGCCAAGAATAGGTGCCCAGGTTGGCACTCTCCCACTGGTTCACGATTTCCTCGTCGGTGATAATGGTGCCCATCATGCCGTCGTGGCCGATGTTGGGCAGCGAGGTGTAGAGGTTGATGAGGTTGCTGCCTATGCGCTGCATGTTGCCGGGCAGACTGTCGGTGCTGGTGAAGACGCGCCTGATGACCCGCTCGCCCAGCGTGTCGTCGCTCTTGAAGCGGTCGCGGTGCTGCTCGTAGCGTGGCTTAGGCTTCGGCACGGCGGGATGGGCCACGGGGTTCTGCCGGTCACCGGGCACGACGCCGTCGAGGGTGAAGCGCGACGACTGCTCACGAATCTCGAGCAGCGGGTTGCACTGCACCAGCTCCTGGCAGAACGACGACATGCTGAGCACGCAGCGGCCTGTCAGCGACGAGATGGCGAGCACGTTGCCACCCTTGCGGAACACCTCGGGGAAGTTGTTGTACATGGTCCGGGCGATGAACTGGTGCTGCTGCCAGCCCAGGTCGCTCAGCTCGCTCACGCCGGCGTTCAGCTCGTCCTTCGCCGCCATGAAGCGGGTGTAGAAAGCCTCGCCCTCGGCCGTCAGCTGGTGGCGCCTGTGGGCCGTGGTGAGCAGGCTGTCCAGTTCCCTGTAGAGCATGCTGTTCCAGTAGTAGCGCGAGCCGTGGCGCCCGTAGTGGCTGATGTAGAACGGCTTGTAGCCACTGGGAGCCTTCGTCAGGGCGACGGCCTCCATCGGATAGGGATAGTCGGTGCCGTAGGCCCGTCGTGGGTCGGCTTTCAGCTCGTCGAGCGGTGCGCGGTTCTGTGCACAGACCAGGGTGGCCAATAGCAATTGGACCAGAATCAATGTGTACTTTTTCATAGGTGTTGGTTTTAATGGATAATAAAAAATAGGTTCTCAGGATATCTCGCTCCAGTTGATTTCGCCCTTGCGCAGCTGCTTCAGTCGCATTCGCAGCAGCTGGTGCTGAGGCAGTTCCAGCGTGGGGTCGCGGTCGATAATCTGCTGGGCCTCGTCGCGGGCCATCTGCACCAGCTGGCCGTCGCGGGCAATGTCGGCAATCTTCAGGTCGAAGGCCATGCCGCTCTGCTGCGTGCCCTCCAGGTCGCCGGGTCCGCGCAGCTTCAGGTCGGCCTCGGCAATGCGGAAGCCGTCGTTGGTCTCGCACATGATGTCGATGCGCTTGCGGGTGTCCTCGCTCAGCTTGGCGGGCGTGACGAGGATGCAGAACGACTGGTCGGCGCCGCGCCCCACACGGCCTCGCAGCTGGTGGAGCTGACTGAGGCCGAAACGCTGAGCGTCGAGGATGACCATCACCGAGGCGTTGGGCACGTTCACGCCCACCTCGATGACGGTGGTGGCCACGAGCATCTGCGTCTCGCCGCTCACGAAGCGCCTCATCTCCTCCTCCTTCTCGGCGGGCTTCATCCTGCCGTGCACCTTGCTCAGCCGGAACTCGGGGAAGGCCTGGCAGAGCACCTCGAAGCCCTGCTCCAGGTTCTTCAAATCAATCTTCTCGCTCTCCTCGATGAGGGGGAAGACGACGTAGATTTGCCGCCCCTGCCGTATCTGCCGGCGCATGCCGTCGTAGAGCGACGTCATGCGGGTGTCGATGACGTGTGAGGTCTGTATGGGCTTGCGGCCCGGCGGCAGCTCGTCGATGACGCTCACGTCGAGGTCGCCATAGAGCGTCATGGCCAGCGTGCGCGGTATGGGCGTGGCGGTCATCACCAGCACGTGAGGGAGGGACTGGGGGATGGGGCTTTTCTTCCACAGCTTAGCCCGCTGGGCGACGCCGAAGCGGTGCTGCTCGTCGATGACGACGAGGCCCAGGCGCTGGAACTGCACGGTGTCCTCGATGACGGCGTGCGTGCCCACGAGGATGTGCACCGAGCCGTCGAGCAGCCCCTCGAGCACCTCGCGGCGGCGCTTGCCCTTCACCACGCCGGTGAGCAGCTCCACCCTGACGGGCAGGTTGCCGAGGAAGTCGCTGATGGTCTGCAGGTGCTGTTCGGCCAGAATCTCCGTGGGGGCCATGATGCAGGCCTGACAGCCGTTATCGAGGGCGATGAGCATCGACATCAGCGCCACGAGCGTCTTGCCCGAGCCCACGTCGCCCTGCAGCAGGCGGTTCATCTGCCGACCCGAGCACACGTCGGCACGTATCTCGTGCATCACCCGCTTCTGCGCCCCCGTCAGCTCGAAGGGCAGGCAGTGGCGGTAGAAATCGTTGAAGAGCACCCCGATGCGGTTGAAGACGTAGCCGCTGTGCTTGCGGCGCTGGTCGCTGGCATAGCGCAGGATGTTCAGCTGGATGTAGAACAGCTCCTCGAACTTCAGCCTCACGCGGGCACGCTCCAGCTGGCGGGCGTCCTGCGGGCTGTGAACGGCACGCATGGCCTCGTCGCGGCTCATCAGGTGGCGCTGCTCGGTGATGAACGGCGGCAGCGTCTCGGCCAGGGGCTCGCGCAGCCGCTCCAGTAGCGTCTTCACCAGCCGCTCCACGCCCTGCGACGGCATGCCGCCGGCCTTCATCTTGTCCGTCGTGTTGTAGTATGGCTTCATATTCAGCGAAGACTGAGTCGCCTCCGTGCTCTCCATCTCGGGGTGCACCACCTGTATGCGGTTGTTGAAGACGCCGGGCTTGCCGAAGACCACATACTGCTGGCCAATCTTATACTTCGTGATGGCGCTCTGCCCGTAGTTGAACCACACGAGGTCCATCAGGCCGGTGCCGTCGGTGAAGTGGGCCACCACGCGCACCTTGCGACGGCTCATCTCGAACTTCTCGAAACTCAGGATGTGGCCCATCACCTGCACGAAGGGCATGTCGCCGGTGAGCTCGCTGACGTGGTAGAACTTCGAGCGGTCTACATATTTATAGGGGAAATACTCCAGCAGGTCGCCGAAGGTCTGGATGCCCAGCTCTGCGCTGAGCATCTTCTTGCGGTTGGGGCCTACGCCCGGCAAGTACATGATGTCCTGTCCGAGTATGTCCATGCTCACAGCAAGGGTATTACCAAAGTGCCACTCGCCCTATACCTTTCATGTCGAGTGCACACTGTACACCAAGAGCCCTGAAAGCCCGCATCATGGAGTTTAAGGTGATGCTCTTGCCGCTTTCCAGCCGGCAAACCTGCGATCGCTGCACACCCATCTTCTCACCAAGTTCTGCTTGGGTAAGGTTCTTCGCTTCCCTGGCCTGCCTGATAGCTTCTCCAACACGATAAGCATGCACGGCTTCATCAACGCTGCGTTCAAACTCGTCGCGTTCAGGAGTCCCTATCGCGCCAAGGTCTTCTGTCAGCAATTCTTCAAAATCATACAACTTTATATCACCGACTTGTCTCATAGTTACTTGTTTTTATTCTGGAAATACATTTTTCTTAACCCTTCTGCCTTTGCTATTCAAGAAATCGCGCGCTTCTTCCATTAGCTCAAGTTCAAATAATACCTCTTCCATAATTGTCAATTTCGCTGCAAAGATACAAATTGTTTCCCAAATGCGCAACAAAAATATGCCATTTTTTATTACAACTATCATCTTTTTCTGGTTTCAAATTGTAAGCACTTTTCTGTGAGTTTTCTAAAAATGGGTCGATTTACCCCCCAAAAAACAGGGGGTCTTCTGAAAAAAAGTGCTCGAGGCCGAAAAAACGCCCATTTTTCGAGGTATTCGTAAACGGCTGACGCACAACACTTTTCGTCCAAAACGAAAAAATTTGGCGGTCGATGGCTCGAAAAAGTCAACGCCACAGAAAAATTTGGCGTTGACTTTTTTCAAAAAAGCGTTCGTTCGAAAGTGAAAAAAACGGCAAAATTCTCGAAAAAAAATGCACAAAACGGGGGGGGAGTGTGCAAAAATCGGGCTTTTTTTCACATTTTTTTCCGCAGTCGATGGACGCCGAAAGGTTCAAAACGGCTCAAAAACGCCATTTTTCATTCTATTTTGCTTCGTCGCCGTGACGTTTTTTTGTCGAACTATTTTCTACGAAAAATTGTAAGCACCAAATTTGAGTTTTCATGTGAAGTCAATTCAAAAAGGTATTAACGTTCCAACTGTCCATTTCCGAACACTCTGAGTGTCCAGAAATGGACAGTCGGCTTTGTGCCATTGCTGATTATCAGCGAGTTGCAGTTTTGGCACGGTTTTGGCTGGTAAAATGGCAAAACCATATTATTCTTTCAGATATGAGAATGATCCGACAAGCCCTCGCCCTGCTGCGCGAGGAACGACTTTTCTCCGGCATCTACATCGTGGGCACGGCCTTGGCCATAGCCTTCACGATGGTGATGGCCGTGGTGTATTACATCAAGCTGGCGCCCATCTATCCGGAGCGGAACCGGGCACGGACCGTCTACTTCGAGGGGCTGTGCATCGAGGCCGACAACGGCGGCAAGGGGCAGACAGGCTTCAGCGCCAAGGCATACGAGGAGTGGTTCAAGAACAGCCCGAACATCGAGTACTGCTCGCCCACGCTGCTGGCGGCAGGAACGGGCAAGACCTTGGGCAAATGCCACACCTTCGTGGTGCGCGGCAAGGACGACTACGTGGACGTCGTGCGCAATCAGGTCAATGCCGACTACTTTAAGATTTACGAGTACGACTTCGTGAGCGGTCGGCCTTTCACCCAGAAGGAGGTGGACGACAACGAGAAAGTCTGCGTCATCAGCGATGCCCTGGCCGAGCGGCTCTTCGGCAAGGGCGTGGATGCCGTGGGAAAGATGGTGGAGATGGAGAGCGGACCTGAAGTGCGTGTGGTGGGCGTCTTCCGTGGCGGCAGTCAACTCACGCCCGACAGCTATGCCGACATCATCTATCCCCTCTTGAACGGTGTGGTGATGGGGATTCCCTATCAGGGCCTCTACTCCATCGTGGCCACCGTTAAGGACGACGACCACCTGCGGGCCTTGAAGCAGGAACTAGACGACGTTGCGGCCCGCACGCAGCAGGCGCATCCCGAGGTACTGGATGAGTTCAGCTTTGGCGGAAATCCTAAAAAGAAGTTGGTGCTGACCCGCGATATGGAGACCCACCCCATGCACGTTCTGAAGACGGAGAACCGCGAAGGCTCACTGAGCACGGTGACGGGCTGGCAGCTGGTGAAGCACTATGCAGGCCTGCTCTTCGTGCTGCTCTTCGTACCCGCCCTGAACCTCTGCGGCATCGTGGCGGGGCGCATGGAGCGACGCTCGGCAGAGATGGCCGTGCGCAAGACCTTCGGCGCACGCCGCTCGACGCTCCTCAGTCAGGTGGTGACGGAGAACCTGGTGCTGACCACCATCGGAGGCATCATCGGCCTCGTGCTCTCGTGGCTTGCTATCTACGGCCTGCGAAGGGAGATACTGGGCATGTTCTTCGACAACAGCACCCTCAGCACGGCACCCATCGTGGAGGGCGAGATGCTCTTTGCCCCCACGCTCTTCGCCGGAGCCTTCGCTGCCGTCCTGCTGCTCAACCTCTTGGCCGCCGTCGTGCCTGCCTGGTGGAGTCTGAGAAAACCGATTGTAGAATCAATGATGGAAAAACGATGAAACAGATACTGAACAATATCCTAAACGCCAATAGTTGGCTCTTCCTCGAACTCGTCATCATCACCGTCGTGGCATGGGCGGTGTTCGACCCTGCCGTGGTCAACCTCTATTATCGCAGCCTGCCCTTAGGCTACGACAGCAGCCAGCTGCTCTATGCCGAAACCGAGGTGAACGGCAGCTGGAATAAAGTCGTCGACGGCGTCCCGCAAGACCCCTACGAGATGACCGAAAAGCGCCGCGATCAGATACTGCACCAGCTGACGAGCGTGGAGGGCGTGGAATCGGCCTATCTCTACGAGCAAGAGTTCGGTGCCGTGGGCTATAGCCGTCCGGCTTTCAACGAGTGCGTTGTCGGCGGCGACACCCTGTATCTGGCAGTCATCAACTTCTGCAGCGGCGCCCACTTCTTCGAGACCTACGGGCTGAAGCCCCTGCCCGGCAGTCCGTCGGCAGCGGAACTCTCGCGCCTGTCGTATCAGGACCAGCAGGTGGTGCTGACGCGCTCGGGAGCCATTGCCCTGTTTGGCACCGCCGACGTGGTAGGTCGCCGCCTCACCATCTGCTACGACCCAGCATACGAGGCAACGGTGGCCGGCGTGGTGGAGGACTTCCGTATGTCGGTATCCAACACGATACGCTCTATGATCATCAAGCCCCAAAAAACGCAATATACCAACTGCCGATACGTCATCCGTCTGGAGAAGGGGCTGAACGCCCAGCACTTTGTGGAGGAGCACGGACAGGAGCTGATACGCAGCGGACAGACGGGCTTCAGCCGCATCAGCCGCCTGACGACCTTCGACGAGTATCTGCAACGGCTCGAACTCGACGACGGTCGTACGCAGGAGGTGAACCGCAGCCTCGCGCTGGCCCTGTTCTTCCTCGTCAACCTGATGCTGGCGGTCATCGGCACCGTATGGCTGCATGCCAAGCGGCGCACCGAGGAGTGCGGCGTGCGCCGGGCTTTCGGGGCCACCCGTGGGCGGCTGCTCTTCGACTTCCTCTGGCGCAACGCCCTGCTGGCCACCGCTGCCGTCGCCGTGGGCCTCGTCATCTACCTGAACTATGCTCACAGTGGCATCCAGGTGTACAACGGTGAAGAATACTGCGAAACGCTCTACACCATCTATGGGACTATACTGCCCATGGACAAGGCGTGGCCCGAACACTTCTGGCCCCACTTCCTCACAGTCTCAGCCATCGTCTACCTTATTATATTATGTACCGTCCTCATCGGCACCGCCATCCCCGCCCTGAAGATTATCGGGACGAGAATCACCACGGCACTGAGGGATGAGTGATTCGCCAGTACCCAGCTGTCAAATAGTCAAATCGTGAAATAGTCAAATATGAGAATTATCCGACAGGTCCTCGCCCTGATACGCGAGGAGAAACTCTACTCAGCGATGTACATCGCGGGCACGGCGCTGGCCATTGCCTTCGTGATGCTCATTGCCGAGGTGTACTATGTGAAGGTGGCCGACATTGAGCCGGAGGTACATCGCAGCACGACGTACAAACTGACACACTTTGCTTATCAGAAACAGACAGGCAACACGGTAGGCATTGATTACCAGATGTTCCGCGACCTGTTCCAGACCATGAAGACGCCGGAGTGCGTGATGGCTGTGGACGAGACATACGGCGTAAAAGGGTATGTGAAACTGCCCGATGGCCTGCACGACCGCGAGGTGCGGCTCAAGAATACCGAACCGGGGTTCTTCCGCTTCTATCAGTTCCACTTCATCGAGGGAGCACCTTTTACGCAGGATGATTTCGACAACGAGCGCCGTGTGGCAGTCATCACGAAGGAAATCAGCGATTTGCTCTTCGGCAAGGATGCGAAGGCCTTAGGGCAGACCGTCCGTTTCAACAACTTGGACTTCCGCATCTGCGGCGTGGTGGAAACGCCCAGCGCACTGACCGAGGTGTGTCTGGCCGACATCTATCTGTATTTATCAGCAGACGGGATGATGAAAGAGTGGTTGTCGCTCAATGCCTGGAGAAGTGTGCCGCTTCATCTTTACTTCAGCGTGCCTGCCGACCGGCTCGATGCCTTTATGCAAGAACTGAAGTCGGTTGAAGCCCGATACAATGCAACACATAAGGATGATCCTGCCGACGTATTGACTCCTCTGGTGAGTTACTACTCGGAGGTGTTGAGTGAATTTAGCCATATGTTCTACGCCAGTGTCAACGACAACCGTCTGTGGTTCCTCACGCCCGCCGCCATCCTGTTGCTCCTGCTCTTTGTGCCTGCCCTGAATCTGAGCGGCATGGTGGCCAGCCGCATGGAGCGACGGCTACCAGAGATGGCCATCCGCAAAGCCTTCGGCGCCAAGCGGAGGACGCTGCTCGGACAGGTCATCATGGAAAACCTCATACTCACGCTCATTGGTGCTCTCGTTGGACTGTGCCTTGCATGGACGGCACTCTACGCCTGGCGCGACTGGGTCTTTTATGTATTCTCCGAAAACACGAAGACCTTCGGCCGAGTGCCCATCATCGAGGGCGAGATGCTTTTCGGCCCCGCCATCTTCCTCATTGCCCTGCTCTTTTGCAGCCTCCTCAATGTCTTAGCGGCCACACTCCCCGCATGGCTCAGCCTCCGTAAACCGATCGTAGAATCCATGATGATTAAGAAATGAAACAGTTGAAAGATATCTTCGGACGCAAGACGTCCATCTGGCTCGCCATCGAACTCGTACTTGTCACCTGCGCCTGCTGGTGGGCCTTCGACCCTGTCATTATCACATCCTATGTCACCCACCTGCCCATGAACTGCGACATTGACCGCATCGTGAAGATGGAAATAGCCAGTTCGCTGACCGATAATGAGCGTGCTATGGCAGGCATAAGTTTCTACGACGGGCCGCGTCGTCTCATGCAGAAGGTGCAGGAGATGGACGAGGTGGAAGTGGGCTGCCTCTCATACGACGAAAACGTGATAGGATTCGGTGAGAGTTTCCTCTTCGGCTCCTACTACCACGACGGCGACACAATAATATGCCACTATCTGGACTTCGAGAAAGACTCCGAGATTTTCGAAGCCTATGGCATCCAGTCGCTGACACCCGAGGTGCCTACCGCCGAACTGACACACGGCTGTGAGAATAACAATACCATCATCATCACCCGCTCCGTGGCGATGGCATTCTTCGGAACCATCGACGTGGCAGGGAAAATCATCCATTCGGACGATATGGGGATTAACCTCGAAAACGGACAATGGGAGCCTACACGCCGCGACTGGCAAATCCGTGCCGTGGTGGAGGACTTCCGGCGTGAGGTTTATGACCGTGATTACGCCAACGTATTTGTCCTCAGCCCTGGGGCAAGGGCAAGAGCGAATATCATCGTCCGTCTGCGGGATGGCATCGATGCCCGCCGCTTCGTGCAGGAACAGGAGCGCAATGTGCAGCACAACATCGTGACAGAGCACAACTATATCCGAAAGATGCAGACTGCCCGTGAAGCCAGCGAATTAGATCTCAATAGCAGTTGGATGGGCAAGCAGGCGCGTCGCAACCTGCTCATTGCCGCCTTCTTCGCCATCAACGTGGCCTTCGGCGTCTTCGGCACGCTGCTGATGTACACCCGTCAGCGGCGCGAGGAGGCCGGTGTGCGCCGGGCCTTCGGGGCCACGAAGTGGAGCGTCTTCTGGAGCTTCATCCGCGAGGCGTGGCTGCTCACCACCATCAGCGTCGTCGCTGGCTGCGCCATCTACTTCCAGTTTGCCTCTGCCAGCGGCCTCTACGAATACAACGGCGACAACCACCTCACCCATTACTGGTTCGACGACTTCGGCACCCACTTCCTCGTGATATCCCTTTTCGTCTACCTGATTATCCTATGCACCGTGCTCATCGCCACTGCCATCCCGGCGTGGCGCATCTGCAGGAGCACGATTACGGAAGCAATCAAAGAAGAATAAACATTAACAATAAAAACAAAAGAACAATGGAAACTGTAATCAAACTGACAGAGATTAACAAAATCTACCGTACGGAAGAAGTAGAAACCCAGGCCTTAGAGAACGTGAACATCGAGGTGCGCAAGGGCGAGTTCCTCAGCATCATGGGCCCGTCGGGCTGCGGCAAGTCGACGCTGCTGAACATCATGGGACTCCTCGACGAACCCACCAGCGGGAAGATAGAGCTGTGCGGACAGGTGATAGACCCGAAGATGAGCGACAACCGCCTGGCCGAGCTGCGCAACAAGACGCTGGGCTTCGTCTTCCAGTCGTTCCACCTCATCCCCACGCTCAACGTCATCGACAACGTGCAGCTGCCGCTCATCTACCGCGGTGTGCGCAGCAGCGAGCGCATCCGCCTGGCCAAGGAGGTCATCGCCCGTGTGGGGCTGAGCCACCGCATGAAGCACCGCCCCACACAGCTCAGCGGCGGACAGTGCCAGCGCGTGGCCATCGCCCGTGCCATCATCGGCAACCCCGAAATCCTGCTCGCCGACGAGCCGACGGGCAACCTCGACTCGAAGATGGGTGCCGAAATCATGGAACTGCTGTTCAAGCTGAACCGCGAGGACGGCCGCACCATCGTCATGGTGACGCACAACGAGAAGCAGGCGGCAGAGACCGACCGCATCATCAAGTTCCTCGACGGACGGCAGGTCATGTAATCTAAGGATATCACGTTATAACGTTATAACGTCATAACGAAATAACGTCATAACGGAATAACGAAATAACGACAAAAGATGAATAAACTCATTCTTTTCCTGCGCCACGCAGTGGCACTCATCCGCGAAGACAAGCTCTTCTCCAGCATCTACATCGCGGGCACGGCGGTGGCCATCGCCTCGGCTATGGTCATTGCCATCGTGTTCAACATGATGCTGGCCGACATACCGCCGGAGTCGAACCGAAGCCGCACACTCTACGTCTACAGCCGATTCATTCCCACCGAAAAGGCTGATGACGTTCCCTATCACCAGGGGCACTCGTCGGTGGCGCTCGACTCGTGCTACCGCCGCATGAAGTGCGTCGAGGCGGCCACGGGCATACTGCCTGCTATGCAGAACCGCTTCGCCATCGCCGGATTCACCACTACCGACCGCCTGGCCGCTGAGCAAAACACCGTGTCGGCCATTGCCACCGACCCCGACTTCTTCCGCCTCTACGAACTCACGTTCCTCAGTGGCCGCCCGTTCTCCGAAAAGGAGTTCCGCGACGGCGAGCGGGTGTGCGTGGTGACCGACAAGGTGGCCGCAGCGTCCGGCGATTCTCCGTCGGAAACAATCAGAATCAACGACAAGCCCTTCCGCGTCGTGGGCGTGGTCAAGGCGGTGAGCGCGTTTCTCGAAGAGGCCACCGCCGATGTCTATATGCCCTATACGGTCGAGGGGATGGGCCTTCACCCCAACAATCGTAATCCCCTGCGGAATGGCGACCACTACGTGGACGTGGCCTACCAAGGAAACCTCAGCACCCGAATCCTGCTCCGCGAAGGCTACACGCTGAAGGACTTCAACACCGAGCTGGAGCCGCTCCGTCAGCAGTACGGCGCCGTCATCAGTTCGCAGATGGGCGAACAGGTGGAGTGGACGGTGGCTACGCGGACGCACTTCTTCCACAAGATCAACTTCTTCAGCGACAACGACCAGGGGCTGGCCAGTCAGGCCAAGAACCTGATGCCGCCCGCCCTGCTGATGCTGCTGTTCCTCTTCCTGCCCGCCGTCAACCTGAGCGGACTGGTGTCGAACCGCATGGAGGCCCGCCTTGCCGAAATGGGCATCCGCAAGGCCTTCGGCGCCAAGCGGCGCACGCTGCTGCACGAGGTCATCAACGAGAATCTGGTGCTGACGCTACTCGGCGGCATCGTCGGCTGGCTGCTGTCGGCCCTCTTCATAGCGCTCATCCGCGACAACCAGATCTTCCTGCAGATGTTCGTCTCGCGCGACCAGAACGTGGTTGACACGGGCTTGCAGTTCCAGATGTTCTTCACGCCCACGCTCTTCCTCATCGTGTTCCTCTGCTGCGTGCTGCTCAACCTCATGGCCGCACTCATTCCTGCGTGGCATTCGCTCCGTAAACCCATCGTAGAATCCCTCAATCAAAAGAGATAACGCCCCATGATACTCAAGAACTTTTGGGCACACCGCCGCCAGAACGGCTTCGTGTTCGTTGAGATAGCCCTCATCGCCATTCTCAGTTTCTACCTGATAGACAACATCACCGTATGGGCCTACGGCAGATACTTCTGCCAGGCCGCCGGCGAGTTTGAGAAGGAGCACCTGCTCGTGGGGCAGACGGCAAGGCTTACCCCCATCACCACTGAAGCCGACACCGCCTGGCAAGAGTCTTCCGAAGAAGCATCCATCAGGATTATGTCTGCGGAGGAATACCCCAAAGTCATGGCCAGCCTCTTCGCCTTCCGCGACGAGGTGCGTGCCCTGCCCGAGGTGCAGTCGGTGTGTCTCACCCATGAATTCATCGGCGACGGCACAGGCAGCTGGCGCTACCACGCCATGGCCCCCGAGGCCGACACCACCAGGACCTGTTCCACCTATATGGATCGTTTCTGCCTGAACGAGTGCTACTTCGAGACAATGGGCCTGACCGCCGTGGCCGGCGCTTCTCCGTCGGCAGAAAGCCTCTCCAGGGAGACAACCCCCGGCAGTGTCGTCATCAGCCGCAGCCTCGCGCTCCAGCTCTTCGGCACCGCCGATGTGGTGGGCCGGCGGGTGGTGGATATAGACTATAAGCCCGGCCCCGACGGCATGGACGTACAGCAGACGACACACAGAACCGTGGCGGGCGTGGTGGAGGACGTGAAACCCGTTGAGTATGAGCGTTTCCACTACATCGCCTTCTATCCCTATAGTGTGCTCGCAAGCAACACGCCCCGGATGCTCATCCGCCTGAAGCCGGAGGCCGATGCCGGGGAGTTCATAGCGAAGCATGCGCAAACGGTCACTACCGGGACGTATGCCTTCGCCTCGCTGATGGTCTACAAAGACTATTTGGAGAAGAACATCCGCACCTCCGACCAGTACATCATCCTCACGCTCCTCGGCACCCTCGGCTTGCTCTTCGCGCTCAACGTCGTGCTGGGCACGCTCGGCACCTTCTGGCTGCAGATTCGTAAGCGCACCGAGGACCTCGGCATCATGCGCAGCTTCGGGGCCAAGCGCCGCCACCTGTTCTGGATGATCTGGGGCAAGGGGGCGCTGCTGACGCTCCTGGCCTGCATCGTGGGACAGTTCATCTGGCTGCAGTTTGCCGTCAGCAACGGTCTGGCCGACGGTGGCGTCCGTGCCACCTCCCTGCGCGAAAACGACTGGGTGAACACCTTCTGGCTCCACTTCCTCATCGTCTGCGCCGTGCAGTACCTCCTGCTGCTCGCCATCGTCACCATCGGCATCTCCGTGCCCACGCTCCTCGCCATGTACAAGCGGCCCGTCGAGGCCCTGCACCATGAATAAGGGCCAAGCCCGGCCCCTATGTGGCGTCTCTACAGAAAGGTAGGCAGCGCCCGCTGCCAAACATTTCCCCGCCCGCTGCCATTATTGGCAGCGGGCGCTGCCAATATCGTCCCCGCCCGCTGCCAACAACAAAAGTGGCGCTTTTGTCCCGCTAAAGCGTGGCCTAATTCCTGCTTCCCGCCACTTTTTCCCCGCCACCCGT
The DNA here is from genome assembly GCA_902775475.1 of uncultured Prevotellaceae bacterium. Classification (GTDB taxonomy): domain Bacteria; phylum Bacteroidota; class Bacteroidia; order Bacteroidales; family Bacteroidaceae; genus Prevotella. The sequence continues at coordinate 33,211 of CACYME010000026.1, forward strand.
CTTCTTTCAACAAGGGCAAGCCTTTCTCTTCACCATAGCAGCCCCACCGCACTGTCCAGAAACGGACAGTTGTGTGTCCGATAATGGACACTCTGCGACGAACCCAAACTGATAATCAACGACTTACGTGTTTGGCATCGTTTTTGTTATGTGATATGTTGTTATGAAAGCATTACTGACTATTCTCGCCACATTTGGCGTTTCAACGTTCATGGCCCAGGCACAGCCCGACACGCTACGCCTCTCGCTCGACGAGTGCATCGCGATGGCACGACGGCAGAGCATCGACGCTGCCATGGCCTTAGGCGAACTGCGGTCGGCCTACTGGCAGTGGCGCAGCTACAAGGCCGACCTGCTGCCCGAGGTGTCGCTGCAGGGCACGCTGCCCTCGTACAACAAGCGCTACAGCAGCTATCAGCAGGCCGACGGCAGCATGACGTTCGTCCACAACGACTACCTGGGCCTCAACGGGGCATTGAACATCACGCAAAAGCTATGGCCCACGGGCGGCACGCTCTCCGTGGAGTCGTCGCTCGACTATCTCCACCAGTCGGGCAGTTCCTCCCTTCGGGGAGGTCAGGAGGGGGCTTCTGATCAGTTCATGTCGCTGCCCGTGGCCATCACGCTCTCGCAGCCCCTCTTCGGCGTGAACCACCTGAAGTGGAACCGCCGCATAGAGCCGCTGCGCTACCGCGAGGCGCAGGCCCGTTTCCTCACCGAGACCGAGCAGGTGGCCATGCAGGCCATCAGCCTCTTCTTCAACTTGCTGCTGGCCGGCGAGCAGGTGAACATCGCCCGCCAGAACCTGCAGACCGCCGAAAAGCTCTACGAGGTGGCGCAGGCCAAGCGCCGCATGGGCAGCATCAGCGAGAACGACGTGCTGCAGCTGCGCCTCGGCATGCTCAACGCCCGCAGCGCGCTGACCAACAGCGAGAGCACCCGCCAGGCCCGCCAGTTCGCCCTCCGCTCGTTCCTCGACGTCGATTGCCCCATCGCGGTCGACGTGCCCGAGGGTTCTCCCGAGGGCCTGCGCCTCGCCTACGAGGACGTCCTCGCCCACGCCCTCGAGAACAACGCCCACGCCACCACCATGCGCCGCCGCCAGATGGAGGCCGACTACGCCGTGGCCTCGGCCCGTGCCAACCGCCAGAGCGTCAACCTCTATGCTCAGGTGGGCTACACGGGCAACGCCGACAAGCTGGGCAATGCCTACCGCGACCTGCTGGGCAACGACGTGGTGCGCGTGGGCATCAGCATCCCGCTGCTCGACTGGGGCAAGCGCAAGGGACAGCGACGCATGGCCGAAAGCAACCGCGACATCGTGCGCGGACAGCTCCGCCAGCAGGCGCAGGAGTTCCGGCAGAACCTCTTCGTGCTCACCGAGCAGTTCAACAACCAGGCCGAGCAGCTGCACATCGCTGCCGAGGCCGACACCATCGCCCGCCGCCGCTATCACACGAACGTGGAGACCTTCAAGATTGGCAGCATCTCGACCCTCGAGCTCAGCGACGCACAGACGGCCAAGGACGAGGCCCGACTGGGCCGCATACAGCAGCTCTATCAATACTGGCTCTACTACTACCAGCTGCGCAGCATCGCCCTCTGGGACTTCGAGCGCAACTGCGATCTCACGGCCGACGTGGAGCAGCTCATCAAATAATCACGAAATCACGTTATAACGTTATATCGTTATATCGTCATAACGAAAAGTCGAAATAACGTTATTACGAAATAACGATATAACGAAAAAAAAGAATAAAGAATGAAGAACGACAACCAAACCATGGACAGGCAGATTCCTGTCAGCGAGCAGCACCGCCGCAAGATGAAGCGCGGCGCCATCGGCGTGGCCATCGCCGTCGCCGTGCTGGGCTTCGGCGCCTGGCTCGGCACCCAGATGATTCCGACCCTCGACCGCAAGACGCTGGTCATCTCCGACGTTGACCGAGGCACCATCGACGTGAGCGTCTCGGCCACGGGGCGCATCGTTCCCGCCTTCGAGGAAGTCATCGTGTCGCCCATCAGCTCGAAAATCCTCGAGGTCTTCGCCCACAGCGGCGACAGCGTCGACATCGGCACGCCGCTGTGCCGACTGGATCTCCAGTCGGCCGAGACGGACTACGCCAAGGCCCTCGACGAGCGCGAGATTCGCCGCCAGCAGACCGCTCAGCTCCGCGCCAACGTGGAGACGCAGCTCTCCGACCGCCGCATGCAGATAGAGGTGGAGGAGATGAAACTCTCGCAGCTGGAGGCCCAGCTGCGCAACGAGCGCTACCTCGACAGCCTCGGCTCCGGCACCCGCGACCGCGTCCGTCAGGCCGAGACCACCCTGCGCACGGCTCAGCTGCAGCTCGCCCAGCTGCGCCAGCAGTACCAGAACGAGCAGCGCGTGCGACAGGCCGACCTGCGCATGCAGCAGCTGCAGAACGGCATCTTTGAGAAAAGCCTCGACGAGAAGCGCCGCACGCTCGACGACGCCAACATCCGCTCACCGCGCCGTGCCACGCTCACCTACATCAACAGCGAGGTGGGCAGCACCATCGGCGCCGGACAGAAGATTGCCGTCGTCAGCGACCTGAGCCACTTCAAGGCCGAGTGCGAAATCTCCGACACCCACAGCGACCGTGTCCGCGTCGGCGGGGCCGTCATCCTGCGCATCGGCAAGGAGCGCCTCACGGGCATCATCAACACCGTGACGCCGTTGAGCCAGAGCGGTGCCATTACTTTTACGGTTGTCCCCGACGACATGAGCCATCCCCGGCTGCGCTCCGGCCTCCGCACCGAGGTCTTCGTCATCACCAGCATCAAGGACGACGTGCTCCGCATCCGCAACGGCTCGTTCTACAGCGGCCCCGGCGACTACACCCTCTTCGTCCTCGATGGCGACCTCCTCCATCCCCACCAAGTCCGCCTCGGCGAGTGCAACTACGACTACATCGAAGTCATCAGCGGGCTGGAGCAGGGCGAGCAGGTCGTCGTCAGCGATATGTCGAAATACAAGGGGAAGGAGAAACTGAAGGTAGATTAAGAACATTTAACGCCACAGGACGTAATATTCCTGAATAATCATTGTATATAGTATAAAGACAAAGCATAATCAATGAACAAGCATATCATCTTTTCTATCCTACTTGCCCTCATCGCAGCCAACGGATGGGCACAGAAAATCTGGACCAATCCGGGCTATCGTAACGAACCGCACGGATTCCAGTTTGATGTCAACGAAGTGGAGTTCCGGCCTGACGAGACTGTACTGCACATCACCGTCAGTAACCATCCTAATGCCAAGTTCTCCTTCGGGAAATGCACCGTGCTGAAGACGGAGGACGGACTGTCGTACCCCATCATCAGCGCAAAGAAGACACGAGACGGTGAGACAGACCTTGCGCTCGACACGCATATCCCCATTCCCGAATCTGGTAAGACCGACGTGGCGCTCCACTTCCAACCATTGCCTCAGGATGTCAGGCAGTTTGACCTTGTCGAAGGTTACGCCCGCAACTTCTTTAAGATATGGGACATCACTGACCCTGCCTACAAGCAGCAGGCATCGCTCTTCAACAGCAGTTGGCGCAACGTAGAAACTGGCGAATGGGTTATCAGCCTCTTCAATGATTATGCTGTATATAATAATAAGGTGTGGCAGTACGAGAAGAAGTCAGACAAGAAGATTGTGCTATCCGTTGGCAATGACAAGATAGTCATCTCTATCGGCAAAGAGAAGGAAGGCAAGCGCACGTTCAATATGGACGGCAAGAAGCTGACGCTCTCTGCTATTACCACCAGCACCATTACCGACTATCCAACAGCCGACGAGACAACCTTTAATACCGAATTGAAAGAGGGTAATGCCGTTGTAAGCGGTTGGCTGAGATACCCAGAAGAGATGCTCCAAAATAGACTGACAGTCGAGGCTTCGCTTGGTAACGTCGCTACCGATGACTATACTCATCATTCCACGCAGGCCGACTCTTTGGGCCGCTTCGAGTTGAACGTTCCGCTCGTTGGCACACAGGGAGTCTCCCTGCTTATACGAAATGGTCAGAATGAGCCTATTGACGGCGTCAGCGTTGTACTGACGCCTGGCGAGAAGTATTTCATGCAGAAAGACTACAAGTCATCGCAGACGCTCTTTATGGGTGATGACGCCCGACTGCAGAACGAGTTGCAGGCAGAGAGTCCACACATGGATTATGTAGGTTTCATCGATAACCCCGTGAGCGATGACTCCGTAAGGGTCATGGCACAGAAGTGGATACAAAGCTATGAGCGGTGCGTGGCTCAGGATAAGGACTTCCTAACTCAGCACCCCAACATGAGCAAACGCTTTCGTGACTATATCCGTGAGAGCCAACGCATAAACGTCTGTTCCCAGCTATTGATGATGCACTATGACACCTATACCCGCTTGTTGCCTGCCGACGTGATGGAGTGGGTAGAAGAGCACTCGGCCATTGACACTTCACTGTCTGTCAATCTCATTAGCGGAATGGCATCGATGCTGAGATACAAGCGCGAATGTTATACTTGGGCCGACCCACGAATCAATCTGCTGTGGGGAAGGGCCTCCGTCCTGCCCTGGCTTCAGTCGAAAGGCATGCTCCGTCTCAGCGAGGAAGACCATGTCGCCATCGGTCAGGTTGAGCAGATGAACAGGGAAATCTTCGCTCTTTATACCCGGATAAAAGACCGCAGCGTGCTCAATGACTCCATCAGTGGTGTTCAGGAGAAATACGCGGCGTATGTCGATGCGGCCAACAAGATACAAGAGCGTGCTGACTACCAGGAGGCACTGAACACGCTGTGCATTGGCGGCGAGCAAGGTATTGCCAATGACATCATCGACTTGCTTGTCACCGACCCGCTCGTCAACAGCGTGTATCATGCACAGATACTCAACGAATATATTGACCACGAGCGGTGCGCGCTTCCAGAGGAACTGGAGCCTTACATCGCACTCATCAAGGAACCGTACTTCAGGAATCTCATCACCAAGAAGAACGACTACTTCAAGCAACTGATGAAGGAAAAGGAAGCGGCAGTGAATTCAGTCCTCCATCCGTCGTCGGATGTGGAAGGACTCACCGACGGCAAGGCTATCATCGACAAGATTGTCGAACCTTACCGGGGCAAGATGGTGTATCTTGACATCTGGGGCACGTGGTGCGCACCATGCAAGCGAAAGTTGAGCGAGTCGCACAAACTCAAGGCCGAACTTGGGGACTACGACATCGTGTATCTCTACTTAGCCAACCGTTCGCCTGAAAAGTCGTGGAAGAACGTCATCGCCGAGTATGACCTCACAGAGCCTAATTGCGTTCACTACAACCTGCCAGCCGAGCAGCAGCACGCCGTTGAGCAGTATGTGGGTCTGACTGGCTACCCCACCTACCGGCTCTTCGACAAGCAAGGACGTATGCACCACCTCAATTGGCTCGACGACGAAAACCTGTCTGAGTTCAAGAAGAAACTTGATGCGCTGGGAGAATAGGAAATGTGACCTCTCCACCTCCATCGATGCCGAGGTGTTAGAGTCGCCCATAAAGAAATTTGTGGGGAATGGATGGTTCTTGAGAGAAAATTCTGTGGGGATTAGCACATTTTGTTGATTTATATTTGTGGGGATTGGATAATTTTGCTATCTTTGCACCGTAAACGCTGCGAAAACAAAGGGCTTTATGGAAGAAAGGCTGTTCAAAAGAAAGATTTATGCTCAATTGCTGAACTGGAAGCAGGAATCGGACGGTAAGAGTGCATTGCTTGTTGAAGGCGCACGACGTGTCGGCAAGTCGACCATCGTGGAAACCTTTGCCAAAAACGAATATGAGTCGTACTTGCTGATAGACTTTAACAAGGCATCGAAGGCCATCAAGGATTTGTTCAACGACCTAATGGATTTGGACTACCTGTTCCTGTATCTCCAGACTGCATATCATGTGACACTGAAGCCACGGAAATCTGTCATCATCTTTGATGAGGTGCAGAAGTGTCCGATGGCACGTCAGGCCATCAAATATCTGGTTGAAGACGGACGTTACGATTACATTGAAACGGGTTCGCTCATCAGCATCAAGAAAAATACCGATGGCATAACTATACCAAGCGAAGAGGACAGGATACAGATGAATCCGATGGATTTTGAGGAGTTCCGATGGGCATTGGGCGACGAAGCAACGGTTCCACTGTTACGCAAGTTTTGGGAACAACAGCACGCCCTTGGACCTGCCCATAGGGAAATGGCTCGCAACCTGCGGCTATATATGCTGGTGGGTGGTATGCCGCAGGCCGTTAATGCCTACCTTGACACCAATAACTTCAGTAAGGTGGATCAAGTGAAGCGGCGCATACTCAAACTTTATGAAGACGACTTTCTGAAGATAGACCCCTCAGGGCGAGCATCGGTCATGTTCCGTTCCATCCCCGGACAGCTAAGCCGAAATGCCATACGATATGTGCCTTATGCAGCTGTTGGGAAGGTGGACGAAGATAAAATGACAGAACTGCTGAAAGACCTTGAAGACAGCAAGACGGTAAACATGTGCTATCACGTCAACGACCCACAGACGGGTATGGGGCTAACGAAGAACAAAGACCAATTCAAGATGTTTGTGTGCGACACAGGGCTGTTCATCACGCAGGCTTTTTGGGACAAGAGTTTTACGGAGAATATCATTTACGAGAAGCTTTTGGCAGACAAGCTACCTGCCAACCTGGGCTATGTTTATGAAAATCTTGTGGCCCAGATGCTGGTGGCTGCAGGGAAAGAACTCTTCTACCACACTTGGCCACGTGATGAGAAGCACTACTATGAGACAGACTTCCTACTGTCTTGCGGAGCAAAGATTTGTCCTGTAGAGGTGAAGTCGTCGAGCAGTAAGTCACATGCTTCGCTTGATGAGTTCTGTCGTGTTTATTCGTCCAGGATATTGTGGCGATATCTGGTGTATACCAAGGACTTTGCAAAGGACCAAGAAACCATTATGCTACCAGCATACATGGTACCGTTTTTATGAAGAAATAGAATATAAGTATTACCAGAAATGATTCTCGTAGTTGACGACGATAAGAATATCCGGCTCTCGCTGAAGCTCATACTGGAGCGCAACGAGTATGTGGTGGCCCTGGCCGAAGGACCAAAGGAGGCCATGCAGATAGTACGCAACACGCCAGCCGTGGAGCTGGTGCTGATGGACATGAATTACACCCGCGCTACCGACGGCGAGGAGGGGCTGACGCTGCTCAAGCAGGTAAAGGTGTTCCGCCCCGATGTGCCTTGTATCCTGATGACGGCATGGGGCAGCATCGACCTGGCCGTGCAGGGGATGCGGGCTGGTGCCTTCGACTTCATCACCAAGCCGTGGAACAATGGCGTGCTGTTAGACAGGATAGAGACGGCCATCAAGATAAACAATGCAAGTCTTGCTACTCTGCCGATTCAAAGTTCACCGATTGTCGGCACCTCCCTCTCTGGTATTCTCGCTACTGTGGCTCGTGTTGCCCCTACCAATGCCCCAGTCCTGATTACGGGCGAGAGCGGCACGGGCAAGGAACTCATTGCCGAGGCCATCCACCGCCAGAGCAAGCGTGCCAACGGTCCGTTTGTGAAGGTGAACCTCGGCGGCATCAGCACGTCGCTCTTCGAGAGCGAGATGTTCGGCCACAAGAAAGGGGCGTTTACCGATGCCAAGGCCGACCGCGTGGGGCGCTTCGAGATGGCCAACGGCGGCACCATCTTCCTCGACGAGATTGGCGAGCTGTCGCTGGCCAGCCAGGTGAAGCTGCTGCGGGTGCTGCAGGACCAGACCTACGAGGTGCTGGGCGACAGCGAGACACGCCGCACCGACGTGCGCGTGGTCTGCGCCACGAATGTCGATTTGCGGGCGATGGTAGAGGAGCATACCTTCCGCGAGGACCTGTTCTACCGCATCAACATCATCAACCTGCACATGCCGCCCCTGCGCGAACGCCGCGAGGACATTCCGCTGCTGGTGGACCACTTCCTGCGCATGGCTTGCGAGGCGAATCACCTGCCACCAATAAAAGCCGACGACGAGGCCATTGCTTATCTGCAGACGCTTCCCTTCCCCGGCAACATACGCGAGCTGAAGAACCTGGTGGAACGAACGCTGCTGATGAAGCCGCGCCCCCAGACCCTGCTTCCCGAAGGGAGAGGGGACTGGACGCTTACAGCCCAAGACTTCCAGAGCAGCTATTCTTCCGTTCAAAGCCAGTCAGCCCCCCTCTCCCCTGCGAAAGGGGGCGAGGGCGAGGCTTCCCTTTTTTCGCTCGAGCGCGCTGCCATCGTTGCCAGCATGGCCAAGCATAAAGGCAACCTCTCGCTCGTGGCCAAGGAGCTGGGCATCAGCCGGGGCGCACTCTACCGCAAGATAGAGAAGCACGGACTCTGAGAAGTGATGAGTGAGAAGTGAGAAGTGATGAGTGATGAGTGAGAAGTGATGAGTGAGAAGTGATGAGTGAAGAATTTGTTTTCGCCTGAATGTGAATAGATGAAACTGAAACACTATTTCCTGCTGCTCGTCGTGGGCATCGTCCTGCTGGCCGTCATCGCCATCGTCGGCACGTTCCGCAGCCACCAGACGCTGTACTACATTGCCGAGGTGTTTGCCGTGGTGCTGCTCGTCTACCTCTGGCATTTCTACCGCAAGACGATTCGGCCCTATGACACGCTGATCGGGGGCGTGGAACTGGTGAAAGACCTCGACCTGACCACGCGTCTGGCCCCGTCGGGGCAACACGAGACCGACGTCATCGTCCACACGTTCAACGAGCTGCTGAGCCGTCTGCGCAGTGAGCATCTCAAGCTGGAGGAGCAGTACACCTTCCTGAACCTGCTCATCGAGGCCTCGCCGATGGGCGTCATCCAGTGCGACCTCGACGGCAACGTCACCTCCATGAATCCCGCCGCCCGGCGGATGCTCTCGCCCACCGTCGAGGAGACTATGCGCTCGCTGCCCCTCGAACAGACGACGACGGTGCGCATTCCCGGCGAGCCACAGCTCTTCCGCATCAGCCACCTGTCGTTCCTCGACCGCGGCTACCGGCACCCCTTCTTCCTCATCGAGTCGCTCACGTCAGAGGTGCGCCTCGCTGAGAAGGCGGCCTACGAGCGCGTCATCCGCATGATTGCCCACGAGGTGAACAACAGCGTGGCAGGCCTTATAAGCCAGGGTGAGGCTGTTGAGCGGCTCACCGCCCTCTCGGCCTTCGTCACCCGCTTTGCCGAAGTAGTAAAAATTCCGCAGCCCCAGTTCCTGCTCTGCGACCTCAGCGAGGAGGTGGAGGCCTGCCAGCCCTTCCTCGAAAACCTGTGCACGCAGGCCCACGTGAGCATCAGCTTCCGCCTGACCGACGATGCCATACCCGTCCACCTCGACAGCGTACTCTTCCAGCAGGTGCTCATCAACATCGTGAAGAATGCCGTAGAGAGCATCACGGAAAAGGGCACCGCTACTGCTTCCGAGGGGGCTTCCATCGTCGTGCAGGTGAAAAAGACGGCAGCGAACCCCTCTAAGGGCGAAGGGGGAGCCTCTCTCGTCGTCACCGACAATGGTCACGGCATCCCGCCATCGGTGGCCAGCCACCTTTTCACCCCGTTCTTCTCCACCAAGCCGCAGGGGCAGGGGCTGGGCCTGCTGCTCATACGCGACGTGCTCACCGCCCATCACTGCACGTTCAGCCTCCTGACAGACCCTAACGACGGCCTCACCCGCTTCACCATCCTGTTTCCCACGAAGATGGATAAACCTTCGTCGTGAAGGGGCGCAGACGAGAGAGAGGTTTCAAATTGTAAGCACTTTTCGGTGAGTTTTCAAAAAATGGGCCGATTTACCCCCCAAAAAACAGGGGGTCTTCTGAAAAAAAGTGTTCGAGGCCGAAAATAAGCCAATTTTGAGAGGTGTTCGTAAACGGCTATTTATCAATGGTTTGCGGTCAAAATCGAAAAATTTGGCGGTCGATGGCTCGAAAAAGTCAACGCCGCAGAAAAATTTGGCGTTGACTTTTTTCAAAAAAGCGTTCGTTCGGAAGTGAAAAAAACGGCAAAATTCTCAAAATAGAATGCACGGCTCAAAAACGCCATTTTTCGTTCTGTTTTGCTTCGTCGCCGTGACGTTTTTTTGTCGAACTATTTTCTACAAAAAATTGTAAGCACCAAATTTGAGTTTTCTAAAATAAGTCCACTTGAAAAATTCAAGCAATGAGCAATACTGCTTCAAAATCACGCGCAGCAGCTACCATCCCTTCAAAGGGAGGGGAAGGCAACGGGTAGGCGGCCAAAGGTTGGGAATGCGGCTGCGCATTAGTTCCCACAGGTAACAGGCCCCGTTCGGTCGAATTTGCAATTCGACCGCTCTGAGTATAAGCATTTTTAATGCGAAAAGACAGGTTTAGCGGATTGAAAATCCTTATACTCTATACGGCCGGATTGCAAATCCGGCCAACGATTGCTGAGATGCTACGGCAGATTTGCTCCAGGAAGCGGCGGTCGGTGTCGTCGAAGGTGGCAAGCTCGGTGCTGTCGATGTCGAGCACGGCAGAGACCTGGCCATCGGCGGCGATGACGGGCACCACGATTTCTGAGCGCGACAGACTGCTGCAGGCGATGTGACCAGGGAACAGCTCCACGTCGGGCACCACGATGGTCTGGCGCTGCTGCCATGCCGTGCCGCAGACGCCTCGGCCAAAGGCTATGCGGGTGCAGGCCACAGGCCCCTGGAACGGACCCAGGCGCAGCTCACGGCCACAGACGCGGTAGAAGCCAGTCCAGAAAAAGCCCATCTGCTCGTGGATGGCGGCACACACGTTGGCCATCACGCTGATGGCGTCGTCTTCTCCCTCGGTCAGCGCTGCCACCTGACGGGCGAGCAGCTGGTATTTCTCTTCTTTTTCCATGCTATGTGAGTGTTGCGATTAAGGCACGGGGTCGTAGCCGCTGCCTCCCCAGGGGTGACAGCGGAGAATTCGGCGCACGGCGAGGTAGAGCCCTTTGAAGGGGCCATACTTCTCGATGGCTTCGCGTGCGTATTGTGAACAAGTGGGGGTGAAACGGCACACGGATGGCGTGAAAGGGGTGATGAACTGCTGGTAGAACAGGATGGGCAGCAGCAACAGCCACTTCAGTGGCCAGCAGAGAATATGCCACAGGCGTTTCATAGGGGACAGGGGGTGAGGATGGCCTTCTGGGCTATGCGTTGCAGGATGCTCCTCATGCGCTTGTCAACCTCCGGCGAGGACAGATGGCTGTCGGAGAGCCACACGAAGGCGATGGCCAGCTGCTCGCCGACGGGCACGGTCTGCAAGAGCAGCGGCTTGTGGTGGCGATAAGCCTCGCGCACCTGGCGCTTCACGCGGTTGCGGTCAACGGCATGCTTGAAACGGCGCTTGGGCACACTGATGAGTATCTGGGCCACGGGGTCGCACGGAGTATCATTTGCCACGGACTCACTCGGACTATCAGTAGCCACGGACATATTCGGACTTTGGCGGACGATGTAGACGGCACGTAACGGGAAGGCGACCAGAGAGTGGCTCTGACCGCCTGTAAAGAGTTCGTCTATTAGCTTCTGGCTAACGATACGCTCTTTCTTTGAAAGACCGTGTTCCGACATCTATATTGATAAATATTCGCTTTTCAGCCCGTCTCAGTCCGTGTAAAACCGTGGCTGATAAAGTCCGTGGTCAGTCCTCGTCCTGCAGGAGCAGGTAGTGCTGCAGGGCACCCGTCATCGAGGGATATTTCTCCGTGGGAGCCTGCAAGTCGAGGCGCAGCCCAGCCTCCTGGGCAGCCTTCGCCGTGGCTGGGCCGAAGGTGGCGATGGCAATTTTCTCCTGCTTGAAGTCGGGGAAGTTCTTCGTGAGCGACTCGATGCCCGAGGGGCTGAAGAAGACGAGCATGTCGTAGTCGAAAGTGTCAATCTCCTCCTGCGTGAAGTCGTTGCTCACCGTCTTGTACATCACGCACTCACGGTGCTGCAGCTTCTTCGAGTCGAGCAGCTGCGTCAGCGAGTCGTTGTGCACGTCGCTCATCGGCACGAGGTAGCGCTCCGCCTTGTGCTTCACCATCGAGGGAAGCAGGTCGTCGACGCGTCCGGTGGAGCCGAAGAACACCTTGCGCTTGCGGTATTGCACATATTTCTGAATGTACAGGGCGATGGTCTCGGTGACGCAGAAATACTTCATATCCTCGGGGATGTTCACGCGCAGCTCCTTGGCCAGGGTGAAGAAGTGGTCGATGGCATGGCGCGAGGTGAATACGATAGCGGTATAGTCAAGGATGTTCACTTTCTGTGTGCGGAACTCTCGGGCGGTCAGACCCTCTACTTTGATAAACGGGCGGAAAATCAGTTCCACGCCAAAACGTTCTGCAATGTCAAAATAGGGCGACTTCTCGCTGGTGGGCTTTGGCTGTGAGACCAAAATCTTTTTTATCATCTCTCTGTATTAAAAATTTACTTTCAAAAAACGGACACTCATCAGCCACAAACCGCCAAAAGCGAGGAGGGGCGTCATTTCGAGCGTGCAAAAGTACAAAAAATTTTGCAAAAAACGACCGTTTCTTCTAAAAAAGATGCTCCAAGACTTGTAGAATGATAAAATTTTGTTCAAAAAGAGAATAATTCCGAAGTAAAAGAGTGCTTTTTGTATGTCTAAATCGAAATAGACCAGCAGCAAAATGAGGGGGTAGAGGAGCGCCGCCTCGAAGGCCGTGAGCAGCAGGAAGGCACTGTTCCACTGCTGGTGCTTTCGGGTGCCGAAGAACACCGTGTTGACCAGCGAGCAGGCCAGCCACTTCACCAGGAAGTAGGCCCCCACCTCGGCCGTGAAAAGGGCGACGAGGAGCGACTGGCTCTCGACGGCGAAATAGCACCCCATGCCGTCGGTGGCATAGAGATAGAGGCCGATGCCCGTGAGGAAGCAGCAGGCGGCCAGCATGAAGAGATAGAAGGCTGTGGGCTGTGGCGCCGCGGTGGCACCGCCAGCGTCGTCGTCGCTCAGGTGGGCGAAGAAGAAGTTCTTCGCCTGTCGCGCCACGGCGTGACCCACCTGTGAGAGCATGAGGACAAAGACGACAAAGCACAGCAGCAGCGTGATGGAGAGCACGTTGTCTGTGCGGATAGAGAAGGGCTGCGGGGTGCCCAGCTCGCCGTGGTGTATGTATAGCTGATGGCCGAGCAGCGTGGTGGTCGTGTCGGCACCCTCCAACCTCCCCCAACTGGGGGAGGCGCCCCCCCTCAATCCCCCCAACTGGGGGGAGGTGGCTGCGCCGGATTCCGTGGCAGAAGTAACTTCTAAAGCCTCCCCCAGTTGGGGGAGGTTGGAGGGGGCCGCCTCCCCCCAGTTGGGGGGATTGAGGGGGGCCGAGTCTATAAAAATGCTGTCGGGCATGGGCATGCGGTCAGTCAGAGTCCGAATTCGCGGCGGATGTCATCCACGCGGTCGAGCTTCTCCCAGGTGAACAGCTCCACGTCGATGGTGCGCGTCTCGTGGTAGTGGCTGGTGAAGGTCTTCTTCACTACCTGCGGCGTGCGGCCCATGTGGCCGTAGGCTGCCGTCTCGAGGAACATGGGCTGGCGCAGCTTCAGCGACTGCTCGATGGCCTTCGGCCGTAGGTCGAACAGCTTTTCGATGCGCTGGGCAATCTCGCCGTCGCTCATGTTGACGTGCTTCCGTCCGTAGGTGTTCACGTAGATGTTCATGGGTTTGGCCACGCCGATGGCGTATGCCACCTGCACCAGCATCTCGTCGGCCACACCGGCAGCCACCATGTTCTTAGCAATGTGGCGGGCAGCGTAGGCTGCCGAGCGGTCCACCTTGCTCGAATCCTTGCCGCTGAAGGCTCCGCCACCGTGGGCGCCCTTGCCGCCGTAGGTGTCGACGATAATCTTGCGACCCGTCAGACCCGTGTCGCCGTGAGGACCGCCGATGACGAACTTGCCCGTGGGGTTCACGTAGTACTTGATGTCGGGGCCGAAGAGGGCCAGCACCTTCGGGCTGTGTATCTGCTCCTTCACACGGGGGATGAGGATGTTGATGACGTCGTGGCGAATCTGCTGCAGCATCGTCTCGTCGTCGGCGAACTCGTCGTGCTGCGTCGAGACCACGATGGTGTCGATGCGCTGGGGGATGCCCTCGTCGCTGTATTCCACCGTCACCTGGCTCTTCGCGTCGGGGCGCAAATAGGTCATCACAAGGCCCTCGCGCCGGATGTCGGCCAGCGTGTGCATGATGAGATGGGCCAGGTCGAGCGTCACGGGCATCAGGCTCTCCGTCTCGTTGGTGGCATAGCCGAACATCATGCCCTGGTCGCCAGCACCTTGGTCAAGGGTCTGGTCAACACCGCGGGCGATGTCCTGGCTCTGCTCGTGGATAGCCGTGAGGATGCCGCAGGAGTCGCCGTCGAACTGATACTCGGCCTTCGTGTAGCCAATCTTCTTGATGGTATTGCGGGCAATGGTCTGCAGGTCGATGTACACCTCACTGCGCACCTCGCCCATGATGACCACCTGGCCCGTGGTGACGAACGACTCGATGGCGCAACGCGCCGACGGGTCGTAGGCCAGGAACTGGTCGAGCAGTGCGTCGCTAATCTGGTCGGCCACTTTGTCGGGATGTCCTTCCGACACGGATTCTGATGTAAACAAATATGCCATGATGATTTCTGATTTACTGATAGTTGATTCTTATGAGGGTGCAAAGGTAGCAAAAAAAAGGCACATGGCAAGCGATTCGTTCGAAAATTATTCCGTTGTTTTCACAGCTGGTATTTCGAGCAGGCCACCGCTGACGATGCTGGCGTGGTCGACGACGGGAACAGCGAGCGGCTGACCGTTCAGGCGGTAGTGGCCGTCGGGCGAGCGGCGGATAATGAAGGGCTGCGGGCTGCCGGGCTGGCGGATGGTGACCTGCTGGAACTGGGCTCCGCCGAGCGCATACTCCGTGGTAGCGGGGCAGACGGGGTAGAAGCCCATCATGGCGAAGAGCTGCCAGGCCGACATCTGGCCGGCGTCGTCGTTGCCGCTGAGCCCACCGGGGCTGTCGTTGTACTCGGTCAGCAGGATGTGGCTGACGCGCTGTGCCGTCAGGTCGGGACGCCCGGCAAGCGAGTAGAGCCACGCCACCTGATGGCAAGGCTCGTTGCCGTGCCAGTAGCGCCCTTGGGTGAACATGCTGTCGAGCTTCTGGATGAAGCGGTCGCGTCCTCCCATGAGGCTGATGAGGCCAGGGACATCGTGGGGCACATACCACGTGTAGTGGCAGGTGGCGCCCTCGGTGATGTAGGGCTGGCGGTGCTCCAGGTCCTGGTTGCCCAGCCAGCGACCGTCGGCGTGGCGACCGTCGGCATAGCCCGTCAGCGGATTGATGGCGTTGCGCCAGTTCTCCGAGCGTCGCATCAGCTCGGTGTAGTCATTGCTGAGCGTGGAACTTGGAGTGTCGAGCGACAGCGCACGTGCCATTTGCGCCACACAGAAGTCGTCGAAGGCATACTCTAGCGTGCGGCTGGTCTGCTCCTGCTGGTGGAAGGCCTCCTTCACGCTGTCCTCCAAAGGGATGTAGCCATAGCGGAGGTAGCTCTCGAGGGCGCGTCGGCCCTTGCCGTCGAGATATTCCTGCGGCGAAGGCTGTTCGAAGGCGTTCTTGCGCATAAAAGCGTAGGCCTGACGGGCGTCGAAGTCGCGGATGCCCTTCACGTAGGCATCGGCCAGCACAGCGGAGCAGTGGTCGCCAATCATGGCGGCGGTGTAGCTGTTCCAGCAAGGGAAGATGGGCAGCCAGCCACCCTCGCTGGCCATGCCCACGAGCGACTGCATCATCTGGGCCGACGTGGCAGGCACAATGATGTTATAGAGGGGATGGAGGGCGCGGTAGGTGTCCCACATGGAGAAGTCGCCGTAGCGGATGGCCCCCTCCAACTTCCCCCAACTGGGGGGATTGAGGGGGGCCGCAAACTTAGGATACCGGCCATCCACGTCGCTCATCTCGCGGGGCAGGAACGAGGCGCGGTAGAAGGCGCCGTAGAACTGGTTAACGCGGGCGGTGTCGGGGTCGTCGATGTCGATGGTGTGCAGGCGCTCGGTCCATCGGCTGATGCACTGGCGCTCCATCTGCTCGAAGGTGCCGCTGGCCTCAGCTCGCAGGTTAGCCTCTGCACCAGCACGACCCGTGAACGAGGTGGCCATGCGCAGCACGATGGGCCGACCGCGATGGCCAAGGAAGGTGAGGGTAAGCTGCTGGTGGCCGTTGCTGACGGCAACGAGGCTGTCGGCATATTGCAGCACAAAGTGGCCGCTGAAGCCTGCCGACTCGCCCCAGCCCTGATAGATGCGGTGGACGGGGTTGCAGCCGTAGACCTGCCGACGGGCTTCGTCGAGTACGACGGTGCCCTGCTCCTCGTCGCTGTTAGCGATGATGACGATGTTCACCGGCCCATCGCTCTGTGGCGTGACGCGCATGATGGCGGCGTGGCTCAGGGCGGTGAGCTCCAGCTGCAGCTGCTCGCGGGGCAGGTTGATGGCGTAGTAGTAGGGGTGGGAAATAGCTCCCTCCAACCTCCCCCGACTGGGGGAGGCTCCTGCGTCGGGGGACTGCGCAGCCACTCCCCCCCAGTCGGGGGTATTGAGGGGGGCTGAGGCTGTTGGCATGACCGTGAACGACCCGTAGTCCTGGGTGCAGCCGCCCACGAGCCAGTGGCTGGCGCGGATGCCCTGGAAGAGGGTGTCGCGGTAGTAGAAGGGAGCGACGCACTTGCGCTCGGTCTCCTGCGTCTGCGGCGTCCAGAAGGTCTGGCCGTTGGGCACGAGGACGGCGGGCAGCGTCTGGCCTTTCTCCTCAGAGCCCTTGCCGAAGAGCCCTGCGGTGTGGGTGTTGGCCTGGTCGGTGCCCACCATAGTGTTCAGCGCCGACAGCTGCCGCAGGTGCTCCAGCTGGTGGATGCGCTCCTGCATGTGCGCCTTCACGTCGGGCCAGCGATAGAGGGGTGAGTGAAGGGAGGAGCGAGGAGAGAGGTTAGAAAAGCTGGTGGGGTGCTCGTTGAGCAGGAAGGCCACGAGGATGGAGTCTGCTCTCTCTCCCCTAAGAAACACCATCTGCAGATTGGCGGCCATGGGGATGATGTCTTCCATGCCGTCGCCGGGCATCTGCAGCTGGAGCAGGGTGAGCAGACGGTAGAGGGCGGTGTCGTGGCCGAAGCGCAGGCTGGCGCCGTGGCCCCCCGTGGCGATGAGGCTGTCGGCCTCGCTGACAATGTTCTGCCAGAGGGGGATGCTGCTGCGGGCTGCGATGCCATCGTTCAGCGGGGTGTCGCCATTGCAGATGGTCATGCGCTCGTTGTTGGCATCGTGCACAGCCAGCATCTCCTCAGGGGTGAAGATGTCCCAGAGGCTGATGCCGAGGGGAATGTCCTGCATGTCGCTGGCGATGGTGTGGAGCTCGGAGAGGAGGCGGAGGGCGTCGGCCTCGGCGTTGTCGCCATGACATGGCGACATACTGAACAGCGAGGAGATGAAGCGGGCGGGGCTGACGAGGGGCTGGCGCTTGGTGCGGGCGGTGAGGGCCTTCAGTTCGGCTGACTCATTATTAATATATGACATGAAGCGGGCGTCGGTCTCGGCGTTGATGTTTTTGCAAGGAAGAGCACCGCAGAAGGCCAGCATCGAGGCGCGGCAACGGGGCACGGTGCTCGAACGTGCCAGTATTTTTGTGCCGTCGGCGAACACCTCGGGGTAATTGCTCGCCATGCGACGGGCTATCCCCTGGTGCTGACGGACGCCGAGCTTCGTCAGCTGTCCGGCGTTGCCACGGGCGTTGCGGCAGACGGTCTTCAGCCGTTTCTTCACGCTACGGCCCTGGGGCGTCAGGCTGCTGTCATCGCTGAACTGCGCCATCACCCATTCGTAGCGCTCCTCGCTGGGCAGCCAGCGCGAGCCGTGACGCCCGTAGTGCGAGATGTAGAATGGCACGTAGCCCTCGGGGACGGCGATGCGCGGTGCCTCCTTCACCGGATAGGCATAGTAGACTCCGCCCGAGCGTTCAGGCGAGAACGTCTGCCCCCAGCAGACGGCGCTCAGCAGCGCGAACGCTGCAATCAGTATTTTTCTCATGCTTTGTTTTCGTAGATTCACAAGTCAGCTGCAAAGTTACAAAAAAAGGAGGGCCGGACAAAGGAAAAGAAGGGCTCTTTTGTTTATTTTCTGTAAAAAGGAGGGCGTTTAGATGGGCGAATGCGTTTTTTTTCGTACATTTGCAGCTAAATTGTAAAGAATGAGTCAGATGGAGACGGAAAAGACAGCCGCGCAGCAGGAAGAAGTGCTGGCCACTGAGCAGAACGAGGCGCAGGCCTCGCAAGAGGAATCCACGGTGCTGGGCAACAGGAAGATTGACCAGTTCAGGCGCATTGAGGGCGAGGCCGAGCTGAAGGCCGAGGGCCTGGTGAAGCGCTACGGTCGTCGCACGGTGGTAGACCACGTAGACTTCAACGTGAAGCAGGGCGAGATTGTGGGTCTGCTGGGCCCCAACGGAGCCGGCAAGACGACGTCGTTCTATATGACGACGGGCCTGGTGATGCCCAACGATGGCCATGTATACGTGGTCGACGAAAGTAAGGGAACAAGTATTGAGATTACCGATTTCCCTGTCTACAAGCATGCCCGCAAGGAGGTGGGCATCGGTTATCTGCCGCAGGAGCCGTCGGTGTTCCGTAAGATGAGCGTCGAGGACAACATCCTCTCGGTGCTCGAGATGCGCAAGGACCTGACGAAGGAGGAGCGGCGGCAGACGATGGAGGATCTCATCGCCGAGTTCCGCCTGACGAAAGTGCGCAAGAACAAGGGCGACCAGCTGAGCGGTGGCGAGCGTCGCCGCACGGAGATAGCGCGCTGTCTGGCCATCAACCCCCGCTTCATCATGCTCGACGAGCCGTTCGCCGGCGTGGACCCTATTGCCGTGGAGGACATCCAGCACATTGTCTGGGACCTGAAGAAGCGCAACATCGGCATCCTCATCACCGACCATAACGTGCAGGAGACGCTCTCCATCACCGACCGCGCCTACCTGCTCTTCGAGGGGCGCATCCTCTTTAAGGGACTCCCCGAAGAGCTGGCCGCAAACCCCATCGTCCGCGAGAAATACCTCACCAACTCATTCGTCCTGCGCAAAAAAGACTTCCAGCAAGTATAGCGACGCTACGCGTCTAAATGAAAAATGATGGCAGGTTGCCGGGCAACCTGCCATTATTTTTCATTAATCATTCATTATTTAGGGCGAAGCCCGCAAAATACTCTATGCAGTGGTTGCGCCATTCGCGGGCGTTCTCCTGCTGATGCCGGAGCCGCTCGGCGACGGCGCGGAAGCGCTGCTCATCGACGTAGGGGCGCATCTGCTGCCAAGTGTCCACATAGCTGTCCACCTTCTTCACGCCGCGGTCATAGTGCATCTTCAGACTCTCCCAGAGCGTCTGTCCGTCGGGCATGACGAACGTCCAGGGCAGATGGTGGAACCACAGCAGATACTCTTCGGGGCAGGTCTCCACATTGTCAAACATTTCCTTATACGGACTGCGATACTGCTGCGAGGCACCCGTGCCGCCGTGGGTGCTGCGGTTGAAGCCGATGCCCTGCTTGTCGGCCTTGTGATACCACACGGGCTTCCACTCGTCAGGGAAGTTGGGCTGATTGCCCTCGGGCTCCGGACCGTAGTGGTGGTCGCCCTTGAAGATATGGTGCAGGCCCAGTGGCATCATGTAGTCCACACAGGCCTCGCGGCTGCTTTCCATCACATCGGTCATCGGGCCCACGAAGCGGTCGTCGCAGGTGAAGGTCTGCTGCAGCCACTCGCGGGCAATGTCGCGCGAAGAGAGGTTGGGGTTCCACGCCAGACGGCCGAAGACATACCAGTTGGCCTGCGAGAAATGGTGACCACACCAGTTCTCGTCCAGTCCGATGTTGGCCACGCCGGCGGCCCCCCTCAGTTCAGCCCCCACAGAAAATGTCGCTTCGGAAGTCCCCTCCCTTTGGAAGGGATTGGGAGAGCCCTTGAGGCAATTGAAGAACTCCGTCCACATGGGGCCGAGGTAGACCAGATGGCGGCTCTGCCCGAGATATTCCTGCGTAATCTGCAGCTCGGCCATCATCGGAGTCTGCTTCAGCTGGTCGAAGAGCGGGCTGTAAGGCTCGCACGGCTGGAAGTCGAGCGGGCCGTTCTTGATTTGTATGATGACGTTCTTGCGGAACTGCCCGTCGAGGGGCTTGAACTCGTTGACGGCCTTCATCACGCGGTCGGTGTTGCCCTCGTGGTAGCCATAGACGAAGGCACGCCACATGATGATGCCACCGTGGGGAGCCATTGCGTCGGCCAGCATGTTGGCACCCTCGGCGTGCGTGCGCTTGTAGTCGCCAGGGCCGGGCTGGCCCTCGCTGTTGGCCTTGACGAGGAAGCCGCCGAAGTCGGGAATTAGCTCGTAGATTTCGTCCACCTTCTTCTTCCACCATTCGGCCACCTGCGCATCGAGCGGGTCGGCCGTCTGCAGCACCTTGCCACCGTTCACTCCCTTCACGGGCACCGTCATGGGCGAGGCGAAGTTCACCGAGAGATAGACGCGGATGCCATAGGGGCGCAGCACGTCGGCAATGGCGCGCACGCTGTCGAGATACTCCGTGGCAAGCATCTTCGGCGAGGCGTTCACGTTGTTCAGCACCGTGCCGTTGATGCCGATGGAGGCATTGGCACGGGCGTACTCATGAAGAAGTGAAGAGTGAGGAGTGAAGAGTGAAGGATTGTTCCAGAAGATGCTGCGCCCGGCGTAGCCTCGCTCTATCGAGCCGTCGAGGTTGTCCCAGTGGTTCAGCAGGCGCAGGTCATAGGCAGGCCGCTCGCAGACGGGGTTGATGGGCTGGCCCGTAGCTTGCAGGCGCAGCAGGTGGTAGGCACCGTAGAGCAGTCCATAGTCGCGGCCGTGGGCTTTCAGCAGCAGACCGCCGTCGGCCTTGCGGCTGATAGTAAAGCCGTCGTCGCCCTTCTCCCAGTGCATCGGACCGCAGTCGGCCTCGAGCGTCAGGGGGGCACCCTTCCAGTACTGGCGCAGCTCCTGCAGGGCAATCTCCACCGTTGGCGAGGGCTCCACCGTGCCGCAGCCGTCGTACCACAGCGACAACTGCACCTGTGCGGGCTGCTCGTTGGGCGTCTGCCGCAGCCACAGCTCGTGCGCCCCTACAGGGCTAAATGAAAAGAAATAAATGATAAATGATAGGGCAGACACTATCACTCGTCGGCTGTTAGTTACTATTCTGTTGTTCATCACTCTCGTTTTGATTGTCTGTATCATTGATATCATTTATTCAAGTTTCGCATTCGCTGGGGCTTCTGGGAATTAAAGGACGATACCTCCTTCCCTTGTAGAGACGCCACATTGTGACGTCTCTACCGTCGGCGAAGCCCGCCTATTTCAGCGTATAGGTGACGGTGGTGACCACGCGAACCTTCTTAATATAGGGTGTGTTCTGGTCGCGGTCGTCAATCTCGAACTGTCCCTGTCCGGCCGTCTTGATGCCCCCCAGGCTCGAATTGCTGGCATCGGCGAACTGCTCGGCGGTCTTCTGGGCGGCCTTGATGGCCTCCTCCATCATTTCGGGCTTCAGCTCCTGAAACGATGCCAGCTCATAGTCGGGATAGCCGCTCTCGATGGCCACGCCCTGCTCCAGCAGGTCGCCCTGACGGTAGATGACCTCGTTCACCTTCTCCACCTTCTTCGTGTAGACGGTCACGGTGGTGTGTGCCGTGTAGCGGTAGCTCTTGCGGTTCTCGCTCCAGGTGTTGGCCTCCAGGTCGTTCACGCTGGGCGGGTTGATGGTTATCTCTTTCTCGTTCAGGCCGTTCTGCACCAGGAAGCGCTTGATTTTGTCGGCCTGCTGGCTGATGCGCTGGTAGAGCGCGGGCAGGTCGTTGCCCATCTCGGTGGTGCTGATGCTCCACGTCACGCGGTCGGCAGGCACCTCGCGCTCGGCCAGGCCCTTCACCGTCACCTGACGGTCTTTATTGGCAAAGTTGTCGATACCGCATTTCACGAACCATCCCATCAGAATCATTCCGACGGCGATGATGGCAGCTTCTTTCATTCTGTTCATGGTGTCATTCTGGTTTAAGGGTTCAACAATAAAAAGACTATTTGGTTGCAAAGTAACAAATTTCTCCGCACATCTGCAAGCAAATAGTCTTAAATGAACTTAAAAAGGGCTTAGAAAACGTGCAACGCTGGCTTACCAGTCGCTGTCCCAGTCGCTGTCGTCGCTATCGTTGCCGTGGCTGCTGGTGGTGCGGCGTACACTTGCAGTTCACCCCAAAAATAGTGTTCAAAATTTCCACTAAAAAAAGTTCGTCCTGAGGAGTGATTCTGGATTGAAAATCGGCCATTTTCGACCCTTCGGAAGCGAATTTAACACTTCTTTAAGAATTAAAAAAGGTTAATATTTGCACACAACACCCCGTTCTGTGCAATTTTTTGGCGTTTTTTTGCCATTTTTTTGTCTCGAATCCCGCTTCTGTAAGCACGCCAAATTTTCAAAAGGCGTTGACTTTTGAAAATTTGGCGTTGACTTTTTTCAGCCTTCCGTCGCCTTTTTTTCGCCAAAATCAGCATAAGCGCCTAAACTACAGCCACTTAGCAAAACCTCTCAAAATTCGCGTTTTTTCGGCCAAAAATTTTCTCGCGCAGAATTTTCAAAAATTTGAGGGGGTCGAGTATTCATTTTAGGAACAGATTTGGGGAAAATTTAACAATAATTCAGAAACAAATCGGGTTGCTACGACTGAACCGTAAAGCGGTAATTTCAACCGTTCGAACAACTTTCGTGGTACTCTTGCGGATTATCCTTAAAAATGAAAAGCCATTTATTTGTTGTTTCGCTTTTTTATTGCTAATTTTGCAGCAAACTTTCAAAACAGAGCAACAATATGAAGCGACTACTAACAGCAGCCCTCCTGCTGGCCTCCGTGGCGGCAGGGGCGCAGACTCGGCAAGAAATCGTGCTGAGCGACAACTGGCAATTTTCACACGACAAGCAGACGTGGCAGACTGTGAGCGTGCCCCACGACTGGGCCATCAGCGGACCTTTCGACAAGAAATGGGACTTGCAGACCGTGCGCATCGAGCAGAACGGCGAGACCGAGGCCACCGAGAAGAGCGGCCGCTCGGGGGCGCTGCCGTGGATTGGCGAGGGTCACTATCAACGAAAATTCACCATTCCATCGGGCTTTAGCGGCCATGCTGAGCTGCTCTTCGATGGAGCTATGGCCGAGCCTACCGTCAGCGTCAACGGACAGAAGGCGGGCTACTGGGCCTACGGCTACAACACCTTCCGCATAGATGTCACCAAGTTCATCAAGCCCGGCGAGAACCTGCTGGAAGTAGACTTGCAGAATCTGGAGGAGAGCAGCCGCTGGTATCCCGGCGCGGGTATCTACCGCCCCGTGACGCTCATCCTCATCCCGCAGAAGGCACGCATCGACGACTGGGGCATCACTACCAAAACGGAACTACACTCGGGGAAAGACAAAAACGGGAAAGACTTGACGAAACTCACCGTGGAGGTACCCATCCTGGATGCCGACTGGCTGCCTGTTGTCATGGAACTATGGAGCCCCGACGGCAAAGACAAGCTGTGGAACAGTCCCGCCATCATGCCTAAGGGTACGACGAAGGCCGTTGGCACATTCATGATTCCCGATGCCAAGCTGTGGACGCCCGAGACTCCTTATTTATATAAGCTGCGCATCACCCTCTGCGATGGCAAGAGTGCCCCCAATGTTTACGATAGCAATGGCAAGGCCCTCGACTCGAAGACCCTGAAGGTGGGCTTGCGCACCGTCGGCGTGTCGGCGAAAGGGGGCTTCCAGCTCAACGGCGTGACGCGCAAGCTGAAGGGCGTTTGTCTGCACCACGACCTCGGCCCGCTGGGTGCCGCCGTGAACAAGGCCGCGCTCATCCGCCAGATTAAGACGATGAAGGCCATGGGCTGCGACGCCATCCGCACGGCGCACAACATGCCGAGCCAGATGCAGATGGAAGTGTGCGACTCGCTGGGCATGATGGTCATGGCCGAGAGCTTCGACATGTGGGTCTATCCTAAGTGCAAGAACGGCTATGCCCGCTTCTTCAAGGACTGGGCCGACCGCGACATCGAGAACCTCGTCCGCGCCCACCGCAACCATCCCAGCATTGTGATGTGGAGCATCGGCAACGAGATTCCCGAACAGGGCATGACGGGCGGACGCGCGATGGCCATGCACCTGCAGGACCTCTGCCACCAGCTCGACCCCACACGTCCCGTCACACAGGGCTGCGACCGCCCCGACAATGCCGTCAGCACCGGATTCCTGCCCACGATGGACGTGCCCGGCCTGAACTATCGTCTGCACCGCTATCAGGACACCTATAATAAGTTGTGGCACGGCTTCCTGCTGGGCTCTGAGACGTCATCGACGGTCAGCTCGCGAGGCGTGTATAAGTTCCCCGTCAAGCCCGACGACAATTCGCGCTACTCCTCGTGGGCAAAGGGCTATGACCCCAGCGCCATCAAGACCGCCGACGGCCAGTGCTCGAGCTACGATGTGGAGTACTGCTCATGGTCGAACCTGCCTGACGACGACTGGCGCTGGCAGGAGGACTACGACTGGGTGATAGGCGAGTTTGTGTGGACAGGCTACGACTACTTGGGCGAGCCGACACCTTTCGACGAGTATTGGCCATCGCGCAGCTCCTACTTCGGCATCTGCGACTTGGCAGGACTGCCCAAGGACCGCTACTTCCTCTACCGCTCGCACTGGAACAAGGAGGAGCACACCATCCATCTGTTGCCCCACTGGACATGGCCCGACCGCAAGGGACAGGTGACACCCGTCTACTGCTACACCGACTACGACGAGGCCGAACTCTTCGTGAACGGCAAGAGCCAGGGAAGGATAAAGAAAGTGAAGGAGGAAAAGGGCAAGTGGGATGCCAAAGACCGGCTGGACCGCTACCGTCTGCGCTGGAACGACGTGAAGTATGAGCCGGGCGAGCTGAAGGTCGTCGTTTACGACGGACAGGGCCGTGCTGCCGGAGAAGAGACGGTGAAGACTGCCGGCAAGCCCGCCAGGCTCCGCCTCGACGTGTGGACGCAGCAGGGCGACCAGTCACCCCTTCCCTGGGGAGAGGCAGGTGGTGGGCTTCTAAAAGCCGACGGCGAGGACCTGGCCTTCGTCACCGTCTCGCTCGTCGACAAGCAGGGCACGCTCATCCCCGATGCTGCCGACCAGCTCACCTTCGACGTTCAGGGCGCAGGCTCCTTCCGCGCTGTGTGCAATGGCGATGCCACCTCGCTGGAGTCGTTCACCAAACCCACGATGAAGCTCTTCAGCGGCCAGCTCGTCGTCATCCTGCAGGCAGCCAAGCAACCGGGTAGCCTCACGCTGACCGTCACCGACCGCCAGCGCGGCATGAAACAGAAAGTAGTAATCCCCGTCAGATAGGTTTTACCAAGGCCGTGGCCGTGGCTACAGCTTCTCTCCGTAGCAGAGGTCGCCGCAGTCGCCAAAGCCGGGCACGATGTATTTCTGAGCGTTCATTCCCGGGTCGATGGCGGCGCACCAGAGCGTGGTGTCGTCGCTGACGGTCTGCCGCAACATTTCTACGCCCTCGGGGGTGCCTATCACGCAAGCGATATGCACCTTCGAGGGCTTCCCCGTCTTGATGAGCGCCTCGTAGGCGGCGGCCATGCTGCCGCCAGTGGCCAGCATCGGGTCGACGATGACGAGCGTCTTTCCCTTGGCCGACGGCGCTGCCAGATACTCGGTGTGGATGCCCACCTCGGTGTGCTCGCGGTTGGTGTACATGCGGTAGGCCGAGATGAAGCCGTTTTCGGCGTGGTCGAACACCTTGAGAAACCCTTCGTGGAAGGGCAGGCCGGCACGCAGCACCGTGGCCAGCAGCAGGTCGTCCTTGATTTGGGGGATGTCGAGCTGGCCGAGCGGCGTAGTGACGGTCTTCGGCTTGTAGGTGAGCGTCTTCGACAGCTCGTAGGCCATCATCTCGCCGATGCGAACGATATTGTTGCGGAAGAGCAGCCGGTTCTTCTGATAGCTTTTGTCACGCAGCTCGGCCATATACTGGTTGATGACCGAGTTCTGCTCAGCGAAATTAATAACTTTCATTTCAGTTAGGAGTTTTGAATTAGAAGTTCGGAGTTACAGCCCACAGAGACCTTCGTAGCAGATGGGCTTGCCATAGAGGGTGCCCTTCAGCAGGTTCCCCCCGGCATAGACGGCGCCGCGGAAGACCTCCTTGCCTTCGTCGTCGACACCAGTGATGAAGCCCGTCTTGGGGTCGATGGTACAGTAAATCGAGACATCCTCACCTATGGAGAGTGTGGCACGGTTCTCTTCGTCGAGGGATACATCGAGGGCGCAGTACTGCTCGCCGTTTCTGAAGGCGTAGGTGCCGCCCAGGTAAGGCCATACCTCATTCTCGTAGGCCTCGCGTTCCTCGGGCGTCATCTCCACCTCCTCCTCATCGCCAAGGGCTTCGTCTTCCTCCAGCGCGTCCTCATCTGCATCAGGAGCATCCAGGCTGGCTGCTGCCTCACTCTTCTCTTCCACCAGTTCGTTGGCCGTCGTTTCCTCTTCGGCATTGTCGGCGGAAGTGCCCTTCTTGCTGTCACAGGCCATGAAGGCCAGCATGCACAGCCCGACGGCTATGAATAGTAGCTGTATTCTTTTCATGTAAAGACGTGGTTTTTGCGTTATAGTCCGCGAGCCTTCAGCAGTGCCGAGGCGTCGGGCTGCTCCATGCCGGTGAAGCTGGTGAAGAGCTGCTGCAGGGGCAGCGTGTTGCCACGGCTGAGCACCTTTTCGCGGAAGTCCTGGCCCACGGCGGGGTCGAGTGCTCCGCGCTGTGCAAAGACGTCGGCGATGTTCACGGCGAGCACCTCGGTCCACAGGTAGCTGTAGTAGCCGGCAGCATAGCCGCCGCCCCAGATGTGGTTGAAGTAGCTGGTGCTGTAGCGTGGGGGAATCTGCGGGTTCAGCAGACCAATCTGCCGCAGGGCCTCGGTCTCGAAGTCGGCGGCCTTCTCGGCTGTGGGCACCTGGTCGATGGCGAGCATGTGCCAGGCCATGTCGAGGCAGGTGGCGGCGAGGTTCTCGCCCAGGGCGTAGCAGGGCTGGAAGTTGATGCTCTTCAGCATGCGCTCCTTCAGCTCGGCGGGCATGGGCTGTCCGGTCTCGGCATGACGGGCGTAGTGGTCGAAGATGTCGGGGATGCTGGCGAACGACTCATTGAACTGCGAGGGCATCTCCACGAAGTCGCGGGCCACGCTGGTGCCGCTCAGGTAGTTGTACTGGCAGTTGGAGAGCATGCCGTGGAGGGCGTGTCCGAACTCATGGAACATGGTGGTGACGTCGTCCCAGGTGAGCAGCGACGGCTGGCCCTCGGGAGCCTTGGCGAAGTTGCACACGTTGAAGATGATGGGCTTCTGCTGGCGCTGGTGGCTCTGCTTGGCAAAGCCGTCCATCCACGCTCCGCCGCGCTTGGTGGGTCGGCGGAAGTAGTCGCAGTAGAAGAGTGCGAGCGACTTCCCGTCACGGTCGAACACCTCGAAGGTCTTCATGTCGGGGTGGTAGGTGGGTATGTCGGTACGCTGCTTGAAGGTGAGTCCGTAGACGCGGTTGGCGGCGTAGAAGACGCCATTCTGCAGCACACTGTCTACGTTGAAGTAGGGCTTCACCTCGTCGTCGCTGATGCTGAGCAGCTCCTTCTTCATCTTGGCCGAATAGTAGAAGCGGTCGTAGGGCTGCAGCTGGAAGCTGGGGCCCTCAGTGCGGCGAGCGTAGGCCTCGATGGCACGTGTCTCGGCCTCGGCCTTCGGGTTGTAGGCGGCGATGAGGTTGCGCAGGAAGGCATAGGCGTTGTCGGTGTTCTGGGCCATCGTCTTCTCAAGCGAGTACGAGGCATAGTTCTCGTAGCCCATCAGCTGTGCCTGCTCGGCACGCAGGCGGGCCATCTGTGCGACGATGGAGAAGGTGTTGTGCTTCCCCGTGCCGTCGGCGCGATGCACGGAGGCCTCGAAGACACGGCGGCGCAGGTCGCGGTTGTCCAGACTGGTGAGCAGGGGCTGCTGCGTGGTGTTGATGATGACGATGCAGTAGGGTTTCTTTCCGCCCAGGTTCTCGGCATCCTGCTTGCACTGGGCGATGTCGGCGTCGGTCAGACCGGCCAGCTCCTCCTTCGTGTCCACCCACACCACAGCGTCGTTGGTGGCCTCGGGCAGCAGGTCGCCCCACTGCTGCTGCAGGTCGTTGATGGCCAGGTTGATTTCCTTCATGCGGGCCATCTTCTCGTCGGAGAGCAGGGCGCCCTTGCGCACGAACTCCTTGTAGACTTCCTCCGTCAGCTTGCGGTCCTCGCCCTGCAGGCTGGCAAACTCGTTGTCGTAGACCGTCTTGATGCGCTGGAAGAGGGCCTTGTTGAACGAGATGTCGTTCTCCAGCTCGGTGATGAGCGGCATCACCTGCTTCTCCACCTCGGCCAGCTCCGGGGTCTTGTCGGCCTCGGTGAGGGCGAAGAAGATGCGGCTGACGCGGTCGAGCAGCTGTCCGCTCTCCTCGTAGCTCACGATGGTGTTCTTGAACGTGGGAGCCTCGGTGCTGTTGGCAATCTGGTCAATCTCCTGTCGCGTCTGGGCGATGGCCTCCTGGAAGGCGGGCATGTAGTCGGCTACCTGAATCTTGCTGAAGTCGGGTGCGCCGAAGGGCAGCGTGCTCTCTTGCAGCAGGGGGTTGTCGGCAGAGCCGTTGCCGTTCTGGCACGCAGGCAGCAGCGTCAGCGCCGATGCGACGCCGACGGCCATGAGGGTCTTTGCGGTCTTCATACGAGTGAGAAAGCTACGTCCATCATGTGAGTGAAGGTGGTCTGGCGCTCCTCGGCGGTGGTGGCCTCGCCCTTCAGGATGTGGTCAGAGATGGTGAGGATGGTCAGCGCGCGCTTTCCCGCACGGGCAGCGTTCATGTAGAGTGCAGCGGCCTCCATCTCGACGGCCAGCACGCCCATGTTAATCCATTTGTCGTTGTGGGCGTTCTCGGTGTAGAACGTGTCGCTCGACATCACGTTGCCCACCTTGTAGCGGTAGCCCAGCTTGTCGGCGGCATTGGCGGCACCGCGCAGCAGGTCGAAGTCGGCGATGGGTGCGAAGGTGCCGGGCAACTCATATTGCATGGCATAGTTCGAGTTGGTGCAGGCACCCATGGCGATGCAGAGGTCGCCTACGTTCAGGTCCATGTTGATGCTGCCGGCGCTGCCCACGCGGATGATGGTCTTCACGTCGTAGAAGTTGAACAGCTCGTAGCTGTAGATGCCGATGGAGGCCATGCCCATGCCGTGGCCCATCACGCTGACGCGCTTGCCGTCGTGCATGCCGGTGAAGCCGAGCATGCCGCGGATGTGGTTGAACTGCACGGGGTTCTCGAGGAAGTTCTCGGCCATGAACTTGGCGCGAAGCGGATCGCCGGCCATGATGACGGTCTCGGCTATCTCGCCCTGCTGGGCGCCGATGTGGGGGGTGGGGGTCTTTGCCATAGTTGCTATTGTTTTTAGTGATTAATGTGGTAATTGCCTGCGAAGTTAGCAAAAATTTTTCTTTTGGCCTAATTTTCAGCAAATAATTTGCAAATTACCTAAATTCCGCAGCACTTTAATTTAACTTTCTTTATAAGTACCTGAGCAACAAAAAGTTCTTGCTGGGGCAAGCGGCAAAGCCGAGCGGCTCAGGATGTAAGCTGATAGGCTATCAGTACAGCGAGATAATACGGGCCGTCTTCTCCGTTTTCTGCTGTGGCGGCGACTGCATGGAAGACCTCAACCTCTATCTGAAGGACGTGCTTGCCGAGCGTCCGCATACCCGTATCCCCAGTGCCGACACGGTGCTCGTGGCATTGAGGAACTGGCAACGGAGAACATATCATACACGGCAGAAAAGACGGGCAACGTCTATGATTTCAACACGGCTGAGAAACTGAACCAACTGCTCGTCAAGCTGTTGCTGGCCACAGGGCAGCTTGCGGAGGGAGGCGAGTACGACGTGGACTTCGACCACCAGTTCCTTGAGGCGGAGAAGTATGACAGCAAGCGCACCTACAAGGGCTTTGACGGCTACAGCCCAGGCGTGTTCACCATCGGCGGGCTGATAGCCTATCTTGAGAACCGTGAC
>CACYME010000027.1 GCA_902775475.1 uncultured Prevotellaceae bacterium
AGGGCTGAATCCTCAAAGGAATCAGCCCTGAATTTTTCGACCTCTCATGCACACATACACGCGCACACGAGAGCTCAAGTTTTAGCGGACACCAATAATATAGAACATGCTGCGGGCCACGTCGCCCTTGTACTCGTCGGCAGGCTCGAAGGCCACGCCGCTGTAGCCGGGGGTGATGCTGGTGCCCAGGGTGGAGCCGTTGGACGACCGGTAATTGTTCTTCGCGCCAGCGGTGTATTTCACCTCGGCAAAGGGATAGGCCGAACGCCGTCCGTTCACGTAGCCGTCAACGGGATAGACGTGGAAGAGGTCGCTCTTTGGCGTGCCGCTGCCAAACCAGCTCTGACACCAGAGGTGCTCCTTGTTCCAGGTGTCGCCTTCCTGGCTGTAGGAGCCGGTATCGTCGATGTCCCAGTGCTTGGAGGAATAGATGTCGATGAGCTTTCCGTCGCTGTCGCCGTCGGTGTCGGGATAGGCATAGACCAGCTCTTTGTAGCTTTTGACGGTGTGGTCCTTGATGATGTTGTGCAGGGCGGCCCTTAGCTCCTGGCCGGTCTTACCCTGGGCGCGGTCGTAGTAGCCGCTGGGAATCTGTGCCCACAGCATGCCTCCTGCCAGCAGGGTGAGCAGGGTGAGCAGGGTTAGACGTTTAGAAAAGTGGTTCATAGTAATGTTTGTTTTTAATGAGTTATTCTTTCGCAAGCCGTTCGGCCATGGCGCGTCCGAGGGCCTGGCACTGGGCGGTCGTCTCGGGGGTGAGGCTCTGGCGAATCTCCACGGGCTGGCCCACCACGTCGTAGTGCAGGCGCTCGTCGTTCCAGCGCTGAATCTCGGCCACGGCCTTCGATGCCCAGCCGAAGCTGCCGAAGAAGCCGAAGAGGCGACCCTTGATGTCCTTCTGCGACAGCTCGTCGAGCAGCACGTTCATCTCGTGGTAGAGACCCGTGTTATAGGTGGGAGCGCCGACGATGAGGCCGCGGTAGCGGAACACGTCGCGGATGATGTAGCTGTGGTTCGTCTTCGAGACGTTGTGCATCACGATGTTCTTCACGCCGGCCTCGGCGGCAGCGGTGGCGATGACCTCGGCGGCACGCTCGGTGTTGCCGTACATCGTGCCGTAGCAGATGACGAGCCCCGGCTCGGCCTCGTAGCGCGACAGACGGTCGTAGACGGCGATGACGCGCTGCACGTGCTCATGCCACACGGGGCCGTGGGTGGCGCAGATGTAGTCCACCTGCACGCCGGCCAGCTTCTTCAGGGCCATCTGCACGGGCGTGCCATACTTGCCCACGATGTTCGAGTAGTAGCGCTCCATCTCGGCCCAGAAGTCCTGGCAGTTCATCTGCCCGTCGACCACGGCGCCATTCAGCGCCCCGAAGCAGCCGAAGGCATCGCCGCTGAAGAGGACGGTTTGTTGCTGTGATACAGCAACAGACGGAACGCAGACGGTCATCATCGTCTCGGGCCAGTGGACCATCGGGGTGAGGACGAACTGCAGCTGCAGGGCGCCGAGGGCGAGGGTGTCGCCGTTCTTCACCTCCATGAGGCCGTCGGTGAGGTGATAGAAGCCGCCGAGCATGTCGAAGGTCTTCTTGTTGCCGATGATTTGCACATTGGGGTAGTACTTGCGGATGAGGGCCAGCGAGCCGCTGTGGTCGGGCTCCATGTGGTTCACCACGAGGTAGTCGAGGGGGCGGTCGCCGAGCACCTCGCGGATGTTCTCGATGAAGGGCATGAAGAAGTCCACCTCGACGGTGTCCACGAGGCAGGTCTTCTCGTCGTCAATCAAATAGGCGTTGTAGCTCACGCCGGCGGGCAGGGGCCAAAGGCCCTCGAAGAGCGTCTTGTTGCGGTCGTTCACGCCGACGTAGTAAACCTTTTCTAAAATTTTTTTCATTGTTTTTTTTGTTAATGAGGAATGAGGGATGAGAAATGAGAAATGGATAGTTTTGCCGTTGACTGACTACCGAGTGTTCTCCAAGTTCTTCTTCGTCGTTCCTGTTACTTTTACTAAAATATTTATGATTTCTTCAATGTCATTGATGATTGATTCATGTTCTTTGTCACTGAGCGTGCCACCTGCATGAAGTCGATGTAACCAGAACCTCGTTTCATTAGCTTCCTTGAGGGCTATAGTCATTTTCGTCAGAAAATCGGCCTTGGTTTGTGCGTATTGGCCTTCGGCGGTATTTGCTCCAATGCTTGTCCCGCTTCTTTTCACTTGCTTTAATTCTACTATTTGGTTATTACACCTTCTTTCATTCAAGAGGTATGAGTACATCTTGATGATTCTGTCAGCAAAGTGCTCAGTTTTCTCGACTATGACGTTCTGTCTCTTCTCCTCCATTGCAAGTCTATTCATTTCTCATTTCTCATACCTCATTTCTCATTTGCTCGGCCAGTTGTTGCCCGAACTCCTGGCTGACGCTATTGCTGATACTCTGACAGACGTTGGCTGAGAACTGCTGTGCGCAGGCGATGATGTTGTCCCATTGCTCTTCGCTGAGGCCCTGCTCGATGGTGCTGCGGGTGATGCCGTAGCGGATGAGGCCGTAGGCGAAGCCGGCGTTGAAGTTGTCGCCGGCGCCGATGGTGCTCACGATGCCCTCGGTCAGCGGCACGGGGTACTGCTTCTTCAGTCCGCCGTCGGCACGCAGCTCCACGGGCTGGTCACCCTGCGTGCAGATGAACTTGCGGGTGTAGAAGGCTATCTGCGTGCGGTAGATAGCGTCGGGGTCGCTCTTGCGGAACATCACCTCGAAGTCCTCCGTCGAACCGCGCACGATGTCGGCCAGCTCCAGGTTCTCCAGGATGTTGGGCGTGAGCTTCATCACCTCGTTGCGATGCGAGGCACGGAAGTTCACGTCGTAGTAGAGGATGGCCCCATGCTGGCGGGCATACTCCAGGAATCCCACCACCTGCGGACGGATGACGGGGTTGACGGCGTAGTAGGAGCCGAAGAGCACGATGTCGTCGGGCTGCACGTCGGGGTAGCTGAACTCCAGCCGGTCGTTGGGATGGTCCTTGTAGAAGATGTATTCCGCGTCGTTCTGCTCGTTGAGGAATGCCAGCGAGATGGGCGACTTCGAGTCGGGATAGACGTAGACGCACGAGGCATCGACGCCATTGTCCCGGAGGAAGCTGATGATGCCCTGACCCACGCGGTCGTTGCCTGTCTCGCTGATGAACGATGCCTTGATGCCTGAGCGCCCCAGCGAGATGAGGGCGTTGAAGACTGAGCCGCCGGGCACGGCGCCGATGGGCTGGCTGTCCCTGAAAATGATGTCGAGAACGGTCTCTCCTATTCCGATAACTTTCCGCATGCGATGAGATTTGCTGTTTTCTTGGAATTACGCCTGCAAAATTAGCAAAAAAAAATGGCAAAAAAGACGATATTTCTACATTTTTTTGCTAACTTTGTGGCCGAAACAGCTAAGCCACCTAAAAACCTAAAAATAATACGCGTATGTCTCTATTAATGATTCTTCAGCTGCTCATCGTGCTGCTGGCCCTCTGGGTGGGCTCGCGCTACGGCAGCCTGGCGCTGGGCGCCATCTCAGGCATTGGCCTGGCCATCCTCGTTTTCTGTTTCGGACTGAAGCCCGGCACGCCGCCGACCGACGTCATCTACATCATCATCGCCGCCGTCACCTGTGCCGGCGTCATGCAGGCATCGGGCGGCATGGACTGGCTCATCCAGATTGCTGAGCGGCTGCTGCGCAAGCACCCCGACCGCATCACCTTCCTGGCCCCGCTGTGCACCTTCTTCCTGACGGTGCTCGTCGGCACGGGCCACGTGGTCTACACGCTCATGCCCATCATCTGCGACATCGCCCTGAAGAAGGGCATCCGCCCGGAGCGTCCCTGCGGCGTGGCGTCGATAGCCTCGCAGGTGGGCATCACCTGTTCGCCCATCGCCGCCGCCGTGGTGGCCTTCGTCACGATTTCTAATGCCAACGGCTTCAACATCACCATCCCCCGCGTGCTGATGATTAGCATCCCGGCCTGCGTCATCGGACTGATGGCCGCCGCATTCGCCAGCTATCACCGCGGTCTCGACCTCGACAAGGACCCGCAGTTCCAGGCAAGGATCAAGGACCCCGAGCAGCGTGCCTACATCTACGGCTCGAACGCCACCACGCTCGACAAGGAGATTCCGCAGTCGGCCAAGAACGCCGTGTTCGTCTTCCTCGCCGCGCTGGGCGTCATCGTCCTGTTCGCCATTGTTCCCAGCCTGCTGCCCTCGTGGAACGGCCAGTCGCTGAAGATGAACATCGTCATCCAGATTGTGATGATCTGTGCCGCCGCACTGATGATCATCTTCTGCAAGGCACAGCCTAAGAAGGCCGTGGCCGGCCCCGTGTGGCAGAGCGGCATGGTGGCCGTGGTGGCCATCTACGGCATCGCGTGGATGGCCGACACCTATTTCTCGAACTACATGCCCGAGATTCAGGCCATCCTCACCGACATCGTGAAAGACTATCCCTGGGCCATCGCCATCGTGTTCTTCCTCGTCTCGGTGCTCATCAACTCGCAGGGAGCCGTCGTCGTGTCGATGCTGCCGCTGGCCTATTCGCTCGGCATCGACGGGTGGGTGCTCCTCGGCGTGCTGCCCTCGGTCTATGGCTACTTCTTCATCCCCAACTATCCCAGCGACATCGCCACGGTGAACTTCGACCGCTCGGGCACCACCGTCATCGGCAAGTATCTGCTCAACCACTCGTTCATGATGCCGGGCCTCATCTGCGTCGTCACCAGCACGCTCGTGGCCTACGGCCTTGCCGCCCTGTTCCACTCGTTTGGCATGTACTAAGAAAATGGAAAACCCCTACGTGAAGCAGTTCCCCGAACTGCTGAAAGACAAGAAACTGCTCTATGTCCACGGCTTCGCCTCCAGTGGACAGTCTGGTACGGTGCGCCGTCTGCGCACCGTCTTCCCCAACGCCACCGTCCTGGCCCCCGACCTGCCCATCCACCCCGAGGAGGCCATCGCCCTGCTCCGCCGCATTTGCGACGAGGAGCGTCCCGACATCATCCTGGGCACGTCGATGGGCGGCATGTACACCGAACAGCTGCGCGGCTTCGACCGCATCTGCACCAACCCCGCCCTGTGCATCGCTGACACGATGCACGAGCATGGCATGACGGGCACGCAGACGTTCCAGAACCCGCGACAGGACGGCGTGCAGTCGTTCTATGTGGACAAGGCGCTGGTGAAGGAATACCGGCAGGTGTCGGAGCGTCGCTTCGAGGGACTCGACGACGATGACCGCCAGCGTGTCTACGGCCTCTTTGGCGACCGCGACGACCTGGTGCACACCTTCGACCTCTTCCACGAGCACTATCCGCAGGCCATCAGCTTCCACGGCGAGCACCGCATGGACGACCGCTCGTTCATGCACTCGGTGCTGCCCGTCATCCGCTGGATTGACGACCGCCAGGAAGGCCGCGAACGCCCTATTATATATATAGGTATAGAGGCCTCGGCCCCCTCCCACCTCCTCCAGCAGGGTGAGGCCGCGCCCTTCCCCTCGTTCCAGAAGGCGGTGCGCCTGCTCATCGAGCGCTATCAGGTATTCTTCGTAGCCCCGGCCCTCTCCTCCCGCCTGTCCGCCTATGCCACGACATCGTCGTGGCTCACCGAGCACGTCAACGTACCGGCCTGGGGGCACACCGTGTTCACCAACCAGCGCCACCTGCTCTACGGCGACTACCTCATCGAGACCGCCAAGACCGAAGGGGCCATGGCCACCACCATCGAGCTGGGCAGCGACACGTTCAAGACCTGGGACGACATCATCGAATACTTCGACCGCCTGGGCGGACAGTAGCACCCAGCGGCGAAAACTCTCTGAGAAGGGGCGACGGAATAGGCCTATTGCCATTCCGTCGCCCCTTCACTGCTTGGCCGAAGGCTAAACCTGGCCATTGTCGCCCTCTGATTTTGTCAAGATTCATGACAGTTTGGTTTTTCTCGATTTTTTACAAAAAAAATTTTCATTCTATGCAAAAAACTTGCGCATTTTCGTCCGTTTGTGCAGCTTTTCGCCGTCAGCGAAGCCTTTTTTTTGCCCAAATTCCTGCACATACCTGTCTTTTTGTGCAATAATCGCCTCAAATTTTGCTTCGAACCCCGTTTCTGTAAGCACGCCAAATTTTCAAAAGTCAACGCCGCAGAAAAATTTGGCGTTGACTTTTTTCAGCCATCCGTTCGTTTCTCTGTCCGTTTTAGTTCCAACATTCTGTCTGTCAATGTTTTACTAAAAACGCTCAAAACCCGCTTATTTTCGTCCAAAAGATTTTTCATGCAGAATTCTCGAGTTTTGAGGGCCTTTAATTCTCATTTTTGCGCAATTTTGTCAATCTTTTTCAAAATTTTAGGGAAGGTAAATTTTGCCAATTAACTCCTTTAAGTATGAGAATACAGAACCCCACCCCTACCCCATTCCCGAGCTCCGCTCACCTACCCGTTCAGCCGAATTTGCAATTCGGCTGCCGTGAGTATAAGCATTTACAATGCGCTCAACGATTCCAGGAACATCCAGCACCGGATTACAGGGGGTCAACATCGAAGTAGAGCTGCAGGCTGGCATAGTGCTTGTCGTGCAGCAACTGCTGCTGGGCCAGCTTGAGGTACTGGCGCACGCGGGCCATGTCGATGGTGGGCTCCAGCTTCAGCACCAGCTTGCGGATGCTGAGCGTCTTCACCCGTGCCACGGCAGGCTTGTCGGGACCCAGCACGCGGCCGCCGAACCACTGGCGCAGCTGGTAGCCCAGCTGCAGGCTGGCCGTCTCCACGATGGCATCCTTCTGGTGCTTCAGGTAGATGTAGATGATGCGGTAGTAGGGCGGATAGTGGAAGGCCAGGCGCTCATCGAGCAGCGTGCGGCAGAAGCCCTGGTAGTCGTTGCGCACCACCTGGTCGATGAGCAGCAGGTCGGGCTGGCGCGTCTGCAGGATGACCAGGCCGCGCTTCCCCTTGCGGCCAGCGCGACCGCTCACCTGCGCCATCATCATGAAGGCGTGCTCGTAGGCCCGGAAGTCGGGGTAGTTCAGCATCGAGTCGGCGTTGAGGATGCCCACGACGCTCACGCGGTCGAAGTCGAGGCCCTTGGAGACCATTTGCGTGCCGATGAGCAGGTTGGTGCGCCCGCTGGAGAAGTCGCTGATGATGCGCTCATAGGCCTGGCGCGTGTGCGTGGTGTCGAGGTCCATGCGGGCGATGCGCGCCATGGGGAAGATTTCGGCAATCTGGTCCTCAATCTTCTCCGTGCCGAAGCCGCGTCCCTGCAGCTCTTTCGAGCCGCAGGCGGGGCACTCCGTGGGCACGCTGTAGGTGTAGCCACAGTAGTGGCACGTCAGCTGGTTCAGCCGACGGTGCAGCGTCAGGCTCACGTCGCAGTGCTCGCAGCGCGGAACCCATCCGCACTGACGGCACTCCACCATCGGGGCCCAGCCGCGGCGGTTCTGGAACAGGATGGCCTGCTCGCCGCGCTCCAGCGCCTCGCGCACGCGTGCTAATAAAAGAGGTGAGAACGGGCCACGCATCATCTTCCGCTTCTGCAGGTCCTGCGTGTCCACCACCTGAATCTCGGGCAGCTCGATGCCCTGGTAGCGCTCCGT
The DNA here is from genome assembly GCA_902775475.1 of uncultured Prevotellaceae bacterium. Taxonomy (GTDB): domain Bacteria; phylum Bacteroidota; class Bacteroidia; order Bacteroidales; family Bacteroidaceae; genus Prevotella. The sequence goes on from CACYME010000027.1 coordinate 7,624, forward strand.
CAGCGTCACCAGACCGTATTTGCCAGTCTGAGAGTTGTGGTATGACTCAAGCGACGGTGTGGCGGTGCCAAGCAGGACCTTCGAGGAAAGCATGATGGCTGTTGAGCGGGCATGATAGCGAGGGGCTGGGTCCTGCTGCTTGAAGCCCGTCTCGTGCTCCTCGTCGACGATGACGAGGCCGAGGCGCTGGAACGGCAGGAACACGGCGGAGCGGGCACCGAGGATGACGTCGTAGGGATGGGGCGAGAGCTGCTTCTGCCAGATTTCCACGCGCTCGGCGTCGCTGTACTTCGAGTGATAGATGCCCAGACGGCTGCCGAAGACGCGCTGCAGGCGCTCCATGATCTGCACCGTGAGCGCTATCTCGGGCAGCAGGTAGAGCACCTGGCGACCCTGGTCGATTTCGCGCTGGATGAGGTGCATGTACACCTCGGTCTTGCCGCTCGACGTGACACCGTGGAGCAGCGTAACGCGCTTCTTCAGGAAAGAGAACAGAATCTTGTTGTAGGCATCCTGCTGCGCCGTGCTCATCTTCTTCAGCAGCTCAGGGTGGGGCTCGCCGCCACGGTTCAGGCGGCTCACCTCGCGCTCGTAGGTCTCCAGCATGCCGCGCTTCACCAGCAGGTTCAGCGTGGGCAGCGTGCAGCCGCTCTGGTTCATCAGCTCCTCGCGCGTCACCTCGGCATATTCGTCATCCTTCACTCCTCGCTCTTCACTCCCCACCATGTCCCAGCCCGACAGCTGCAGATAGGCAATGAAGGCCTCCTGCTGCTTCGGGGCTCGCGCCAGCAGGTTCAGCGCGATGTGCAGCGCCGTCTCGTTGCGGTAGGCCTCACAGAGACGGATGTAGGTCTCCGTGCGCGGACGGTAGCCCTCCTCGGCCTTCAGCCCCGACGGCAGTGCCGCCTTCATCACGTCGCCTATGGGCGCCATGTAGTAGTCGCTGATCCACTGCCACTGTCGCAGCTGCGCCTCTAATAGGATGGGCCGCTCGTCCATCAGCTGTGCCAGCGGCTTCACCTGGTAGCCCTGCGGCTCCTCATCGTGCAGGCGGGCCACGACACCCACCAGGTTCTTCTGCCGGCCGAAGGGCACCAGCACGCGCATGCCCACCATCACCCGCTGCTGCATGGCGGCGGGGATGGCGTAGGTGAACGTGCCGTCGAGGGGCACAGACAGGATGACGTCGGCAAATTTCATTCTGATTGCAAAGGTACGCATTTTTCCGCTACTGGTGAAAAGAAATGGGCGGAAAAATCGGGGAAAAATGAAGGGGGCGAGCCGTGACGGCCCACCCCCCAGCGGATTCATGTAATGTGTGTGTCGGCGATTAGAAGTCCAGGTCGTCCTCTTCGTCGTCCCACAGCTTGTTGGGATTGCGGGAGAGAATGGACTTGCTGTCACCAATTTTCTCGCCATATACGCCCAGGGAGCCTTCGTTGAGCAGGCTGCCCATCTGAATGGTCTGCACCATCATGGCAGGTTTCAAATAGTTCTTTTTCATATCGTTTGTGGTTTTAGTTGTTCTTAAATAAATTCACTCTTCGCTTTTCACTACGACCTTGAGCTTTTAGCTCGAGCTCGCTCACGCTCGACAAAGCATGAGCAAGCTCGGCTTTGTGCTCACTTCACCACGACCTTCTGGCCGTTCACGATGTAGAGACCCTTCGTGGGCTGGCTGACGCGGCGACCCTGCAGGTCGAACACCTGCACGCCCTGCTTCACGGCCTGCTCAACGGCGTTGATGCCAGTGGCTTCCTCGCCTCCGATGGCCAGAAACGGACGGGCACCGGCCTCGGCAGTCTCGGCTGCAATTTCCAGATAGGCCTTGCCAGCGGGGATGATGACGCCTTCCTCAACGTTGTAGAAGCCCACACCCGACTGCTGGTTTGCCAGGGCATAGATGGTGGCACCACCCTTCACGTTGCCGTTGCTGGCCTTCAGCAGGTTCACTTCGGGAGCGGTGACATCGGCGTCGGTGGAATATCTTGCTGAGAATTCGTATTCTTCATCAATAGAGCTGCTAAGAAGGACTGGGGTGCCGGCGGGTGCGCTTTCCACCTCCTGCAGCGTCACCTTCGTAGTGGTGGCTTCAGTCACGACATAGGCGCCGCCATAGGTGAACTGCACGGGGTGCTTGGTGACATAGGTAGCCCATCGGGCTGCGGTAATGATGGTCTTCTCCTCGGTGCCGGACTCCACGACCTGGATGTTGCCCAGTCCAACGTTGCCGGTCACCTTCTCGGTGTATTTCCACTTGATGTAGGTATAACCCAGAGGCACAGCGTAGCCCATGGCATAGACACCTGTCACGCCCGTACCGGCATCAATGGCGGCGCGAGCTTGAGCCACGGTGTAGGGGTTGTCCTGCGAGATGCCCGGCTGGTTGGGATCGGTCACGATTACAGTGAAGCTCTTTGAACTCGGCTTGTAGTTATTGTCGCCCTCGAAGGTGGCGGTGATCTTAGCGGTGCCTGCTTTCTGCAGGATGATAACGCCGTCGCCAATCGTTGCCACGTCTGAATCGTTGCTCTCCCATACCACGAAGGCATCGCTTACCGGGGCACCCGTCGGGTCATTGACAATAACGGTGGGGAACGGAAGCTCATCACCGACGTTGCCCTCAGTCGCATGGTCGCCAAACTCGATGGTTGTAGCTGTGCGAGTGTCCTCTTCTCCGCCTTCCAACGTAACAGTGACACTTACAAAGTCGAATTGTCCTGCCTTGCTACTGCCATCAGAACCATATTCGGCCTTATCGCCGACTGTAAGCACAATGTTGCTTGCAGCACCAGTCCAAGTCACGGTCTCATCGCCAAAAGCTTGTGTAGCGATTGTTCCTACAGAAGCAGTAATAGGGGCAAGACGTTTTTTCCTTGTGTGGAAATGTTGTACACCATCTTTGTGATGTTTCTTTCTGCCGATACGGTGAGAGTTCCCTTTGCATAGATACGAAAATCTTCACCACCAGTATTGTAGGTGGGTGCATTTGATCCATTGTTCTTTGCTGCTTCAAAGGTAATGCCGCTGACGGTAGTTGCCTGTGCTGCTGCATTTTGAATGTCAGCTGCACTGATGGTGATGTCCTCAGCCCACGCCGTGATGCTTCCCCCCGCGATGAATGCGAGCAGTAGCATCAAAGATTTAAGTTTTAATGATTTAAGCATAATTGTTAGATTTTAGGAAAATAATTAATGTAATATGTCAATTTGCACTAAAAATCCGCTATGTGCGTATTATTATCCGCTGACTGCGGATTTTTGTCCGCCCACGTCGGATTTTTGCGGAGGGAGGCATGTTTGAGCTGGTTCCTTCTGAAATGTTTCAATGATGTGGCTTTCCTTCATCATATCCATAGATGGTTTTTACCTTGCCAAGGCTGATCGGCACCGGCGTACTGTCTCGCTATTCAGCGGGTTACGCCCGTTGGCAGTATCCTTTTGTTAAGAGCACCTTCGGCGAAGTGGTTCTTTTCGGGTGTAAAGTTATGAAAAATATTCGAGGCGTGCAAGAAAAACGGGGTCTTTTTTCTTCCCTTACTGAACATTATTCTACGCGCCTGTAGAACGATTTTGAACGATGTGGCGGCAGAGGCTGCTGGCCAGGGAATGGTCAGCCGATCCGCTGCTGCAACTCTTCCAGCGTGCTGACGACGGTGATATAGCTGCGCCACTGCCGACGGGTGACGCCCCGCTGGTGCAGGTCGTCGAGCATCTGCACGAGCGAGTCCCAGAAGCCTTTCATGTTGTAGAGGATGATGGGCTTCTGGTGGTATTCCAGGGTGGCGGCCGAGGCGACGGTGAAGAGCTCGTCGAGGGTGCCGATACCGCCGGGCAGGACGATGAAGGCGTCGCTCTGGTCCATCATCAGCTGCTTGCGGTCGGTCAGGTCTTCAGTGGGTATGTGTACGTCCATGTAGGGGCTGGCCTTGCCCATCTGCTCAATCTTGCGTGGCACCACGCCGATGCAGCGGCCCCCGGCCTCGTGGCAGGCCTTGCTCACGGTGTGCATCAATCCGGCGTCGTGGCCTCCGAACACGATGGTGTGACCCTGCTGGGCTGCCCAGCACCCCAGCTCGCTGGCTTTGTCGAAGAAGTCTTTGTCAATCTGCCAATTGGCAGAGCAGAATACGCATAGTTTCATGACTGCAAAGGTAGTTAAAAGTTGGGAGTTAGGCGTGAGGGGCGAGGAGTTTTTTTCGACGAAAAAATAAAAAATGTTAACTCACCGCATAATAACCCCTATCTCCTAACCCCCAACTCCTAACTATTTTGTATCTTTGTAGCCAATTATGAAAACATTTGAAGAATTAGGCGTCAGTGCTCCCATACTGCGCGCCATTGAAGAACTTGGCTTTACCGCTCCCATGCCTGTACAAGAAGCTGTCATTCCCCTGTTGGTGGAAGGGCGGCGCGACACCATCGCCCTGGCTCAGACGGGTACGGGCAAGACGGCAGCCTTCGGCATTCCCCTGCTGCAGCGGATTGACGCCGGAACACGTGACACCCAGGCGCTGGTGCTGAGTCCCACGCGTGAGCTGTGCCTGCAGATTACCGACGACCTGCGCGACTTTGGCAAATACCTCGACGGCATCCATGTGGAGGCCGTCTACGGCGGTGCTGCCATAGAGCCGCAGATGCGTGCCTTGAAGAAGGGCGTGCAGGTGATTGTGGCCACGCCAGGGCGACTCATCGACCTGAAGAACCGCGGCTACGTCCATCTGGAGCAGGTGTCGACCATCGTGCTCGACGAGGCCGACGAGATGCTCAACATGGGCTTCTCTGACAGTATCAACGAAATCTTCGAGGCCCTGCCCGAACAGCACTGCACGCTGATGTTCTCGGCCACGATGAGCCGCGAGGTGGAGCGCGTGGCAACACAGTATCTGAAGGACTACGAGACCGTCGTCGTGGGCTCGCGCAACGAGGGTGCCGAGAACGTTAACCACATCTATTACATGGTGCACGCCAAGGATAAGTACCTGGCACTGAAGCGCATCGTGGACTACTACCCCAAAATCTTCGCCATCATCTTCTGCCGCACGAAGATAGAAACGCAGGAGATAGCCGACAAGCTCATCAAGGACGGCTACAACGCTGAGTCGCTGCATGGCGACCTGTCGCAGCAGCAACGCGACCTGACCATGCAGAAGTTCCGCCAGCACCTGACGCAGTTGCTCGTGGCTACCGACGTGGCTGCCCGCGGTCTCGATGTCGACGACCTGACGCACGTCATCAACTTCGGCCTGCCCGACGATATTGAGAACTACACCCATCGCTCGGGCCGAACGGGCCGCGCTGGCAAGAAGGGCACCAGCATATCGATTGTCCATTCGAAGGAAAAGCACAAGATTCGTGCCATCGAGAAGGAAATTGGCAAGCAGTTCCAGGAAGCAGAGATTCCATCGGCTGAGGAGATTTGCAAGAAGCAGCTCTACAAGGTGATGGACCAGATTGTGAAGACCGACGTAGATGACGATGAAATCGCGCCTTTTATGCAGGACATCAACCGCTACTTCGAGTATATCGACAAGGAGGAAATCATCAAGAAAATCGTTTCGCTGGAGTTTGGAAAGTTCCTCGCCTACTATGCCGACGCGCCCGAAATTGAGAAGGTGAGCAAGGAGGAGCGCGGAAAGAAGAGAGAGGGACAGACAGACCGCCAGAAGCGCATGAACAAGGCACAGGAGGGCTATCACCGCCTGTTCATCAACCTGGGCAAGCGCGATGGCTTCTACCCCGGTGAGCTGATGCAGACGCTGAACCGCTATGTGGGTGGCCGTCAGGAGGTGGGGCACATCGACCTGCTCGATACCATCAGCTATTTCGAGGTGCCGGAGAAGGATGCCAAGAAAGTGATGACGCAGCTCACCGGCATCCGCTACCACGGACGCATTGTTCGCTGCAATTCGGAAGACGACAAGGCCCCAGCAAACGCCATGCCAAAAGTCGGACGCAACGACGAGCGTCGGACAAAAAGAGGCAAAAATGCCGATTTCATCGATGGGCCAGGTAAATTTTTAGGAAAATCTTTTTCCAAAAAACGCGATGACTGGCGCCAGCTGATGAAGCCAAAAGGGAAAGAGCTGAAAGGCAAAATGCCCGATTTCACCGAAGAAGGATGGGCACGTCGCAAGCCAAGGAAGAACAAGAAGTGAAGCCTACATGATGACCGTGCCGTGCCGTCCGTCAATAGCCTTGGCACTGGTGATGACCACGCGCTTGACGCCAGCATCGATGGCGGCAAGCGCGTTTTCTATTTTCGGTAGCATGCCACCGCTGATGGTGCCGTCGGCCTTCAGGCGCAGGAAGTCGTCGTGGGTAATGGTGCCGATGACGCTGCTGTCGTCGTCGGGGTTGCTCAGCACGCCGGGTTTCTCGAAGGCGTAGACGAGCGTCACGTCGTAGAGCTTTGCCATCGCCTTGGCGGTCTCCGATGCCATCGTGTCGGCGTTGGTGTTGAGCATGTTGCCCTCACCGTCGTGCGTCAGCGGGGCAATGACGGGAATCATTCCACCTTCGATGAAATGGGCGATTTTTGCAGCTTTCACCTGTTTGACATCGCCCACGAAGCCGTAGTCGATGCCGTTCTTCAGCGGGCGCTTCACTGAGCGGATGATGCCGCCGTCGGCACCCGTCAGGCCGATGGCATCGGCTCCGAGGGCCTGCAGCGAGGCCACCACGTGCTTGTTCACCAGTCCGCCGTAGACCATCGTCACCACTTCCAGCATCGGGCCGTCGGTAATGCGGCGCCCCTCCACCATCTTCGTCTCGATACCCAGCCTTTCGGCTATCTTTGTTGCCCTGCGCCCACCGCCGTGCACCAGAATCTTGGGGCCTTCGATAGCGATGAAATCGCGCAAAAGCTGCGTCAGCTGTGCCTCGTCCTCCACGACGGCACCGCCCACCTTCACGATTGTCAGTTCTTGTTTCATTATATTAATCGAAATAAGGGTATAGTTCCTTGAAGCCTTCTACAATCTCGTCCAGGAGCGTAGGGCGTTCCTCCAGTTGCCTGCGGTTGACGAGTAAGTAGGCACTCTTGGCATAATTGACATGATGCTCGAAATGCTTTGTGTCAAAGTAGCTCGTCGTGTAGCGCTCGTACACGCGGAATCTTTTTGTGTAGATTTCCGTTTCGTTTTCCATGTTAGCGCCAATAAATCCAAATGATGCCAGCGGGTCTTTCTGGGCTACTTCATCCATGATGGCCATGCATGTTTTTATACACTGTCGCGGCTCATTGAGGCCAGTCATGATGTTGTACCTATGAGGGGTAGACTTAAATGAGAATAACAGCTTATGAAGCAGAAAGCCTTGGGGTCCATCCCAAGGCTCTCTGACAATCTGCACGAATCGATGTGGATAATGTGCTATGTCCATAAGCCCTTATCTTAAATAGGGATATGTGTCTATTCTCAGCCGGAGGCGTTCCTGCTCGGGAAGTACGACAAACCCTTCGCCCGTCATGAAGTTGTGGCGGTCGTTTTCCTGCAGATAGCTGGCTATCCGTAGCATCTCCTTCTTTTTCATTTGCTCATGATAGGCAGTTCGCTTATCCCGCAAATCTTTGATTCTTTTTGTCATTGTCCCCATGATGGCAGTTCTCTTTGATTGGTTAGACGGTGCAAAGATACAAACTTTTTCGCAATCTCCAAGCGTTTTGCCGTTTTTTCACTCCAAGTAGGTGTAGCCATAAAGGCCGCTGCGGTAGTTAGCGAGGAACTCCTTGCCCTCCTCGAGGGTGATTTTCCCGCTCTTCACGCTCTTCGTCACCCACATCTCCAGCTGTCTGACGAGCTTCTTCGGGTCATACTGCACGTAGTCGAGCACCTCGGCCACGGTCTCGCCGTCGATAATCTGGTCGATGTGGTAGCTGCCGTCTTTCACCGAGATGTGCACGGCGGTGGTGTCGCCGAAGAGGTTGTGCATGTCGCCCAGAATCTCCTGATAGGCGCCCACGAGGAAGACGCCGAGATAGTAGTCCTCGTTCTTCCGCAGCGAGTGCACGGGCAGCGAGTGCGAGTTGTGGCGGTTGGTAACGAAGGAGGCAATCTTTCCGTCGCTGTCGCAGGTGATGTCCTGCAGCGTGGCGTTGCGGGTGGGCCGCTCGCCCAGTCGCTGTATGGGCATGATGGGGAAAATCTGGTCGATGGCCCACGAGTCGGGCAGGCTCTGGAACAGCGAGAAGTTGCAGAAGTACTTGTCGGCCAGCAGTTTGTCGATGTTCATCAGCTCCTCGGGGATGTGCTTCAGGTTCTTGGCCAGCGCATTGATTTCGTGGCACACGCTCCAGTACATGGCCTCAATCTCGGCTCGCGTCTTCAGGTCGACGATGCCGTGGGCGAACAGGTCGAGCACCTCCTCGCGTATCTGCTCTGCGTCGTGCCAGTCCTCCAGCACGTTGCGGGGCGACAGGTTGTCCCAGATTTCGTAGAGGTCCTTCACCAGCTGATGCGAGTTCTCGTCGGGCTCGAACTCCTCGTCCATCTCGGGCAGCGATGCCGTCTCCAGCACGTCGATGACGAGCACCGAGTGGTGGGCGGCCAGCGAGCGTCCGCTCTCGGTGATGATATTGGGGTGAGGGATTCCGTTGCGGTTGGCAGCGTCGACGAAGGTGTAGATGCAGTCGTTCACATACTCCTGGATGCTGTAGTTCACCGAGCTCTCGCTGCTGGGCGAGCGTGTGCCGTCGTAGTCGACGCCCAGTCCGCCGCCACAGTCTACGAAGTCAACGTTGTAGCCCATCTTGTGCAGCTGCACGTAGAACTGCGACGCCTCGCGCAGGGCGGTCTGTATGCGGCGTATCTTCGTGATCTGGCTGCCGATGTGGAAGTGGATGAGGCGCAGGCAGTCGCGCATGTCCTTCTTGTCTAAAAGTTCCAGCGCTTCGAGTAGCTCGGCGCTGGTGAGCCCGAACTTCGAGGCATCGCCTCCGCTCTCCTCCCATTTCCCGGCGCCGCTCGAGGCCAGCTTGATGCGGATGCCGATGTTGGGCCTTACGTCGAGCTTCTTCGCCTCGCGGGCAATGATGTCCAGCTCGTTCAGCTTCTCCACCACGATGAATATCTGCTTGCCCATCTTCTGTGCCAGCAGGGCCAGCTCGATGTACGACTGGTCCTTGTAGCCGTTGCACACGATGATGCTGTCGCTCTGGCACTGCACGGCGATGACGGCGTGCAGCTCGGGCTTCGAGCCTGCCTCGACGCCGAGGTTGAACTTCCGGCCGTGGGAGATAATCTCCTCGACCACGGGCTGCATCTGGTTCACCTTGATGGGGTACACCACGTAGTTCTCGCCCTTGTACTCGTATTCCTCGGCCGCCTTCTTGAAGCAGCTCCACGTCTTCTCGATGCGGTTGTCGAGGATGTCGGGGAAGCGCAGCAGCACCGGCGCGGTGACGTCGCGCAGCTGCAGCTCGTCCATCACCTCACGCAGGTCAATCTGCGTGGAGTCCTTGCAGGGAGTAACAAACACGTTGCCTCGGTCGTTGATGCCGAAGTAGCTTGTGCCCCAGCCGTTGATGTTGTACAGCTCACGGGCGTCGTCGATGGTCCATTTCTTCATTTTCGTTGTGGTATGAGGGTGCAAAGATACGACAAAAAAGCGAGAAAGCTGCAAGAAAGCGGAAAAAGTTGCGACGAGACGAAAAAAGCGGGGTAAACGGCAAGGAAATGGTGCGCCGTTGTGCAGCGTGATGATGTCGTGGTTCACCCAACCGAATTGCAAATTCGGCTGAACGGACTTAAAAATAGTGTTCAAAATTTCCACTAAAAAAATGCTCGTCCTGAAGCGTGATTCTGGCTCAAAAAATGCCCTTTTTCTGCCGTCTGGAAGCTGATTCGACCCACCTGCGAGTGTTAAAGCAGGTTAAATCTTGCACACTAACACCCATTCTGCGCAAATTTTTCACATTTTTTTGTGTTTTTTTGCCTCGACTTCCCCTTCTGTAAGCACGCCAAATTTTCAAAAGTCAACGCCTTTTGAAAATTTGGCGTTGACTTTTTTCAGCGTCCCACCGCCTTATTTTCGCCAAAATAAGCATAAGCATCTATATTTCAATCATTTAGCAAAACCTCTCAAAATTCGCTTATTTTCAGCCAAAAAGTTTCTCGCGCAGAATTTTCGAAAATTTGAGGGGGTCGAGTGTTCATTATGGGAACAAACCAGGAAGAAAATTAACAAAAATTCAGAAACGGCTTTGGTGGTACTCTCTTGCGGAGAAGAACTTAAAAAAAAGGTTGTCCAAGTTGTTCCGATTGTCTTCTTACGAAACGAAATATGGCCATCTTTGTCATGTATATAGATGTTCGCGTAAACTTTTGATAGAAAAATGCTGTTCTTTCAGATTAATTTGTTACCTTTGCAGCGTTTTTGGGATGAGAGGCGCCCGGTGGGGTGCCGGCATCGCAGGGACAACACACGTATGTACTACGCATCATGCTTGGAAGTAATAGGTATTAAAATGATAAACTATGACTGAACAATTGGAAGTGAAGGAGCTCGACCAAGTGGTCGTGCGCTTTTCAGGTGACTCCGGCGACGGCATGCAGCTGGCCGGCAACATTTTCTCTACTGTCAGTGCCACCGTTGGCAATGGCATCTCTACTTTCCCCGACTATCCTGCCGACATCCGCGCTCCGCAAGGGTCGCTCACGGGCGTGAGCGGCTTCCAGGTGCACATCGGCGCCGGAAGGGTGTACACGCCGGGTGACCAGTGCGACGTGCTCGTGGCCATGAACGCTGCCGCGCTGAAGACGCAGCTGCGCTACGCCAAACCCCAGGCCACCATCATCATCGACACCGACTCGTTCGGACCGAAGGACCTGGAGAAGGCCCAGTTCAAGACTGCCGACTATCTGGGCGAGATGGGCATCGACGCCGACCGCGTGGTGAGCTGCCCCATGACGCAGATGGTGAAGGACTGTCTGAAGGATTCGGGCATGGACAACAAGGCTATGCTGAAGTGCCGCAACATGTTCGCCCTCGGCCTGGTGTGCTGGCTCTTCAACCGCGACCTGGAGCTGGTGAACAACTTCCTGCGCGAGAAGTTTGCCAAGAAGCCCGCCATCGCCGAGGCTAACATCCGGGTGATTCAGGCTGGCTATGACTATGGTCACAACACACATGCGTCGGTGCCCGCTACGTATCGCGTCGAGTCGAAGACGAAGGTGCCCGGACGCTACATGGACATCACGGGCAACAAGGCCACCTCGTATGGCCTCATCGCCGCCGCCGAGCGTGCCGGGCTGCGCCTCTTCCTGGGCAGCTACCCCATCACGCCGGCCACCGACATCCTGCACGAGCTGTCGAAGCACAAGTCGTGCGGCGTCATCACCGTGCAGTGCGAGGACGAGATCAGCGGTGCCGCCTCGGCCGTGGGTGCCAGCTTCGCCGGCGCACTGGCTGCCACGAGCACCAGCGGCCCCGGCATCTGCCTGAAGAGCGAGGCCATGAACCTGGCCGTCATCGACGAGCTGCCGCTGGTGGTCATCGACGTGCAGCGTGGCGGACCCTCGACGGGCCTGCCCACGAAGAGCGAGCAGACCGACCTGCTGCAGGTGCTCTACGGCCGCAACGGCGAGAGCCCCATGCCCGTCATCGCTGCCACCAGCCCCACCGACTGCTTCTACGCCGCCTACGACGCCGCCAAGATGGCCCTCGAGCACCTCACCCCCGTGGTGCTGCTCACCGATGCCTTCGTGGCCAACGGCTCGGGTGCCTTCAAGCTGCCCACGAGCATGGACGAGCTGCCGGAGATTCACCCCCACTACGCCACGCCGGAGATGAAGGGCCACTACACGCCCTACTTCCGCGACGAGGAGACGAAGGTGCGCTACTGGGCCATCCCCGGACAGGAGGGCTACACCCACATCCTGGGCGGACTGGAGAAGGACGGCCGCACGGGTGCCATCAGCACCGACCCCGAGAACCACGACGAGATGTGCCGGCTGAGGGCCGAGAAGGTGGCCCGCATCCCTGTGCCCGACCTCGTGGTGGAGGGCGACAAGGACCGTGCCGACCTGCTCATCGTGGGCTTCGGCTCCACCTACGGCCATCTCTACAGCGCCATGCAGGAGCTACGCAAGCAAGGCCATCGTGTGGCCCTGGCACAGTTCCGCTACATCAACCCGCTGCCGAAGAACACCGCTCGCGTGCTGCGCAAGTACAAGAACGTGGTGGTGGCCGAGCAGAACCTAGGTCAGCTGGCCGCCTACCTGCGCTCGAAGGTCGACGAGTTCGTGCCTTATCAGTTCAACCAGGTGAAGGGCCAGCCCTTCGTGGTCAGCGAGCTGGTGGAGGCGTTCGAGGAGATTCTCGAACCACGTCGCACCCACATCGCCGAGGTGAACCTGACGATGGGAGAGTAAAAGAAGGCCCCCCATTCTGCCCCCGAGGGGGCAACAATAGTTTTGCGAGCAATGGCATACGACTATCAGACGGCCGACCCGATGCTATACTTGAAGCTTAGGGAACTTGCCCATCACAATAGGAATAATCCAACAGAAGCAGAACAGCTTCTTTGGTATTACCTGAGAGCAAATGCCCTGGGATTTCCTTTCAAGCGCCAGCATATCATAGGTGACTATATCGTCGACTTCGTCAGTATACCCACAAAACTAATTGTAGAGCTGGATGGGGGATATCATCAAGAGGAGAATCAGCAGATGGCTGATGCACAGCGTACAGAGTGGCTGGAGAGCAAAGGCTATCGCGTGTTAAGATTTTCAAATGAAGAATTATTCCAAAATATCAATCAAGTGTTAGAAACCATAAAAAATCATCTATATGAATAATATGGCACAAACTAATGTAGCCCCCTCGGGGGCAGAAGGGGGGGCCTGGGGGGCTTCTGATTATAAGAAGGGACAGCCGCGGTGGTGTCCCGGATGTGGCGACCACTTCTTCCTGGCATCGCTCCACAAGGCCATGGCCGAGACGGGCGTGGCACCCCACGAGATGGCCGTCATCAGCGGCATCGGCTGTTCGAGCCGTCTGCCCTACTATGTGAACACCTATGCCATGCAGACCATCCACGGTCGTGCGGCTGCCATCGCCACAGGCGCCAAGGTGGCCAACCCGAAGCTGTGCATCTGGCAGATCAGCGGCGACGGCGACGGCCTGGCCATCGGCGGCAACCACTTCATCCACGCCATGCGCCGTAACATCGACCTGAACATGATTCTGCTCAACAACCGCATCTACGGCCTGACGAAGGGCCAGTACAGCCCCACGTCGCCCCGCGGATTCGTCTCGAAGTCGAGCCCCTATGGCACCGTCGAGGACCCGTTCCGTCCGGCCGAGCTGTGCTTCGGAGCGCGCGGTCACTTCTTCGCCCGCTGCGTGGCTACCGACGCCAAGGGCACCGTGGAGGTGCTGAAGGCCGCCTACGAGCACAAGGGCGCCAGCGTCACCGAGGTGCTGCAGAACTGCGTCATCTTCAACGACCATTGCCACGACGTGGTGTATAACAACGAGGGCCGACGCAAGAACGCCATCTACGTGCGCCACGGCGAGAAGCTCGTCTTTGGCGAGAACAATGAGTTCGGCCTGGTGCAGCAGGGCTTCGGCCTGAAGGTGGTGGAGATTGGCAAGGACGGCTACACGCTCGACGACGTGCTGGTGCACGATGCCCACTGCGAGGACAACACCCTGCAGCTGAAGCTCGCCATGATGGGCCCCGAGGACGGGTTTCCCATCGCCCTCGGCGTCATCCGCGACGTGGAGGCTCCCACCTACAACGATGCCGTGCATCAGCAGCTGGCCGAGGTGTCGGCACAGAAGAAGTACCACAACTTCATGGAGCTGCTCGAGACCAACGACATCTGGGAGGTGAAGTAGACAATGCGGCGCTATACGCGCCTAATAAATGAATCATTACAAAATAAGGCAATGATATAGCAGCTGACCCTTGTCAACTGCTATATCATTGCTTTAGTAACACAATTTATTATATCAACAACGAATTGGACGTAATCGCCCTGCGCTTTTACATGTAATTCGTAAAATTCGTTTAATTCGTCTTCATTCGTTGCTGAAAAAGACGATGTTTGTATCAACTAAATAGGATTTACAAGATTTCCCGTGCTATCCATGCGCAGGCCTCAGCGTCGGCGAGTGCGTGGTGGTGGTGCTCCAGGCAGTAGCCACAGGCAGCGGCCACGGTGTGCAGCTGGTGATTGGGCAGGTGGCGGAAAGCACGGCGCGAGGCCGCCAGGGTGTCGTGGAACTCATAGTCGGGATAGTCCATCTGATAGACACGGAAGACGGCTTTCAGGCATCCTTCGTCGAACATCTTGTTGTGCGCCACCAGCGGCAGCCCTGCTATCAGCGGCTCTATCTGCGCCCACACCAGGGGGAAGACGGGCGCCTCGTCGGTGTCTTCGCGGCAAAGGCCGTGCACCCGGCTGCACCAGTAGTTGTAGTAGTTCGGCTCGGGCTGTATGAGCGAATAGAAGGAGTCCACGATTTCACCGCCACGCACAATGACCACACCGACGGAGCAAACGGAGGAGCGCTCGTTGTTGGCCGTCTCAAAATCTATGGCAGCGAAGTCTTTCATGGCTTTTCTGATGGCTGAAGGAGCAGATGGACGAAGACGGGATAGTGGTCGGAGGGGAGCCGTCGCCCCTGGTCGTCCCAGTAGACGCTGGTGAGGATGCCGTAGCGGTCGACGGAGAAATGGGGCGAGACGAAGACATGGTCGATGCGGCTCTCGGTCTTGCGGTCCATGTCGTAGGCATTGAAGGTGCCGTTGGGTGCCTGGCGGAGGCGGGCCTGCTCGTAGCTGTCGCTGAGCAGTCCCGACTGGGTGAAGAGGGTGTAGATTTCGTCGTGCTGGTCTACGTTGAAGTCGCCAGTGAGGATGACGGGCTGACTGGCCGATGCCATCTTCCTGATGCGGTCGAGCACGAGACGGGCCGACTCGCGGCGGGCCACCACACCCACGTGGTCCATGTGAAGGTTGAAGAAGTAGAACTCAAGACGGGTGTCCTGGTCTCTGAAGAGTCCCCAGGTGCAGATGCGCGTGCAGGCAGCGTCCCATCCCAGTCCCGGCTTCCTGGGGTTCTCGGAGAGCCAGAAGTGCCCTTGCTTAAGCAGACGGAGCTTCTGCCGGTCGTAGAAGATGGGGGCATACTCGCCGGCCTTCTTCCCGTCCTCACGCCCCACGCCGATGTAGTCGTAGCCGTCGAGGAGCCTGATCATGTCGCGCAGCTGGGGATGCAGCACCTCCTGCGCCCCAAAGATGTCGGGATGTTCGAAGTTCAGCTGGGCGCACACCTCTGGGCAGCGCTTCTCCCAGGCGTTCCCGGCAGCGTTGTCGTCGGCGTTCTGATACCTGATGTTATAGGAGCCTACATAGAGGTGCTGTGCCCCAGCGGTGATGGTGAACAGCCAGAACAACAGGGTAGAGAGAATGGATAGTCTGATGTTCGTCATGGCTTCAAATTACCCTTCCTGAAAAGAGGGATTAGCTATTCTTCTTCAACTTGAAGGAGTTCTCGATGCTGCTTATTTCGCTCTCGAAGGCCTTGTCGACCTTCAGGCGCGACTCTACGGTGGAGCAGCTGTGGAGCACGGTGCTGTGGTCACGACCGCCGATGAGCTGTCCGATGCGCGAAGCGGGCATCTTGGTGTACTTCTGTGCCAGATACATGCAAATCTGCCGGGCCTGCACCAGCTCGCGCTTGCGGCTCTTGCTGAACACCTGCTGCTGGGGCACGCCGAAGTGCTGGCAGACCTTCTCGGTGATGTCGTCGATGGTGAGCGGATGGTTGTCGACCTTCACGGCGCGCTTGATGATGCGCTCGGCAAGGTGCATGTCGATGGCCGAGTTGTAGACGATGGAGTAGGCCATGAGCGAGTTGATGACGCCCTCGAGGTCGCGCACGCTGCCGTTGGCCGTCTGGGCGATGAAGCTGATGACCTCCTGCGAGATTTTCAGTCCGTCGCGGCGGCACTTGGCGTTGAGGATGTCAATGCAGAGTTGCACGTTGGGCTTCTCCAACTCGGCGATGAGGCCGCAGGAGAAGCGCGTCAGCAGGCGATCCTTCACACCGTCGAGGTCTACCGGGGGTCGGTCGCTGGCCAGGATTATCTGCTTGCCAAGGCGGAACAGATGGTCAAAGATGTGGAAGAACGTGTCGAGCGTCTTCGGCGAGCTGGCCCACTCCTGAATGTCGTCGACGATGAGGACGTCGAGACTCTGGTAGAAATTAATGAAGTCGTTGGTGGTGTTCTGCCTGACGGCATCGGTGTACTGAACCTGGAAGAGTCTTGCCGATACGTAAAGGATGCGCCGCTGAGGATAGCGCTGCTTGCACTGCACGCCGATGGCATTGATGAGGTGGGTCTTGCCACAGCCGGAAGGTCCGAAGACGAAGAAAGGATTGAACGTCGACTTTCCAGGATGGTCGGCAATGGTGAGGCCGACAGTGCGGGGCAGCTTGTTGGAATCGCCTTCGATGAAGCTCTCGAAGGTCTTTTTCGGGTCGAGCTGGGGGTTGAGCTGCTGCGGCATGGCGGCATCGAGCACGGTGGGCGACTGGTTGCCGCGCGTGGTGGCGGCAGGCACCTCGATGTCGGCAGGACGCTCGCCCTGCACCTCCTGCGTCTTGCCATTCTCGCGGTCCACCACCAGGCGGTAGGTGAGGCGCACATTGGCCGTAAAGCTCTTGTTGAGTGCCCAGGCCATCAGACGCACGTAGTACTGTTCCAGATACTCGTAAATGTACGGGCTTGGAACTTGCACCAACACTGTCTTCTGCTCTTCGTCGTAGCTTTCGAAGACAATGGGCTCGAACCACGTTTTATATATTTGCTCTGTGACGTTCTGCCTGATAAGATGCAGGCAGTTGTCCCAGAGTGCCTGATGACTCTTGTGCATTTTTTAGTTTTAGCTCTTTTGCGAGTGCAAAGTTCGGAAAAAAAAGCGAACCCTGCAAATTGTCGGAAATTTCCCCTTGTGTTTACAAAACGCGTAACTGACTATTCTTTGGCCGATTATGGTGTTTCACGAAATTTTGTCAGTTTTGCCTCTTGCATAATTGGAACTATCTGTTTGTCAAACCGTTCCGAAAGCCACCAAGGGGATTTCCGTGACGTTCATTATTTAGACAAAATTAAAATTACTTGTCTTTTTTGCCGAATACAGACACGTTAATGTAGCGGCGGGGATGATTCTTGAAATCGACGAGCAACGAGTCGACGCTGCGCATGGTGGAGTTGATGTTGTTGTAGAGCTGCGCATCGTTGAGGAGCAGTCCGGCAGTGCCCTTGGGGTTGCTCAGCGCAGCGGTCATCTGCTGCACGTTGGCCAGGGTGGCGTCCACTTTCTTCATGGTGGCGTCGAGGTCAATCTGGGCAAGGTTGCCGGTAAGGGTCTCGGTGTTGGTGAGCACGCCGCTGGCCTTGCTCATCATCGTGGGCACGTCGCGGCTCAGCTGTGCGGTGAGGCGGCTCAGCTGCTGTGCCGTGCTGTTCAGGCTGGCCGTCAGCTGCTGTGCGTTGTGCATGGTTCCGCTCAGTGCGGGGTCAGCCACGAGGGCATTGATGCCGCTGAGGATGGAGTCGACCTTCGGCAAGAGCTGCTCCACCTGCGGCAACATGTCGGCAGCTTTGCTCATCAGCCCGGCCTGCAAACCTCCGCTGATGGTGTCGCCCTTCGAGAGCAGGCGAGCGTCGGCAGGTCCGAAGCGCAGCTCCAGCTTCACATTGCCCAGGAAGTCGCTCACGATTTCGGCCCGCGTGCCCTCGTGGAGCTTCACCTCGGGGTCGAGATCGACGGCCACCATGATGCGGTCGGGATGGTCGTAGTCATAATCGATGGATTTCACCACGCCGACGCGATAGCCGTTGGCATAGACGGGACTGGAGGCCGAGACGCCGCTGACGTCGTCGAAGCAGACGTAGTAGACATCGTTTGACGAGAAGAGCGACATGCCCTTGAGGAACTGCATGCCGATGAACAGCACGATGATGGCAGCGATGGCGACGAGCGCTATTTTTACTTCTTTGGTGAAAAACTTCATGGCTTTCTATTTGATGTTGTTGTTGCGTTTATACTCTTTCAGCGCTTCGCTGGCATCGACGCGCTCCCCGTTCTTGAAGGCGATGATGAAGGCCTGAGGGAACTTGTCGAGGATGTCCTTGCGCAGCTTGTAGATGTCGTTGTAGTTGGCCGAGGAGCCCACGGTGTACTTCCAGAGGTTGCCATCCTTGTAGCTGTCCACGCCCTGCAGTCCCTTGAACTGGCGGTTACCTGCTGCCAGTTTCCTGTCGCTGGTCATGAACTGCACCTTGAAGATGGGGGCGTCGGTCTCGGCGGCAGCCTCCGTGGGGGCGTCGGTGGTCTTGGCGGCAGGGGCCGGCTCCGTCGTTGCCGGCTCTGGTGCTGTGGTTGTGGCTTTAGGCGTCTCGGCAGCTGGCGGCGTGGCCTTTGCAGGGGTTTTCGAATGCTTGTTCTTGAAGGCGACGAAAGCCTGGTAGAGTCCCTTGCCCATGGCATCGACGTTGGCCTGCTTGGTGAGATAGGTAGCCTCGGAGGCGGTGGTGATGTAGCCCAGCTCAACGAGACAGGCGGGCATCGACGTCTCGCGCAACACGAGGAAAGCATCCTGCTTCACGCCTTTGTTAGGGCGCGAGGCGGTGGCGCACACGTTCCTCTGGATAAGCTGTGCCAGCTCCACGCTCTCGGCCATGTTGGTCTCGTTCACCATGTCGAAGATGATGTAGCTCTCAGGCGACTTGGGGTCGAAGCCAGCGTAGTGCTGCCGATAGTCACTCTCGATGAGCACCACCTCGTTCTCGCGCATGGCAGCGCTGCGCTTCTCGTCGCTGCGGCGCAGACCCATGGTGTAGGTCTCCATGCCGCTGACGGCCTTACGGCTCTCCACGGAGTTGGTATGGATGGAGATGAAGACATCCGCCTTGTTCTTGTTGGCGATGTCGGCACGCTGGTGCAGGGGGATGAAGACGTCGGTCTTGCGGGTGTAGATGATTTTCACGTCGGGGCAGTTCTGCTCCACATAGCGCCCGAAGGCCAGCGCCACGCTCAGGTTGATGTTCTTCTCCTTGGCACCGTTGGCGCAAGCCCCGGCATCCTTGCCGCCGTGGCCAGCATCGATGACGAGGGTGTACTTGTGCTTCTCGGCAGCAGTGGCGATACCAGCGCAGCAGAGCAGGCAGATGATGAGGAAGGCTATTCGTCTTGTCATTGCTTTCAGTCGTTTGTAACATGTAACTCGACACCAGCTCCATCGCAGTCGGCACCCATGGGCGGGTTCAGCTTCGTCAGCCGCAGGTCGATAGCGGTGGCCTGTGGGAAACGGTCGAAGACGGCCCTGCAGATGCGCCCCGCCACGTGCTCCAGGAGCTGCGACTGCTGGGCCATCTGCTCGCTGACCACCTGGCACAGCTCGGCATAGCTCAGCGTGTCGGCCACGTCGTCGCTGTCCATCGCGGTCTTGATGCTAAAATGTACGCAGATGCTGAGCGCGAAGTCGGCTCCGACGCGCTGTTCCTGCTCCATGACGCCATGGAAGGCATGCAGGCGCAAGTTGTCGATGAAGATGGTGCTCTCGTTCAGTGTCATGGGCTCACTCCGTGGCGTCGGCCGCTTCGCCCGTCTCAACCTTGTCGGCCTGTCCGGGCAGATATTTCTTCAAGGCGCGCTCCACGCCGTTCTTCCAGGTGTTGATGCTCTCGTCCTTCAGCTGCAGCGAGGCCACCAGCTTGATGACGTGCTCGATGGGCATGCGATAGCGCAGCACGCCGGAGATGAGCTTGGCATAGTTCCAGTATTCGGGGTTGAACTTCTCTGAAAGGCCCTCGACGGTGATTTTGTAGCCACGGGTGTTCTCGAACTGGAAGTCGTAGCGCTTGGTGCCGTCGGCGTTCACCTGCTTCACAATCTTCCCCTTGCTCACCGACTTGGGCAGCATGATGCCTTCCTCGTCGTCCTGTAGGCCAGTGAAGATTTCGTAGGGATAGCCGTCGAGCAGTCCCACCAGGGCCACCCACTTCTCCTTGTTGTTCTGGAAACGCACCACGTCGCACTCCAGCACCTGAGGCCTCACCTCGGTCACCTGCGGCCGGCTGCTGCATGGTAGCGGTACCAGGGGTTCCACACTGGGCAGCAGCGCCAGCAATCGCCTCGCCTGCGCCGGGGTCACGGCATCGGCAGCCCCACAGTCGAGGGTGGCCAGCTCGTCAGCAAGCCGTTGCGCACCGCCATAGCAGTCCATCAGCAGCTGCAGCATCTCTTCGTTGGCGTTTTGTGTCTGTCTATCCATTCGTTCGGTTCGTGTTTATTGTCTGTTCATCCTCGTCGATTGTGCTGAGTCAGCCCAAATCTGCTGCAAAATTAATAAAAAACTTGCAGTAAAGGCAGAAGAATGGAATATTTTTTGTAATTTTGCGGTCAAATTTTATAAATCAATCTAACGATGAAGAAATTTTTCATTTCGTTTTCGCTGTTGCTGATGGCGCTGAGCGCCTCGGCCGTACCAGCGAAGAAAGGAATATGGAAGTCACTCCCCCTGAACGGAACCTTAGTTAAAGCCCAGCTGATGGGCGATGAACACATGCACTACTGGCAGACGGCCGACGGGCTGCAGCTGACGGAAGTGGACGATGCCTTTGTGCTGGCCGACATGGAACAGCTGCGTCGCCACGCCATGCTGCGCAAGCAGAAGGCCGCCAGCCACCGCCAGCGCCGCGTGAAGCGCAATGCCATTGGCGACTTCACCCACTACACAGGTCAGAAGAAGGGCCTCATCATCCTCGTGGAGTTCTCGAACATGCAGTTCCAGGAGGAGAACGACTCGCTGCGCTACACCCGCATCTGCAACGAGCCGGGCTACAACGAAGGCAACTTCCGCGGCTCAGTGAACGACTACTTCAAGTCGCAGTCGTA
The DNA here is from genome assembly GCA_902775475.1 of uncultured Prevotellaceae bacterium. GTDB lineage: Bacteria > Bacteroidota > Bacteroidia > Bacteroidales > Bacteroidaceae > Prevotella. The sequence continues at coordinate 28,540 of CACYME010000027.1, forward strand.
CGGACAGTTCGACCTGACCTTCGACGTGATGGGCCCGGTTCAGATGCCCAACACCTTTGGATACTACGGCCAGGACCTGCCCACGGGACAGGCCGGCGATGACAGCCATCCCGGCGAGATGGTGGCTTCCGCCTGCCAGGCCGTTGTGGACCAGGTGGACTTCAGCGACTACGACTGGGACGGCGACGGCGAGGTGGACCAGGTGATGTGCATCTATGCCGGACAGGGACAGGCCGACGGCGGTTCCTCCAACACCATCTGGCCCCATGAGTGGCAGCTCGAGGAGAGCGACTACGGCGGCAAGCTGGAGCTCGACGGCGTCACCATCAACACCTATGCCGTGGCCAATGAGCGCTCCTACTACGATATAGAGGGCATCGGCACCATCTGCCACGAGTTCTCCCACTGTCTGGGCCTGCCCGACATGTACGACATCGACTACGGCGGCAACTACGGCATGGGCGAATGGTCGCTCATGGACCATGGTTCCTACAACGGCGACGGCTTCTGCCCGTCGGGCTACAGCAGCTTCGACCGCTACACCTGCGGATGGGTGACGCCCGTGGAGCTCAACAGCAACATCTCCATCGAAGCCATGCAGCCCTTAGAGGACCAGCCCGAGGTCTACATGGTGCGCAACGAGGCCTACCCCGACGAGTATTTCCTGCTTGAGAACCGCCAGAAGAAGTCCTGGGACGCCTACTGCCCCGGCAGCGGCATGCTCATCCTCTACGTCGACTACGACCACACCATCTGGGAATACAACCTGGTGAACACCAACTGGAACGGCTCGGAAGGTTACCCCAAGAACGACCACCAGCGCTGCACGCCCTTCTTTGCCAGCAACGCCTCCGGCGGGCGCTATCACGCTGCCAGCGGCGACCCCTACCCCTACGAGGGCAACGACTCGCTGACGAATACTTCGGCTCCCGCCGCTCGCCTCTACCATGAGAACCTCGACGGCAAGAAGCTGATGAACAAGGGCATCATGGACATCACCCGCAACGCCGACGGCACCATGGCCTTCCGCTTCCGCAACTCGCCCGCCGAGGTCTACGTTCCCAGCAACGCCGTGCTCTTCGAGACGTTCAACGGCTGCAACGGCAAGGGCGGCAACGACGGTGTGTGGAACACCACCATCGCCAGCAGCACCTTCCAGCCCGACAACGACGACTGGCAGGCAGTGAAGGGCTATGGCGGCTTCCAGTGCGCCCGCTTCGGTACCGTCATCGCCCCGGGCCGCGCCACCACGCCCGTCATCGACACCGAGACGGGGGCTGCCCTGCTCAGCTTCCGCGCTGCCGGTTGGGACAAGGACGGCACCACGCTCACCCTCAGCGTCGAGGGCAACGGCAACGTGAACCCCTCGACGGTGACGATGGAGCCCTTCAGCTGGAACACCTTCACCGTGCGCCTGACGGCCAAGGAGCCCGTGCGCGTGGTATTCTCGCCCGAGAAGCGCTTCCTGCTCGACGACGTGGTGGCCCTGAAGACCGAGGCCGACCCCGACTTGCAGGACGCCATCGCCCAGCCACTGACAGAGCGCAACGCGCAGCCCGGCTACTACACCCTCGACGGCCGCTACGCCGGAGCATCGCTGCTGCAGCTGCCCCGCGGTATCTACGTGGAGCGCTCTCTGGGCAGCAGCCGTAAAGTCATAAAATAAGCCACTATGAAGAATCTTCTGACACGCCGTACCATACGGAAATACAGCGACCAGCCCGTAAGCGACGAGCTGCTCAACCGCCTGCTCAGCGAAGCCGCACGCACCCAGACGATGGGCAACCTGCAGCTCTACAGCGTCGTCGTCACCCGCTCGCAGGAAGTGAAGGAGCAGCTGGCTCCGGCCCACTTCAACCAGCCCATGGCCACGCAGGCCCCCGTGGTGCTCACCGTCTGCGCCGACTTCAACCGCACCAGCCAGTGGGCACGCTGCCGACAGGCCGAGCCAGGCTACGACAACCTGCTCTCGTTCATGAACGCCGCCACCGACGCACTACTATATGCCCAGACCCTCTGCTGTCTTTTCGACGAAGAGGGCCTGGGCTATTGCTATCTGGGCACCACGCTCTACCAGCCGCAGCGCATCATCGACGTGCTCCGGCTGCCTCGTCTGGTGATGCCCGTGGCCACGCTCACCGTGGGCTGGCCCGCCGAGGAGCCGCCGCTCTCCGACCGCCTGCCGATAGAGTCGTTCGTCCACGAGGACACCTACCACGACTACACGCCCCAGAGCATCGACCGCTACTACACCCCCAAGGAACAGCTGCCCGAGAACCAGCACTTCGTGAGCATCAACCAGAAGCAGACGCTCGCCCAGGTGTTCACCGACATCCGCTACACCCGCCGCGACAACGAGGCCATGTCGGCCACGCTGCTCCAGGCGCTGCGGCAACAGGGGTTCATTGGGTGATTTAGATTTGAGGTTTGAGATTTGAGATTTATACTGATAGAATAAATCCGTCTCAAACCTCAAATCGTAAATCTCAATTTCCCCAAAACTCTAACCACAAATCTCAAACCTCAAACCTCAAATCAAAATGACCTATAGCATTGAGAAGATAACGACCCTCATTGGCGCACGCCGCTTCGGCAGCACCGAGGCCACCATAGGGTGGCTGCTCACCGACAGCCGCTCGCTTTGCTTCCCCGAACAGACCCTCTTCTTCGCCCTGCGCACCCAGCGCAACGACGGCCACCGCTACATCGGCGAGCTCTACCGCCGTGGCGTGCGCAACTTCGTGGTGCAGCAGCTGCCTGCCGACGCCGCCGAGACGATGGGCGACGCCAACTTCCTGCGGGTGCCCTCGCCACTGGCGGCCCTGCAGCGACTGGCCGAGCGCCACCGCGACGAGTTCAACATCCCCGTGGTGGGCATCACCGGCTCCAACGGCAAGACGTGGGTGAAGGAGTGGCTCTACCAGATTCTTTCCGGCATCATCGTCAACGAGCAGACTTCAAGGACAGGCGCATCGTCGGCCAGCCACTCCCAAGCATCTAACAAGAAAGTGACCCGCTCGCCGCGCAGCTACAACTCACAGATTGGCGTGCCCCTCTCGGTGTGGCTGCTCAACGAGCAGACACGCGTGGCCCTCTTCGAGGCCGGCATCAGCGAACCAGGCGAGATGCTGGCGCTGCACGACATCATCCAGCCCACCATCGGCGTCTTCACCAAGCTCGGCGCCGCCCACCAGGAGAACTTCCGCTCGCTCGACGAGAAGTGCATGGAGAAGCTGCAGCTCTTCCGCGACGCCGAGGTCATCGTCTACCCCAGCGACGACGACGTGGTGAGCCGCTGCGTGCGCCGTTCGGGCTTCCAGGGCGAGCGCATCGGCTGGAGCCGCTTCAGCGAGAAGGCCCCCATGTATATTGCCGACATAGAAGGCTCCACCGTGACCTACATATATAAAGGTACGCGCGGCAGCTACCAGATTCCCTTCATCGACGAAGCCTCCATCGAGAACTCCATCACCTGCGCCACCGTGGCCCTCCACCTCGGCCTCACTCCCGACGAGCTGGCCGAGCGCATGGCCCTGCTGGAGCCCATCGCCATGCGCCTGGAAGTGAAGGAGGGGCAGCGCGGGCTGATGCTCATCAACGACTCCTACAACAGCGACCTGCAGTCGCTCGACATCGCCCTCGACTTCATGAGCCGCCGACCCGACCAGCATGGGCGCCGCCGCACGCTCATCCTGAGCGACATCTACCAGAGCGGCGAGCCCGCCACGGAGCTCTACACCCAGGTGTCGGAGCTGGCCATGAAGCGAGGCATCGACCGCTTCATCGGCATCGGCCCGGAGCTGACGGCCCATGCCGACCGCATCGAGGTGGGCCAGAAGTGGTTCTTCGCCGACGTGGAGCAGTTCCTGCAGAGCGGTGTCTTCCGCTCGCTCCACGACGAGGTGGTGCTGCTCAAGGGGGCACGCCGCTTCGGCTTCGAGCGCATCAGCGAGCTGCTGGAGCAGAAGGTGCACGAGACCATTCTGGAAGTGGACCTCAATGCCGTGGTGAACAACCTGAACCACTTCCGCTCGATGATGAAGCCCGAGACGAAGCTCGTCTGCATGATCAAGGCCGATGCCTACGGGGCCGGAGCCGTGGAGATAGCGAAGACGCTGCAGGAGCACCGCGTGGACTACCTGGCCGTGGCCGTGGCCGACGAGGGTGCCGAGCTGCGCCGTGCCGGCATCACGCAGAACATCATCGTGATGAACCCTGAGATGTCGTCGTTCAAGACGCTCTTCGACTACGACCTGGAGCCCGAGGTCTACAGCTTCCGCCTGATGGACGCCCTCATCCGCGCCGCCCGCCAGCAGGGCATCACCGGCTGGCCCGTGCACATCAAGCTCGACACGGGCATGCACCGACTGGGCTTCACCGTCGACGATCGTGAGACGGGCGACAATCCGCAATCTCAAATCTCTAAACTCATCGAGGTGCTGAAGAACCAGTCGGCCATCATCCCGCGCTCCGTCTTCTCTCACTTCGTGGGCAGCGACAGCGAGGACTTCGACAACTTCTCGGCCCTGCAGTTCGAGCGCTTCGACCGCGCCAGCCGTCAGCTGCAAGCCGCCTTCTCGCACAAGATTCTACGCCACATTGACAACTCGGCCGGCATCGAGCACTTCCCCGAACGCCAGCTCGACATGTGCCGCCTGGGCATCGGCCTCTACGGCGTGGAGCCCTTTGCCGGCAAGGCACCGGAGGAGAAGAGCGCACTGATGCCCGTGAGCACGCTGAAGACCACCATCCTGCAAATCCGTCAGGTGCCTAAGGACGAGACGGTGGGCTACAGCCGCCGAGGCGTGCTCACCCGCGACAGCCGCATCGCCGCCATCCCCATCGGCTATGCCGACGGCCTCGACCGCCATCTGGGCAACCGCTGTGGCTACTGCTTAGTGAACGGACAGCGCGCCGAGTACGTGGGCAACATCTGCATGGACGTGGCGCTCATCGACGTCACCGACATCGACTGCGAGGAGGGCGACCAGGTGGAAATCTTCGGACGCGACCTGCCCGTCACCGTGCTCAGCAGCCTGTTGCAGACCATCCCCTACGAGGTGCTCACCAGCGTATCCAACCGCGTCAAGCGCATCTACTTCCAGGACTGAGAATCAGAAAAAGAAAGAAATTATCATAATTTCCATCATTCATACGGCTGAGAGGCTTATCTGCAGGCTGATGATGATGCAAATTACGAATATTTCTTTCTTCTATTCAGAGGTCTCCTATATGACAAGCCTGCCATTTGGGCTCCTTCTCTTTCCGGATGCCAGCGCAAGGTGTGACACTCTAATCGTAAAAATAGTGTTCAAAATTACCACTAAAAATAGTTCGTCCTGAAGAGTGATTCTGGCTCAAAAAACGGCCTTTTTCAGCCTTTGGGAAGCTGATTCGACTCGTTAGCAAGGATTAAAATAAGTTAATTCCTGCACACCGACACCCTTTCTGTGCAAATTTTAGACCATTTTTTGCGATTTTTTGCCTCGACTCGCCCTTCTGTAAGCACGCCAAATTTTCAAAAGTCAACGCCTTTTGAAAATTTGGCGTTGACTTTTTTCAGCCTCTCGCCGCCTTTTTTCGCCAAAAACGAGCATAAACACCTATATACCAGTCGATTAGCAAAACCTCTCAAAATTCGCTTATTTTCGGCCAAAATTTTTCTCGCGCGAAATTTTCAAAATCTGGAGGGGGGCGAGTGTTCATTTTGGGAACACATTCGGAAGAAAATTAACAGAAATTCAGAGATGACTTTGGCGGTACACTTACGGATAATCATTTAATTAGTTTACATTTTTTTCTGTAAAAATTTGGTACACTCAATAAAAATATGTACCTTTGCAGCCGTTCAGTGGAATGAGGGGCTTGACAAAAGCTCCTCATTCTTTTATAAACAAACGGACCGAATGATAACAAAAGAGACAATCAAGGCATTGGTGGAAGAGTGGCTGCAGAGCGGCGACTATTTCCTGGTAGACATCCAGATGAGCTCCGACGACCGCATCGTCATCGAGATTGACTGCGCCGACGGCGTGTGGATAGAAGACTGTGCTGAACTGAGCCGCTTCCTGCAGGAGCGCCTGGGCGACGAGCTGGGCGACTACGAGCTGGAGGTGGGCAGCGCCGGCCTGGGCCAGCCCTTCAAGGTGGAGCAGCAATACGCCAACCACGTGGGCGACGACGTCGAGGTGATAGATGCCGAGGGAAAGAAGCTCACCGGCGTGCTGAAGAGCGTCGACGGCCGACAGTTCACCATCACCGTGCTCGAGAAGCAGGTGCCCGAGGGCAAGAAGCGCCCCGTGAAGGTGGAGGTGGACCGTCAGTACTCCATGGACGAGGTGAAGAGCTGCAAGTATCTGCTCAGCTTCAAGTAAGCCGACGGGAAACGGACAGCAGGCTGAGAGACGGCCAATGAACGTAAACACGTAAATTAGTAAAAAAACATAGAAATGGCAACAAGAAAAGACGCGAAAGGTCCCTCGATGTTCGAGACCTTCCAGGAGTTTAAGGAGACGAAGAACATCGACCGCACCACGCTGGTGAGCGTCCTCGAGGAGAGCTTCCGCAACGTGCTGGCCAAGATGTTCGGCAGCGATGAGAACTTCGACGTGATTGTGAACCCCGACAAGGGCGACTTCGAGATTCACCGCCACCGCATCGTCGTGAACGACAACGAGGTGCAAGACGAGAACAAGGAGATAGCCCTGAGCGATGCACTGAAGATTGAGCCCGACTACGAGGTGGGCGAGGAGGTCAGCGAGACGGTGGACTTCACCAAGTTCGGCCGCCGAGCCATCCTGAACCTGCGCCAGACGCTCGCCTCGAAGATTCTGGAGCTCGACCACGACGCCCTCTACCAGAAGTACAAGGACAAGGTGGGCACCATCGTCAGCGGCGAGGTCTACCAGATGTGGAAGCGCGAAGTGCTCCTCATGGACGACGAGGGCAACGAGCTGCACCTGATGAAGGGCGACCAGATTTCCAGCGACAGCTACCACAAGGGCGAGACCGTTCGCGCCGTGGTGAAGGAGGTGACCTACGACAACAACAATCCCCGCATCCTCCTCTCGCGCACCAGCCCCGAGTTCCTGAAGCGACTCTTAGAGGCCGAGGTGCCCGAGATTGGCGACGGGCTCATCGCCATCCGCCGCGTGGCACGCATGCCGGGCGAGCGCGCCAAGGTGGCCGTGGAGAGCTTCGACGACCGCATCGACCCCGTGGGAGCCTGCGTCGGCGTGAAGGGTAGCCGCGTGCACGGCATCGTGCGCGAGCTGGGCAACGAGAACATCGACGTCATCAACTTCTCGAACAACATTCAGCTCTTCATACAGCGTGCTCTCTCGCCGGCCAAGGTGAGCAGCATCAACCTCGACCAGAACCACCGCAAGGCTGAGGTCTACCTGCAGCCCGAGGAGGTGAGCCTTGCCATCGGTAAGGGCGGCATGAACATCAAGCTGGCCTCGATGCTCACGGAGTACACCATCGACGTGTTCCGCGTGGTCAACGAGGGCGAGACCGACGAGGACATCTATCTCGACGAGTTCTCCGACGAGGTAGACCAGTGGGTCATCGACGCCATCAAGGGCCTGGGCTACGACACCGCCAAGGAGGTGCTCAACGCTCCCCGTGAGCTGCTCATCGAGAAGGCCGACCTGGAGGAAGAAACCGTTGACCATCTGCTCGAAGTGCTCAAGGCCGAATTTGAATAGGATTTGAGATTTAAGGTTTGAGATTTGAGATTTAACAAAAGTGTTATAGCTCAGTTCTCAAATCTCAAAGCTCAAAACTGAATAATCAACCTCAAATCTCAAATCTCAAACCTCAAACCAAATGGGAATAAGATTAAATAAAGTATTAACCGAACTGAACATAGGACTTCAAACGGCAGTTGATTTCCTGAAGAACGAAAAGAGTCTGGGCGACATCCGCGACGATGCCACGCCGAACACCAAAATCAGCGACGAGCAGTATGGCGCACTGGTGCAGGCGTTCAGCAGCGACAAGGCGGTGAAGACACAGGCCGACAAACTCTTCCCCAAGAAGCCCAAGGAGAAGAAGCCGGAGGCACCGGTGAAGACAAAGACGGAGGAGGAGATGCTGCAGCGACAGCAGTTCAAGCCGCTGGGGAAGATTGACCTCGACAGCCTGAACAAGCCCAAGTCTGCCTCAAGCCCCGAGAAGAAAACAGAGCCTAAGGCTGCTGCCGTGAGCCCGGCTCAGAAACCCGCGGAACAGGCTCCGAAGCCTGAGCCCAAGCCAGCACAGCAGGCTGCCAAGCCCGCTGCACCGGCCAGGCCCGCTGCTCCCGCTCAGCCTGCAGCAGCTCAACCAGATAATGGTAGCACCGCTGCCGCACAGAAGGCTGGCGAAGCACAACCCAAGCAGCCCGCTGCCCCGGTCAAGCCCGCTGCCTCATCACAACAGCCCGCTGCACCAGCCAAGCCCGCTGCTCACGCTCAGCCTGTAGCAGCTCAACCAGAAAACGGCGACACCGCTGCCACCAAGAAGGCTGGCGAAGCACAGCCCAAGCAGCCCGCCACCACCCCCGCTGCCACGGAGAAGCCTGCCGAGGCTCCCACCAGCAACCAGCCCGAAATCTTCACCTTGAAGAGCGAGGCCAAGCTGGCCCCGAAGGTGAACGTGCTGGGAAAGATTGACCTGTCGACCATCAACCAGAGCACGCGCCCCAAGAAGAAGTCGAAGGAGGAGAAGCGAAAGCAGCGCGAGGAGAAAGCCTCGCAGCAGCGCCAGCAGCAAGGTCAGCAGCAGAACAACGGCGAAAAGCGGAAGCGTGAGCGCATCCGCTCGGGTCGTGTCGACATCAGCGAGGAAGCCGCCAAACAGCAGCAGCAACAGCAGCAGCAGGGAAGCGGTAAGAACAAGAAGAACAAGGGCGGCAACCAGAACTTCAGCGACCAGCAGCAAGGCGGTGGCAAGAACAGCAAGAAGAACAAGGGTCGCCAGCAGCCCGTGAAGCCCATTGAGGTGAACGAGGAGGACGTGGCACGCCAGGTGAAAGAGACGCTGGCCCGCCTCACCTCGAAGACCACCCAGAACAAGAAGGGTGCCAAATACCGCAAGGAGAAGCGCGACGCCGTGGCCGAGCGCATGAGCGAGGAGATGGCAGCCGTGGCAGCACAGAGCAAGGTGCTGAAGCTCACGGAGTTCGTCACCGTCAGCGAGCTGGCCACGATGATGAACGTGCCCGTGGTGAAGGTCATCGGAACCTGCATGAGCATCGGCATCATGGTGAGCATCAACCAGCGCCTCGATGCTGAGACCATCAACATCGTGGCCGACGAGTTCGGCTTCAAGACGGAATACGTCTCTGCCGAGGTGCAGAACGCCATCCACGAGGAGGCCGACGACGAGAACGACCTGCTGCCCCGCGCACCCATCGTCACCGTCATGGGCCATGTGGACCACGGTAAGACGTCGCTCCTCGACTATATCCGCAAGACCAACGTCATTGCCGGCGAGGCCGGAGGTATCACGCAGCACATCGGTGCCTACAGCGTGAAGCTGCCCGACGGACGACAGATTACCTTCCTCGACACCCCTGGCCACGAGGCCTTCACGGCCATGCGTGCCCGTGGTGCCCAGGTCACCGATATCGCCATCATCATCGTTGCTGCCGACGACTCGGTGATGCCGACCACCAAGGAGGCCATCGCCCACGCACAGGCTGCCAACGTGCCCATGGTGTTCGCCATCAACAAGATTGACAAGCCCGGCGCCAACCCCGACAAGATACGCGAGGACCTGGCCAACATGAACCTGCTCGTCGAAGAGTGGGGCGGTAAGTACCAGTGCCAGGAAATCTCGGCCAAAAAGGGTATCGGCGTCGAAGAGCTACTCGAAAAAGTGCTTTTAGAGGCCGAGATGCTCGACCTGAAGGCCAACCCCAACCGTAGGGCCACGGGCTCCATCATCGAGTCGTCGCTCGACAAGGGCCGCGGCTACGTTTCCACCGTGCTCGTCAGCAACGGTACGCTCCGCGTGGGCGACATTGTCATCGCCGGCACCAGCCACGGTAAGATCAAGGCCATGTTCAACGAGCGCAACGAGCGCATTCAGGAGGCTCTGCCCGCCCAGCCCGCCATCATCCTCGGCCTGAACGGCGCACCCACCGCCGGCGACGCCTTCAACGTGATGGACTCCGAGCAGGAGGCCCGCGAGATTGCCAACAAGCGCGAGCAGCTGGCCCGCGAACAGGGTCTGCGCACGCAGAAGACCATTGGTCTCGACGACATCTCGCACCGCATCGCACTGGGCGAGTTCCACGAGCTGAACATCGTCGTCAAGGGCGACACCGACGGCTCCATCGAGGCCCTCAGCGACTCGTTCATCAAGCTCTCCACGGAGAAGGTGCAGGTGAACGTCATCGCCAAGGCCGTGGGCCAGATCAGCGAGAACGACGTCATGCTGGCATCGGCATCGAGCGCCGTCATCGTAGGCTTCCAGGTGCGTCCCTCGTCGGATGCCCGCAAGCTGGCCGAGCGCGAGGGCGTGGAAATCAATACCTACTCGGTCATCTACGATGCCATCGACGACATCCGCTCCACCATGGAGGGCATGCTCGACAAGGTGGTGAAGGAGCAGGTGACCGGACAGGTGGAGGTGCGCGAGGTGTACAAGATATCGAAGGTGGGCACCGTGGCCGGAGCCATGGTCACCGAGGGCAAGGTGCACCGCACGGACAAGGCTCGCCTCATCCGCGACGGCATCGTGGTCTTCACCGGAGCCATCAACGCCCTGAAGCGCTACAAGGACGACGTGAAGGAGGTGGCCACCAACTTCGAGTGCGGCATCTCGCTGGTCAACTTCAACGACATCCAGCAGGGCGACATCATCGAAACCTTCACCGAGATAGAAGTGCAGCAGAAGCTATAAACCCGTTTAATGACTATCGATAACCTATGTTGAAAGACTTCAATTTCTACGCTCCCACGCGAGTGGTGTTCGGGCGCAACAGCGAACAGCAGCTGGCCGCCCTCATCAGCCAGTATGGCGGCACGAAGGTGCTGGTGCACTATGGCGGCGCCTCGGCACGCAAGTCGGGACTGCTCGACCGCACGTTCCAGTCGCTCCGCCAGGCAGGTATTGACTTCGTAGAACTGGGGGGCGTGGTGCCCAACCCGCTGCTGTCGATGGTCAAGGACGGCATCGCCCTGTGCCGCCGCGAGCATGTCGACTTCATCCTCGCCGTGGGCGGAGGCAGCGTCATCGACTCAGCCAAGGCCATCGGCTACGGTGTGGGCTATGACGGCGACGTGTGGGACTTCTGGGACGGGAAAGCCACCCCGAAGTCGTGCCTGCCCATCGGCGTCATCCTCACCATCCCCGCCGCCGGCAGCGAGATGTCGAGCAGCTGCGTCATCACGAAGGACGAGGGGCTGCTGAAGCGCGGCATCAACAGCGACCTGTGCCGCTGCCGCTTCTGCATCATGAACCCCGAGCTGACCTACACACTGCCCACCTACCAGACGGCAGCAGGCGCCACCGACATCATGATGCACACCATGGAGCGCTACTTCTCGAAATACGAGGACATGACGCTCACCGACGCCATCGCCGAGGCCCTGCTCCGCACCGTGCGCGACAGCGTGTTCGAGGTGCTCAGGAACCCCGAGGACTACCGCCACCGCGCTCAGATCATGTGGGCTGGCTCGCTGGCACATAACGACCTGACGGAGTGTGGCACCGAGAAGGACTTCGCCACCCACCGCCTGGAGCACGAGCTGAGCGCCCTCTACGGCGTCACCCACGGGGCCGGACTGGCTGCGCTGTGGGGCTCGTGGGCACGCTATGTCATGCCTCGCCACGTCAGCCGCTTTGTGCAGTATGCCGTGAACGTCATGGGCGTGGCCAACGACTTTGCCCATCCCGAGCAGACCGCCCTGAAGGGCATCGAGGCCACCGAGCGCTTCTACCGCGCCATCGGCATGCCTACCAGCATTTCCGAGCTGATAGGCCGCACCGCCACCGACGAGGAGATTGGCCTGATGGCCGACAAGTGCAGCCGTGGTGCCACCATCACCGTGGGCGCCATGGAGGTGCTCAACAGGGACCAGATGGCAGAGGTCTACACGATGGCAAACCACTAAGAAGCCGATGCATCCTGCGTCGGAAATAATCAAGAATGGAAGACAAGGATAAAGAAAAGGACAAGTCAACGCCTCAGGAAAGCGACAACGAGCTGGTTCGCCGCATTGCTGAGCAGAAATACGAATTTGGATTTACCACCGACGTGCCCACGGAAATCATTCCCGTGGGACTCAATGAGGACGTGGTGCGACTCATCTCGCAGAAGAAAGGCGAGCCCGACTGGATGCTCGACTTTCGTCTGCGAGCTTTTCGTTATTGGCGGGAACAGACGGCACCGACGTGGGGCCACGTACACGTGCCGCCGGTAGACTACCAGGCCATTTCCTACTATGCCGACCCCACGGCGAAGAAAGCCGCAGCATCCGACGGTTCTCCGTCGGAAATTCCCCCCGAACTCGAAAAGACCTTCGACAAGCTGGGCATCCCCTTAGAGGAGCGCCTGGCCCTGAGCGGCAACACCGCCGTCGACGCCATCATGGACTCCGTCTCGGTGAAGACCACCTTCAAGGAGAAGCTGCGCGAGAAGGGCGTCATCTTCTGCTCCATCGGCGACGCCATCAAGGAGCACGGCGACCTGGTGCGCCAGTATCTCGGCACCGTCGTCCCCTACAAGGACAATTTCTACGCCGCCCTCAATTCCGCCGTGTTCAGCGACGGCTCCTTCGTCTATATCCCCAAGGGCGTGCGCTGCCCCATGGAGCTGAGCAGCTACTTCCGCATCAACGCCCGCAACACCGGCCAGTTCGAGCGCACGCTCATCGTGGCCGACGACGACTCTTACGTCAGCTACCTCGAGGGTTGCACAGCCCCTATGCGCGACGAGAACCAGCTGCACGCCGCCATCGTGGAGATTGTGGTGAACGCCCGTGCTGAGGTGAAATACAGCACGGTGCAGAACTGGTATCCCGGCGACGAGCAGGGCCGCGGCGGCGTACTGAACCTGGTGACGAAGCGCGGCGACCTGCGTGGCGAGGGCTCGAAGCTGTCGTGGACGCAGGTGGAGACGGGCAGCGCCATCACGTGGAAATACCCCTCCTGCATCCTCAGGGGCGACAACTCGCAGGCCGAGTTCTACAGCGTGGCCGTGACGAACAACTACCAGGAGGCCGACACGGGCACGAAGATGATACACCTGGGCCGCAACACCAAGTCGACCATCATCTCGAAGGGCATCTCGGCAGGACACTCGCAGAACTCGTACCGCGGACTGGTGCGTGCCGCTGCCACTGCTGAGAACGCCCGCAACTACTCCTCGTGCGACTCGCTGCTGCTGGGCAGCGACTGTGGCGCCCACACCTTCCCCTACATGGACGTGAAGAACCCCACCGCCATCTTCGAGCACGAGGCCACCACCAGCAAGATTTCTGAAGACCAGCTTTTCTACTGTCAGCAGCGCGGCATTCCCACCGAGCAGGCCGTCGGCCTCATCGTCAACGGCTACGCCAAGGAGGTGCTGCAGAAACTGCCTATGGAGTTCGCCGTAGAGGCACAGAAGCTCCTCGCCGTCTCGCTCGAAGGCACGGTGGGGTGAGCGGTGCTGCGCGCCTAAATGATAAATGACAAATGATAAATGATAAATGGGCTGCGCCAGAGGTTTGCACAGCCCATTTGTTATCTATTCAACGTTCATAATCCCCGACAGCCCTGTTAACTATTCCCCTAACCGCAGATTCTCGTTCGCCCACGCCGGATTCTTGTGGTGAGGAATATGCCAGGAAAAAAATGACTCAGTTTTTTTCTCCTTTTCTTTGGCAATTTCAGAATTTGTTCGTATCTTTCCTGTTTTCCGCATTGGGTCACTCAAGTGCCTTTTCGCCAGTCAGGCACCACCAGTTGGCATAGCTCAGACTGCTCTTCGTCCATCCCCAGATATACCCGCTTGGTCTGCTTTGACTTCGGCAGAGTGTAAGTAATGGCGTACATGTTCTTGACCAGTTCCTGTGCCCGGTAGATGGTTATCTCTGATTTTGCGGCCTTCAGTATGCGTTCGAGTTCCAGCATAATCGTGTATGCTGTGAAGCAGATGCAGATGTGCCCTTCAATTCTGTTTCGGAGCCTGTGGTAGATAGGACGCACGGCCAGGTCAAACTTGTTCATCCTGAAAGCCCGCTCGATAAACCAAAGATTGGAGTAGTTGGCGATGACCTCACCCTTTTCCAGCGTGGTGTTGGTGAGATAGCCCTTTATGCCGTCCCATGCGGCATCGGCCTCATACCTCTCCATGTTGATGCTGATAGTCACCTCACCCTCCATCTTGAGGTACTTGTTGTACCCCCGGTTGTTGATGTTCTGCTTCGTCAGCCTGCCGCTGGCCATCTTCTTCTGGAGCCTCGCCAGTCCACGCTGTCGGTTGTGTGCATCCTTCCTGGCACGTTTCTCGGTACATGACAGGACAAGCCGCACTCCGCCGCCCTTCTCTATTTCCACGACATCGCCATACTTCATGCCCAAGGAGAGAATCTGTTCCTTGACCTTTTCACTCTCCGATTTCGGCCTTGCACCAAGGATGTACTGGTAGCCGTCCTTGGTGAGTTCCTCAATGTTGGCCTTGCTCAGCAGCCCTGCATCGGCCACCACTATGGGCTTGTCGAATCCGAAGCGAGA
>CACYME010000028.1 GCA_902775475.1 uncultured Prevotellaceae bacterium
CAGCAGCCATTCTCTCGGCCATCGCCACGGCGCTGGGCGTGACCAGCTGCATGGGCTTCGGCCCTGTGAACTTCTAAAAAAACTGAAGCCCCCTCCGAGACCCCTCCGAGCCCCCCCTACGGCCCCCGAGGAAGAAGGGGGGGCTTCGGGCTTGTTTTTGCACACTCTGCGGGAGAGTGTGCAGGGGTATACCTTGGGTGTTTCCGGGGTGTGAAATCGCTGGAAACCCCAGTGTTTATACGTGTTGTAACATTTGTAACATTTGTAACATTTCATTTTGGCTATTGTCGAACTGCCCGCTACTAATGAAGTGATGAGTGATGGGTCTTTTCTATGCTATTGCCATAAAAAAGGTTGGAAATGCTTCGGGATTAGAAAAATAATGTGTAACTTTGCAGCCGTAATTACTAACCCCCCCGAAAACCAACATCATGAAGAAACGACTAATGCTCATGCTGGTTCCGCTGCTCCTGCTGGGGGCATGCGGCCGGAAAGACTATGCTACCGTGAACAACGACCTGTCGCAGACCCGCATCTACACGCTGAAGAACGGGCTGACGGTCTACCTGAGTGTGAACAAGGAGGAGCCGCGCATCCAGACCTACATCGCCGTGCGCACGGGCTCGAAGAACGACCCGGCGGAGACCACGGGCCTGGCCCACTATCTGGAGCACCTGATGTTCAAGGGCACCGACAAGTTCGGCGTGACCGACGCCGAGGCCGAGCGCCCCCTGCTCGACGACATTGAGCAGCGCTACGAGAAGTACCGCCTGCTGACCGACCCCGGGGAGCGCCGCCAGGCCTACCACGAGATTGACTCGGTGAGCCAGCTGGCAGCGCAGTACTTCATCCCCAACGAGTACGACAAGCTGATGTCGGCCATCGGCGCCGAGGGCACCAACGCCTACACGTCGAACGACGTGACCTGCTACACCGAGGACATCCCCTCGAACGAGGTGGAGAACTGGGCGAGGATTCAGGCCGACCGCTTCCAGCACATGGTCATCCGCGGCTTCCACACCGAGCTGGAGGCCGTCTACGAGGAGTACAACATCGGCATCGCCCAGGACCAGCGCAAGCTATGGGAGGCCATGAGCCGCATGCTCTTCCCCAGCCACCCCTACGGCACGCAGACCACCATCGGCACGCAGGAGCACCTGAAGAACCCCTCGATCACGAACATCAAGGCCTACTTCGACAAGTGGTACCGCCCGAACAACGTGGCCATCTGCATGGCTGGCGACCTGGACCCTGAGCAGACCATCGCCATCATCGAGAAATACTTCGGCGAGTGGCAGCCCGCCCTCGACGCCGAGGGCAGGCAGCTGACGACGGTGCCCCAGCCCGAGTTCCCCCCGCAGGCGCCCATCACCGCGCCCCGCGACACCACCGTCTACGGCCTGGAGGCCGAGCAGCTGTGGCTGGGCTGGCGCTTCGACCGCGGCAACTCGCTGCAGACGGACACGCTGACCGTCATTGAGAACATCCTGAGCAACGGCACCGCCGGACTGCTTGACCTGGACATCAACCAGCAGATGAAGATGCTGGGCGCCTGGGGCGGCATGGAGGCGCAGCACGACTACAGCGCGTTCATCATCGGCGGCACGCCGAAGGACGGCCAGACGCTCGACGACGTGCGCCAGCTGCTCCTCGCCGAGGTGGAGAAGCTCTGCCAGGGCAGCTTCAGCGACGACCTGCTGCCCTCGGTGGTGAACAACCTGAAGCTGCAGTACTACAACTCGCTGGAGAGCAACCAGGCCCGCGCCAGCATGTTCGTCGACGCCTTCATCAACGAGGTGCCCTGGGAGCAGCGCGTGGGCTTCCTCAGCCGCATCAGCGCCATGACGAAGGAGCAGGTGGCGAGCTTCGCCCGCCGCCACTTCCGCACCGACAACTACGTGGCTGTGCAGAAGAGGCAGGGCGTGGACACCTCGCTGCAGAAGATTGACAAGCCCGCCATCACCCCCATCCCCACCAACCGCGAGCTGGTGAGCCAGTTCGTGAAGGAGATTCAGAACGCCGAGGTGAAGCCCATCGAGCCGCGCTTCGTCGACTTCAGGAAAGACCTCGTCTTTGGCAACCTCAACACCCAGCTGCCTTACGTCTACGTGCAGAACAAGGAGAACGGCCGCTTCCAGCTCTCGCTGCGCTATGACTTCGGCACGGAGGCCGACGTGCGCTATGACTATGCCGCCGACTACCTGGAGTTCCTGGGCACCGACAGCCTGAGCAACGAGCAGCTGAAGCAGCAGTTCTACAAGCTGGCCTGCACCTACAACATCAACGTGGGCTCGCGCAGCATCAGCGTCTCGCTCAGCGGCCTCTCCGAAAACATGCCGCAGGCGCTGGCACTGCTCGAGAACGTCATCGCCAACGCCCAGCCCGACCAGGAGGCCTGGCTCAGCCTCGTAGGCCTCATCGACAAGAGCCGCGCCGACGCCAAGGCCAACCAGCAGCGCAACTTCGGTGCCCTGGTGCAGTATGGCCTCTACGGCGAGTACAACAGCACCCGCAACATCCTCACCACCGACCAGCTGCTGCAGCAGGACCCCGCCGAGCTGCTCGCCCTGCTGAGGGGCCTGAAGCAGCTGCAGCACACCGTGCTCTACTACGGCCCGATGACCGAGCAGGAGCTGGCCGACGGGCTGAAGGCCCACCTCGACGTGCTGCCCCAGCAGCTGCTGCCCGTGCCTGAGAACAAGCACTACACGCTGCAGCCCACGCCGCAGAACGAGATTCTCATCGCGCCCTATCAGGCCAAGAACATCTACATGCGCATGCTGCACTGCGAGCAGCGCCCCTGGAAGCCCGAGGAGGCCCCCGTGGTGGCCCTGTTCAACGAGTACTACGGCGGCGGCATGAACACCATCGTGTTCCAGGAGCTGCGCGAGGCCCGCGGTCTGGCCTACAACGCCTTCGCCAGCTACGTGGAGCCGCAGTACAGCGACCAGCCTGAATACTTCTTCACCCACATCATCACCCAGAACGACAAGATGATGGACTGCGTGCGACAGTTCCACCAGATTCTCGACTCCATCCCGCAGAGCGAGCCTTCGTTCCAGATTGCCAAGGATGCCCTGACAAAGCGGCTCGCCACCCAGCGCACCACGAAGTTCGGGCTCATCAATGCCTGGATCATGGCGCAGCAGCTGGGCATCGACTACGACGAGAACGAGCGCATCTACCAGGCTCTGCCCGCCCTCACGCTACAGGACATCGTGAAGTTCGAGCAGGAGCTGATGGCCCGCAAGCCCTACCGCTACGTCATCCTCGGCGACGAGAAGGAACTCGACCTGGTGGAGCTGAGCCAGATAGGACCCATCCGCCGCGTCAGCACGCAACAGATATTCGGCTACTAATCAAGAGTTGAGAGTTGAAGGAATTATATCAGCCTTATCTGAAACTGACGGCAGAGCAGCGCAAGCTGCTCTGCTTCTTGGCTTATGCCAACAAAGAGACCGACGGAGCGGCCATGGGCGTCTACCGCAAGCTGGAGAACCTCACCAGCGAACAGATGAAGGGAGTCATCAAGAGCCTGATGCCCTTCCTGGAACGCTCATCCTATTACTTCTATGACCAGTATGCCCTCGGCATTTTTCACCGCATGCCCCTGCTGGTCTACATGCTGTGCGAGTGCCCCATCTGGCTACGCCTGTTTAACGACCGTCTGAAGCAATTGCAGGCACCCGGCCAGGATGTCATCATCGACTGTCTGCGACTCTGCATCGGCGGCAAGGAGTTGCCCGACAGGCACCAGTTTAGTCTTCTCAGCTCCGAGCAGCTGCATGCCATGGCCCCACTGGCATCCTACAGGGTGTTTCTGCCCATGCTGAGGCTCATACCCTCGCACAGGATTCCTGAATTCATCCAGATAGCCCTTGTCTACCAGGCTGAGTACGACCAGCCCGACCCCGACAACACGCTGCTACAGCTGCTCAGCCACTCGGCCCCGATGCTCCCCCTCGGCATGGCCAATGAGCTTCACAGCGCCGTGGCCCTCTACGACTTCTTCAAACAGGGGCGCATCGACCCCAGGATGAAGGACCTTGCATCGGTCTATACCGAGCTGTTCAACAGCCTGAGCGCCCTCTATGCTGGCAACTACGACAAGGCTTTCTCGGCCATGACGCTGGCCCTGCGCGAGCACAACCGCAATGCCCTTTCTATTGAGAAAGGCTTCTTCAGCATGGTACTCAGCAACTACGTGCTCGTGATGGCCTTCCACTTCAAGACTGCCGACCAGCACAAGAAGCTGACCGCCCTGCTCAACAAGGAGCAGTTCGTAAAGAATCAGGACTACAGTGTTCCCGTTCTGCTGGCCAACTATCTGGTGAACGGAACGCTACCAACGGCGAGAGACCTGAAGAAGTTTCTCTGCGGCAGGGACAACAGCAGCAAGCCGCCGCTTTATCATTACCTGACGCTGCTTGTCGCCAGTTTCTTCGGCATTCCCTTCGAGCTGTCAGCCGAGCTGCCGTCTCTGCCTCGCATGCGCCTGCTGCGCCACGAGCTGTCGCCCTGGCTGCCGCTGTCCGACGAGGAGCGCCAGCAGCTGGAGCACGACTTCGGCGGCAAGCCCATCCTGGGGCGCATCCGCTACAAGCAGCCCTGGGAGCGAGTCATTGAGGAGCTGACGCCCCAAGAGGCCACCAGCAGCGAGAAGGAGAACCAGGAGCAGACGGTGCGCGTGATGTACTTGGTGAACAACGACCGCGCAGAGGTGCGCGAGCAGTCGCGTCTGAAGTCGGGCCTCTGGGGAGCCGGCAAGCGGCTGTCGCTCGAATCCTTCTGCCGGGGCATCGACTTCATGAACGATGCCGACCGGCAGATAGCCGCGAAGATACGCAACGTGTACTACTTCGAGATCGACGTGAAGCTCATCCTTCCCCACCTCATCGGCTCCGACCGCGTCTACACCGGACGCTATGCCCCCTTCGACCACGTGACCATCGAGGAGGAGAAGCCCTACCTGATGATTGAGCGCTCGCCGAAGGGCTTCCTCGTGAGCTCCAACCTGAGCGGGCTCAACCTGAGCAACAGCGTCCTCTACCGCCGCGACAACGATTTCCATTATACAGTCTTCGACCTGACGCCCCAGCAGCGCAACTACTACCAGAAACTGCTCGGCCTGGGCACGTTCCCCCTCGAGGCCGAGCCCCTGCTGCGCCAGTTCCTGCCCCGCGTGAGCAACGTCGTCGAGGTGCACAGCGACCTCGTGGAGGGCGGCACCACCCTGGAGCAGCGCCAGGGGTCGCCCGTGCTCTGCCTGCAGGTGATGCCCACGATGGGCACGCAGAACACCTTCTCCCTCTACTGCGTGGCGCGTCCCCTACCCGATGGCGTCACGCTGTTCATCCCCGCCAAGGGGCAGAACCCCTGCGTGGCCGAGGCCGACGGCACCCGCTACCAGGTGACACGCGACATGCGTGGCGAGCGCGAGAACCTGCAGCTACTCACCACCTTCCTCGACGACAACAACATCCTCTCGGCCGACTCCGTGGCCGACCCCTTCAAGTCGCGCTCCCCCGTCATCCTTTCGGCCGAAGAGCTGCTCATGACCATGCAGTTCGTGCAGGAGCAGGGCCAGGAGCACTTCGCCATGGAGTGGCCCGAAGGCGGACAGCTGCATCTGAAGAACGCCAACCCCTCGTCGTGGAACATCGGACTGAAGTCGAAGAACGGATGGTTCGAGGTGGAGGGCGACATCCCCATCGACGACGACACCGTGCTCACTGCCGCAGAGCTGCTGCAACTCGTAGGCCAGAGCCGCCAGCACGGCTTCGTGCGTCTTGGCGAGGGGCAGTTCCTGGCCATCACCGAGCGGCTCAGGAAGCAACTGGCACGGCTGGAAAGCCTCACCACCAGCCACCGCGGCCACCTCGGCATCAGCGAGCTGCACGCCACGCTGCTGGGCAGCGCCCTCAGCGGCGACGTGGAGATTCGCCACGACAAGAAGCTGGAGAAACTGCAAGACAAGATTGAGCAGAGCATGAAGCAGCGCCCCGACACTCCCGCCACGCTGAAGGCCGAGCTGCGCGACTACCAGCAGGACGGCTACCAGTGGCTCTGCCGCATGACCGGCTGGGGCGCCGGCGTCTGTCTGGCCGACGACATGGGACTTGGAAAGACCGTGCAGACCATCGCCTTCCTGCTGCACACCCAGGACGAAGGGCCGTCGCTCGTGGCGGCACCGGCCAGCGTCGTACTCAACTGGCGGCGTGAACTGCAGCGCTTCGCACCCTCGCTGAACGTCATCGTGCTCAATGCCGCCACCGACCGCCAGCAGGCTGTCAGCGAAGCCCAGAAAGGCGACGTCGTGCTCACCACCTACGGTCTCTTCGTCACCGAGGCCGAGCACCTGCAGAAGAAGGAGTGGAACACCGTGTGCCTCGACGAGGCCCACGTCATCAAGAACCGCGAGACGAAGACCTCGCAGGCCGTCATGCAGCTACAGGCCCATCACCGCATCATCCTCACCGGCACGCCCGTGCAGAACCACCTGGGCGAGCTGTGGAACCTCTACCAGTTCATCAACCCCGGACTGCTGGGCAGCTACGACCAGTTCCAGGAGAAATACATCACCCCCATAGAGCAGCACGACGACAAGGAGCGCTCGCGCCAGCTGAAGCGCATCATCCAGCCCTTCATCCTGCGCCGCACCAAGCAGGAGGTGGTCGAGGAGCTGCCCGACAAGACCGAGATGACCATGCCCGTGGAGCTCAGTCAGGACGAGATGGCCGTCTACGAGGTCATCCGCCGTCGAGCCAAGCAGCTGCTCGAAGCCGACGGCAGCGGCAGTCCCAGCGTGAACACCCTGGCCGAGATTACCCGTCTGCGCCAGGCCGCCTGTGCCCCGCAGCTGGCCGAGAAGGGGTGGCAGGGCGAATGCTCGAAAATCAGCACCCTCATGTCGCTGCTCGAGGAAATCGTCGGCGCAGGCAACAGCGTCCTCGTCTTCAGCCAGTTCACCAGCTTCCTCGCACTCATCCGCCAGGCCCTCGACGCCAGTGCCACCTTTGGCCCCGATTCCTACGCCTACCTCGACGGCTCCGTGCCCATCAAGCAGCGCGACCAGCTGGTGCAGGACTTCCAGCGCGGCCGACAGCGCATCTTCCTCATCAGCCTGAAGGCTGGCGGACTGGGCCTGAACCTCACCGGGGCCAACTATGTCGTCCACCTCGACCCGTGGTGGAACCCCGCCATCGAGCAGCAGGCCACCGACCGCGCCTACCGCATCGGACAGCGGCAGAACGTCACCGTCTATCACCTCATCTCGCAGCACACTATCGAGGAGAAAATCCTCCGCCTCCACGAGACGAAGCGCAACCTCGCCGACGCCATGCTCAGCGGCACCAGCCAGAGCCACAAGCTATCGGCCAAGGACCTAATGCAGATGATCAGCGAATAGCTCAACTCCAGGAAGCTGGAGCGAAAGCGGAATAGGAATATACAACAACGAATTTTACGAATCACACGTAATCGCTTAGCGCTTTTACAAAAGAGCACAGCGACGACTAACAGAATTGTTGCGCATTGAAATACGTTGAATTCGTAAAATTCGTTGTTAAAGAGAAAATTGTCAAAATATTTCACAAAAAATTTTGTTCACGGCAACGACGCAATTTTGGGCGAAAAAAGGCCGTTTTGGAGCCTTGGGGAAGCCTCGCCGGACGAAAAACGGAGGGAAAGAAGGCGATTTTTTGCACACGCGCCATAGTTTTGTGCAGGTTTTTTGCTCATTTTTTGCCTCATTTCGCGTTTCTGTAAGCACGCCAAAATTTCAAAAGTCAACGCCAAATTTTTCTGCGGCGTTGACTTTTGAAAATCGTCGAACGCCTTTTTTCGGGAAAATCTGACCAAATAGCTGATTGCCAACCATTTAGAAAAACCTCTCAAAATTCGCTTTTTTTCGTAAAAAAGTTCTTTCGCGCAGAATTTTTGAAATATGGAGGGCAAAAATGGCCATTTTGTCAATTTCTTTCAAAAAAAAATCTCGTCACCGTCCTGGCGTATTTCTTCGCTATTCACAACCTAAAAAAGACCATCGACGGTTGACAGAGCCAGCAACCCTTCTGTGCTTTTTCAATCGTAGAGGTTGAAAAAGTTTAGCATTTTTTTGCCGTTTTCTTCGTCGCTTCATTTCTTTTTTGTAATTTTGTGGCCGAAAACTATAAAAATTATAAATATGGCCAAAGAACCCGCATTTAAGTACGCCCCGATGTTTCAGCTGGGCGAAGACAAGACCGAGTATAGACTGCTTTCGAAGGACGGCGTGAGCACCGCTGAGTTCGAGGGCAAGGAAATCATCAAGGTGTCGAAGGAGGCGCTGACGCTGCTGGCCCAGCAGGCCTTCCACGACGTGGAGTTCATGCTGCGCCGCGAGCACAACCTGCAGGTGGCCCAGGTGCTGAGCGACCCCGAAGCCTCAGAGAACGACAAGTATGTGGCCCTGCAGTTCCTGCGCAATGCCGAGGTGGCCGCACGCGGCATCCTGCCCTTCTGCCAGGACACCGGCACCGCCATCATCCACGGCGAGAAAGGCCAGCAGGTGTGGACGGGCTTCGAGGACGAGGAGGCCCTGTCGCTGGGCGTCTACAACACGTTCACGCAGGACAACCTGCGCTACTCGCAGAACGCCCCGCTGACGATGTACGACGAGGTGAACACCCGCTGCAACCTGCCCGCACAGATTGACATCGAGGCCACCGAGGGTGCCGAGTACCGCTTCGTGTTCGTGGCCAAGGGTGGTGGAAGCGCCAACAAGACCTACTTCTACCCCATGACGAAGGCCACCATCCAGAACGAGGGCACGCTCATCCCCTTCCTCGTGGAGAAGATGAAGAGCCTCGGCACCGCCGCCTGCCCGCCCTACCACATCGCCTTCGTCATCGGCGGCACGTCGGCCGAGAAGAACCTGCTCACCGTGAAGCTGGCCAGCATCAAATACTACGACTCGCTGCCCACCACGGGCGACGAGACGGGCCGCGCCTTCCGCGACATCGACCTGGAGCAGAAGCTGCTCGCTGAGGCCCAGAAGATCGGACTCGGTGCCCAGTTTGGCGGCAAATACCTGGCCCACGACATCCGCGTGGTGCGTCTGCCGCGCCACGGCGCCTCCTGCCCCATCGGCATGGGCGTGAGCTGCTCGGCCGACCGCAACATCAAGGCGAAGATCAATGCCCAGGGCATCTGGCTGGAGAAGATGGACTCGAACCCCTCGGAGCTGATTCCCGCTGAATACGCCAAGGCCGGCGAGGGCAGCAACACCATCACCATCGACCTGAACGAGGGCATCGACGCCGTGCGCAAGGAGCTGTCGAAGTATCCCGTTTCGACCCGCGTGAACCTGAAGGGCACCATCATCGTGGCCCGCGACATCGCTCACGCCAAGCTGAAGGCCCGCATCGACGCCGGCGAGCCGATGCCCGAATACTTCAAGAAATATCCCGTGCTCTACGCCGGACCGGCCAAGACGCCCGCTGGCTACCCCTGCGGCTCGATGGGCCCGACGACGGCCAACCGCATGGACCCCTACGTGGACGAGTTCCAGTCGCTGGGTGCTTCGCTCGTGATGATTGCCAAGGGCAACCGCTCGCAGGTGGTCACCGACGCCTGCCAGAAGTATGGCGGATTCTACCTGGGCAGCATCGGCGGTGTGGCTGCCGTGCTCTCGCAGAGCAGCATCAAGTCGATAGAGTGCGTGGAATATCCCGAACTGGGTATGGAGGCCATCTGGAAGATTGAGGTGGAAGACTTCCCCGCCTTCATCCTCGTCGACGACAAGGGCAACGACTTCTTCAAGACGCTGAAGCCCTGGTGCCCAAAGAAGTGATGAGTGATGAGTGATAAGTGATAAGTGATGAGTGATGAGTGATAAGTGATAAGTGATGAGTGATAAGTTGAGAGCAATGAAGAACAGAGACAAATCTAACGGGAAGTGGCCCGTGTGGGTGAAAGTGTTGACTATACTTATAACTTATCACTTTTCACTCATCACTTCCACCGCCCAAATCCGTGCGCTGCGCTATGACTGCATGGAAGCGGCCCCCTCCAACCTCCCCCAACTGGGGGAGGCTACAGCAGCGGAGAACGGCACAGCCACTCTCTCCCTTTCTGGGGGGCAGGCGAAGGCTCCCCGCCGACTGCCCGCGCTGAAGACGCAGTGGGACCCGGAGCGCATCTACCCCGTCTGCGTGGTGCTGATGAGCTTCAGCGACTGCGACTTCCAGGGCGACGACCCGCAGGACCACTACAACCGCATCTTTAACGAAGAGGGCTACAACGAGGGGCGCGGCCCTGGCTGCGTGGCCGACTACTTCGTGCGCCAGTCGGAAGGCTGGTTCCATCCCCGCTTCGACGTCTATGGGCCTGTGAAGGTGAGCAGCAAGAGCAACAGCCACTCCAGCAGCAGCAAGAAATATGGTGCCGCCGACTTCCGCACCGCCCTGCAGACGCTGGCCGACTCGCTGAGCCTCGACTTCAGCCCCTACGACTGGGACGCCGACGGCAAGGCCGAGCACGTCGTCTTTGTCTGGGCTGGCTACGGGGGCAACGAGAAAGAGACGCAAGGGAAGGGCTACATCTGGCCCAACACCAGCTCATTCAGCTCGCTCACCATCGGCAACACGGTCGCCAGCAACTACTCGGCCAGCGCCGAGCTGTGGAGCAACGACCGCAGCTGCGGCATCGGCACCATCTGCCACGAGTTCAGTCACATGCTGGGCCTGCCCGACCTCTACCCCACCTCGACCACGGCAACGGAATACAGCGTCGTGGACGAGTGGGACCTCATGGACGGCGGCAACTTCATCAACAACGGCTGGTGCCCCTGCAACTACTCGGCCTACGAGAAGCACCTCCTGGGCTGGCTACAGCTGGAAGAGCTGACCGAGGACACCGCCATCAGCAACCTGCAGCCCGTCAGCGAGGGCGGCAAGGCCTACCTCATCAGGCACACCGACAGGGAGTTCCTCGTCATAGAGAACCGTCAGTGGACGGGCTGGGACCTCCGCACGCCGGGCCGCGGACTGCTCATCGCCCACGTTGACGACATGGCCAGCGCCGGCAACTCGGTGAACAACGACGCCCAGCATCACCGCTACGACTATTTCCACGCCGACAACCTGAGCTACGACCAGTGGGACGTCATCGTGACGAGAGACAGTCTGGGACGCACCGGCGGCCACTCGCCCTACCTGTCGGGCACGGCCTATCCCTGCGTGAACGACTCGGTGAACAACCACGAGCTGACGTTGCAGTCTGTGCCCGCAGCCACCATGTTCAACGCCAACGCCGAAGGCTCAACCGAGCTGGCGCTGCCCATCACCAACATCAGGCTGATCGACGACGACGAGCTTGGCGGAGTGGTGTCGTTCAACGTGGGGCAGAGCTTCTACAGCAGCATCGCCACCAGCGAGCGCACCTACAGCCCTTCAGCGGAAGGCGTGTACAACCTGCGAGGGCAGCGCGTCGGCAGCAACGACATGCGTCACGGGCAGATTTATCTGGTAAGAAAGACTAACGGAACGATTACTAAACTCTTTTTTTAATTTTATAACAAACCAAACACAATTATGAGAGTCATTATTGAACCTAACTACGATTTGATGTCACAATGGGCAGCAAATCACGTCATCGAACGTATCAACGCCGCCAAGCCCACCGTCGAGAAGCCCTTCGTGCTTGGCCTGCCCACGGGCTCGAGCCCCATCGGCATGTATCGCGCACTGGTGAAAGCCTATCAGGAAGGGAAGGTGAGCTTCAAGCACGTCCTCACCTTCAATATGGATGAATACGTGGGACTGCCCGAGGAGCACCCCGAGAGCTACCACTCGTTCATGTTCACCAACCTGTTCAACCACATCGACTGCCCCCGCGAGAACATCCACATCCTCAACGGCAACGCCCCCGACCTGGCTGCTGAGTGCGCCCACTACGAGCAGATGATTGAGGAGGCCGGCGGCATCGACCTGTTCCTCGGCGGCATCGGCCCCGACGGCCACATCGCCTTCAACGAGCCGGGCAGCAGTCTCTCGAGCCGCACGCGCCAGAAGACGCTCACCACCGACACTATCATCGCCAACAGCCGCTTCTTCGAGGGCGACATCAACAAGGTTCCCAAGACGGCCCTCACCGTGGGCGTGGGCACCGTAATGGCAGCCCGCGAGGTGATGATCCTGGTGAACGGCCACGCCAAGTGCCGCGCCCTGCAGGCCGCCATCGAGGGAAGCGTGAACCACATGTGGACCATCTCGGCCCTGCAGACGCACCAGCACGGCATCATCGTCTGCGACGACGCCGCCTGCGACGAGCTGAAGGTGGGCACCTACCGCTACTTCAAGGACATCGAGCGTCAGAACCTACTCTGATGCGTTGAGTGTTGAGAGTTGAGAGTTGAGTGTTGAGAGACTTTAGTTCAGTACTGTGTTGAGAGTTAAGAGTTGAGAGTTGAGAGACTTTACAACCGAGCCTCTCTCGGCACAGAACTAAAGTCTCTCAACTCTGAACATTAAACTCTCAACACTAAACACTAAACTATCAACACTCAACTCTCAACTCTCAACTTTTTTCCTTTGTTTACATTTGAAAAACATTATGGCACCTGCCAAAAAGCCGAAAGAGACAAATTAACCTATCTTTGCAAGCAGAAAAATAATCTAAAAACTATCGTGTAACACTTAAAACATTAACATTATGAAGAAATTCTTTACCCTTATCGCAGCAGCACTGCTCAGCAGCGGTGCATTCGCTCAGTCAGAGTGGCAGAATTTGGTTGTCAACGGCAACTTGGAAGGCGAGCAAGACCCGATGTGGAGCAGCTTCTGGTGCCACGACTGGCGTCAGGGCGTGGAATTCGCCGAGGGCAGCGGACAGCAGTACGACGGCAACGGCCAGTTCCAGGGCTTTGCCGAAATCGTGGAAGACCCCACCGACCCCACTAACCACTGCGCACGCGTCATCATCCGTACTGAGGCCGAGGCCGACGAGGCCGGCAACAAGGTGAAGCCCGACGGCCAGACGAGCCTTGCCTCGTGGGACTGCCAGTTCCTCATCTACGCCAACGAGCAAATCCCCTCGGGCAAGGAGCTGCGCATGACGCTCCGCGTGATGGCCGAGAAGGCTGGCATGTTTGAGACCCAGGCCCACCAGGAGCCCGGCAACTACAACCACTACCAGCTGTTTGGCAACATCAACTACACCACCGAGTGGCAGCGCATTCAGGTCACCGCCACCATCGACGGCAACCACACGCAGGAGTCCAACGGCAAGTGGATGCAGTCTGTGGCCTTCAACCTGTCGACGATGACCGACGGTAACGTCATCTACTTCGACGACGTGAAGCTGGAGATGCGCGACCCGAAGGGACCCGGAGTGTTTGAAGGCTGGTTCAACATGCTCCGTCATGGAACGCTCTCAAACGACCCCGTGCAGAACTACACCACCTTCACCGGACGTGATGCCGCCGACGGCACCGACAAGCCCGCCCGCATCGTTGACGATCCCGTTGACGGACAGCCCGCACTGACCGTGGCCGCAGCCTGCTGGGAAGGCACACGCCAGGAGCAGGAGCTTGACAGCGATGGCAATCCCGTCCTCGACGACGAAGGCAATCCTACTTATAAGGACGTACAGTACTGGCACAAGGCCGACGGCACCGAGAAGACGACCATCGACGACTGGGAGGCTCAGTTCTTCGTGACCGTGCCCCACAAGTTCATCCCCAACTCGAAGTATCGCCTGGTGATGGAGTATCGCGCCGACGTGCCCGCCGACGTGGACACCCAGCTGCACAACATGCCCGGCGGCTACGTCCACTGGGAAGCCATCGGCACACTCAACTTCACGTCGGATTGGCAGGAGCTGAAGATTGAAGAGGACATGAGGAGCGAGGGTAAGGGTTGCCAGACCATCGCCTTCAACTGCAACAAGCTGAAGGACGCTCCCAACAACTACTACTTCCGCTTCAAGGAGTTCTCGTTCAACACTGCCGACGTCACCTTCAACGAGCGCGTCCTGGGCGAGGAGAGCATCGTGCTGCCCGTGCCCGCCGCTACGAAGGAGGATGGCGTTGCCGTGACGCTCAACTTCGCCGAGTGCATGAAGAAGCTGGAGACCGAGGACTACCAGGGTCTGGTCGACGACGCTCACGCCCTCGTGCTGCAGGGTATCAACCAGGAGGACGAGGAGGAGTTCTCCGCACTGCTCTCCTCGACCACCGGCCTGGCTCTGGACGAGAACGGCTACTTCTCCGAGAGTGGTAACATCATCCTTGAGTTCGACCCCGACGGCAGCGCCGAGGAGGCTAAGCTCACCATCTACAACATGGGCGCCAACTTCGAGGGCAAGAAAGTTCCCACCAAGCTGGCCTACGCCTACAACGGCTGGTACTACCTGTTCAACGTCACGCTGGTCGACGAGGCTGAGTGGGCTTCGGGCGTCAACGCCATCACCGCCACACAGCAGCACAGCCGCGGCATGTTCGACCTCATGGGTCGCCGCATCAGCAATGCCGTGAAGGGCCTCTACATCATGAACGGCAAGAAATACGTGGTGAAATAAAAGCCCCGAATGCTGCATAGACCGTCTGCCGTCCTTCTGACGGCCATCCTCCTCTACACCGCTGCGGTGCTGCCGGCCCTGGGCCAGCAGCATCGCAGCGATGCTTTCGACGACCTGCTGCAGCACATGCCCATGGCAGCAGTGTTCGTGCTGAAAGCTTGTAGCCCCACCAACCATCACCAACAAGGGGAGGAAGCCCCCCTCAATCCCCCCAACTGGGTCGAACTGACCCTGACGGCCCTGAGCAGCTATGCCATCGGCGCCGCCACGGCCTACTCGCTGAAGCAGATAGTGGCCGAGCGTCGCCCTGACAAGAGCGACCGCCGCTCGTTTCCCTCGGGCCACGCCATGTTTGCCTTTGCCGGAGCCACCATGCTCCACCACGAGTTCGGCAACCTGTCGCCCTGGGTCACCATCGGGGGCTACGGCATAGCCACGCTCACCGCCGTAGACCGGCTTGTGCGCGACCGCCACTACCTGCACGACGTCTGCGCAGGAGCCGCCATCGGCATCGCCGCCACCGAACTCACCTACTTCCTAAAACAGAAGCTCTTCAAGTCGCGCAACGTCGACCTGAGCTTCACCGGCCAGCGCCTCGACCTTGCCATCCGCTGGTAAACCTTCGGCTCCGCTTTTTTCTTAATTCCCCCAGGAACACCGGTTCCTCTCTCCACAAGAATCCATTCTGTCAGATAAAAAACGGCACATGGGCGATATACCGTCGGTATATGCCTTTTTTGTAAATTTGCAAATAGAAAAAAACAGAAAACTCTTTGCAATAAAGGAAATATTTGTTATCTTTGCAGAAAAATTAGACTATAAATAGCCTATATCTATGAACAAATCTTTTCTTCGCGGCATCGCCGTTGTCATCCTCGTCTTTTTAGGATGCGTGTCCATGCAGGCCAGCACGGCCTTGTGCCCCTTCGGGCAAATGAGCCAACAGCCCTGGCAGGCAAAGTATTACAACCAGTATTACGGCTACAGTGACCCGTCCAACTGGTATGCCACCGACTTCGATGAGTCGGAGTGGCAGACTATTAGTGGTCCCATTAGCACGGCCAACGGTCTGCCTTACTACGTCACTGACTGGGGGAATAATTATCGTTCATACTACCTCCGCCGCCATTTCAATGTAAGTAGCCTGAACAGCGAGATTTACGTGCTCTATGTAAGCCACGATGACGGCTGTGTGGTTTACCTCAACGGTGTACAGATTTATAACAACTCCGAATATCTCATTGCTCCCGACTACAACACGATTAATATCCCAAAGGAATTGCTTCATCCGGGCGATAATGTGCTCGCCGTGAAAGTGAGAGATAATGGCGGTGAGGCATTCGCCGACTTCGGCATCTATAGCATGGATGACTCGTGGCTCAACGTGGAGCTGGCATCCCCCGGCACGCTGGGCCAGGAGGTGCTCTACCAAGCCGACATGCTCAGCGACGTGGAGTTCATCCGCGTGAAGGGTGCTATGAACAGCGAAGACTGGAACACACTGAAGAATATGGCCAATCTCGTAGGAGCAGACCTTAGCCAGGCAACGGCCAGCGAGGTGCCCAGCGAGCAGTTCCGCGACCGAACGAACTTCTTCTACATCGCGCTCCCTCAAGGACTGAAATCAATCGGTGAGCGTGCTTTTTATCGCACGAGCATCGGTGGCATCAGCATTCCCGCCACCGTCACAGCTATTGGTCGTTATGCTTTCTCCGAGAACCATTTTCTCACAAACGTAGAGCTTGCATCTGGCTCTGCCCTAAACAGCATTGGAGAGTGGACTTTCTACGACTGCACTAATCTAAAAGCCATCAATCTGCCCGCAGGCATTACGAAAATAGAAGATTACACTTTTTACAATTGCCAGTCGCTGGCCTCAGTAGTTCTGCCACCAGCCTTGGAGAGCATCGGAAGATACAGTTTCGAGTATACTTATTCTCTCAAGAATATAGATTTCCCGCAAACGCTGAATAGTATCGGCTATGTCGCATTCTATGAAAGTGGACTCGAAAGCGTGGTGTTGCCCACGAATTTAACCACATTAGACCGTGATGCTTTTGACTATTGCAGGAGCCTGAAGACTTTGGAACTGCCAGCAACCCCAAGAATTTGGAATTCCAATGATAGAATTTACGGCTATTATAGTTGTTTCTCGTATTGTACTGCCTTGGAGACCGTCACCTGCCACTCTGCCACGCCACCATTAATCTATAGTGACAACAATCCCTTCTACGAACTCGACCGCAGCCAGGTGACGCTAATCGTTCCCGCTTTCTCCCTCGTTGACTACAAGCTCGATGACTACTGGCACGGGTTCGGCACCATCGTGGGCGGCGCAGAGTCCTCGTTCCTGAACATCGGCGGCCCGCTGACGCTAACCAACAACCGCCGCCCAAGCAATAAGGTCGATGTGCTGCTGGGCGAGGATGCCCGCCTCACCGTGGGTGGCAACGCCCCCTTCGAGGTAGGCACGCTCACCTTCACCGTCAACCGCTACGACAACCACTTCGGCCAGCTGCTGAACAACACGCCCGCCATGACTGCCGACCACATCAGCACCCGCTTCTATGCCGACGACTACCGCTGGTACTTCATCACGCCGCTGACCGACGTGAACGTGGGCGACGTGGTGCACGACAACGCCGAGGCCTCGTTCGTCTTCCGCTACTACAACGGCCAGAACCGCGCAGGCAACGGCCCGCAGGGCAGCTGGCAGGACCTGATGGACAACACGTTGCACGCCGGACAGGGCTACATCCTGCAGACCGACCGCGAGGGATGGATTACCATGCCCGCCACCGCCACTGGCAAGGCTCCGGCACTGGAAAGCGACGATGTAGCCACCCCGCTGAAGACCTACAACGCCGCCAACGCCGCCGATGCCAGCTGGAACTTCGTGGGCAACCCCTACCCCTGCTACTACGACACCTACAGCATGGAGCTGGCTGCCCCCATCACCGTGTGGGACTACAACAACCGAACCTACCGCGCCTACTCGCCCATCGACGACGGCTATGTGCTCCGCCCCATGGAGGCCTTCTTCGTGCAGAAGCCTACCAGTCAGAGCCAGGTGCTCTTCCCCAAGGAGGGCCGCGTTTTCACTGCTGACGTGGAGCGCCCCGCCGCTGCCCGCAGTGCTGAGAGCGACAGCCGACGGCTCTTCGACCTGGTGCTCACCGACGGCAACCGCACTGACCAGACCCGCGTGGTGGCCAATCAGCAGGCATCCGTCAGCTACGAGTCGCAGCGCGATGCCACTAAGTTCATCAGCACTGAGAGCACGCTGCAGCTCTTCACCCTCGACCAGGAGGGCAACCAGCTGGCCATCAACGAGCGCCCGCTCACCGAGGCCGATGCCGTGGCCCTGGGCTTCAGCGCCACTGCTCCCGGCATCTATACCATCAGCCTCCGCCGGGGCAACGGCATGCTCCTGCTCCACGATGCCCTGACCGGCCAGACCGTTGACCTCGGTCAGCAGGACTACATCTTCACCATCGACGAGCCTGTCACCTCCTGTCAGCGCTTCAGCCTCACCATCGGAGGCAACGAATCTACGGCAGTGAACTCCGTGGCAGCTCAGCCAGCCCACGACGCTCCCTCCTACGACCTGCAGGGCCGTCCGCAGTCTGCTGCATCCAGCACCCAGCGCCCCACCGTCAGCGTAAAGCAAGGCAAGAAGTACCTGGTGAAATAACCCCCAAACGCGAAACAGCATGAAACACCTACAATATTTGCTCGCCGTGCTGTTGCTGACAGTCTGTCCAGCCGCGTGGGCACAATTCAACCCCGAGAACCCCGACGAACCGGGCACACACCCCTGGCGGCTGACGCTGAAGGCCGTGCCCGCCACAGGCGGCTACTACAACCTGAACGCCCAGTCGATGCACGCTGCCGGCGAGGAAGTTTATCTCTATGCCTACTGCCATAGCGGCTTCAGCTTCGTGCAGTGGGAAGATGAGCAGGGCCACGTGCTCAGTACGGACAACAACCTGAGCTACACCATGCCCGCACGTAACATCGCCCTCGTGGCACGCTTCCAGTTCGCCCCCGATACTCCTGAAGAGCCGGGACAGGCCAGCATCAAGCGCCATCTTTACCTGCGGACGAACCCTGCCGACGTGGGATGGTTCAACCTGAACCGCGACAACGACATCGCTGTCGGCGAGCAGGTCTACATCGAGGCCTACAACTCCAGCCAGCACTACTCGTTCCGCAACTGGACGCAGGACGGAAGCATCATCTCGGCCTCGAAGGGCTTCACCTACACCATGCCCGACAAGGACGTGACACTGGTGGTGAACTACGACTATAGCTTCTCGCCCGACAACCCCAGCGAGCCGGGAGAGGCACAGGGCGACCTATATAATATATATGGTATGCGCGAGGGGGCACAGGCTGGCCACGTCGTCAGCTATCCGCTCTACCTGCAGAACAGGGGCGGCGAGCTGACGGGCTTCACCGTCGACGTGAACTTCCCCGCGGGCTTCAACGCCGATGTCAATGCAGCCTCCCTGACCGACCGTGCAGCTGCCCAGGCACTGCAAGTGGAGGCGCTGCCCGGCGGTGCCTATCGCTTCACCGTCAGCGGAGCCGAAGCCATACAGGGCGTGGAAGGCAAGGTGCTCAGCATCCCCGTCCACGTGCCCGACACTGCCACCATCGGCAACGTGTTCACCATTGCCCTTGCCGATGCCGTCGTCTTCAAGGCCGACGGCACTCAGGACAGCATCGGCACGCGCAGCGGACAGCTGAAGATCGTCCGCGACGAGAACGAGCGCCCCGACAGCCCCGACTATGCCGTGAGCGACGTGGCCACCACCGCCAGCAACATCATGCCCCAGGATGCCGTCACCCTCACATGGAAAGTAGAGAACCTGGGGAATCTGGACGGCTACGGCGGATGGACGGAGCGCATCTACCTCGTGGCCCCCGACGGGCGCAAGGTGAACATCGGCACTGCCAGCTACGACACCGCCACGCTCGCACCCGGCGCTACCGTCAGCCGCAGCGCCACCGTCAGTCTACCGCGCCTGCCGGGCATCGACGGCGCCGTCGACCTGGCCGTGACCATCGTGCCGTCAGTAGGCTCGGGCGAAAGTGCCGACTTCCTGTCGAACAACAGCTCGCAGACCAGCGGCACCCCCATCACCGTGGGGAAGCGCCTCTACCTCACCGCACCCACGGCTCCGCAGCAGGAGGGCGCCGTCACCACCGTGCGTTGCCTGCTGGAGCGCAGCGGCAGCTGGTCAACAGCACAGACCTTCGACCTGGCCAAGCTGCGGGGCGACGACCGTCTCGCCGTGCCGCAGACGGTCACCATCCCCCGCGAGCAGGCCGCTGCCTACTTCTACCTCAACCTGGCCGACAATGCCGTCTGCGACGACGACTCCCTCTTCACCATCGAGGTCGCCGGCAACGGCTACGACGCCCAGCAGGCCACGCTCACCATCCGCGACGACGAGCTGCCCCCACTGCGCCTCACCGCCACGGCCACCGAAGTCAACGAAGGCGACACCTTCCAGCTGACGGTCAGTCTCGACCGGCCCCTTTCCCGCAGCCTGTCGGTGGCCTTGGCGTGCAGCCGACCGTCGCGCTTCAGCTATCCCCAGACGATTACCATTCCTGCAGGCCAGACAGAAGCGACCGTTGACCTCGCCGCCATCAACGATTCGGCTCCAAGCAGTACGGAGACCGTGGAGTTCTACGCCACTGCCGAGGGGTACGACAAAGCCGGCGTCCTGCTGCTGCTCTACGATGACGACGTGCCCGACATCGACCTTCTGCTCACTCCCGACGTGGTGAGCGAGGATGCCGGCGCCAATGCCGTCTACGCCACGCTGAGGCGTACTAACGTGACTGACAACAAGGTAACAATCCGCCTGACCGACGACCAGAGCGGAAGGCTATTCTATCCCAATACGGTAGTGCTGGAAAAGAACATGACTGAGAAAGCCTTCGTGATTGGCGTGGTGGACAACAACCTTGTTGAAGGTGAATGCACTGTGAATCTCACCGCCGAGGTCTATATTTCCTCATGCGATTGCGGCGTTGTAGGGACAAAGCAAGGTGTAGTGACACGCCAGCTTCGCATCCTCGACAACGATGGCCCCACGCTGACACTCATGTCTTCACAGAGTACCATCCAAGAGGGCGATGACAATGGAGCGGTGGTCACGCTGACACGCAACACCCTCACTGCCGACAAACTAATCGTAAGGCTCCAGTCGGACGACCAGGGAGTGATGTTGCCCACGCAGGTAACCATTCCCGCTGGTGAGCAGAGCACCACCTTCCGTGTGCGTGCCCGTGCAAACGACCAGCAGGAGGGAAGCCGTGTGGTGGTGGTCCGTGCCGATGCCGATGGTTTCAATAGTGGATCCGTATGGCTTTACGTGACCGACATGACGCTGCCCGACATGGCCGTGCGGTCGATAGCCATCACTCCGTCAACCATCTTGGCCAGCGACGACTACAATGTGGCCATCACCATTGCCAATGCGGGCGTAGTGGAAGTGCCTGCCCGCAGCACGTATACCATTCGTGCCGGCCAGCAGGTGCTCACCATGACCATCGCAGAGGCCATTGCCCCCAACGGGCAGACGACGGCAAGCCTGACGCTGAAGGCACCCGCCGCACCTGGCAGCTACGCAGTGGAGGTGGAGTGCAACAAAGGGCGTCTCTTCGACGAGGTGCAGTGGCTGAACAACGTCCGTTCCGTGCCACTAAAGGTCAGCCCCGCCTATACCTATACCGTAGCCACCGACCGCACCAACTACCAAATGGGGCAGACGGTAAAAATCAGCGGAAAGGCCACTGCCGTGAGAGGTGCTTCGCAGCGCATCAACGTGGAGCCTTTCGTCGTCTATCACGGCACGCGCCAAGCCCTGGCGGCCACCACCGACGATGATGGGCACTTTGAGGTCGACTTCCCATTGCCGACGGGCATCGGGGGCGACTTTGCCATCGGTGTCTGTGCTCCCGGTGAAGGCAGCAGCGAGGCGCTGACCGCCATCGGCGTATACGGCATGGCCCGTACTGAAGGCACTTTCATCAAGTGCTACATGTACGTAGACGAACCATTCCATATAAACGTTCCGTTGAAGAACCTCAGCAGCCTGCCCCTGCACCACCTCAAGGCCACCGTCAGCGATGATGCCGGCCATTACGAGGTGACGGCAAAGGACGTTGACGTGCTGGGAGGCAACGCGGAAGGCGCGTTGGAGCTGACGCTGCGCTCCGCCGTGGCCTCCACCACTGGCAACTGGGAGCGCGTGTGGCTGTCCGTCGGCAGTGACGAAGGCGCCACGCTCAACTTTG
This sequence comes from uncultured Prevotellaceae bacterium, assembly GCA_902775475.1. Classification (GTDB taxonomy): domain Bacteria; phylum Bacteroidota; class Bacteroidia; order Bacteroidales; family Bacteroidaceae; genus Prevotella. The sequence continues at coordinate 21,877 of CACYME010000028.1, forward strand.
TGGTCTATGCCTATACCGTCAACCCCGGTGCTGAACTGGCGTTCAACCAGCCCGTCATCAGAACCAACATCACCAACAGCAAGCCGACAACCATTCCTGTCGTCCTTACCAACCGTGGAGCAGGAAATACCGGACGCATCACCGTTGCCATTCCCAAGAACCAGAGTTTCATCGCCCTGAACACTCCGAGCGAGCTCCCCTCAATGGCGCATGGCGACAGCACCGTCATAAGCCTCACCTTCAACCCCGCCGGACTTCCCACCAACGTGGTACAGTCGGGAACAGTAGCCGTCAACTGTGAGAATGGCGACGGACAGCTCATCAGCTACAGTCTGAAGGTGGTGGGCGAAGACAAAGGCAGCCTGCTTGTCAGCGTTGAGGATGAGCTGACCATCTATGGCAACGCCGAGGGAGACCATCCGCTCGTCGGGGGTGCTACCGTTCAACTGAAAGATTACAACACGGGCATCCCCCTCTACACTGAGGTAACCACTGACGCGGGGACGGCGCTCTTCAGCGACATCCCCGAGGGCTACTACACCCTGCTTGTCACAGCACCCAAGCACGACTCGTATATGCAGCACGTGCTTGTCAGCCCGGCAGAGACGACGGAGCACCTCGCCACCATCTCCTATCAGCCCATCAGCATCAGCTATAATGTTGTGGAGACCGAGGTGGAGGACCAATACGAGATAGTGTCGGACTATACCTTTGAGACGCAAGTGCCCGTTCCCGTCATTGACCTCATCTTCCCCGACACGCTCAACCTGCTTTCCGTGGAACAAGGGCAAGAGCTGCTCTACTACGTCTATGTGGAGAACAAAGGCCTTATCACTGCCAACAACGTCTGTGTGACACTGCCTACGATTGAAGACTTCCTCTTCACACCACTTGCCGACTATGCCGGCTTCGACCTGGCCCCCTACCAGCGCGTGGGCATTCCCGTGCTGGTCACCTACGCCCCTGCAGCGGGACAGTCACGCGCCAAAGCCGATGTGATGGTAGGTGGGCGCAAATGCCACGACAAGACGTGGGCCAACTGGGAATGGGTGTGCAAGGCCAACAAGACGGGATGGTTGGGGAAACTGGGCTATTTCCTCATGAGGGAGTGCGACCCTCTTGAGCCTGACCCCGACCAGGACAAGAAGGTAGACACCAAGGTGGAGTCGACGGGAGAGCCAACTGGCGAAGAGCTGGATCCCAGGTGGTATACAGCCACCATTGAGCAGCCTGACTGGGAACTTATCAAAGAGATTGTAAACACCATCGCCTGCTCGCTGGCATGCTTCTTCCCCGATCCACCCGACCTGCCAGAACTTCCAAGTCTACCGTCGATGGAAGATTTGGAAGACTGGATACATGATCAGATACCAGACAAGTATGTCACCCCTGTCTGCATATTGGAGGAGATTGTGAGCAATCACAGCAGCAGCAGTCGCACCAACCAGCAAGCACCTGCCGCCAACAGCCTACGCCAGTCGTATCTCCGCCGTCTGGAGCTGTACCTGAACCTTAGTGACAACCAGCGCAACTATTATGCTGAGCTGTTGAATGCCCCCCTGCTGTTCGACGATAACGTTACGGTGAACCAGCTGGCACCCGGGTTGAACACCATCATCAGAAGGATGGCCGACTGGCACGATGAAGGCACGCTCTACACCAAGAACGCTGCAGATATTGCCCATGACGCGCTGACACTAATGCCGCAATCATCTGCCGATTGGTACGACTTCAACCTACAGACCTTCGTCGAGAGGCTGATGAACACCTGGCACCTGCGCGATGGACAGCCAGTCGAGGGTGACAACGCGTGCAACATCACCACGCTCGACACCTGTCAGACAAACATAGCACACTACGACCAACTGATAGCAGAGCTTGGATACGCCAACCTCTACGACATGCTGCAAAGCATGAAGGCCGACATACAGGCGGTCAATGAAGGCACAAGGAATGTGTGTGCCACGGTGAAGATGCAGATCAAGCAGGAGATGGCCTTCACGCGCCAGGCTTTCAGAGGCACACTCACCATCGACAACAGCACCGAGGAGGCCATCAGCGACATTGCCGTACTGCTCCAAGCCATCAGTGAGGATGGCATCCTGGCCACCAGCCGTGAGATGCAAATCAACCTGGAGAATTCAGAGGGGTTCGCCATGCAGGACAATGGCAACTACCGATTAGAGGCAGGCCAGACAGGAACCTTCACCTACCTTTTTATCCCAACTAAGTATGCTGCTACTGACCATGATGTGGTATATGGCTTTGGCGGAGCACTGTCGTTCAACAATGGCGAAGGTGTGATGACCCGCGACCTCTACCCTGTCTCGCTCATTGTGCGTCCCTCGCCCGTTCTCGACCTGACCTACTTCATGCAGCGCGACATCCTGGGCGACGACCCGCTGACGGAGGCGGTGGAGCCGATAGTGCCCGCAGAGTTTGCCCTCATCATCGACAACAAGGGCTATGGCGACGCCACCAACGTGCGCATGGTGACGCAGCAGCCTGTGATTGTGGAGAACGAGAAGGGCCTGCTCATCGACTTCCAGCTCGTCAGCTCGCAGGTGAACGGCCAGCCGGCCGTGCTGAGCTTCGGCGAGGCCATCGCCAACGACTTCGGCACCATCGCCGCCCGTTCACAGGCCTTCGCACAGTGGTGGCTCACAAGCACCCTCATGGGCCACTTCACCAACTACGACGTCGAGGCCACCCACGTGACCAGCTACGGCAATGAGGATCTGTCGCTGCTCGACGAGGTGAGCATCCACGAGCTCATCCACGGCTTCACGCCTGCCGACTGGCTGAACACCGATGCCACTGGCCGCGGCTTCCTGGTGAACGACGTGACCGACGCAGAGGACCAGCCCGACGAGGTGTACTTCACCGACGGCACGCAGAAGAGCGTGCTCAGGGCTGCCGGTGCCACCATCAGCAGTCTGGGGCAGAATGCTTATCTGCTCAACATCTCGCCCTCGACGACGGGCTGGAACTATGGCTCGCTGGCCGACCCCACCAACGGACAGCTGCAGATAGCCTCCATCATCCGCCGACGCGACGGTGCTTCGATTCCCGCCGACAACGTATGGCAGACGCCCGTGACGCTGCGCGACGGCAAGGACCCCGTCCACGAGAACCGCCTGCACTTCATCTGCAAGTTGCAGGGAGCCGCCGAGGCGTGGCTGCTCACCTTCGAGGAACGCCCCAAGGAAGTGAGCATCGGCAACGTGCTGGCCAGCAATGCCGACGAGCGCGAGCGCATCGTCATCACGCCGCTGCCACTGGGCGAACAGATGTTCGTGAAAGGCAACTTCAGCGAGATTCGCCAGCTGACGGTCTATGACCTGAAGGGCCTGAAGCGCCTGAAGCGCCATCACCTGCGTCAGGGCGAAGGCATCCCCACGGGTCAGTTGCCTGCAGGCGTCTACCACATCCAGGTATGCACCGACCGCGGCGTCTATACACAGAAAGTATTGAAACGGTAAAAGCTGAGAGTTGAGAGTTGAGTGTTAAGTGTTGAGAGTTGAGAGACTTTAGTTCTGTGCCGAAAGAGGCTTGGGTGTATAGTCTCTCAACACTCAACACTAAACCCTCAACTCCTCAAATCACCTCGATGCCCTGCTGGCGGCAGAGTTCAAGGCTCATCTCCTTCAGCTTGAACTTCTGGATTTTTCCGCTGCCCGTCAGGGGGAACTGGTCAATGAAGAACACATACTTAGGAATCTTATAGCGGGCAATCTTTCCACGGCAGAAGAGCTGCACGTCCTCGGGCGTCATCTCTACGCCGGGCTGCAGGATGATGAAGGCGCCGACGGCCTCGCCGTATTTCTTCGACGGCACGGCGGCCACCTGCACGTCCTTGATGCCGGGCATGTGGTAGAGGAATTCCTCAATCTCGCGCGGATAGATGTTCTCGCCGCCACGGATAATCATGTCCTTGATGCGGCCCGTGATGCGGTAGAAGCCCTGCTCGTCCTTCACGCCCAGGTCGCCCGAGTGCAGGAAGCCATTCTTGTCGATGACCTCGGCGGTGGCCTGCGGATTCTTGTAGTAGCCCTTCATCACGTTGAAGCCTCGGCAGCACATCTCGCCCTGCACGCCCACGGGGCACTCCTCGCCCGTCTCCGGGTCGAGCACCTTCACCTCCACGAACGGATAGTCGCGGCCCACGGTGGTGCAGCGCTGCTCGAACGAGTCGTTCAGGCAGGTCTGCGTCATGCCCGGCGACGACTCGGTGAGGCCGTAGACCGAGGTGATGGTCATATACATCTTCTCCGAGACGCGCTTCATCAGCTCCACGGGGCACAGGCTTCCGGCCATGATGCCCGTGCGCAGGCTGGTGAGGTCGAACATCGAGAACATCGGGTGGTCCAGCTCGGCAATGAACATCGTGGGCACGCCGTAGACCGCGGTGCACCGCTCCTTATGGATGGAGGCCAGCACCACGAGTGGGTCGAACTTCTCGACCATCACCTCGGTGCAGCCATGCGTCAGGCAGTTCATCGTGGCCAGCACCACGCCGAAGCAGTGGAACAGGGGCACGCAGACGCACAGCTTGTCCTCCTGCGTGAAGCCCATGTTCTCGCCCGTGAAGTAACCGTCGTTGGCAATGTTGTAGTGGGTGAGCATCACGCCCTTGGGAAATCCCGTGGTGCCGCTGGTGTACTGCATGTTGCACACGTCGTGGCAGGTCACCTGCTGCTTCGCCTGGCTCAGCTCCTCGTCCTCAATGTTCTGTCCCAGGAGCAGCAGCTCGGCGGTGTTGTACATGCCGCGATATTTCTCCATGCCGATGAAGACAACGTTCTTCATGTGGGGGAAGCGCTCGCTGTTCAGGTGGCCACGCTCGCAGCTGCGCAGCTCGGGCAGCATCTCGTAGGTCATGTCGACGTAGTTGCAGTCCCACGTGCCGTCGGTGATGCAGAGCGTGTGCATGTCAGAGTCCTTGCAGAGGTACTCCAGCTCGTTCTGCTTGTAGTTCGTGTTCACCGTCACGAGCACGGCACCGATTTTCGCCGTGGCATAGAGGAACGTCAGCCAGTCGGGCACGTTCGTAGCCCAGATGCCCACGTTCGACCCTTTCTTCACGCCGATGGCCAGCAGGCCCTTGGCCAGGTTGTCCACCCGCTCGTCGAACTCCTTCCAGGTGAAGCGCAGGTCGCGGTCGCTGTAGACGATGTACTCCCTGTCGGGGGTCGTCTCTGCCCAGTGCTCCAGCCACTGGCCCAGCGTGCGCTCCGAGAGCGTATAGCCGGCGCCATGTGTCTCAGCGGGGTAAAGCCTCTTCCCCTGAGGGAGGGGAGCAGTCGCCTTTTGCGCTGATGTGCTATCCATATTTAGTTCCATTGAAATCTGTTTGCTCTGTATATGATTATTCAAAAACGTAGTGCGCGAGGGTCTTAGAACGGAATATACACCACCGCCAGAATCTTCCCCGACTTGCCGGCAGCACCGTGCACATGGTGCTTCACGATGGAGTCGTAGTAGATGCTGTCGCCAGCCTTCAGGCTGTAGACCTCCTTGCCGTAGGCAATCTCCAGCTCGCCCTCGAGCACGTAGATGAACTCCTCGCCCTCATGGGCCGACAGCTGGAAGTCGCGCTCCTCGTTCGGCTCAATGTCGATGACGAACGGCTCCATGTGGCGTCCGGCCTTCTGGCGCGCCAGCGAGTGATAGACCATGTTGCGGCGTGCCTGCACGTCACCATTCGAGAAGCTGATGCTGCGCTCCTCGCTGGCACGGTCGGCGGCGCGGCACACCACCGGCCCCAGGGCGTCGTTGTCGTCCATGAACGTGCCCAGGCGGACGCCCAGTGCACGTGCGACCTTGATCAGCGGACCCAGCGACGGCAGGTTCTCGTCACTCTCAATGGCTGCAATCTGCTCTACCGACAGGCCGCTGCGCTCGGCAATTTCTTCTACTGTTAGGTTCTTGGTTTCGCGCAGGCCCTTAATCTTCTGCCCCACGAATGAATGATTGTGTGTCATCTCCTTACAAATCTTTGTTTTTTGGCGCCGCAAAGTTACAACTTTTCTCCGAAATAACGGCATTGTTGACAATCTTTCTGCAAAAAAACTGTCAATACCTGTTTTGTAGCAGTTCAAAGAATAGCCGAACGATAGCTTATCTGAGCTCTCGGGGGCTGTAGGCAAAGAGATATTCATGAATCATTCTTGCGTCCCGCTGGTGGCAAGCGACCATAGGTCGAGCGCGTGGGGCATTCTTGAACATTTGTGTAGTGCCGAAGGCAAAAAAACACTCACGGCCTTTCGCGTAATGTAAAGAAGACGACAGAAACAACGTGGACAACTTTTTTCTTTACCTGCGCCGCAGGCTTTTCTTTTTAACACGAATGTTCATAAATAACACACGAATGTTCATAAATATTATTCGTGAGCCATTCGTGTGTCATTTATGGGTATTCGCGTTGCGCCGCAGGCAACTCTTTTTTCACGGGACGGCAGCGCGTAGGAGCACCCAAGGGCCAATAGTGTAGAAAAAAAGTGGAAAACTCAAATTTTGTGCTTACAATTTTTTGTAGAAATTAGTGCCACAAAAAAGCATCACGACGGCGACGCATTCTGGAGTGAAAAATGGCGTTTTCGAGCCGTTTTGTGGGCTCTGGCGTCCATCGGTTGCGATAAAACGAGGGCCAAAAGGCCCTATTTTTGCACACTCCACCCCGTTTTGTGCATTCTATTTTGTTAATTTTGCCATTTTTTTCACTTCCAGACGAACGCTTTTTCGAAAAAAGTCAACGCCAAATTTTTCTGCGGCGTTGACTTTTTTGGACCGCCGACCGCCAAATTTTCCCGTTTTGAGCGAAAAGCGCTGTGAATCAACCATTTACAAACACCCCTCAAAATTGGCTTATTTTCGGCCGCGAACACTTTTTTTTCAGAAGACCCCCTGTTTTTTGGGGGTTAAATCGACCCATTTTTTGAAAACTCGCCCAAAAGTGCTTACAATTTGAAAGCAGTTTCATGGGGCCTTCTTGCACCTCGCTGGTAGCAATTATTATCAAACTTTTTTCCCTGTTCTTATTGAATACTCACTTTTTTTGAGTAACTTTGCGCCCATAATTGAAAACCGAAAGCAATCAATATGAAGACAGTGAAACAGCGGACGGAGCAGCGAGAGCCATCGGGCTTGCACGAATGGCCAGGTCATGAAGGACGAAGCCAAAGGCAAATGGCTATGGCTGCTGCTGAATTTGCAGAGCGGTGGAAAGGCAGAGGATATGAGAGGGGCGAGTCACAACCCTTTTGGATTGACTTGCTGACGAATGTCTTTGGCATTGAAACGCCATCGGATGGATTCATCTCTTTTGAAGACCATCGAATGGTGGATGCCTCCAACTTCATAGATGGCCGCATTCGGTCCACTAAGGTTCTGATAGAACAGAAATCTTTGGGCAAGGACTTGCGTGCAGGAATCCGGCAAAGCGACGGTTCTTTGCTGAACCCTTTCCAGCAAGCCCGTCGCTATGTAGTCAGCCTGCCTGTCTCGGAGCATCCGCGATGGATTGTCACCTGCAACTTCTCCGAGTTCTTGGTCTATGACATGGAGCAGCCAAATGGTGAGCCGGAACAGATACTGCTTGAAAATCTGGGAAAGGAATATTACCGCCTGCTGTTCCTTGTCGATGTTAAGAACGAGCATTTGAGCAAGGAAATGCAGGTTTCCATGCAGGCTGGTGAGATAGTCGGCAAAATCTACGAGGCTTTGCTGAAGCAATATGATGACAACTCGCCCGAAGCCCTGCGTTGGCTGAATATCCTTTGTGTTCGCATTGTGTTCTGTCTTTATGCCGAGGATGCTGAGGTTTTCACTCACGACCAGTTCCACGACTATTTGGTACGCTATGATGCAGATGACTTGCGGAGTGCATTGATTCGTTTGTTCGAGGTTCTCAATACGCCAACCGATAAGCGCAGCAAGTATCTGAAAGATGACTTGAAAGCCTTTCCTTATACCAATGGCGGACTGTTTGAAGAAGAAATAGAAATCCCTCAGTTCACCGAAGAACTTAAGGCTGTTCTTTTACAGAATGCCAGCCTTGACTTCGATTGGTCGGAAATATCGCCAACTATCTTTGGAGCGGTGTTTGAGAGCACACTTAATCCTGAGACACGTCGGAGCGGTGGCATGCACTACACTTCCATCGAGAACATACATAAAGTCATCGACCCGCTTTTCTTGAATGATTTACGCCGTGAATTGGACGAGATACTGGAAGAAAAAGTTGAGCGGCAACGGCAGAAGAAGCTTGACGCTTACCAAGACCGCCTGGCCTCGCTGACTTTCCTTGACCCGGCATGCGGCTCTGGCAACTTCCTTACCGAGACTTACCTTTCACTCCGTCGTTTGGAGAATGAGTGCATCCGTGAACGCTATCACGGCCAGGCATTCCTCGGCTTTGAAGAAGTGAACCCAGTCAAGGTAAGCATTCAGCAGTTCTATGGTATAGAGATCAACGACTTTGCAGTGACCGTAGCCACAACGGCCCTATGGATTTCAGAGGCGCAGATGCTACGCGAGACAGAGAAGATTATCCGTCGTGATATTGATTTCCTGCCGTTGAAGCCGTATCATAATATCCGTGAAGGGAATGCACTGAGGATGGAGTGGGACATTATCGAGATACCTTCTGATATCCCAACTATCCATGCCAATAATGTACATCTGATAATAGAGCCAGAGCCACTTATGGCAAGTGAGCCTGTAGTTGAATATGACGAAATAAATGTTGTGACCCACCGTTTTGATGGTGAAGTTAAGCCCAATATACAACGCTACCAAGTCTACTATGACTACATCATGGGCAATCCGCCATTTGTTGGGGCAAGGTTAATGAGCGAAAACCAAAAAAACGATATGATACATGTGTTTGGTTCGAATTGGAAGAATGTGGGTAACATGGATTATGTTAGTTGTTGGTATAAACGAGCAGCCAACCACATGCAACTCAACAGAAAGTGTCAGACTGCTTTGGTATCAACTAATAGCATCTGCCAAGGTGAACAAGTAGCTAACCTATGGCAATCGTTGTTTGAAGATGGTATCAAAATTAATTTTGCACATCGCACATTCCGTTGGGATAGTGAGGCTTCGTTGAAAGCTCATGTACATTGTGTCATTGTTGGTTTTAGCGAGGATGATTATACAGAGAAAGATTGCTGGCTGTTCGACAACGACAAAGTATTAAAGACAAAACATATCAATGCATATTTGATGGATGCGCCAGATGTTTTCGTAGGCAGCAGGCAACAGGCTATTTGCAAAGTTCCCTCGATAGGAATAGGAAACAAACCTATAGATGGTGGGAATTATCTGTTTACAAAAGAACAAATGGAGAATTTCGTACAGTTGGAGCCTAAATCTGTTCATTACTTTAGACCTTGGTATGGTTCCGAGGAATTTATACACCAGAAGCCTCGTTATTGCTTGTGGCTAGGCAATTGTTCTCCTGCAGAACTACGCCAGATGCCTCATTGTATGAAGCGGATAGAAGCTGTTAGAGAAATGAGGTTGGCAAGTACAAGTGCTGGAACCCGCAAACTCGCCGACCGTCCAACCCACTTTCACGTAGAAAATATGCCTCAAGGCAATTATATCATCATTCCAAAGGTATCCTCAGAAAAGCGACGTTATGTTCCTATGGGCTTTATGTCGCCCAATGCTTTGGCCAGCGACCTTGTTTTTCTTGTCCCCGATGCAACACTATACCATTTTGGCATTCTCGAAAGCAATGTTCACATGGCATGGATGCGTGCAGTTTGTGGAAGATTAGAAATGCGTTATCGCTATTCAAAAGATGTTGTCTACAACAACTTCCCCTGGCCAACTCCCACAGAAGAGCAGAAGGCAAAGATTGAGCAAACTGCACAAGCCATCCTTGACGCTCGTGCCCTCTATCCAGATTCGTCGCTGGCAGACCTATACGATGAACTGACAATGCCTGTGGAACTTCGCAAAGCCCATCAAGACAACGACCGTGCCGTGATGCAGGCCTACGGTTTCCCTGTGAAGTCGACCTTTACGGAAAGCCAGTGTGTGGCAGAGTTGTTTAAGTTGTACAAGGAAAAGACGAAATCGTTTTGTTAATACGGGATTTTTTTTATCTTTGCAATCAAAACAGAATATCATCAACTGCTTAAAAGAATTATGGAAGTCATACAGAGTTTTACAATCAATCACACCCGGCTGAAACCGGGCATCTACGTATCGCGCGAGGACAAAGGTTTTACCACTTTCGACCTTCGCATCACCGAACCCAACAAGGAGCCTGCCGTGGCCCCTGCCGCCATGCACAGCCTGGAGCACCTGATGGCCACCTGGTTCCGCAACAGCGAGGTGAAGGACGACGTGGTCTACGTGGGGCCTATGGGCTGTCTCACCGGCATGTATATCATCATGACGGGCGCCTACACCGTTGAGGACATGCGCCGCCTGACCGTCGAGTGCCTGGAATGGATTCTCACGCAGGACCGGGTGCCCGCCACGGAGCCCGAGACCTGCGGCAACTACCTGCTCCACGACCTGCCCATGTGCAAGTGGGAGAGCGCCCGCTACCTTGACCGCCTGCGGCACGACTTCCACTGCGAGTACAGCAAGCTGCAAGTCACCCTCGACGACGGCAGGGTGTTTGCCGATGCTTAGACCGACAGCAAAACGAGGGGGCCAGAGCCGCTGACCCCCGGAAACAAGACTGATAGCTACTACTACAACTTAATAACTACACAAAAAAGGAAGAAAACATGAGAAAGAGAACCTTCATGATGTCTGCGCTGCTGCTGGGCTGTGGAATGCTGGCCCAGGCTGCCTACGTGCAGACGAAAGGAAACATCGTGACCATACGCCCCGACGAGGGACAGGCCAAGGTGATTCAGCTGGAAGTGATTAACGACAACATCATCCGCGTGCGGGCCACCAGCAAGGACGAGCTGCCCGTGAAGCCGCAGAGCCTGATGGTGGTGCCACAGACGGCTCCCGCCAAGGGGTCGTTCTCCATCCTGAACGAGAACGACCTGGTGCTGGTGACGGCAAAGAACGTGACTGCCTACGTCGACGGAACGACGGGGCGCATCAGCTTCTTCGACAGCAACAAGAAGCCGCTGCTGAGGGCAGCCCAGAAGGGCATGAAGTTCTGGGACTTCACCGTGCCCGAGCGCGAGCTGGGTGCCAAGGGAGGCCCTGCCGTGACCGACGAGATGAAGCACGGCCTGCAGTGGCAGATGCTCTTCGACAGTCCCGCCGACGAAGCCTTCTACGGGCTCGGCCAGCACCAGAGCGAGGAGTTCAACATGAAGGGCAAGAACGAGGACCTGTTCCAGTATAACACCAAGGTGAGCATCCCCTTCGTCATCAGCAACAAGCACTACGGACTGCTGTGGGACAGCTACAGCTACTGCCGCTTTGGCAAGCCCGACGAGTACCTGCAGCTGAACCGCGCCTTCCGCCTCTACGACAAGCAGGGGAACAAGGGGCACCTGACGGGCACCTACGTCGACAAGAACGGCAAGAAGCTGGTGCGCGACGAGGACAGCATCTACTACGAGTATGCCTACCCCGCCAAGAGCGAGATTGCCAACCAGACGGACAACGGCGGACTGAAGAACCTGCCGAAGGGCTTCAACCTGCAGGGTGCCAACGTGGTCTACGAGGGCTACATCGAGCCGAAGTGCTGCGACGGTGGCCGCTGCGACTGCAAGAACGGCTGCAAATGCGCAGGACAGAAGGAGCTCTACCAGTTTATCCTCTACTATGCCGGCTATACTAAGGTCTACATCGACGGCAAGGAGGTGGTGCCCGAGCGCTGGCGCACAGCCTGGAACCCCAACGCCTACAAGTTCGACGTGACGCTCGAGAAGAAGAAGCGGGTGCAGCTGCGCATTGAGTGGCAGCCCGACGGCGGCGAGAGCTACTGCGGCCTTCGCGTGGCTGCCCCCCGCAGCGACGAGGAGCGGGGCCAGCTGAGCGTGTGGAGCGAGATGGCCCGCGACATGGACTACTACTTCATTGCCGGCGAGACGATGGACAAAGTCATCTCGGGCTATCGCACGCTGACGGGCAAGGCCTCGCTCTACCCCAAGTGGGTGCTGGGCTTCTGGCAGAGCCGCGAGCGCTACAAGTCGAGTGCCGAGATTGAAGAGACGCTGGCCGAATTCCGCAAGCGCCACATCCCCATCGACAACATCGTGCAAGACTGGAACTACTGGAAGCTCGACTCCTGGGGCGACCACACCTTCGAGGCCTCGCGCTACCCCAACCCGCAGGCCATGCTCGACAGCGTTCACCAGATGCACGGCCGCTTCATGATCAGCGTTTGGCCCAAGTTCTATAACACCGTGGAGAACTACAAGGAGCTGGACCGCAACGGATGGATGTACCACCAGGCCGTGAAGGACGACATCCACGACTGGCTGGGCTTCGTCGGCTCGTTCTATGATGCCTACGATGCCGGTGCCCGCAAGATGTTCTGGCGGCAGATGGACGAGAACCTCTATTCTAAGTATAACCACGACGGCGTGGCCGGTGTCGATGCCTGGTGGATGGACGCCTCGGAGCCCAACGTGCGCGACTGCACGCCGATGTGGTATCGCAAGGCTCTCTGCGGACCCACGGCCCTGGGCACGTCTACCGAATACTTCAACGCCTACTCTACCGTCAATGCCGACGCCATCTACAACGGACAGCGCTCAGTCTGGAAGGGAAAGAAGAACGAGCCTCGCGTCTTCCTGCTTACCCGCAGCGGCTTTGCCGGCGAGCAGCGCTACAGCACCGCCACATGGAGCGGCGACATCGGCACCCGCTGGGAGGACATGCGTGCACAGATGACGGCCGGTCTGAACTACTCTCTCTCGGGCATCCCCTTCTGGGGCATGGACCAGGGCGGCTTCTGCGTGGAGAACCGCTATGTGGCAGCCCAGCAGCTCTACGACCGCACGGGGCAGGAGAACGAGGACCTGAAGGAGTGGCGCGAGCTGCAGACCCGATGGAACCAGTTTGGCGCCTTCATCCCCCTGTTCCGCAGTCACGGCCAGTGGCCCCTGCGCGAGATATGGAACATCGCCCCTGAAAAGCATCCCGCCTACCAGTCGTTCGTCTACTACGACCGCCTGCGCTATCAGCTTATGCCCTATCTCTACTCGCTGGCCGGATGGGCCCACTTCAGCGACTACACGCTGATGCGTGCCCTGGTGATGGACTTCGGCGACGACACCGAGGTGCTGAACATCGGCAACCAGTGGATGCTCGGCCCGGCACTGATGGCCTGCCCCGTAGGCTACTACAAGGCTCGCAACCGCCAGGTCTACTTCCCCCAGCAGTGTGGCTGGTACGACCTCTACACGGGTGAGCACCTGCTGGGTGGCCAGCGCCTGGTGGTCGATGCCCCCTACGAGCGCATCCCCGTCTTCGTGCGCGAGGGCGCCATCATCCCCTTCGGCCCTGAGATGGAGTGGAGCGACGAGAAGCCTGCTGAGCTCATCAACCTCTACGTCTACGCCGGGCAGGACGGACAGTTCCAGCTCTACGAGGACGAGGGCACGAACTACAACTACGAGAAGGGCCAGTACGCCACTATCAACATCAGCTACGACGATGCCTCGCGCACCGTCAGCTTCGGCCAGCGCAAGGGCCAGTTCCCCGGCATGCTGAAAGAGCGCCGCTTCAACGTGGTGCTCGTCACGAAGGACGCCCCGAAGGCGCTGAACCTCGACAACCCTGAGGGCAAGCTGGTGCAGTATAATGGCAAGACAGTCAGCATACAGCTTTAAAAATGATTTCCCCGTGTGGACAATAGTCGGAAGGCAGCATGTCTTCCGGCTATTTTTAGTGCTTATGTATCTCGAACATAAATCTGCTTAAATCACACAAAAATCACGCAAAACACATATAAATTAGAACTTTTTTTAGTCCAATAGGTGCTTATATAACTATTTTTTTATAATTTTGCACTCGCATTCTACAAAGACTGCAAAAACATGTTGCTCATCTTTCCGTGAACGAACTACCACCTCGATACTGGGAAATAAGAGCAATCTTAATATCCAAGGAGTGTACGCACTACAGCGTAGACTTCACCATTGGATATTAAGGGCTGTGGTAGGCCTGTTCACGGAAATGGAGGGTCTGCGCTGTTTCCATCCATAGGAGTTAGTGCAGACTGGTATAAAGAAAAATGTACTAACTATAAAAGTCAATAATATGAGTATTATTTTTCATTTAAAGAAAGTGTTTATAACTACTTTGGCAGTTATGACGAGCGTTTTTCTCTTTTCTTGTAGCGGTGACTATGAAGAGGTATTAGCTGATGGGAGTAGCAATACTACTGATGTTGCCGTCACAAGTAACGTGTCGAAGTTAGGCGTAACATATGCCTATATTGACGGCTATGTGAATCTAAATCTATTAACTTCATCTTACACCAGCCAACAGATAGGAGTGGAGTTGTCTATGAGTGAAGAGTTCAATAATGCTCAGCAGTTTTATTCTAAGGAACTTGAAGGTAACAAATTAACTGTGGTTATTGACACTTTAAGTGGTAATACTAAATATTTCTATCGCACTTTCGTAAAGGTGAACGACATAAAATTCTATGGTGAGAAGCGTTCGTTCACAACTAAAGACTTTTTGAACATTACTTCTACGGGAGACGCATCAAACCTTACATTTACTTCGGTCAAGATTGACTGCAAAGCCGATGCAAATTCATTGGACCGAGACAACCATTTTTTAATTGGTGTATCCTATTCATTGCTGAAAAGCCAACTTCATCCTGATAGCATACAATTATATAGGAAATATGTCATCTGTCCTCTGGATAGTATTAAAAATAAATCTTATGGAGTTTCTATATCCAAACTCCAAACAGGAAAGACATACTATTATTGCTCTTTTACGCGTGCAGGCAACAAGTACAAACTTGGTGAGATTAGGAGTTTCTCAACAAAATCATTAACTGACTCGCAGCTTTCAACCGGTGATGCCACGGACATTACATTTACTTCAGCCACAATAAATGGCACATCGACTATAGCAGATATGTATCCAAAAGGAACTTCTATTACTTACGGAGTTAGATATGCACTCACCAAAGAGGCATTGGAAAGTGGTTCATATCGCTCAGTAAAAGCAGTTGTTAACGACAACATCTTTACAACCCAATTGAGAGACTTGACAATTGGAACGACGTACTACTATTATGCTTTTGCAAATGTAGATGGTATTACGCTCCCTGGCGAAATAAAACAATTCACCACAAAATCTGGTAATTCATATATTAGTACAGGAGAAGCTACGGATTTAACATTTACTTCGGCCACTATAAATAGCACATCGACTATTGCAGATATGTATCCAAAAGGAACTATTATTACATACGGAGTTAGATATGCACTCACCAAAGAGGCATTGGAAAGTGGTTCATATCGCTCAGTAAAAGCTGTTGTTGACGACATCATCTTTACAAGCCAATTGAAAGACTTGACAATTGGGACAACGTACTATTATTACGCTTTTGCAAATGTAGACGGCATTACTATTACTGGTGAAATAAAACAGTTCACTACAAAATCAGGAAATTCTTATATAAGCACAGAAGAAGCTACTTCTGTAACTTTGACTTCTGCGACATTGAATGGAAAGACAACCTTATCATCATTGTACAGTAATAAAGAAATAACTATCCGTTATACAATACGCTATTCACAGAATGAAAAGGGCATCAATGACAAGAATGGGAAAACCGGAAATTATGAAACTATTACACCAACTTTAAATGGAAACGATCTAAGTGCATCGTTATCGCACCTTCAGTCAAATACAACTTATTATTTCTGTGTTGTAGCTTATGCTGAAGGCTATTATATTTGTGGAGATATAAAAAGTTTTAATACTAAAGCAGTTACGGACTACCTTAAAACAGAAACAGCTTCTGATGTTACATTGTTTTCCGCTACATTAAAAGGTTCAACATCATTATCAACAATTTATCCAAACACAAGCTCTATCATGTATAGTATCAGATATGCAACATCAAAAAGCAATCTGGAATCTAACTACAACTGTACCTCGATAGATGTTATAAAAAATGGCAACACGCTTTCTGGAACGGCTACGAATTTGAAGAGTGAAATGAGCTATTATTACTGTATAGTAGCATATGTAGATGAGAGATATTTCTATGGAGAAGTTAAAGAATTCACGACAAAATCTGGAGCCGAATTCTTGAATGCTGACGATGCTTCTATCATAACCCAGAATTCGGCTACTGTGAAAGGAACTACTTCTTTAGCTTCTATATATAAAGATGACTCGACTATACTATATAGTATTCTATACGGAACGGCATCAAACCTTAAGTCTTCCTCGGATATTGTTACACCAAAGCTAACTGGCACCACACTTACAGCAGAACTGTCAGGCCTAATAATGACAACGACATATTATTATTGCATCCGCGCCTCCGTCAATGGTAACTATGTATACAGTGACATAAAGAGTTTTACGACAAAAGACATTCAAACTACAGGCTATGTAGACCTAGGGGTGAGTTGTAAATGGGCTACTTGCAATCTTGGTTCAATGGCTCCCGAAGAATATGGCGACTACTATGCTTGGGGCGAAACAGAATCAAGAACCTTTTTCTATTCTTCAAACTATAAATATAATAAAGATGTTGGAAAAGATATAAGTGGAACGCATTATGATGCAGCTAGTATAGTTCTTGGAAGTCCATGGAGGATGCCAAATATGTCTGAATTTCAAGAACTTCTTGACAAATGTTTTTGGCAAGAAATTACTTATAAAAATACAATTGGATATCTTGTAACAGGAAAAAATGGAAATGCTATATTCTTACCTCGTACAGGCTGCAAGTATGATAATTCTATAAAGAGTGGGTATGGGATTTGGACTAGTACATATTACATTAATAATTCTCAAGGTTCATATGCATATTACTGGTGTGGAAGTATGCTAAGCTATATAGAACGCTATTATGGTTTAACTATCCGCCCTGTAAAAGACTAGTTTTGAGTTATTGGTGTCCGCTAAAACTTGAGCTCTCGTGTGCGCGTGTATGTGTGCATGAGAGGTCGAAAAATTCAGGGCTGATTCCTTTGAGGATTCAGCCCTT
>CACYME010000029.1 GCA_902775475.1 uncultured Prevotellaceae bacterium
TGCGGTCGTGGATATACTGGAACTCGTGCTCCAGCTCGTGCAGATAGCGCGTGGCAGCGGCAATGTTCTGCTCCGGGTCGGTTATCTGGTCGCGGGGCAGCCCCAGGTGGTCGGCCGTTCCGGGCATGATCTGCATCAGTCCACGTGCACCAGCCCATGAGCGTGCCTCGGGGTCGAAGGTCGACTCCTGGTAGCACTGCGCCGCCAGCAGTCGCCAGTCCCAGCCGATGCCACGGCTGTACTGCTTGAACATGTCGTCGTAGTAGGAGATGACCCCTCGGCGCAGCATCGGCGCATGCACCCGGCGGGTGACACGGGGCTTCGTGAGCATCTGCTGCTCCTGTTGCCGGGCCTCCTCCTCCATCCCCGGCCTGTACCACTCGGCCAGCGCCTGCTGCAGGTCGGGCTTCCCCTCGCCCACCCGCCAGCCGGGAGAGAGCGAGTCGCGCTCCATGGCGACGGCTATCATGTCGGCATCGCCAGCAGAGAGCCGACGGAGCAACTCGGCCGTGTCGCGGCACACCTCCATGCGCAGTCGGACACCCAGATGGGAGGCAAACTGCTGGCAGAGCAGAAAGTGCATGCCCAGATGGCCACCACGATAGTCGTAGTAGGTGGCGGGGCCGGAGAGCGTCAAGGCTATCAGCTCGCCTGCCTGCTCTATCTGCTGAAGGTCGAAGTCGGAGGATGCGGTGGACTCGCCCTGCCAGGGCGGAGCAACCTGCTCTTGCCGCTGCGTGCAGGCAAGAAAAAGCGGGAAAAGAAGTATAAATATTCCTTTATGTTTCAATCTTGAACGATTTTTGCCGCAAAGTTACACATTTAATTGCATATTAGAGAAAAAAGGCGTAACTTTGCAACGTTTTTTAATTAATTAGTCAATCTGTAAATATAGTAAATCGTAAATCAACCGATGCTTAGAATTGCTGTTCAATCAAAGGGAA
Organism: uncultured Prevotellaceae bacterium; assembly: GCA_902775475.1. Classification (GTDB taxonomy): domain Bacteria; phylum Bacteroidota; class Bacteroidia; order Bacteroidales; family Bacteroidaceae; genus Prevotella. The sequence goes on from CACYME010000029.1 coordinate 945, forward strand.
GACTTTTCGACGACACCATGCACCTGCTGGCCGAGGCCGACATCAAGGTGGGCGGCTCGAAGCGCACGCTGCTCGTCGCTGCACAGAACTTCCCATTAGAAGTGCTCTACCTGCGCGACGACGACATTCCCCAAAGCGTGGCCACCGGCGTGGCCGACCTGGGCGTGGTGGGCGAGAACGAATATGTGGAGCGCGGTGCCGAGGCCGAGATCATCTCGAGTCTGGGCTTCAGCCGCTGCCGCCTGTCGCTGGCCATTCCCAAGGAAATAGACTATCAGGGACTCAGCTGGTTCGAGGGCAAGAAGATTGCCACCTCCTACCCCGTCATTCTGCGGAAGTTCCTCCATGAGCACAGCATCAACGCTGAGATACACGTCATCACTGGCAGCGTGGAGATCAGCCCGGGCATCGGACTGGCCGACGCCATCTTCGACATCGTCTCGTCAGGGTCTACGCTGGTGAGCAACAACCTGCGCGAGGTGGAGGTGGTGATGCAGAGCGAAGCCCTGCTGATAGGCTATCCTGGCATGACGGCAGAGAAGCGCGACGTGCTGAACCAGATGCTGTTCCGCTTTGAGGCTGTACGCCAGGCCGAGGACAAGAAGTACGTCCGCATGAATGCGCCGAAGGCCCGTCTGCAGGAAATCATCGACGTGCTGCCCGGTCTGAAGAGCCCCACCGTCATCCCCCTGGCCGACGAGGAATGGTGCTCCGTTCACACCGTGCTCGACGAGAAGCGGTTCTGGGAAATCATCGGACAGCTGAAGGAGCTGGGCGCACAGGGCATTCTCGTCACGCCTATCGAGAAGATGATTCTGTGAGGTTTGAGAATTGAGATTTGAGGTTTCAGGATTGAATATGAAGATTTATCGCTTTCCCAAAAGAGAACAATGGGCAGAGCTGACGATGCGCCCCCATTTGGACACCACACAGCTGCAGGCCACGGTGGCCTCGGTGCTCAGCGACGTGAAGGCACGTGGCGACGAGGCCGTACTCGACTATGAGGAGCGCTTCGACCACGTGCGGCTCAGCAGTCTTGCCGTCACCGCCGAAGAGATGGACGAGGCAGAGACGCTGGTGTCCTCTGAGCTAAAGGACGCCATCCGTCTGGCCCACCAGGATATTTATCAGTTCCACGAGGCTCAGCGCTTCGGCGAAGTGCGCGTGGAGACGCAGCCCGGCGTAGAGTGCTGGCAGAAGAGCGTGCCCATCGAGCGTGTGGGGCTCTACATCCCCGGCGGCACGGCACCCCTCTTCTCCACCGTGCTCATGCTGGCCACACCGGCCAAGATTGCTGGCTGTCAGGAGATTGTGCTCTGCACCCCACCCGACCGTCAGGGGAAGGTGAACCCCGCCATTCTCGTGGCGGCCCGTGTGGCTGGCGTCAGCCGCATCTTCAAGGCTGGCGGCGTGCAGGCCATCGGAGCCATGGCCTACGGCACTGGGAGCGTGCCGAAGGTCTACAAAATATTCGGCCCTGGCAACCAGTACGTTATGGCTGCCAAGCAGCAGGTGAGCCTGGGCGACGTGGCCATCGACATGCCCGCCGGTCCGAGCGAGGTCTGCGTGCTGGCCGACGACACGGCCAACGCCGCCTTCGTAGCCGCTGACCTGCTCTCGCAGGCCGAGCACGGCATCGACTCGCAGGTGCTGCTCATCGCCACCAGCGAACAGCTGCTCAACACCGTTCAGGCCGAGGTGGACCGCCAGCTGGCCATCCTGCCCCGCAAGGACATTGCCGAGAAGGCCCTGCAGAACAGCTGCTTCGTGCTCGTCGATACCGCCGACGAGGCCATCGCCCTGAGCAACGCCTACGCCCCCGAGCACCTCATCATTCAGATGCACGACTACGAAGCGCTGGCCAGCCGCGTGGTCAACGCCGGCAGCGTGTTCCTGGGGCCCTACGCCTGCGAGAGTGCCGGCGACTACGCCAGCGGCACCAACCACACGCTGCCCACCCACGGCTATGCCACGGCCTACAGCGGCGTGAACCTCGACAGCTACTGCCGCAAAATCACCTTCCAGCACCTCACCGCCGAAGGCATCCGCCGCATCGGCCCCGCCGTGGAGCTGATGGCCGCCGCCGAGCAGCTCGATGCCCATAAGAACGCGATGACGCTCAGGCTGGCAGCAATAGAATAGAATCAAAGGAGCTATCGCTTATAGCATATTTAGAACGACCAGAAAAGCAAGATGAAAACACTCCAAGAACTCACGCGCCCCAACATCTGGAGCCTGGCCCCCTACAGTAGCGCCCGCGACGAGTACTCCGGCCACGAGGCCCACGTCTTCCTCGATGCCAACGAGAACCCCTACGGCTCGCCCCTGAACCGCTACCCCGACCCGCTGCAGCGCGAGCTGAAGGAGCAGATAGCACTAGTGAAGGGCATTCCCGCCGCCTACACCTTCCTGGGCAACGGCAGCGACGAGGCCATCGACCTGCTCTACCGCTGCTTCTGCGAACCCCGGCAGGACAACGTGGTGGCCATCGAGCCCACCTACGGCATGTACCGTGTCTGCGCCGACATCAACGACGTGGAATACCGCCCCGTGCTGCTCGACGAACAGTTCCAAATAAAGGCTGAGCGCCTGCTCGCCGCCTGCGATGAGCACACCAAAATCATCTGGATTTGCAGTCCGAACAATCCCACGGGCAACGACCTCGACCGCCAGGAGGTGCTGCGCGTCATCGAGGGCTTCGAGGGTCTCGTCGTCGTCGACGAAGCCTACAGCGACTTCAGCCGCCAGCGCCCGCTGCGCTTCGAACTGCCCCAGCACCCCAACCTCGTGGTGCTCAACACCATGAGCAAGGCATGGGCCAGCGCTGCCATCCGCCTGGGCATGGCCTTCGCCTCGCCCGCCATCATCGCCATCTTCAACAAGGTGAAATATCCCTATAATGTCAACCTGCTCACACAGCAGCAGGCCATGAAGATGCTGAAGGCAACCACGGAAATAGAGCGCTACGTGCAGCTCATCCTGCAGCAGCGCACGCAGATGATGGAGGCCTTCCGCCAGCTGCCCATCTGCCAGCAGGTCTACCCCACCGACGCCAACTTCTTCCTGACCCGTGTCACCGACGCCCAGGCCATCTACGACTATCTCGTCGGCCGTGGCGTCATCGTGCGCAACCGCACCCGCGTCCAGCTGTGCAACAACTGCCTGCGCATCACCATCGGCACCCGGTCAGAGAACGACGAGCTGCTCGGTGCCCTCAGACAATACTAATAAAAAAACAACCAGAACCACTCAGTACAACATCTTCTGCTGCCCAAGTGGTTCTGGTTGTCTTGTCTTTATCCTTTTTTTACTTTCCGTATTTCTCTATGAGGCCGTCGGCCTGCTCATCGCCCAGCTCGCGGGCACGCTGCAGGTTCTTCACGCCCTCGCTCTTGTAGCCCTTGATGCACTGCGCCAAGCCGAGGAAGAGATAGCCGTCGCTATAGTCGGGAGCTACGGCTATGCACTCGCGGGCTGTCTGTATGGCCTCGTCGTAGAGGCTGACGCGCACTTCGAGCGAAGCCTTCTCGGCATAATAGAGTTCCTGCTTGGGATTCATCTCGATGGCCTTGGCAATGTCGTTCAGTGCCTGCTGGAACAGCCTTCCGCCCTGCTCAGCCTGGAAGCGCAGGTAGTAGAACTGGTCGTTCACCTGCGTCGCCATCAGCTGCTCGTAGTCGTTCAGGTCGTTGGTGGCGTCGCGGTATTTGCCGGCGTCGAGCCTTCCCTGTGCACGAGCGAGGATGTAGGGTGCCGCCTCCTTCAGCAAGGGGCGTGAAAAGAGGCTGACGGCGGAGTCGAGCAAGGCCAGATAGCCCACCGTGTCGGCCTGCGCCACCTTGCAGCGCGAGGCTTCGTAGAAGAGTTCCGGCGAGCGCAGCTGCGAGCTGAAGAGCTGCTCATAGATGCTACTGGCCTCGGCATATTTCTTCTGGGCATAGAGCACGTAGGCCTGCTGCTGGCGATAGGCCGGCAGCGGGTTGGCCGCGTATGCCGCCTCGGCCTCCTGCAGGGATTTGTCGAGCGTCCACGGCTCGTAGGCAGGCTCAGGGCGGTAGAGCAATTTCTGATAGATGAGGCGCGAATAGCTGAAGTGGGCCTCGTCTACCCCACCCTTTCCTGACGACACCCCGGCAACCTTGATGGCCTGCTCCATGTCGCGGTCGGCATCGGCAAAGTGGTTATTGCCAGTGGCAAACTGCGCCCGGCTCACATAGCCGTCCTGCGCATCGGGGAACTGGCGGATGAAGTCGTCAATCAGCTGGGCATAGTCGGCAGAGTCGAGCGTCGTGTTGGCCACGAAAAGCGTCAGCTGAGCCTGTCCGAAGTCGGCAGGCAGCGCCTTCTTGATGTGCACGGCACGCAGCGTAGGGTCGTTGATGCTCAGGCCCGTCATCTTCAGGCTGTCGGCATAGATGGCGCTGACGGCGTAGCATAGTGTGTCGGTCTCCGATGCAGGCTGCTGCATCAGTCCGAGCAGCTGGCCGTTGGTATCGAGCAGGGGCAGGCCCACGCCGTCCTGCGGCATCTGCATCTTCACCGTATAGTAATCGTATCCGCTGCCGAAGGTCTCAGCCTTGCGCAGCTGGCCGCTACGTGCAGCCTTCACTTCCCGATAGGGCAGCAGGCTGACGGTTGCCCCCTGCGCAGCACGCCCCATCGTCAGTGGCTGTGACTTCTTGATGCTCACGCGGAACTTCGCCACGTCATACGTCTCGTTGGCGCCAAGCATCAGTTCCACGGGGTATTCCTTGCCGGCGGCGTCGATGACCACAGCGCTCCAGGCATTGCGGAAAGGCGCATAGTTGCTGATGGCCTCGCCCTGCTCGCCGACGAAGACACCGTTGCCGCTGCCCAGCAGCGAACCCTGAGCGTCGAACGTCTTCAGCGTGAACACCGACTTGGCGGCCTTTTTCACCCACGGCTGCGCCCCGGCGGGGATAAAGGATAAAGAACAAAAAACAAATAATAATAATCCCAGGTGATTCGTCTTCATAATCTGAGTAATTGTTTTGCGTTTTCAATGGCGGCGTCGGTGATGCTGCTGCCCGAGAGCATCTGCGCTATCTCCCTGACGCGCTCATCTGCCGAGAGCATCGTCATGTGGCTGGTGGTGCCCTGCGGCGTCTCCTCCTTATATACTTTATAATGTGTAGCACCGAGGGCGGCAATCTGCGGCAGGTGGGTGATGCTGATGACCTGTCGGTCCTGAGCACCCATCTCGGCCATAATCTGCGCCATCTGCTCGGCCACCCGGCCGCTGACACCCGTGTCTATCTCGTCGAAGATGATGGTGGGCAGTTTCACGGCCCCGCTCACCAGGGCTTTCAGGGCGAGCATCACGCGGGCAATCTCGCCTCCGCTGGCTACCTGCGACACAGGCTGCAGAGCCGACGACGTGTTGGCCGAGAAGAGGAAGGCCACGCGGTCGAGACCCGTTGCCGCAGGCTCACCCTGCGCCACCTCCACCTGGAAGCGCGCATGGGGCATGCCCAGCTGCACCAGCCGCTGGCCCATCTGGCGCTCAATCTCGCTGGCGCCCTTGCGGCGTTTCGCCGTGAGCAAGGCCCCCAGCCGCTGACAGTCGGCCAGCAGACGTTCCACCTCCTGCTCCTTCTCGCCGAGTAGCTCGTCGCTGCCCTCAATGGCCGAAAGCTTCCGTCCCAGCTCGTCGCGGATGTCGATGAGCTGAGCCACCGTCTCCACGCGGTATTTCTTCTCCAGGTCATAGATGCGGTCCAGCCGGGCGTTCACCGTGTCCAGCTCGGCGGGGTCGAAGTCAATGTCCTCCAGCCTGGCGCTCACCTCCTGGGCCACGTCCTTCAGCTCGATATAGCTCGAGTCGAGGCGCTCGGCCAGCTCCGAGGCACCGCCGAACACCCGCTCCACCTGGTGCAGGGTCTGGGCCGCCGTGCGCAGCTGGCCGACGATACCGCCCACCTCGCCCGACAGGGCATTGTCGGCCTCGTAGAGCGCCTGCTTGATGTCCTCGGCATGCTCCATGGTGTCGCTGCGGCTCTCCAGCTCTTCCTGCTCGCCGTCGGTCAGCCGGGCATCAGTCAGCTCGTCAAACTGGAACTGCATGAAGTCCTGCGTCTGCCTGCTCTGTGCCAGCTGTTCGCGCAGTGCGTCGAGGGCCTGCCGGGCCTCGCGCCAGGCAGCGAAGCTCTGACGATAGTCGGCCAGCTCCTTTCCGTCGCGGGCGATGATGTCGACCACGCTCAGCTGGAAGTCATGTTTACCCAGGAGCAGGTTCTGGTGCTGCGAGTGCACGTCGATGAGACGCTCGCCCAGCTCCTTCAGCACGCCGAGGCCCACAGGCACGTCGTTCACGAAGGCACGGCTCTTGCCGCTGGCGGTCAGCTCGCGGCGGATGATGGTGTCGGCCAGATCCATCTCCAGGTCGTTCTCCCGGAAGAAGCGGTCCATACCCTCATAGCGCTGCAGGTCGAAGTGGGCCTCCACCACGCAGCGGTCGGCCCCCTGCTTGATGGCCTTCATGTCGGCACGCTGCCCCAGCAGCAGACCGATGGCCCCCAGGATGATGCTCTTGCCCGCACCCGTCTCGCCCGTGATGACCGAGAAGCCGGGGCGGAACTCCATGTCGAGCTCATCGATGAGCGTGAAGTTGCGAATGTATAGTTGTCGTAGCATGCTTCTAAATAACTATAGTTATTATGCTTTTGCGTAGAGACGTCACATTGTGGCGTCTCTACTTGTGGCTGCAAAGGTAATGAAAAGTTAGGATTTAGGGGTCTGGAGTCAGGAGTTAAAGCCTCGGAGTTAACATTTTTTATTCCTTAGCCCGCCGGAAAATTCCGAGCTGTGCGGTTGCCCCAAGGTTTTACAGTCACTCGAAGACGAAGTCGCAGAGTGTGCAGAGCGACTGCTCCTTCGTGTCGGAGGCGAAGGTGAAGAAGAGGGCGTGCTTGCCCGACAGCTGGCCGAGGTCTGGCAGGGGGATGGCGAACTCGGTGGGCTGCTGCGGCATGTCGGCCTTCAGCTGGAGGGTGCCGATGACGCGTCCGCCCTGCGACGTCCACGGACGGTCAGTCATCACGCTGATGGTGCCGTCGACGCCTGCGGGAGCAAGCCTCAGCAGCAACTTCACGTCGCTGCGTCCCTGAGTGGCGTCGAAGTTGAAGTATTTGTAGCCAACGATGGAGCCGTCGGTATTGTTCACCACGGGGTTGGTGTTGTTGCGCAGGTCGTAGGGAGCATCGAAGTTGCTGTCGGTGCCATAGCCCGAGGCAACGTAGGAGCCGTAGAACGTCTTGTTGGGCCAGTTGTGCTCGGCCACCTTCGGCCCGGTGTACCAGCAGGCCAGTCCTGCCGAGTGGCGCTCCATGGGATTCAGGCCGTTGAGGGCAAAGCCTTCGGAGTTGTATTCGCCTTCGGAGATGCTCACGCGTCCACCCTCACCCTCCTCGACGCTGACGGTGATGGGGGCGACCATGGCCTGGCGTGCGAACTCGTCGGTGCCCGTCTGGCGGTGATAGAACACATACCACTGACCGTTCACCTGGCAGATGCTGCCGTGGGTGTTGCCCGACACGGTGGCCGAGGCGATGGTGTCGCCGTGCTCGTTCAGCTCGCGGCCACGGCCATCAATGATGGTTCCGCCATAGGTGTAGGGGCCGAGAGGCTGGTCGCTGTAGGCGTAGGCCAGCGTGTAGTTCGTGCCAGGCAGTCCGAACTCGCCATCGCGGGTCCAGCGGCTGTAGATGAACACATACTTATCCTTGATTTTGCGGATGGATGATGCCTCGAAGAAGCGGAAGTCGCCCTCGTCGTCCATCGACGACACCATGTTCTCCACCACCTTCGTTCCGGGCTTCACCGTGGCCATCGTGGCGGGGTCGAGCTCGGCAGCATAGCTGTGCTGGAATCCCCAGTAGCCATAGACGCGGCCATCATCGTCGACGAACACGGCGGGGTCGAACTGCAGCACGCCGTCGGTGGCATTGGGATTGTCCTTGCTCCAGTTGCACACCTCGAAGGGTCCGTCGGGACGGCTCGACTTGGCCACGAGGCCGTTGCGCCCGCCATGCTGGTCGTTGGGATAGAGGTAGTAGGTCTTGGTGCCGTCGGGCGCGGTCACCAGCGTCACGTCGGGGGCGTAGAGCACGTCGGCCAGCCCGTCGGCATTGAGCTGCTCGCCCTGGGCATTGCGGTCTACGCTGAAGATGATGCCATCGTAGCGCCAGCAGTTCAGGCTGTCTACGCTGGCCGACCACACCACCTGGTCGCGTCCACAGTAGTTGTCAATCAAGATGTCGTGGGAGCCGTAGATGTAGACGCGGTACTTCCCCGGCTGGTCGGGGTCTTCGAAGACGTAGGGCTCGCCGTCGGGGATGTGCTCCCACATAGGCAGGTAGGGGTTGCCCACCGTGGTGAGTTGTGACTGGCCTGCAGCAGCAGGACCGTTAGGCGCTGTGCACGAGGTGCACAGCGCGGTGCCGCCCACAGCGGCCAGCAGCATGCCCAGGCGGGCTCCTGCCTTCATCCATCGTTTCTTGCTCATAGTTTTTTTTCTGATAGTTATTCAAGTTTCGCATTCGCTCTGGCTTCTGGGAGTTAAAGACAATAGTCTTTCCCTTGACATTCCCTTCGGAGCCGGAAGTTTGGAGCAGCAAGGCTGACGTCTTTAACTCCTTTAACTCCCCAACCCAAGAGAGGCATCCATCATGAGTTGTATCTCGGTGTCGGTGATGCCACGCTGGCGGAGCAGCTGGTGGCTGGTGACGAGGAACTCATCGGCGATGCTGAAGTGCTCGTTCTGCTGCGTCTTGAGGAAGCGGCGGAAGGCCTCAGCAGCCTCGGCGATGCGGCGGTCGAACCAGAGGCAGTAGCCGCGGTTGAGCAGGTCAGCGGGCTGCGGCTGATCAGCCGCCAGCAGTTGCGTATAGAGCTTGTCGGCCTGCTCGTACTTGCCGCTGAGCGTCTGGGCCCAGGCCAGCAGACGGCTCACCGAGGCATCGTCGGGATAGAGATAGCTGAGCTTGAAGAGCTGCTTCAGCGCCTCGTCGGCCTTTTCCAGGTTGAGCAGGCAGACGGCAGCCCCCATCTGATAGGACTTCTGCTCGGGCTTCAGGGCCAGCAGCTGGTTATAGGTCGTCAGGGCCTCGTCGAGTGAGCCCTCGGCATAGAGGGCACGGGCCAGCCCTGCCAGCGCCCGCTCGTTGCCAGGCTGCAGCTCGAGGGCTCGGCGATAGCAGCCGAGGGGAGTGAAGGGGGAGCTAAGGGGAGCGTGATGCTGGAGGACGCTGCCCATCAGCATGTAGTACTGGAAGTCGTGCCCGGTCTCAGGCATGTTCTGGAGCACGCTGAGCGCTTCCCCGTAGCAGCGGCGCTTCAGCAGGAAGCGGGCCACACTGAGCATTGGCTTGGCAAGGGCGTCCTGGCGCAAGAGCGGATGGGCAAAGAAAACGATGCCACGAAGCTCGTCGAAGGGTGCAGGAAATTCGCTGCGCGAGGGGAAGAGGCGGAAGAAGCGGAAAAGGTTCTGCAGGTAGGCACGGCGGATGAAGGCTGGCGTGCGCTGCTCCTCGATGGCCACCTCGCCGCCCACGGGCATGGCCGTGGCCTCGCCCTGCTCAATCATCTGCAGCATGTTCTTCGGCAGGCGGTCGAGCACGAGGTTGAAAGCCAGCACAAATGAATACTTGTCGCTGTCGCAGAAGGCACCCAGGCGGGTGATGGTCTTCAGGAAGCGGCCGGCACGAGCGCCGTTCCACGTCTGGCTGATGCCGGGATGCTGCGAATAGAAGGGCACGAACCAGTTGCTGATGTCGCTGAAGAAGGGGAAGCGCTTCATCTGCGAGAAGCCGCCAAAGTAGATGTCGGCACCCTGTCGTTGCATGTCGGCCATGCGGCGGACGCTCTGCTCCATGCGCTCCACGGCCTGCTCGGAGGCTTCGGGGTGGAGGATGTCGTCGAGCGTGTCCTCGTCCATCTCCACCAGTCCGCCACGCGTCATCTGCAGCCTGCTGCCACTCATGATGTCGGGCAGGATTTCCTTCTGGATGGTGTCGCGGTCGGCATCGGCCTGCAGGCAGTAGACAAGCTGCATCTGCAGTTCGGCCAGCTCGGCTGCCGTGCGCTCGTCGGCACAGAGGCCGGCCACCGTCTGCCGCAGCTCAGTGTAGAGTGTGTCCGCACCAGCTGGCGCAGCATGGAGCACGAACACCCAGCCCACGAGGGCCCGCTGGCGCAGCGGCTCGTCGGTGGCCTGTCGATAGACCTCGCAAAGCACGCGCAGTTTCTGCTGGCAGAACGTCAGCATGGCCGAGAGCATGATGGCACTGACGATGAGCTGCTGGTCGATGCTGGCCAGCGTAGGCGAGAGAAGCATGTCGATGAAGGCATCGGCCAGGTTCTCGCGCCACGGACGGGAGGTGACGATATAGTCAAACAAGTCGCGCATCAGCCCGGCATGCTCGCGGTAGAGGGCGTCGCTTTTCTGCCGCCGGGTGTGCTCAGGCTCCAGCTCGAGCATGGTCACCTCGCTGACGAAGGCCTCCATGCTGGCCCGCATAGTCGGCATCGCCCAGTCGGTGCGTGCCTTGCGGGGCCGCTGATGAATGGCTTTCAGATAGGGGCTCTCGGCGAGCAGCCAGCGTGAGTCCACCTGCTGGGTGAGCACAAAGAGACGGCGCAGCAGCTGGTCGTAGACCTGCTCGCGGCCTGGGTCGTCGAAACCGCGCTGCCAGTAGTCGGCCATCAGCCGGTAGTCGTCGCGGATGGCGTTCAACTGGTCCATGTCCTGCTGGCGCTGATGGCTCAGCAGATAGTTCTCCAGCGCACTGATGGCCTGGCCCAGCCGTCGGGCGAGCACCATCTGCCTTATCTCGTCGAATGTATTGTTCTGCTTCAATGTTTCGGGTTTGTGGGTTGAGCGTTCTTACTCTGTGGCGTGCTGCTGAGCGAGGGGCGGAACGAGAAAGCCGGCAGCGAGTCGGCCGTCTCAGGGCGCACATGGCAAGTGGCAGCAATCAGTTCGCGGTAGGGCTTCATGCCCCGTGCGGCAAGGGTGTCGCAGGCCATCTGGTAGACCTTCAGGAACTGCTCCACCTGCCGCTGGCGCATGGTGTCGGCCATGGCCTGCTCGGTGAAGACGATGACGCCCAGACGGAGCCCCATCGAGTCGGTATCGAGCAGTGCGGGATGCCCCTGCAGGCGGGCCTGGGTGGCCTGCGGATCGGGCAAGAGCATGGCGTCCATGATGCCATTCTCAAGCATCGACAGGCGCACGCTGACGTCGTTTACCTGGATGCGGAACACGCGTTCGGGCAGCAGCTTCACGCTGTCGATGAATCGCCTGGCCAGCATGTCGGTGGCCGAACGGCGCGTCATGGCCACCATTTTGTCGTCGAGCTGGTGCAGCAGCTTGATGCGGGCCGTCTTGTTGGTCAGCAGCTGCCACTTCAGGCTGGTCGTCGCCACCTCGCGTACACGTCCGCCCTGCTCACGAATCCAGTCTAAGCGCACGCGGTCGGTGGTCATGCCCTCCACGCGCTGGCGCAGCAGCGCCGTGTCCTGGTCCATCTGGGCCGTATAAGGGCGTAGCTGCACGCTGACACCCTCGCGCTCGAACCAGCCCTCCTGCTCAGCCAGATAGAGCGGCAGACAGTCGAGCGTGGGTGTCACCGCTACCTTCAGCGCCAGCGAGTCGGCAATAAACTGCTGGCGACGCACCTTGGCTGCCCGCTCGCCGGCATCGTCGCCACAGGCAGCCAGCAGCAGTCCCGCAGCCAATAGAAGAAATATCTTTTTCATGACCTTTTTCTTGTAAGAACGACCATCAATGGCATTCGTGCCGCAAAGTTACGAAAAAAGGTTGACTTTGAGAAGCAATTTTGGAGAATTAACGCAGAAAGCGCGTAAATAAAGGGCAAGATGGGGAAAATCGAGGAAGTTCAGTTTTAGGCTGAATGCAAATTTGGGAGGAATAAAGAAGCAGTTAGGTTTCTTATCTGCAACCCAACCAGCACAAAAAAGTCACCCACGACTTAACAACTAAAACGTGGTGGTTAGTGTAAGCGCAATGTCTTTTACGAACTGGCCGCAAAGCGGTCGTTCAAAAACCTTAGGGCAACCGTACAGCTTGAAAACTTTTCGTGCAAAATATTTACAAGTATCGCAAAAAAAGACTACTTTTGCAACAAATTATTAAGCTCCGCCATTCTTTCTTGAATGGACATGGCCGTCCGAGGACGGCTTTTTTTATTATACAGACATAGGCAATATGGCACAACGCGTAACATTCTACATTGACGGATTCAACTTCTACTATGGTCTTCGTCGCACTAAGCGCAACGAACCGCAGTGGGGTGACTATTATTGGATTGACATGGTGATACTCTGCCGGGGATTTCTTGGCAAAGGACAGGAAGTGGAGAAAGTCATCTATTTTACTGCCTCACCGCTTAACCCTGAAAAGAGCAGTCGCCAGAGTGCTTTCCTCAATGCAAACAAACTTGTCAATGGCGACCGTTTCGAGGTGGCGCGGGGCAAGTATCTTGACAAGCAAATCCAATGCCCCAATTGCCATTATGCCATCTCCCGTCCTGAAGAGAAGAAGGGAGGAAACCGTGAGACTGAGAGTCTCATGGAGGGTACCCCGACGTGAATATTTCCGTGAGGATGATTGCCGACGGAGGGATTGCCCTTTATTCTACCTTAATACATCAGCATGATTCGTTTGTCGAAATCGGAGGCTTTGCCGTCTATTCCATAGATTTTCTTCAGCAGGCGGCTGCGGGTGAGTGACGCTTCGGGGAAGCGGCAGCCGACGAGGACGGCGATGTCTTTGATGTTCATGTCGCGCTCATACTCGGCCACGTGTTGCTGTAATTCTGCGATGGACTGCTCGCGCTTTCCGATTTCAACGTCCAGTTCTTTCTTCTTGCGCTCCAGCAGGTCGTCTTTGTTTTCCAACAAAGATTGTTTTTCTTCCACCAGTACGTTCATATCTTCCATTTCCCGTTGCAGCAGCGTCTTTTCTGTTTCGTAACGCTCTTGCATCATGGCGATTTTCTTCTGCACGGCTCTTTTCTTCCTCCTATATATAAATTTGGTATGGTTTTAATAAACACCATCTTGTGACACCGATTTGCATGGCTCTTTTTTTTGAACAAAATTGACAAAATGGCCATTTTAGGCCTCCATATTTTGAAAATTCTCCACGAAAACAACTTTTGGACGAAAAAACGCCTGTTTTTTGAGGGTTTGCTAAATCATTGATCGTCAGCTGGTTGATTCGATTTTAGCAAAAAAGGGGCTTCGTTGAGAAAAAAAAGTCAACGACTTTTGAAAATTTGGCGTTGACTTTTGAAAATTTGGCGTGCTTACAGAAACGCGAAAAGGGACAAAATTTGAGCAAAAAACGTGCACAAAAGTAGGGTTTGTGTGCAAATTTTGGCCTTCTGCGCCCTAAATTTTCGTCGGGCGAGGGTTGGATGAGGGGCCAAAACGGCCATTTTTCACTCAAAATTGCTTCGTCTCCGTGAAGAAAATTTTCTGTGAAAGATTTTGACATTTTTGGAAGACACCTGGAACAACTTGAACAACTTTTTTGCCTGCAACGCAACGTGTAATATACATGAATGAAACGTGAATTATCATTTATTCTTAGTCCATTCCTTTGCCAGAAAGGAATAAATGTGTATCTTTGCATGGAAAAACTGATTAAGCACAACAAGATGGCAAAGGACAAGACGGCCTACGTCTGCTCGAACTGCGGGCAGGAGTCGGCGAAGTGGATAGGCAAATGCCCCGCCTGCGGGCAGTGGAACACGTTCAAGGAAATCAAGGTGGCTCCCGACACGGGGCGCATGGCGGCCACGAGTGCCGCTGCCAGCGCCGGACGCGAACTGCGGACGAGCCGCCCCGTCCGCCTGCGCGAGATTGTGGGGAGCGACGACCGCCGCATCTCGACGGGCGACGACGAGCTGAACCGCGTGCTGGGCGGCGGACTGGTGCCGGGCAGCATCGTGCTGCTGGGCGGCGAGCCGGGCATCGGCAAGTCGACGCTCTCGCTGCAGACGATGCTCCAGATGGCGGCGGGCATGCGCATTCTCTACGTCAGCGGCGAGGAGAGCGCCCACCAGCTGAAGATGCGTGCCGAGCGCCTGAACCCCGCCTCGCTGGACCTGGAGAACTTCATGCTGCTCTGCGAGAACTCGCTGGAGGTCATCTTCAAGCACATCAAGGACGTGGCCCCCGACCTGGTGGTGGTCGACTCCATCCAGACCATCGCCACGGAGGACGTGGACTCCTCGGCAGGCTCCATCGCACAGGTGCGCGAGTGCGCCTCGGCCTTGCTGCGCTTCGCCAAGACCAGCGGCGTGCCCGTCATCCTCATCGGCCACATCACCAAGGAGGGCACGCTGGCAGGGCCGAAGATTCTGGAGCACATCGTGGACACGGTCATACAGTTCGAGGGCGACCAGCACTACATGTACCGCATCCTGCGGAGCATGAAGAACCGCTTCGGCTCCACCTCGGAGCTGGGCATCTACGAGATGCGGCAGGACGGGCTGCGACAGGTGAGCAACCCGTCGGAGCTGCTGCTCAGCGAGGAGCACGACGGGCTGTCGGGCATTGCCATCAGCGCTGCCATCGAGGGGGTCAGGCCTTTCCTGATGGAGACGCAGGCACTAGTCAGCAGCGCGGCCTACGGCACCCCGCAGCGCCAGGCCACGGGCTTCGACCAGCGACGACTGAACATGCTGCTTGCCGTGCTCGAGAAGCGGGTGGGCTTCAAGCTGATGCAGAAGGATGTGTTCATCAACATTGCGGGTGGCCTGCGCGTCACCGACATGGCGATGGACCTGAGCATCATTGCCGCCGTGCTGTCGAGCAATGTGGACACGCCGATAGAGAGCGGCTGGTGCATGTGCGGCGAGGTGGGTCTGAGTGGCGAGGTGCGACCCGTGAGCCGCATCGAGCAGCGTGTGCAGGAGGCTGAGAAGCTGGGGTTCCAGCATATCATCATCCCCCGCTACAACATGCGTGCCTTCGCCCACAAGCAGCTCGGCATCCAGCTACATCCCGTGCGCAAGGTCGAGGAGGCGCTACGCACGTTGTTCGGATAAGAGAAATGAGAAATGAGAAATGGATAGACCTGTCGCAATGGTTCTTGAGTCTATCCATTTCTCATTTCTCATTCCTCATTTCTAACTACTCCCCTTACGGGGGGAGTAAAGGTCAGAAGCGCAGACGCAGGTCGATGCCAGCCTGCAGGGGATTGCCCTGCTGAGCAAAGTAGAGCGTCTGTCCGGCCATGGGGCTGTCGGTGGCGAAGGTGTTGTACTTCGCGTTGGTGAGGTTGCGCCCCCAGAGGCTGACGGTCACCGCTCCGAAGTCGGCATCGGCATGGGCACCGAGCAGGGTGTAGAGCTTCTGAGAGTAGAGGTTGGCATTGTCCCAGTAAGTCTTGCCACGCATGGTGACGTTGGCTCCCAGCGTGATGCTCTTCAGCGTGCCGTCGCCCAGGTCGATGCGATAGTCGGCATTGGCCGAGAGGGTGTGCTCCGGCACGAAGGGCACGCGCTTGTCCTTGTAGCTGACGGCCTGCAGCCCTGCCTCACCGCTGACGCTGTCGGTATATTCCTTGAAGACGGCATGGGTGTAGCCATAGTTCACGGCCCATGCCAGGTGGTTGTCCAGAGCCTGTCCGCGCAGCGATGCCTCCACACCGCAGCTGTAGGACTTGCCAGCATTGACCATCATGCGGCCAAAGCCGTAGTTGCCTGCCATGACGGAGAGCTGCTGGTTGCGAATCTGCATATAATAGCCTGCGAGGTCGAGCTGCACCTTCGAGCCAAAGAGGTTCAGGTGGGTACCGAACTCATAGTTCCAGCTCTCCTCGGGCTTGAAGGCGATGGTCTCGCGCATGTTGTCGTAGTCCTGCTGCGTGTGCTGCAGCTCCATGTCGCCACGGGCACTCTGGGCCACGCCCTGCAGCTCGGTCTGCAGGATGTCGCTGAACATCTGGATGTTGAAGCCACCGGCGCGGTAGCCCTTGGCCACGAGGGCATAGACGTTGCTGCCCTGCTGGTCGAGGCGATAGGTCAGTCCGGCCTTGGGCAGCCACTGCTCGAAGCTGTTCTTGTCCTTGTGCTCCAGCAGCGAGCGCACGCTGGCCTTCACGTTCACGCCCATCACGTTCTCGTCGAGACTGACAGCGCCGAGGGTGCTGTAGTCGATGGCCGTCTGCGACAGGTCGTAGCGCAGGCCGAGGGTGAGGGTGAGCCGACTGGTGAGGTCGATGTCAGACTGGTGGAAGAGGCCGTAGTTGTGGGTCGGCGTGCGGAAGAGTCCGGGCACGGTCTCCATGTCCATGCGGATGTGGCAGCCTCCGGCACGCTCAATCATGGCCTTGGCAGCCTCCATGCCCATGCGCTTGGCCATGGCGTTCAGCATGCCATAGTAGGCATAGTCCTCGATGGTCTTCGAGAGGTAGTCGTTCATGGCGGGGTCGAAATAGACGGGAGCGTCGGTCTTCAGCGCCTGATAGGCGAAGAAGGCGCCAGCCGTCCAGTGCCAGGGGCCCTCGGTGCGTCCTTTCAGGGTGAGCTCCTGCGTCAGCGCGTTCTGCAGCTGGGCCTGCTCCATGTGCATATAGTCCTGCGGACGGTAGTCGATGTCCATGAGCATGTCGTCGTTCAGGTACTGCCACGAGGCGGCATAGTTCACGTCGGCCCAGTCGGCACGATAGTTCAGGGCGAGGCCGGTGGTGAGCATGTGGCGCTTGTAGTCGCCCTGGCGGTTCGAGTAGGGGTCTTGCGTCTCGCCACCCGTCAGGCTCATCTCGCCATAGGGGAAGCCGTTCTGCTTGGTAAACTGATAGTCGGCCGAGAGGTCGACGAGCAGACGGTCCGTGGGCTGCCACTGCAGGCGGGCACGCGCTCCGCCCTCGTCCATCTTGTCGGCATGGCCACCCGTGGTGACATTGTCGAAGAAGCCCTGCTGCCCCTGATAGAAGCCAGCCACGGAGAAGCCCAGCTGCTGGCTTACCTTATTATAATGGGCCACCTCGGCCTTGCGATAGAGGCCAGTGCCAAAGGAGAGGTTTACGTCAGTGCCCTGGTAGGTGAGCGGCTGGCGGGTGTACATGCGGACGAGGCCACCCTCGGTGTTCTGGCCATAGAGGGTGCCCTGCGGGCCACGCAGCACGTCGATGCGGTCTACTTCGTAGGCATGGAAGTTGAGCATCGACTTGCTCACCATGGGGACGTTGTCGACGTAGAGTCCCACGGCAGGGCTGTTGATGCGCGAGCCGATGCCACGGATGTACATCGAAGAGGTGTAGCGCGAGCCATAGACGGGCATGGAGAAAGACGGCACATAGTCGGACAGCTCGCGCATGTCACGGATGTTCAGCTGCGTCAGGTCGGAGCTACCAAACATGGTGCTGCTGAGCGGCTGCTGGCGCAACAGGTGCAGGTCCTTAGGCTGCGAAACGATAATGACCTCGTCGAGGTCGACCACACGGGAGGTGTCGCTCACGGCGACTTCAGAATCTACAACGTCAGCTGCCACGGGAAAGGCCGCAGCAGCCATCAAAGAAACGATAATTATCTTCTTTTTATTCATGCTTGAAAATTTTTGTGCAAAGGTAGCGCAAAACTTTCAAGTGTGCAATCCACATTTATTAGGATTTTTCAGTTCAGCATTCAACGCTATGCCGGTACCACGCATAGAGCAGGCCGACGCCCTCCTCAATCTCCACGCGGTGCTTCCACCCGAGGCGATGGAGCTTCTCCACGTCGGTGAGCTTGCGCGGGGTGCCGTCGGGCTTCGTAGCGTCGAACTCGATGGTGCCAGTGAAGCCCACAGCCTGCGCCACCAGCTCAGAAAGGCGGCGGATGCTCACCTCACGGCCCGTGCCTACGTTGATGTGACAGTTGCGAATAGCTCCCAGCTGAGGCAGCGCCCCTCCCCTACCCTCGCTCTGGTCGCGGCTGACGAGGCAATCGGCCCTGGCACCGTAGTGCACGCTGCTATACTTCTCAACACCGATGATGTCGCCAAAATCCACGTTCAGCAGCACATGCACCGAGGCGTCGGCCATGTCCTCGCTCCATAGGAACTCACGCAACGGCATACCCGTGCCCCATAGCACCACCTTATTATCGTAGATGCCATATTTGGACAAAACGGATTCTATGGTCTCGTTTGTGGCTGAACCATCGATGCCTTCCACGGGACGTTTGTCCAAGTCGGTGCGGATGGCGGCCCAGTCGGCCTCGTGAAGCAGGTGGGCCAGCAACACCTTGCGCATCATGGCGGGCATTACGTGGGAGTTCTCCAGATGGAAATTGTCATTGGGACCATAGAGATTGGTGGGCATCACGGCGATGTAGTTCGTGCCGTACTGCAGGTTGTAGGCTTCACACATCTTCAGTCCTGCAATCTTTGCCATGGCGTAGGGCTCGTTGGAGTATTCCAGCGGCGACGTCAGCAGGCAGTCTTCCTTCATGGGCTGGGGCGCCTCGCGGGGATAGATGCAGGTAGAGCCGAGGAAGAGCAGCTTCTGCACACCATGGGCGTAGGCCTCGCTGATGACGTTACACTGCATCTTCATGTTCTGCATGATGAAGTCGGCGCGATAGAGCTGGTTGGCCATAATGCCTCCCACGAAGGCAGCGGCCAGCACCACGGCCTCGGGGCGCTCCTCGTCGAAGAAGCGGCGCACGGCCAGCTGGTCGGTGAGGTCGAGTTCGCCATGCGTTCGGCCCACCACATTGGCGTAGCCACGCTGCTGCAGGTTCCGCCAGATGGCCGAGCCCACCAGGCCGCGATGACCTGCCACGTAAATCTTACTATCCTTATTCAGCATCGTCCATGTGTGCTTTGATGAACAATTTCTTGACAAACTTCATGTCGTGGCGCACCATGATTTTCACCAGCTCGGGGAAGCTGGTCTTCTGCGGGTTCCAGCCCAACTGTGCCTTGGCCTTCGAGGGATCGCCCAGCAGCTGGTCCACCTCGGCCGGCCGGAAGTATTTGGGGTCTACCTCGACGAGGACTTGTCCTTCGAAGAGTTGCGAGAGCCTGGTGTCTAATGTCCTTTCGCAGATTCCCTTCTCATTCACCCCTTCGCCTTCCCAGCGGAGTTCAATGCCCACCTCGCGGAAGGCCAGGGTGCAGAACTCGCGCACGGTGTGATACTCGCCCGTGGCTATGACATAGTCGTCGGGCTGGGGCTGCTGCAGGATGAGCCACATGCACTCCACATAGTCGCGGGCATAGCCCCAGTCGCGCAGCGCGTTCAGATTGCCCAGGTAGAGCTTGTCCTGCTGGCTCTGGGCAATGCGGGCTGCGGCCAGCGTGATCTTGCGGGTGACGAAGGTCTCGCCGCGTCGCTCGCTCTCGTGGTTGAAGAGAATGCCGTTGCAGCAGTACATGCCGTAGGCCTCGCGATAGTTCTTCATCATCCAGTAGCCATAGAGCTTGGCCACGCCGTAGGGCGAGCGGGGATAGAATGGCGTGGTCTCCGTCTGGGGCACTTCCTGCACCTTTCCATACAGCTCCGACGTGCTGGCCTGATAGATGCGGCAGCAGTCCGTGAGCCCGCAGATGCGCACGGCCTCGAGCAGGCGCAGCACGCCCACGGCATCGGTCTCGGCGGTGTATTCCGGCACCTCGAAGCTCACCTTCACGTGGCTCTGGGCCGCGAGGTTATAGATTTCGGTGGGCTGCACCTCGCTGATGATGCGTATCAGGCTCGACGAGTCGGTCATGTCAGCATAGTGCAGGTTCACCAGTCGCTTCTTCTTCATGTCGCGCACCCACTCGTCGAGATAGAGGTGCTCAATGCGCCCCGTGTTGAACGACGACGAGCGGCGCATGAGGCCATGCACCTCGTAGCCTTTCTCAATGAGGAACTCGGCAAGGAATGAGCCGTCCTGACCTGTAATGCCGGTGATGAGGGCTATCTTGTTCATTCTGAAAACTGCTTGATGCGCTGCTCCTCAGAGAGCTTGCATATTAATAATGTATCATCGTTCTCAGCCACGATGTAACCATCGAGCCCTTGCACGACGACACGCCGCTCCTGCGTGGTGTGAATGATGGTGTTGTGCGTCTCAAAGACCTTCACGTCAGGGCCGATGAGGGCATTGCCGTAGAGGTCGCGGTGACTCTGCGTCAGCAGCGAGCCCCAGGTGCCCAGGTCGCTCCACCCAAAGTCGGCAGGACAGACGAAAATCTCCTCGGCCTTCTCCATGATGGCATAGTCGACCGAGATGCTCTCACACTTGGGGAACTGCTCGTTGATGGCCTGCTGTTCCTGGGGCGTGCCGTAGACAGGCAACAGGGCCTCGAATATTTTTGCCAGCTTGGGCTGATAGACCCGGAAGGCGTTGACAATAGTGGAGACGTTCCAGATAAAGATGCCGGCATTCCAGAAGTAGTTGCTCTTCTTGATGTACTGCTCGGCGGTCTGCAGGTCAGGCTTCTCACGGAAGTTGTCCACACGGAAGATTTGCTTGTTGCGCAGCGAGGGCGACGACAGGTCGGCCTGAATGTAGCCGTAGCCCGTCTCCGGCCGTGTAGGTTTCATGCCGAGGGTGACGATGGCATCGCTCTCCTCGGTGAAGGTCATACTATCGGCAATGACCCGCTGGAACTCCTGCACATTCATCACTACGTGGTCGCTGGGAGTGACCACGATATTGGCCTTGGGGTCACGCGACTTGATGCGCCACGAGACGTAGGCAATGCAAGGGGCGGTGTTTCTACGGCAAGGCTCGCAGAGGATGTTCTGTCGCGGCATGTCGGGCAGCTGCTCAGCAACAATGTCGGCATACTTCTCGTTGGTGACCACCCATACATTGCTGGGGTCCACCAGTGTGCCGAAACGCTCAACCGTCAGCTGTAACAGGGTCTTTCCGGTGCCAAGCACGTCGATGAACTGCTTGGGCCGTTCCTGCGTGCTCATCGGCCAGAAGCGACTGCCCACGCCGCCTGCCATAATGACAAGATGATTGTTCGTTCTGCTCATTACTTTGAAAGAAGTTATGGGAATAAAAAAAAGGAATTAAGGGAGCTTGTTGTCTCCCTTAACTCCTTCATGGAATGCTTAGAAGTTCTTGGTCTGCTCGGCCACCTCGGCATTAATCTTGTCGATGAACTCCTGAACGGTCATAGTGCGCTGCTCGCCACCACCCTGCTGACGCATGCTGACAAGGTTATCGGCCTCTTCCTTCTCGCCTACGATGACCATGTATGGGATGCGCTTCAGCTCATTGTCGCGTATCTTGCGGCCCAGTTTCTCGTTGCGTAGGTCGATATTGGCGCGTACGCCCTGCTGGCCAAACTCCTTGGCCACCTTCTTGGCGTAGTCGTTGTACTTCTCCGAGAGCGGCAGGATGGCCACCTGATCGGGTGTAAGCCACAAGGGGAATTGCCCGCTGGTGTGCTCGATGAGCACAGCGGTGAAGCGCTCCAGCGAGCCGAAGGGTGCGCGGTGAATCATCACAGGCGTCTTCTTCTGGTTGTCCTCGTCGGTATATTCCAGCTGGAAACGCTTGGGCAAGTTGTAGTCCACCTGGATGGTACCCAGCTGCCAGCGGCGTCCAATGGCATCCTTGATCATGAAGTCGAGCTTCGGACCGTAGAAGGCAGCCTCGCCATATTCCACCTTGGCGGGCAGGCCCTTCTCCTGACAGGCCTCCTGGATGGCGCGCTCGGCCAGTGCCCAGTCCTCGTCGGTGCCCACGTATTTCTCATGGTTGTTGGGGTCGCGCAGTGAAATCTGTGCCTCGAAGTTGAATCCGAAGGCCGACAGCACCACGTCGATGATGTCCATCACGTTCAGGAACTCCTGCTTCACCTGATCAGGACGACAGAACAGGTGGGCGTCGTCCTGAGTGAACGAACGCACACGGGTCAGTCCGTGGAGCTCGCCGGACTGCTCGTAGCGATAGACGGTGCCGAACTCAGCGATGCGCAGCGGCAGGTCCTTGTAGGAGCGGGGCTTCCAGGCGAAGATTTCGCAGTGGTGCGGGCAGTTCATGGGCTTCAGCAGGTACTCTTCGCCCTCCTCGGGAGTCTGGATGGGCTGGAACGAGTCCTTGCCGTAGTGGTCCCAGTGTCCGCTGGTAACGTAGAGGTTCTTCGAGCCAATGTGCGGGGTGATGACCTCCTGATAGCCGTAGCGCTTCTGTACCTTGCGCAGGTGGTCCTGCAGACGCAGGCGCAAGTCGGTGCCCTTCGGCAGCCAGATAGGCAGACCCTTGCCCACCTTGTCGCTGAACATGAACAACTCCATATCCTTGCCAATCTTTCGGTGGTCACGCTTCTTGGCCTCCTCGAGCATCACGAGATAGTCGTCAAGCATCTTCTTCTTGGGGAAGGAGATACCATAAAGACGCTGCATTTGCTCGCGGGTGGCATCGCCACGCCAGAAGGCTCCTGCCACCGACGTGAGCTTGATGGCCTTAATCTCGCCTGTGTCCATGAGGTGCGGACCGCGGCAGAGGTCGGTAAAACGGCCCTGCGTATAGATGGTGATGGTGCCGTCCTCCAGGTCCTGTTCAATGTGCTCGCACTTGTAGGTCTGACGGTCGGCTGTAAACTTTCTAAGAGCGGAAAGCTTGCTCATTTCCCTGCGCACGACGGGTTCCTTCTTCGAGGCCAATTCCCTCATTTTCTGCTCAATCTTGGGGAAGTCGCTCTCCTTGATGCTCTCGCCGTAAGGCAGCAGCACATCATAGAAGAATCCACTCTCGATGGCAGGCCCGAAGCCGAACTGAATGCCAGGATACAGAATCTGGAGTGCCTCAGCCAGCAGGTGAGCACTGGTATGCCAGAAAGTGTGCTTGCCTTCCTCGTCTTCCCACTTGTAGAGCTGGAACTGGCAGTCCTCATTGATGGGGCGGTTCAGCTCTACGGTTTCGCCGTTCACTGCGCAGCAGAGTACGCTGCGTGCCAGAGCCGGCGAAATGCTCTCGGCAATCTGAAGTCCCGTCACGCCCTGTTCATAAGAACGAACAGAACCATCGGGAAATGTTACATTGATCATATTTACGATATATGTTTAAGTTTAAGCGGTGCAAAGTTACTAATTATTTGCGAATCGGCAAAGGGAATCACCATTTTTCTCTTGCCCTTTTCGTTAGCATCGTCCACTTTCTGCAAGGAGGGCAGACGACAAGGGGAAAGCTACGTTTGCTGCTAAAATCCAACGTGGGCGGACAAAAAAACCGTAAATAGCGAATAAAAATACGGACATGACGGATTTTCACCCGGCACTGTCAGGCAGCCATTCCTCAAGGCTGTCCTTGGTGATGCCCAGTGCCTTGGCGGCCATGGTGAGGAACATGCGCTCGGCGGCAGTGGGCTTTGTCCCCTCGGCGTAGGCCACGGCGATGAGCGAGTGGAGGCAGTCCTCGGCATAGTCGGGATCGCAGGCCAGCAGCTCGTAGTCAACGTCGTAGCTGAAGTCGCCCTCGTTGCTCTCCTCGGTGCCCACGTTGCCCAGCAGCTCCAGCTTCTCGTCGTCGTCGAGGTCGGCCTTCGCCACCTTCTCCTCGATGAGGCGATACTTCTCATGAGCCACGGCGCCGTTGATGTTGGCCATGTTGACCATTGCCTCAATCACGGCGCGTTGCTTGGCCTCGGGGTTCTTCTGGTTCTGCTCGGCCTTTACAAACGAAGCCTTGATGTTGTTGTAGGCCAGCGCGTCGATGTCGCCATCGGTGAAGTGTGTCTTCTGGGCCTTCAGCCGCTTCTGCAGACGGCGTGCACCAGGTTTGAAGGTGAACAGCGTGAGACTGCCGGAGAAGAGACCACCGGCAATGGGGATGAGCTTCCCGATGCCCTTGGCGAAGCCCTCCTTGGTGAGTTTCATGCCTGCCATCTGCGCGATGCGGATGGCAATGGGATAGACAGCCGCCCGGGTTAGAGCCGCCCTTGGCAGACGGCCCACAGCCTGCTTGGCGAGGCCCTTGGCCAGCTCCGAGATGCCCTGGTCGGCCACCTTGACGCCCATCATCGAGCCCATGAAGATGGTGAGCAGGTCGGAAGCCATCTCGTTCATGTCGCCCTCCTCGTCAAGGAAGTCAGGGAAACCGTAGAGATAGGCCAGTTTCTGCGAGAGCACGACCACATGGAAATAGTACTGCGTGATGTCGCTCGGTATCGTGGCAGCCATAGCCAGTCCGCCCGGCAGTCCGGCGATGGTCGAGGCGGCTGTGGCCAGCGTGGTGTGGCGGTTGATGCACTTCTTGGCCACGCTGTCGATGGTGCGGTCGCTGACGATGGTATAGGGACGGACGCTCTCCAGCAGGTCGAGCTTCGAAGCGCTGCAATAGACCTTCAGCTCCTTGCGGAGAAAGGCCACGCGGTCCACTTTCACGCCAGGCAGGTCGAGCACGGCCGTCAGGACGCGGTTCCAGGAGAGTGATTCTTTACTTTGTGCCATTGTTCCTGTATTTTTTGATGATACTATATGCTTGATAGAGTCCCAGCTCGCCAGCCTTGCTCAGGTCGGCGACGCCTTCTGCGGAGTGGTCGGCCCGCAGATGGCAGATGCCGCGGTTGTAGTAGGCTTCTGCCAGATGGGGGTCGGCCTGCAGGGCCAGGGTGAATTGGTCGATGGCCTGCGCATAGTCTTGCTGCTCGGCGTAGAGGCACGCCAGGTTGTAGTGCAGATAGGCATTCTGCGGACTGAGGCGTAGGGCACGTTCCAAGTCGCTCCTCACGCCAAAGGATTGCAGTCCGGAAACAGCCTCCGTGCGGCTGCCCTCGGCTGCCGCATACTGGTTGTAGCGCTGCTGCGAGGCGGCTCGTTGCCAGAGCACGAGCAGCTGCAGGGAGTCCATCTGCTCATAGGTAGTCAGGTCATGGATGGCCGACTCGTTGTCCTGCACGGCGGCATAGGCCACGGCACGGGCCAGCAGCAGCGGAAGTGTCTGTCGGCTGCTGTGGGCATGGTCGATGGCCGTGGAGAGAGAGTCGATGTAAGCGAAATAGTCGGCAGAGTGCTCTGAGTCGAGGGGCGCATGCTGGTTGCTCACGTAGATGGGGCGCATCTGTCTGCGTCGGTTCAGCTCATCGACCGTGGGGTCGTAATGCAGTGTGGTGTTCACCTCGTCATGCTGCGGCGCCAGCGACAGGGCGAACATGGGCTGCAGCTCCATGTCGGCACGACGGTTCTGCACGTGTCCGCGATAGTCGCTCTGGTACTCGCGCTCAGGCTCCTGCTCATCCTCCACCACCAGGTTGCGGTATTTCTCGGGGTCGTCGTCGCTGCGCTTGCGCTGGCGGCGGTTTCCCTTCTGCGGGTCGATGCCGTAGAGGTGCTGGTAGAGCTGCTCCTTGTAGACCTTGAACTCGTCGAGCTCGGCCTTCTGCGTCATGCCCAGCCGCCGGTAGCAGCGGGCACGATAGAGCAGACCGGTGTGGAAATTGGGATATTCGTCGATGACCTTCGAGTAGTCGCGGATGGCTCCGCGAAGGTCGCCGGTGCGGTCGAGGAGCACGGCGCGGTTGAACAGGGCGAGCATGTTGTCGGGTTCCTGCAGGAGCACGAAGTCGAAGTCGAGGATGGCACGGTTGTCATCGCCTACGTCGGCACGCAGCAGGCCTCGGTTGTAGTGTCCCAGGAAGTTGTTGGGCTCCAGGTCGAGGGCCATGTCGTAGTCGGCCATGGCGCCACGCAGGTTGTTCCGGTTGTAGCGGGCCAGCGCACGGTTGATGTAGTAGCCCCCGTTCTTCGGCAGCAGATGGATGGCGTGGTCGAGCTGGTCCTCGGCCTCGGCCCACTGGCTGCGCGAGAGGCTGACAAGACTGCGCACGGCCCACGTCTTGCCGTCGTAGGGGTCCAGCTCCAGGCTCTTCTCCAGCGCCTCCACGGCCAGCGTGGTGTCCTTCATCTGCAGGTGCACGTCGGCACGCATCGTATAAGCCTGGGCATACTGGCTCCATCGCTGGTGCATGGTGTCCAGCTCGAGCAGGGCCTCGTCGTAGTCCTTGTTCTGGATGTGGCAGAGCACGCGGTTGTGCCACAGCCCACGGTTCTCGGGCTGTATGCGCAGGGCGCGGTTGTAGTCGCCGATGGCGTCGGGGAATTTCTCCTGCTGAATGCGGCAGAGACCGCGCAGCTCGTAGCAACTGGCTACAAAGGGGTTGCGGTCGATGGCCTCGGTGCAGTCCTGCTCGGCCCCTGCGAAGTCGTCCAAGTGGAACTTCGCTACGCCGCGCAGGAACCACGGCTCGTAGAGATAGGGCTTCGCGGTGATGACCTGGTTGAAATACTGCATCGACAGCACGTAGTCCTCGTAGTAGAGGGCCGTCTGCCCGATGGAAATCAGTCGGTCAGTATTATATTGAGAAAAAGCAGGGAGGGAGAACAAGATAAGCACCCATCGCCAACCCCTCCCCCTGGAAGAGGCGTTTAGATAGTTCTTCCGCTTGAAACAAAAAGGGATTTTCATCAGCAAAACTATTCAAACTCCCCTCCGCCGGGGAGGGGTTGGGGATAGGCGTTTACCTTCTGACGGCCTTGGTCTTATAGCCGCAGCGATAGCGGCCCTGCGTAAGGGCCTTGAGCTTGCTCTTGATGAGCTGCTTGCGCAGGGGCGAGATGTGGTCGATGAACATGTGCCCGTCAAGATGGTCGAACTCATGCTGCATCACGCGGGCCAGATAGCCCTCCACCCACTCGTCGTGCTGCTGGAACTGCTCGTCCTGCCACTGCACATGGATGCGCGTGGGGCGCACCACCTTCTCGTGGATGGCGGGCAGCGAGAGGCATCCCTCTTCCGAGGAGTCGGTCTGCTTGTCGTCCTTTTCCACGATGTGGGGGTTGATATAGACCTGCCTGAAATCCTTATATTCAGGATAGTCTTCAGCCAGTGGTCGCAGGTCGATGACGCTCAAGCGGATGGGTAGTCCCACCTGGGGGGCTGCCAGCCCGATGCCCTCGCTCTCGGCCAGCGTCTCCCACATGTTCGCTATCAGCTGTGACAGGTCGGGATAGTCGGGCTTGATGTCTTCGGCCACCTTACGCAACACTGGCTGGCCATATATATAAATAGGTAATACCATGTTCTTCAATGCCCCCTAAGTTAGGGGGATGGGGGTCTGAACAAGCGAACATTGACCCTCTTTTATTGGTTGAGACTGGAGTCTGCGCTTGTTCAGACTCCTGTAGTCCCCTGACTCAGGGGCGAATGCGACTCCGGAGGTAGTCCTCCAGAATGATGGTAGCGCTAATCTCGTCTACCAGTGCCTTGTTCTGCCGGTCCTTCTTCTTCAGCCCTCCGTCGAGCATCGCCTGATGGGCCAGCACCGACGTGAAGCGCTCGTCGAAATAGTCAACGGGCACTTCGGGATGGGCCTTTCGCCAGCGGTTCACGAACTGCTGCACGCGCGCCAGGTTCTCGCTGGGCTGCCCGTTGGGCTGCCGGGGCTCGCCCACCACAATGCGCTCCACCTGCTCACGGGCCACATAGCCTTCGAGCCAGCTCCACAGCTCCGACGTGGCAACAGTCGCCAACCCTCCGGCTATCAGCTGCAGAGGGTCGGTGACTGCCAGTCCGGTTCGCTTCCGGCCATAGTCAATGGAAAGGATGCGTGCCAAGCTTCTAGGAGCGGGGTGTTTACTGTACGTTGCTGAGCACCCAGGCGTCCTGATAGGTGCTGCGCAGCTGGTCGCGGCTCTGCACGGCAGAAGCCTTGTCGCTGAAGGTGGAAGCCACCACGCGGTACATGTTGCGCTCCTCGTTCTTCACGATTTGTGCGGCATAGCCAGCGTTCTTCAGACGCTGCTGGAGGCCTTCGGCATTGGCAATCACCGAGAACGAGCCCACCACCACGCTATAGGCCTTCAGGCCAGCGCCGCTGACGATGGTCACGCGCTCCTGGCGCACCTGCACGTTGTCGCGGTTGTCAACCACGGTGGTCTGCGTGGCGGGAACGGTCTGCACGGGAGTCACCACGGGCGTCTCGGTCACCACGGGCGTCACGGTCTGCTGCACCTGCTGGGTGGGCTGCTGCTGGGCGGCCTGGGCCTGAGCCTTCTCATAAGCCTTGCGATAGGCCTTCTCGCTGGAGCCACAACTTGTGAACGACATTGCCAGGCAGAGGCCTGCGCACAAATACATTAACTTTTTCATAATCAATAAGAGTTTTATTTAGTTTAATTTCATCTTTTTACTATTCACAGCGCAAAATTACGAAATATCGGCGAAAAAACGTGCATCGGAGTACACAAACTTTGTTAAATGAACAAAAACTAACATTTTTAACAAAAAAATAACAGCTTTCTGCGTGCTTTTCGCGGAATAATTCGTAAATTTGCCACGTCAAACGCATTAAACACTCAACAATAAACCATAAACACTCAACATTAAACATTCAACAATCATGAAAGGATTAGGCTATCTGGGCGCATTCATCGGCGGAGCCCTCGCCGGTGCCGCAGCAGGACTGCTGCTCGCCCCCGAAACAGGTAAGGACACGCGCGAGAAAATCACGGAGACCGTAGAGGAATTCCTGCGCAAGCACAACATCAAGCTGAACCGCAAGGACGTCGGCGACCTGGTTGACGACCTTGAGGACGTGGCCGACTAACAACTGCTCAATGCTTTCTAACGACCAGAAAGTAGAGACCATCGCCCAGCTCATTGAGGCGGTGAAAGACTACCTTGGACGCCAGACGGAGTACTATCGGCTGGATGCAACGGAGAAGGTGGTGCGCCTGCTGACGGGCGCCACCTTCGCCGTTCTTTTTTTGCTCATACTCATCGCCGTGCTCCTCTTCTCGTCGGTGGCACTGGCGTTCTGGCTCTCCCACAGCATCGGCCTCGCCACGGCATTTCTCATCGTGGCAGGCCTCCACATCGTGCTCTTCGTCGTGCTTTTCGCGCTGCGCAAGCCCCTCATCGAGCGGCCCCTGGTGCGCCGTCTGGCACGCATACTGCTGGAGCGCTAACGAGAAAACAAAATGATGCTATGACAGACGACACCAACAACCCCCGCACCTATCGCACGCTGGACGACATCCGGCTGCGTAAGCAGGAACTGCGCCGACAGCTCGACAACCGCGGCGAGCACATCAGCCAGCTGTGGAGCCAGGTCTACACCAAGCGCGAAGAGACGACGCGAGGACAGTTCATCTCGAACGTCATCTCCAACTCTGCGCTGGCCATCGACGCCTTCCTCATGATTCGCAAGCTCAGGCGCGACTACAAAAGCGTAGCCTCGCTCTTCAAGCGCTCAAAGAAACGACGTTAATCAACACACACCACCCATCCCCATGAAAAGACAACATCTACTAATCTTCTGCACCGCCATCATGCTGCTGGGGCTGAGCAGCTGCTCGAAAGACATCGTCGACGAGCAGCGTGCCGCCAACAGCCTGCTGAACATTGTCACCCGTGCCGGTGACACCAACGACGACGATGGCGCCACCACCGTGAAGACGGGCCGCATCTACATCTTCAACGACCAGTTGCAATGCGTGAGCGTGCTCAACATCGACGAGCAGACGCAAGACGCCACCACCAAGTTGCCCGCCGGCACCTACAGCGTCTATGCTGTGGGCGGCTTCGACGTGGACCGCATGTCGCTGCCCACGCAGAGCGACGCCAAGCCCACCAGCGAGCTGCAGCTGCTGAGCGACAAGGTGATGGACGACCTGCTGATGCAGCACACCGAGGCCATGACCCTCAGCGACGGCGACGACCGCACGCTGACGCTCACGCTGGAGCGACAGGTGCTGCGCATCGACCAGGTGGCCATCAAGCAGGTGCCCGACGACGTGACGAAGGTGGAGGTCATCCTGGAGCCGTTCTACAAGAAGGTTTGCCTCGACGGCACTTTCCCCACCGAGACGGAGGCCATCCCCTTGGAACTGGCTGACCAGGGCGAAGGCAAATGGCTGACGGAGCCCGAGCTGTACCACTTCCCCTCGAAGGGCAAGCCCGTCATCACCGTCCGCTTCACACGGCCATCGGGCACCAAGAGCTACAGCTACACTGCTTCCGAGGAGCTGCCCGCCAACCACAAGGTGAAGATTGAGGGCACCTACACGCAGAAGGAGGGCGTCAGCCTGACGGGCGTGCTCACGGGCACCGAATGGGGCGAGGACAAGGTCATCACCTTCGACTTTGACGATACCAACAGCACCACGACCACCCCCGAGACTGGAGGTGAAGAAGGCGGAGGAGATACTCCTTCCACCGATGCCCCCGAAGTAGGCTCCTTCTATCAGGGCTGCTACGTGCTCAGCGTCAGCGGGAAGAACGTCACGCTGGTGTCGCCGACGGAGCAGATAGGTCTCCTTGATGGCACAAAGACCAATGCCCAAAACATAGAGATTCTCAACAACAAGCTGGCTACTTGGACAGCTGGCGATGATGTGACTGGAAATTGGCGCATCCCCACAGAGGACGAAGCTCGCACATTCCTCTTAGATACCAATTGCGTTGAGACTTCAAGCACGAGTGGAATTGACTATTTCTGCATGACTGGCGACGAGCTAATGGTTGTAACTGTCAAATACAGCAACAAAGACAATGCACAAGTCATAGCAGGAACTTCAAGTGATATAGCACCGCGTGCCCGTCTCCGCCCCGTCATCGACATCACGCTCCCATAGCCAGACGCTATTTCCATAGCATGAGCCGCATGGCCCTCCCCTCCCTTGTAGGGAGAGTGCCATGCGGCATATTTTATCATTCAGTGGAACACACCTGCAATGCCCCCGCGCTTTCTGAAAACTCGATTTTCACGACTTCACCGTTTTGTCTAAATAAGGCCTATTTTAACACGCTCATTTTGGACTTCTTTTCCACGAAACAGCTTTTGGCCGCAAAAACGCCCATTTTTGGCGCTTTCAGCAAACGGATGATTTTCAACACGTTAACGTCAATTTGAAGAAAAACGAAGTTCGATGGCGAAAAAAAGTCAACGCCGCAGAAAAATTTGGCGTTGACTTTTTATCATAAAGCGGCTCTGCAAAAACGCAAAAGAGGGCAAAAAAAGTGCGAAAAACCAGCACAAAACCACCGATTTGTGCAAAAATCGAGCCTTCGAAGCCCTCGTTGCACTCGCCCGAAAGCCAGAAATTACAACTTTTTGCTACACTTTTTCTCCAGAATCACTTCCTGCCAGGAGCCTTTCTTATTTAGAATTTTAGAAAACTTAACAGGAGCGAAAGCTCTATTTCAGCCTGATGACGCGGATGCCGAGGGCGTTCTTGCGGCACTGCAGATACTGCTTCAGGGTGATGGTCTCCTCGACCACCTTCTTCTGCAGGCTCGAAGCGTCAATCATGTGCAGGCCGTCGTCGTGCCACACGGCGATGCCCAGGTGGGCGATGTCGAGGCCCGGTGCCTGGGTGACGATGCCGATGATGTCGCCGTCGTGAACGGCCCCGCGCACGGTCTCCGTGTTGAGCAGCTGCGCCGTGGGGATGTAGCGGAACTTCTTGCCCGTGAGCTCGCGCTCCTGGCGGGCAATGGTGGGCAGGTACTCAGGATGGCGGTCGAGCGACACGTATTGCTTCGGGTGCTGCGTCATGTAGTTCACCTTCACCGTCTGGATGGCCGAGAAGGGCGGTCGCGGAGCCTGCACCTCGCTGGCATAGCCCAGCCGCGAGTTGTCGCGTATCCAGTCGCTGAAGTAGTGGATGCGGCTGGGGTAGCCGTCGCACTTGCCGTCCCAGTAGCGCTGCTGGTGCAGCTGATGCACATACTGGGCGAAGGTGGTCTCGCCACGGCGATGGCAGAGCGTCAGCGCCACCACCACTTCAACGTAGGTGGTGCAGTCCAGCTCGCGCGTGTTCAGCACCAGCCGCTCGTCGTCGGGGAAGAGCTCCAGCGTGTGGGCCACGTAGGGCAGGCCCAGGAACTTACGGGCAAAGTAGAGCACATCCCTACCCTGCTCTTTCGGCACGTCGCTGCTGGCCAGCAGCTTCACCACGCAGGCGCTGTCGGCGGTGGTGTAGTGGCAGCGCTCCTGCGCCCCGGCGGTGATGAACGGCAGCAGGAGGGCAAACAGCCCCACCAGGCCCTTGCAGAGGGAGGGACGCAGAATCAGTTTTGCTACGGTCTGTCTTTTCATTCGAATCATTATTCTTGATGTTGATGGTTATCTTATCTATCTAACGGCATCCCTCCCTCTGGGAGGGCCTGAGTGGGCCCTTTTCATTTCCTATACCGCCTTTTCAGCCCGAAGTTATAGCCCACGTACATGTTCATCGAGCCGAAAGTGTTGTTGGTGCGGAAGCGCGACTTGCGGTAGTTGTTCGTATGGACGATGACGCTCAGTCCGGCATACCAGCGCATGTTGTTATAGACGGCACCGAAGCGGCCCACGCCGTCGAGGTGCACGTTCTGGAAGTCGAAGCCCAGCATCTTGTTGCCCGCCACCGAGCCCTCGCTCTTCTTGTAGGCCACCTCGGCCTGCAGGCTTGCCGCCAGCAGGAAGTGGCGACGGGGCACGTAGTTGTAGGCATAGCCCGCGGAGAGGCTGAAGTCGTGGTAGCTGACATGGCGGAACATCAGGCCCGAGTCGAGGGGCACCGCCAGCGCCCCCATGCGGTCGTCGACCAGCTGCTGCAGGCGCTCGTGGTCCAGCTCGAGCGAGTTCTTCGTGTAGCCCAGCCCTGCCATCCACGAGCCGCAGCTCACCTTCTGGATGGTGCTCTGGCTGAAGGCTGCGGGATAGGAGAAACGGCCGTGGTTGAAGATGTAGTAGGCGTTGAAGCCCGTGATGCCCGCCTTCAGTCCGCTGAAGGGCTGCCCCTCGAGGGGCGCGGTGTCGAGGCCGGGGCCCAGGATGGCGTCGCGCAGCTTGTAGTCGTTGCCCGTGTGGCGGTAGAACAGGTCGATGCCCACCTGCGAGCTGTAGATGCTCAGGTCGAGCTGCTGCTTGATGCGCTGCAGGTTCACGTTGCCCAGCTCGAAGGTGTAGCCGGCAAAGAACCACTTCCACCCCACGAATGGCCCCAGCTTCAGGTTCATGTCGGGCGAGAAGGTGACCGACTGCACGTTGGGTGCTGCGCTGCGCAGGGTGTAGATGTCGTAGGTGTGGGTGGCCTGCAGCATGACGGTGAAGATGTAGTGCTGCGGCTCGATGAAGGCGGTGTCAAGGCGGTCGAAGCCACGCACGGTCTTCTTAATCTGGGATTTGAGAATGGAGGTCTGAGATTTGAGGGTTGACTTGAGGCTTGAGGGCTGAGACTTGAGGTCCGGAGCTAGTGAAGCCACCGAGTCGCCAGCCTCGGCATTCACGAGCAGCGTGTCGGCCTGTTCCTGAGCCATGAGCGTACGGGAACAGCCGACAGCAATGATCAACAATATGATATAAGCCAGAGCCTTCAATTCCAAAAACTTAAATATCAAATCAGCCTCACAGCTTCCCCAGTATTCGGTCGAGCACCCAGTTGGTGGGCGTGGCCGAGACGCTGGTGCAGCTGCACACGCCGAAGCCCTGCAGATGCTCAATGACGCTCTTGATGATGGGGAACTGCACGTAGGAAGGGTTGGGCACCTCGATGAGCTCCGTGCCGTGGCTGGTGTGCAGCTCTATCGGGGCATAGTTGAACACCGAGAAGGCCATCGACCCCTGCGTGCCGATGATGAGGATGCGGTCGGTGCGGGCACTCTCGTGGGCCACGAAGCTCCACGAGCCGCTGCCGGGAACGCCGTTCTCGAAGCGGAAGACGGCGCTCACGGAGTCCTCGGCCGAATAGAGGCCTCCGCGGTTGGTGCAGATGCCACGGGCATCGAGGATGACGCCGAAGATGTGCTGCAGCAGGTCGAGCTGATGGGGCGCCAGGTCGTAGAAATAGCCGCCGCCGCTGATGTCGGGCTGCAGGCGCCAGGGCAGCGTCTCGGGGTGGGCATAGTCCAGGTTGCGCGGCGGCACGGCAAAGCGCACCTGCACGTTCACCGTCTGCCCTATCAGCCCCTGGTCCACTATCTCCTTCACCCGCTGGAAATAGGGCAGGTAGCGGCGATAGTAGGCCACGAAGCAGGGCTGGCCCGTCTGCTCGCTCACGTAGTTGATGCGGGCGCAGTCGTCGTAGGTCGAGGCCAGCGGTTTCTCCACGTAGACGGGCTTGCCCGCCTTCATGGCCATGATGGCAAAGGTGGCATGGCTCGACGGCGGCGTGGCCACGTAGACGGCGTTCACCTCGGGGTCGTCAATGAGCTGCTGGGCATCGGTGTACCAGCGGGGCACGCCGTGGCGCCCGGCATAGCTGCGGGCCTTCGCCTCCGTGCGGCTCATCACGGCCACCACGCTGCTGCCGTCAACCTGGCTGAAGGCGGGGCCGCTCTTCAGCTCACACACCTCGCCGCAGCCGATAAATCCCCATTTCAGAAGCTTCATAATATCATCTGCCTTTTCGTTTCGCGCTGCAAAGTTACGAAAAGTCGGGAGCAATACAAAGAAACTTATTTCTTTTTTTGCCGAGACGAAGAAACTTCGCCGATTTTTTCTCAGAATCCGCTCGGAATCTTGACGTCGTAGACGGGCACGTCCGTGCCGAAGAGCTGCTGGAACGGCTGGGGCAGGCCCGAGCGCTTCCACAGCTCCTCGACGATGGTGCCGTCGCCGCGGTCGAACTTCAGCGTGAAGGTGTCGTCGTCCTTCCACGTGATGGTGCACTCGTTGCCATCGCCCTCCTTGATGCAGTTGGCAGACTTGACCTGCAGCGTTCTGTAGAAGACGGTGGCACCCGAAAGCTGGTGGGTGGCGCAGAAGAGGAAGGCGACGTCGTTCTCGCCGTAGACCTTGAACAGCGGCGTGCCGGGGGCGTTCAGGATGCGCTCGCCGTCCACAAGGCCGTAGTTGCCTACCAGGCGCCAGCTACCGGCAAAGCGGTGCGCGGCCTTCTCGTGCTTCAGCTGCAGCATCTCGATGCTTCTCACCATCTGCGGCTCTATGTCCTTGCGGTCGTAGTACTCGGTGATGAACTCGTTCATCGGGAATACGGCACCCTCGTAGGGCCGCAGGTTGTTGTACCACTTCAGCGTGAAGCGGTCGTCGTAGCCGTCGTAGATGCGGGTGCCCCGTCCGTCCTCGCCCACCGGCACGTCGCCGGTACAATTGTAAGGGTGCGGCTCGTCCATCCGCATGGTGTAGACGTAGTCCTGCGGCGTGTTCTTGCGCACCATCAGCGTCACGGGGACGTAGTCGGTGCTGAGTTTGTACTGCACCATCTCGGGCACGAGGTCGGGCCGTCCGTTCTCGTAGCCTAAGCGTTGCAACTTGAACAGCCCGCGAGGAGCCACGTTCTGGGCCGTCAGGCCTGTGGCGGCCATCAGCACGACGGCCAGGAGTGTTGTGAGTCTTTTCATTTTCTTCGTTGTTTTTATGGTTTGTTACTTCTTGGTTTTCTTTAGCCGTATGATGGGCGGAAAGTCAATGTCGTCGATGTTGCGAAGCCTCTCGTAGCCTGGACATTCGGCGTAGAAGCGTGTGGCCTTGCGCGGCACCCAGAAGGAGAAGCGGCCGGCGGAGTCGGTCGGTGCGCCCGCCCCTTATCGGTTTGTCGTCCTGGTCAACGACGGTGCCCGTATAATGATTCAGCGTTTGTTGTAGCGCCGGATGCTGGCTGACGTAGGCATCGCTGAGCGTGTCGGGCTTAGTCTTCAGCTCCAGCACCGGGCAGTCGATGTCAAAGGTCTGTTTCGCTCCATAAATGCTCCATGTGCTTTCATGGGTGACCAGTTCGCCCCGCTGGTAGTAGAACTGCTTGGGTCTGTGGTTGATCAACCGGCATAGGGAGTCGGGCAGCTGCTGTCCGTTGGTGATGACGACGATGGAGTCGTTGTTCTTGCGGGGCGGCTTGTCGACGACTATCAGACTGGACACCACCTGCTGGAATGCGTTGCCGATGAGTGAGTCCTTGCGGCTCACATTGCCCGTGGCGACTGCTCCCTTCAGGTCGTTGACCAAGCAGACAAGCGCATTCTTCTCGCGGTGCGACTTGGCCCGCCGTCCGTCGATGAAGAACTCCCACTTCGTTCCGTCCAGGATTAACACCTCGCGGTCCTCAGCATCGTGGAAGGCCGATGTCCAGACAGCCCTCAGCATCCACGCCTGGTCGGCGCTGACGGGGAGCGAGGCGGTTTTCACGGCAGGTGCCACATAGTCCTTCGGACGCTTCCGCAGTACCCACTTCGAGTACGAGGGCACAGGCCACGGAGTCGTAGGTCAGCGTCCACTCGGTCGAGAACGACGGTATGCACTCCACGCCAAAGGCCGCTCCCTGCGGCATCAGCAGCCGTGATTTCTCCTGGTCGTAAAGCACAAACTGCGGATTCTCTTTCCGCCACTCCTCATCTTCGCTGTGTACCCAGATGAGCTTACCCTGTGCCAGCCCTGCCATCGGCAGTAGCGTCAGCGTCGCGGCTATCAGCCATTTTCCTGTTCTGTTCATCATTCTCAAGCAATTCGTATAATTCGTAAAATTCGTTGTCTTATCAAGAAATCACTGTTTCCAGTTCTTCGGTATCCAGTATTCGCCGTCCACTTCGAGTCGCAGGACGTAGAGCGTGCCGTCGCGGTCGAGGTCGGCCATGAGGAAGCTCGACTCGGCCACCTCGTTGACCAGTAGCTTGACGGTGTTCCTCACGCCGCTCAGCTTGAAGTGGCGGTCGGTGTACTCCAGCACGCAGCATTGCGTCGGGTTCTCGTCCAAGTGGCGGTTGGCAGCGTCGAGCAGCGTGCGGTAGAGGGCGGCGGCTCCCTCGTCGGCCTTGACCACGTAGAGCGTGCCGCGCGACTCGCTCAGCCCCTTCGACTTGGGCAGCAGGTAGTCCGTATAATAATAGGTGGAGGCTTTGTCCACTGGCTGACCGGCCTCGTGACGGTAGTGTACGGGCGTCTTCCGGGCGTTGAGGGTGCTCAGCAGACTGTCCAGGGGGGCCATGACGAAGTGGTAGTAGGTGCCCTGTGCCTCGTTCAGCTGGGTGGCCATGGCGATGAGGTTGCCGTGGTGCTGCACATAGTCGAACATCACGGCCTCGCGGGCACCAAAGTACATGCGGCGGTTGTTGCCCTGCAGCAGGTTGTAGAAGTTACGCTCCTGCAGCATGTAGGGGTTGGGGTAGAGGTAGGCGTGCGACTTCTTGAAGTCGTTGTAGTCGTTGGTCCAGGTGCTCGACTGGTCGGCCACGCGGGACAGGTCGAGCACGTAGTCGTCGTTGTTGCCGTAGCCGCGCAGGGCGATGGAATAGGTGATGGTGTCGTTGCCGTTGCGGTGACACTCGTAGCGGTAGGACTCCACGGCCTGGCGGGCCAGACTATCGAGATAGACGCAGAGGGTGTTGGCCAGCGGCAGGTCACGGTCGAAGGCCACGTTCCAGCGCCGAGACAGGTGGTACTTTTCGTTGACGCGTGACACCGACACCTTGGCACCGTGGGCCGCGAAGTGGTCCATCAGTTGGTTCATCCACAGCCCTTGCGCCGACAGTCCCCCGGCGATGCCTACGAGCAAGATTATGGTCAGTATTCGTTTCATCATGCTATTCGTTTTCAAAGATTTCGTTGTTTACGATGGCCAATGCCGTTCGCAGGTCCTCGCCCTGCTGCTGCACGGCAGCCATGTCGATGTTGAGCAGGGCAACCGTATTTTCCTCTGCGGCCCCCTCCAACCTCCCCCAACTGGGGGAGGCTTTAGAAGTTACTCCTGCCGCGGATTTCTGCGCAGCCACTTCCCCCCAGTTGGGGGGATTGAGGGGGGCCGTCTCCTCCAGTTGGAGGGGGCGGGGGGAGGCCTTTTTCTGCCGTTGCTTTGCCTTCGCTCTGTCAAAGGAGGGCGCATCACTGCGGCCTCCTGATAATCCCGGGAAGGAACTGCTTGTTCCGCTTTTACTAACTTTACTAAAATCTGATGTTGGCGCCTCTGCTACGCTCTTTGTGGTGATTCTCTCTGCCACGACGGCTTCCTTCTGCTCCACACGGCCAAGCTGCCACCCCAGTCCGAGGGTGAGCAGGGCGATGGCAGCAGCGGCGGCCCAGCGCCAGCGAAGCGTCCTGTGCTTAGCCACCACGGGAACGGCGAGGCCCTTCAATCCTCTGAACATGATGGCGTATGGCCCCCACTTACCGGGGATGTCAGTCTCAGTGCAGAAGTATTCGGCCAGTAGCCGTTCTTCCTGCTCGGTAGCTTCTCCCGCCATATAGCGGTCGAGCCATTGCTGTATCTGTATGCGGTCTTTCGTCATAGCTGTTGTTTGATGAGTTCAAGTAGTCTTTTCCTTGCTTTCGAGAGTGTGCCTCGAACCGATGATTCTGTTGTGCCGAGGATGTCGGCGATTTCAGTAAAGCTGCGCTCCTCGGTGTTCCGCATCCGGAGCATCGCCTGCCAGCCGTAGGGCAGTCGGCTCATGGCTTGCTCGAAGATGTCGCCCGTCTCGGCGCTCTCCATTTGCTGGAGCGGGGTGCCGTCGGCCTCGTAGTCGTGCCAGCCTAATAGTTGCAGCAGGGGGGGCCGTCGTTTCTGCCGTCGGCGGTTCTGGGCCAGGTTGCGGGCCGTCGTTGCCGCATAGGCCATCAGCCGCTCCTTGTCGCCGTCCAGTTCGTCCAGCCGTTCCCACATCCTGAGCATCGTCTCCTGCGCCACGTCCTCGGCCTCGTCGCTGCCGACCATCGTCGCCACAGCGCCCACGGCTCGCCGCCGCAGTTCTGTCGCCCAGGATATGTACGTCTGTCTGTCCATCTGCTACTATATACACCAAAGTTTGCGAAATGCTACGCAAAGGTAACTTTTTTTTATGATAATCCGCAATTATACACTTGTTATCATAAAAACAGTTTCAAAATTACCTAAAAAAAAGTTCGAACTGAACGGTTACCCCACGTTTTTTATGAACTTACCGCAAGCGGTACAGCGTTTTTTTCGAACAGTTCGGTTGCCACAGTGAGACGGATAGGCATAGGGTCAATCGTACAGCTCGAAAAAATTCCCACGCTGGGAATAATTTCGACCCGTTGCGGTTTGTTCCCGCGCAAGTCCACTTTTTCTTATTTCTTACCTGCCAAGAGTAGTTTGCATGTCAGCATGATGGTGCGGCCAATGAGGTTGGTGGTATGCACGAAGCGGTCGGTGTCCACAAAAGAGGTGCGCGTGTACTGGCGCACATCGAGGAGGTTTTCGCCTGTGAGCCTCCATACAGCCCACTTGGCCTTATACTGCACCGATGCGGAGAGCATGGAGGCATCCTTGTACTTGCCCGGCTCTACCATGTTGTGCATATAGTTACAGGTGCTGCGTATCTCAATGGTTGGTATCGGGAATACGGCCACCGAACCCGTGCAGCGGAGATTGTCAGACGACTGGCGTGAGGCCGTGGTGCGCATGAAGTCCTGCGCATAGTCGCCCTTGACGTTTGCCTCAAGCCACGGCACCGGCGTGATGTCGGCCTGCAGGCGCACGCTGTAGCCCGTATGGTAGGAGGTGACGAGACTGCCCTGCATCATCTGCTCGCTGCTGCCCCACGACACATTGGCATTGGCTGAGAGCTTCGTGAAGATGGAGAGGATGTTCTTCGACGCATTGACGCCCCCACTGGCCGACCGCGAATGGCTGTCGCGAAATATCGACGTGCTCTCCGTTGCCGTCTGGCTCACCGTGCGCGACGAGAGCACGTTGCGCTTGCCCTGGCGGTAGCTGGCATTGGCACCAAAGGTGAAGTAGCTGAACGGCACTTGCTTGGTGTAGCGGAGGTCGGTGCTCCACGACTGGCTCTTGGCAATCACTCCCGATGCTGCCGAAGTGTTGCGATAGCTGGTCTGTACAGGCGTGGTAAGGAGGTCCATGATGTCGCCGGCGGCGTTGCTGAAGCCGCTGCTGAGGCTCAGGTCGGAGGTCGCGCTGAAGGTGTAGCGGAACGAGACGTGGGGCTCTGCAAACACCTCAGCCATGGTGGTGCGCTTGTTGTCGTAGCGGGAAAGATAGTTTAGGTTCAGAAGCTTGATGTTGACTCCCATCGACGAATAGAACTTCCTGTCAGCCGATGTCCATGAGGTGGAGGGGTTGACGCTTGGCACGAGCTTCCAGCCGCTCACGCGCTGGCTTTGGTCAGCAGAGCCTGGCTTTACGAGTCTCGTCTCGATGAAGTTGTAGTTGGCCGTGAGGTCAATAGGCATGTCAATCTTCCATTTGCGTCCCAGCTTCACTTGCAGCGAGGTGCTATGGCGCGTGTTGAGCTGGGTGCTCTGCCCGCTCTGCGAAATATCGCGCATCAGCATGAGTACCTCTGGCGTGCGGATGAAATCGACATTGCTTCTAAACGACAGCTTCTTCTTGCCCATACGTATTGTGCCCCAAAAGTTGTTGTGCAGGTTGATGGAGGTGGCGTCGCGGTGCTGAGGGCCTCCCCCAGCTCCCCCGAGGGGGAGCGTCTGGACGGGACTTTCGTTTGTGAGGAATTGCGCCTTGGCGCTGAAGGTGTCAGAGAAATGATGATTGCTGGCATTGTTCTCAAACTTTACGTTCAGCATAGGGCGGTGAGCCTTAGCCAGCGGACTGACCGACTCGAAGATGTAGATGTTATCCGTTTGAGGAGATTTGTAATCCCCGCCTGCAAAGTAGTATGCCTCCGAAGTGGCGCTGCTCGTCATGCGCTCGTAGGTGTAGTCGGCGTTGACCCTGACCAGACGCACACTGTCAATCTTCTGTATGGCATTGAGGCTGCCATAGCCATTGGTGCGATAGACCGATTCGCCCACGCTGCTGCCCGCCTGTCCCCATGCCGGCAGCTTGTCGGTAGCCAGCGAACCGAAGTTGTCGCCGCCAACGTGATTGACCATGTCGTGGAGTCCAAAGCTGCCTCCCGTGCTGTATTTCGCAGAGGCCAGCAGCTGGAAGCTGTCGGTAAACATCATCCCGGTGGCACCTGCTGCATACAAGACCTTGTCCTCCCTCACGCCAACGCCAAACTCAGGTTGCCCGAATGGCTTGAACTGTGCCTTTTTGCTCAGTTTTATATTGATTGCCACGGCATCGCTCTCCTCGTCAGCGTCAATCTTTCGATGCTTGTAGTGCTTCATGATGTCCACCTGAGTGGCGTATTCGGCCGGGATGTTCTTCGTGGCGAGATTGTAGCGACCGCCAAGCATATCGAGACCGCCGATGTAGAAGTTCGAGATGTCCTTGCCCATGTAGCTGATGGCACCATTATCCGCAATGCTGATGCCAGGCAGGTTCTTCAGTCCGTCTTCGAGCGTCACATCGCCTTTCTTGAGGAAGGATGCGAGGTTGTAGGTGAGCGTGTCGCCCCGTTGTCGCAGCGGGTCGGGCTTCACCGTCACCTCCTTCAGCGAGACGGCCTTGGGTGTCAGCACCACATCCTGCACGATGTTTTTTCTCCCACGGCCCCCTCCAACCTCCCCCAACTGGGGGAGGCTTCCTCCGCGGAGTTTTCCGGCATCGCCACCCCCTCCAGTTGGAGGGAGCAGGGGGAGGCTTTTCTTCTCATAGCTGATGTGGTTAAACTGTAGCGTCACCTCTCCGCTGGGAGCATTCTTGACCTCCAAACTATACACACCCTGCGCGTTGCTACTGGTGAATGCCAGCGTCTTCGTGCCGCTCACCAGTTTCACAATCACATCACTCACGGGTTTGTTCTGCAGGTCCATCACCCGCCCCGTCACCTTCACCTGTGCCGATGCCGTCGCCGCCTGCGCTATATATAATATAATGTATAGGAGTCGTTTCCTTTTCATCCAAAATGCCATCAATCAGTATCTGTATGCCTTCATTCTAATTCCAGCGGTTGATACACGTGTGCCTTCGTCAGCAGCGGATAGCCGTTGGCAAAGAGGTATTGCTGGTCGTTGCGTTTGATGACCTCCATGTGGGAGATATCAGTCTGGAAGTTGACATAGTAGAGGGGATTCTTAGGGTACTGCTTGTTGCCGAAGAGGCGGTTCTTGTGGCGCAGCATCTTGGCGTAGTCCGTGCGCTGCACGTCGGGCCGCAGCTCGGGGGCGGTGATGGGCGTGGGCGTCGGTTGCAGCGTGGCGAGGCGGAAGGTGTGCGCCTCGCTCCTGGCCTCGACGATGAGGCCGGGCAGTCCGCGCAACCGCCAGGGGCCTGCCGACGAAGGGATTTCTTCGGTGTAGCACACCTGCCAGCGAACGCCGCGGAACGTGGCCGTGGCCTGTTGGCACAGATAGCCGACGACGGTGAGCGTGTCCCCGATGAGCGTCCACTCGATGGAGGGCGTCGGCTCGTGGCCCTCGAACAGCTTTGGCAGAATGAACTCGCGCACAGTGGTCTGCCCTTCGGGATAGCCCGTCCATACCATCGGTATGTGCATGTAGGCCTCCTGATAGTCCGCAGCTATGTCATCCATGCTTTTCGTCTCCGGGGACTGGTAGGCCGAGCGTGGCATCGACTTCGTCACCCGGCGTCCCACCTGCACGACGATTTGCATCCTGTCGGTGACGGGTGCTGCCTCGTCGTTCTGTGTTCTGCACTCGTAGTCGTAGATGGCTACGAACTGTGCCGTGTCCATCACTTCCTGCGCCCTTACCGTCGTGGCGAGGAACAGGACTGTCATCATTGCTTTCAGTTTCATGGCTGTTGGGGATTGTGTTTTTTTGTGCTGACGATGACGGCACCGCCCTGCCCCTTCACGCCAAAGAAAGTGGTGGCAGAAGCACCTTTGAGCACGTCGACATGGCTGATGCTGTCAGGAAGAATCTGTTCCATCTGCTCACGGCTGACCTCCCGGCCGTCGATGATGAGCACCGGCTCGATGATGGGCGTGGCCGAGACCACGAGGGCAAAGGCGGTGAGCGGCAGCACGTAGAGTGCCTTGCCGCGCGCCCACGGACTGGATGGCGGACGCCGCATCATGGCGATGCGCTTCACAACGCTGTTGCGGTTGAAGTGGTTGGCAAAAGGCAGCTTGGTGCCCGCCAGCACTTTCTGCAAAAGCAGCTGCTGATAGGCACCCATGTCGATGCCCTGTTGCAGCACCAGGCTATCGGCCTCGTACTCATGAACGTTGCGCAGGCTCTCCCCTACCCTATATACCAGCGGGTTCCACCACTGCACAATCTCCACC
Source organism: uncultured Prevotellaceae bacterium (assembly GCA_902775475.1). Lineage (GTDB taxonomy): Bacteria > Bacteroidota > Bacteroidia > Bacteroidales > Bacteroidaceae > Prevotella. The sequence continues at coordinate 44,000 of CACYME010000029.1, forward strand.
ACAGCGAGCAGCAAAATGTCATGCGAGTGGCGGCAGCAGATGTGCGCCTGCTCATGCAGCAACACCTCGCGGCGGTGTTCCGCATAGTCGCGCTGGCCGACCACGATGCTGTGCATCCAGCTGAACGACGGCTCATCGGCCGCATGGCAGTAGACGGTGGTGCCGCCGGCCTGACGCTGCCGCCACAGGCTGCCACCACGAATGGCGCGACGGATTCGCAGCAGCTGGCAGGCACGGAAGGCCATCATCCCGGCCATACCTATTATATTCAATAGTGCCAATAATCTCCAGACAGTCCACGCAGGGGCATCAGCCGGTTCCGCCCCGCCTCCGACCAGTTGCTGGGCAGCAACCAGCGCCGTCCCAGCCTCGCCGGCAGGCACGGAATAGCTGTACCGCCACGCTGGCAGCACGAGGGCCAGGCTGAGGATGCCGAGCAGCATCAGGCGGTTCAGCCGGAAGAAGTGCTCGCGCCGCAGCATCAGCACGTAGGGCAGGTAGAGCAGCGCGAGCATGATGCTCGACTTCAAGGAATAGACCAGTAATTCGTTCATGCTTCCATCTCCTCTAATAGTTCTTGTATTTCCTCTGCCGTCAGGTGTTCCTCGCGCACGAAGAAGCTGAGCATCTTCTTCAGGCTGCCGTCGAAGAAGTTGCGCTTCACCTCCTGCATGGTCTGACGGGTATACTCAGCCCGTGTCACCCGTGCCACGTATTGGTGGGTCTTGCCCTCGCCCTTGTTCTTGAAATAGTCCACGAAGCCCTTCTCGCGCAGCACCTTCAGGTAGGTGGCCACGGTGGTGTAGGCGGGCTTAGGTTCCTCCCATCGCTCCAGGATGTCCCAGGCGCAGGCCGCATGGCCTATGTCCCAGAGAATCGTCATCAGCAGAAACTCCGTCTGCGTCAGTGTCTGTCCTTTCTTCTTCATTGTCGTTCAAGGATTTTCTTGCTGCAAAGAAAGCGCAAAAACTCCAATCTCGCAAATCTCCGATATGGGTTTCTTCGCCGTCCGTACGGTTTTTAACCTTTATTCGTAGAAATGCAACACCTATTTACATTCCAGCGGCTGGTAGACGTGCGCCTTGTCGTTCACGTACGTGCCATTGATGATCGAACCCTCGTCGACGTAAACGACGTCGACGGATTGGAGGTTGGTGATGTAATAGTGCGAATCCTTGGGATAGAGCCTGTTGCCGAAGGTCTTGTTGCGGTTCTTGATAAGCTTTTCTTCCGAGGTCTTCACGGTGATGGCGTTGGTTTCGTAGAAGATGGGGGCAGTGGCGTGCTGCAGTTCGGTGAGCGTGAAGCGGTGGGTGCCGTCGTCGCTCATGGCTTCTACAATCAGGCCGGGCAGTCCGCAGAGCTTCCACGGCCCAGCCGTCGTGGGGATGTCCTCTGCATAGCGCACCGTCCACTTCCTTCCGTGCAGCTGACATACGGCCGTCTTGCACAAGTAGCCAGCAACCGTCAGCGTGTTATCATTGAGCGTCCACTTGATGTCCTTCCGCTTCTCCTGCGTCTCATAGATGCTGGGAGGAATGGCGTCGCGCACCGTCACCTGGCCCTCGGGATAGTCCGTCCACACTTGGGGCATGAAGCAGAACGACTCTGCCCTTAACAGTGGCAGTTCGTCGGAGAAGAAGTCGTAGCCCTCCATGTATTCCCGCTTGCTCAGTTGCAGGAAATCGGTGGCCGACTGTTTTTTGCCTTCAGCCCATTCCCTTTCCTTGCGGAACTTGCGGTAGGGGAAGCTGCGCGTGCAGTGCCGTCCTACCAGCAGACACAGCTTCATGCGGTCGGTCACTGCCTTGCCGTCGGCATCCTGCGTCCGGCATTCGTAGTCGTAGGCCACTATGAGGTTAGCCGTGTCGATACACTCCTGATGAACCTTGGCCGCTATCATCTCCGCCATGATGTCGTCCAAACCGTCGTTTTGCGCCTGCGCTGCTATCGTCAGCGCAAGGGTCGTCATCGTTGCAAGAATCTTTTTCATCTGATTGCTTTATGGGTTTAAAAACGGTGCAAAGGTAGACGAAAAAATGAGTTGATGCACTGTTTTTCAGTTTACAAGTAGTTTTCAATGCACTTGTAAACTGAGTTTACAAGCAATTTTCAGGGATTTTTCGTAATTTTGCAGTCATTATGAGACAAACGACTATCATTCTTTGCCTGTTGATGGCGATGCTGACTTCCTGCCAGTCTGGACACGAGCGGCAGGTGCAGATGCCGGATCGGTTGATGGAGGCCACGGACCATTACGACGTGACGCCCAACGATTCTGATGCCCGCGCCGTGCTCTACTACATGGAGCGGCACGGGTCGCCCCTTGAGCTGCAGCAGGCTTGGCGCATGATGGCAAAGATGTACCGCCGCCACGGGGCATTGATGTACGAGGGCTTCGCCTACGAGATGGCCGCCGACTGCGTGGACTCGCTGAGTGCCGACTTCGACCCGCGTGCCCTGGCCGAGATATGCTATGAGTGGAGCATCAACCAGCAGTTCTCCTTTGACGATGAGGTAGCAAAGCAAACGGCACGGCGAGGCATGAGGCTGGCACAGCAGGCTGGCGACACCTTATTATATTATAGATG
>CACYME010000030.1 GCA_902775475.1 uncultured Prevotellaceae bacterium
GGGGCCTGTTTTTGAAAATCAAAAGACACTTGCCTATTTATCGGCAGTTTCTGATGGTGATTGAGTCAAATGGAAATTTTATCGGACAGCAATAGTTTTTTATGGAGAACAACGTACAGACCTACACCACCCTAACCTTCCTCAATGCCGAAGAAGCTAAGAAGCAGCTTACCCATTCGGCCAGACGGCGCTCCTACTCACCGTCGAGCAAAATGAACGATGCCCAATAATAGGGATTGGCCCCACCCTTCTGCCGCAGTTCCAGCTGGGCCTTTCGGAAAGCATCATGGCGGCTGTCTCCTTCCGTCAAATGCCGGTAGAACGTCGTCATCATCTGCTCGGTAGCAAAATCGTCCACTTTCCAGAGACTCATAATCAGCGACCGCGCTCCGGCCTTCTTGAACCCTCGCTGAATGCCGAAGACACCATCCTCCCTGATTTCGCCCAACGCCGTCTGGCAGGCTGAGAGCACCACCAGGTCGGTCTTGCTCAAGTCCACCTGTGCTATCTCCCTGGCCGTAAGCACGCCGTCTTCGACATCACCTGACAGCTTATTGCCTTTCAGCACGTAGTTGGCTCCCGACAGCAGTAGTCCAGAATAGTTGAGGCTGTTGTCGGCCATGTTGTTTTGGTCACCCAGGAAGAGCAGCTGCTGATGCTGCTGCTTCAGCTCTTTCTTGTCAAAGGCGAAGCCATGCGTGGCGATGTGTACGATTGTGTTCTCCTTTCCGCTGAGCGCCTTGAAAGCCTCCTCAATGCCCTCGTTGTCCATCAGCACCCGTGTGGGTATTTCCTTCTGCAACAGCAGCTCGGCGATGTGGAAGGTCTCCAGTCTGGTTCCGTCGAGCGGCATGACCGAGCCACGCAGGGCCAGCGAGTCGATGGCCCGCTGTCCGCCGGCGTTGTAAGCCAGCGCGCTGAGTGCCACATCCGAGTGGTCCTCGTCAAATATCCCACTGCTGGCCAGGTTCTTTCGCTGCATGAGAATCTCGTCGAGTGTCATGTCGTAGTTCAGTCCTCCAAAGAGCACAGCCGACTTCAGCGTCTCCTTGTTGCCACGCTTCGCCAGATTCTTGGTTGACGACAGGCGGTAGACGGCAAAGCGGTCACCAATTCGCTGCTGCCCGTCGCACAGCAGGTATTCCACACCCATCTGATAGAACAGCGCCGTGGGCGAGAAATAAATGGTCTTCACCCCCTTCAGGCGTTCCATCAGTGGTTGCCACACCATGCTGCCCAGCTTCGGGTCGTTGTAGATGGCGTTGATGCCGTCGATACTTTTCATTGCTTCCCAGAAGTTCTGCCGTCCGTAGCGGAGCGATGCCAGGTCCTGTTCAGAGAAGAGGCGCACCAGCTCTGGCACGGGGCTTCCCTTCCTGAGCAGCAGAGCCAGATAGGTGGTTCCCACGCCGTTGATGTAGACATCGGCAAACTCAATGGCTACCTCGTCGTCACGCAGGACGCTCCGTATGCGCTCCGTGGTGATGTTCAGGTTCTCCGTGAAGGCGCCATACTCCTTGCAGCCATTCACGAGCTCTCTCTCCAGCCGGTAGGCCTGTTCCTTCATTCGCCTCACCACCTGGGCATCGCGCTGCTTCACCTCACGCTTCATGTAGTCCTCCTCCGACTGCCGAAGCATAGCCAGCTGGTTATACTTCTTCAGCAGTTGCTCGTCGCCGGAGCGCTTCAGCAACTGCTGGAAGTCGATGTCGGAGTTCAGCAGGATGCCCTTGGTGAAGAGGATGGCGTTGTAGGCCTGGGTGAGCATCTCCGCATCCTTCTCCGGGTTGTCGCGGTCGAGATAGGCCAGCATGGGTGCCAGCTGGAAGACGTAGCTCTTCTGCGTCCAGAAGTTCTCGCGCTCCTCCGACGTCATGTGCAGGAAGTTGGTGCGCACATAGTCGGCTTGCAGCCGTAGCGCCTGCAGGTAGTTCTGGCTCGCCTCGGCACCCTGTCCGTCCTTCAGCAGGTAGACGGCCAGGTTGTAGAGCAGCGGCACGTTGTAAGGGTGGGTGTCACCCAGCAGCTGGCGGTGCAGTGCCACGGCGCGCTGCCCCATGGCGATGGCCTGCGCCGTGCGGCCATCAACGAAGTCGAACAGCGCATTGTTAGCCACGACACGGGCATAATAGGCATTGAGCGTATCGCCCAGCAGCCTGTACATCTCAAGGGCCTGTTGCCCATAGTCCATGGCCTGTTTCTGCTGCTGGTCCTTATAGTAGAGAATGGCACTGTTGTTGAGCGACTGCGCATAGGCCACCGAAGGCTCGCTCCGCCTTCGGAAGATAGCCAGCGCGCGCTCTGCCTCGGCCAGGGCTTGCCCGTGCTGCCCGTCGGCGAAGAGATAGTTGGCCAGGTTGTCGAGCGAAGCCGCCATGTCGACGCTGTCACCGCGGTTGGCAAACAGCTCGAGGGCCTTCCGCTCCGTCTCTATGGCTCGCTGGTAGTTGCCGTTTGAGGCAAACGACGAGGCTTGCTTCGAGAGCGACTTCCCGTACTTGACGTTGTCCTGCTGCCCCATCGACTGGCTGATTTGCTCAGAAAGAAGGGCCAGGTCGCCTGCGTCCTCCAGATTCCCCATGGCCTTGTAGACGTCGGCCAGGTCGCTCACACAGCGCAGATAGTCAGGGTGCTGCTGGTTCGCGGCCTTGGCGATGACGGGCATGGCCTGCTCCAGGAGCGCCGCCGCCTCCTTGTACTGGTGCAGATGGCTGCAGAAGGTGGCCATGTTGGTCAGAATCTTCCCATAGGCCAGCGAGTTGGTCTGCCCACTGCTGTCGTAGTAGCTTTTTGCGATGTGCATCAGTTCGAGCGCCCCGGCATAGTTGCCGCTGTTGGCCAGCCTGATGGCATTATTGTTCAGCACCACCGCTCCGCCCGCACTGGCCTGCCCGGCCATCTTCGTCGTCTCTTTCAGCGTCTGCTGTGCCAGCAGCGATGCCTTGGCCTTGTTGCCTGTCTGAATGTAGAACACCACCAGCTGGTTGACCGCATTCACATATTCGGGAGAGCTTTTCTTCAGGTGCTTGATGGCCTCCTCGCTCATGGTCACGGCACGCTCATAGTCGCCCTGATAGCCACGTGCGGCATAGTAGCTGGCCTGGTTGGCCAGAGCCACGCAGTAGTAGTTGTGCTTGGGGCCGAACTTCTCCTTGAGCATGCGCAGCGCCTCCTCGCCCAGCTCGATGGCCTTTTCGTAGTTGCCTTTGCGCGAGAACAGCGATGCGAGGTCGCTGGTGGCCACCGCCCACTGGCCATAGGTGCAGTCAGTGGCCGTGCGGCGCACCTCGGCCACCTGCTGCTGCAGCGCGATGGCCTCGTCAATCTTTCCCAGCTGCACGTCGCGGTTCACGAGCCAGCAGAGCACCTCGGAGTAGTCGAAGTTCTTGTCGTAGCCGCCGGCATCGTAGAGTCTGACATACTGCCGGTAGAGGCTGTCGGCAGCGGCCACCCGCCCCTTCTTCACGGCCTGGGCAGCCTCTTCGCGCAGGCTGACCATTTCCTTGGTCTGGGCATGCAGGCCGCTCACGGCAAGCACAAGCGCCAGGGCGCATGCCCACAGACGGTTCCTCACGGTGCTACTTCCTGCCATGCTTCTTCTTGGTTTTCTGCGGAACTTGAATCAGCCACATGGGCTTCAGGTATAGCGGCTTCAGCGATGAAGAGGCGCCTACAGGAGCAGCATACTGCCGGCAGGAGACATCGAGGGCGAGCGGACGCTGCCCACCGGCGATGGGCAGCAGCAGCGAATCCTCGCCCTCGCGGTAGCTCACGGTGGAGACGCTGTGGTGCCCCACTCCATGCCCACTGAGGCTCTTGCTCACGAAGGCATAGTAACGGGCCGTCATCGACTGCTCGGCACCCGACTGTTCGGCAATGAGGCTCATAATCGAACCGGCGCACTGACCCTTCAGCGTCACCACGACGCTATCGCGCATCTGCACCAGCTTCAGCTCGCTGCCCGGCGACATGGACAGCACATCCTTCTTGTTCAGCACGTCGTACTTTCTGACTGGCTGACGCTCCCGGCGCGCTACCTTGAAGACATCGCCATTGAGCAGGAAAACCTGATACTGCGCGGCGTCCTGGGCGCAGAGCGACAGGAACGAAAGTGCCATGATGCACGAGATAACAAATCTATTCATATCACAAAAACCTTTTTTCTATTTTTCCTCCAGTTCATGGGCATATAGCGAGTAGCTGCCTGCCCTCTGATGCCCTTTCTTTCGACGGTAGGACAGCCATGCCTTATAGATGAGCCGTCCCTCCTCGATGAAGGCAATGGTGGCAAGGGCCAGCCAGGTATTGACGTAGAAGCCATGACGGAAGAAGAGCCAATAGGTGAAACCGGTGAAGATGACCATGAAGATGAAAGCCACCACCTTGTCGTAGAGCTCGCTCTCGGTGAAGAAGTCGAGCAGCAGGTTGCCCCGCTTCTTGAACAGCCGTGGGATGCCCCTTCTCACGCCCCAGGTGACCGTGTACTCGAAGAGGTTCATCAGGTAGCCGGCGATGATGGCGACGAGGACAATCCAGAACTGTCCTCCGTGGAACACGTGGCTGCCCTGGAGCATGGAGTCGAGCGTATGGGCAATCACCACGACGCCCGGCTTGGGGCCGATGGGGGTCTGGTGGCTGTCGTGCTGGTCGTGGGTTCCGATGAGCACGTTGCGCCCTTCAATGAGGTGGCGGCTGCGGGGCAGGTCGCGGTAGTCGACGACGGGGAAGCGCTCCCCACGGTAGTTGATGGCATGCATATTGCCGATGTCGGGCACCACGCGCTGCCCCGAGAGCATCTCGGCCATGACGGCGGGCAGGGAGTAGACGGTGTCGGTGCCATGAAGCTGATAGACGGGATAGGACGACAGGCTCTGATTCTGGTCGGACATGCCGTTGATGCAGCCCTCCGGCAGGCCCACGTCGGCGGCGAAGAAGGAGTGCTGCACGCTGCCATAGGCATGGGCGTCCTCCTGATAGTCGAAGAGCTGCTCGGCCAGCACGATGGGCACGCTGTCGGCAGCCGAGGAGTCGAGGAAGGCCAGCACCAGCTCCGTGTCGGCCTGCTCGTCGAGGCCCTCGCGCTCGAAGATGACGTCGACGCCCAGCACGGCGGGCTCCATCTCCACGACCTGCCTCACGACCTGGCCGATGGAGTCGCGCTGCCGCACGCTCAGGTCGGTGATGTCGACAATGGTGGTTTGCTGGTTCTCACGCGCCTCGCCAGAGTTGTTGATGCGATAGTAGATGTCTATCATCGACAGGTCGTTGATGAGCTTGTCGACGGGGTTCATGAACTCCAGCCCGTGGATGATGGAATAGAGCAGGGCCATGAAGGCAACCGTTAAGACCGACACGATGAGGTGGTCAGGATGAAAGATGGTGCGTATGATTTTCCTCAGTTGTTTCATTGCTTTCCATTGTTACGATGCAAAAATAGTCAATTTCGGCGTAATGAGCAAGGAAAACGGAAATGAAGTTGAAAAAAAACACCTTTTTTGTTCGCCATGTGGCAAAAAATGGCTACCTTTGCGGCTGTTATCCTACAAAACGGGAAGAACGACAAAGGAAAAATGAAAGACATTGAAATAAAGAAAGTGGAGACGAAGCGCGACCTGGAGCGCTTCATCCAGCTGCACTACGACCTGTACCGCGGCAACCCCTACGACGCGCCCAACCTGCACATGGACGAGATTGCCACCCTCAGCCCCTTCATCAAGGAGCCCAACGCCGCCTTCGAGTTCTGCGACACCGAGTACTACCTGGCACTGCGCGACGGCAAGGTGGTGGGCCGCGTGGCCGCCATCATCAACCGGCGCTACAACGAGCAGTGGCAGCGGTCGGCGGTGCGCTTCGGATGGCTCGACCTCATCGACGACATCGACGTGATGCGGGCCCTGCTCGGAGCCGTCGAGGACTTCGGCCGACGCCACCAGATGAAGGAAATCATCGGACCGCTCGGCTTCACCGACATGGACCCCGAGGGCATGCTCACCCACGGCTTCGACCAGCTCTCGTGCATGGCCACCGAATACAACTACGCCTACTACCCCCAGCTGATGGAGCAGATGGAGGGTTACGAGAAGGACAACGACTACGTGGAGTACAAGCTCTACGTGCCGAAGGAGGGCATGCCCGAGAAGTTCCGCAAGATTTCGGAGATGGTCATGAAGCGCTACAACCTGCAGGTGAAGAAGCTCACGAAGCGCGACATCTTCGGCCCCGACCAGTACGGGCAGCGCGTCTTCGACGTCATCAACAAGACCTTCGGCCACCTCTACGGCTACAGCACGATGTCGCAGAAGCAGATTGACCAGTACATCAGGATGTACTTCAAGATGCTCGACCTGAGTATGGTCACCCTCATCGAGGACCACTCGCTCGAGGACCATCCCGTCATCGGCGTGGGCATCACCCTGCCCTCGCTGACCAAGGCGCTGCAGAAGTGCCGCAACGGGCGCCTGTGGCCCTTCGGCTGGTGGCACATCCTGCGGGCACTGAAATGGCACAAGACCGACGTCGTGGACTGCCTGCTCATCGGCGTGCTGCCCGAATACCGCTCGAAGGGGGCCAACGCCCTGCTCTTCTACGACCTCATCCCCATCTACCAGAAGTATGGCTTCCTGTGGGGCGAGACCCACGTGGAGATGGAGACCAACGGCAAGGTGCAGAGCCAGTGGACCTACCTGGAGCACGAGCAGCACAAGCGCCGCCGCTGCTACAAGAAAGCCCTGTAAACCTGTGTACCCCTACTCCAAAAGGTAAAAATATGTTAAGGCGAGCGGCTCCCAAAAACCGTTAAAGGCCCTCATATTTCGAGAATTTTCCACGAAAAAACTTTTTGGTCGAAAAAACGCCTGTTTTTTGAAGGTTCGACAAATTGCTGGTTTTCAGCCGATTAGCCTCAAAACCGCCTCAAAACCCATTCGATGGCTGAAAAAAGTCAACGCCGCAGAAAAATTTGGCGTTGACTTTTTCATCTGAAGCGTGCTTACAGAAACGTAAAATGACCCGAAAATCGGCAAAATTTTCGCAAAAAACGGCCAAAATCCTGCACAAAACTGGCCCATCTGTGCAAAAATCGCGTCAAAGCCCACTTTCCTCTCAGCTCTCAACCCTGCACAAAAGACCGAAAGTGTGCATTTTCACGTTCTAGAATGAAAATTTTTTTTGTAAAAAATCAAGAATTTTCATTTCACATCCTTTTGCAATTTTCTCACCTCATTAAACAGAAATTAACTATTCAAAACATAGCTTCGCCTAAGTTACTGGCACTCGGAAGAAAAAACAAACGCGTTTGTTTTGTTCTTCTCTCGTTTTTTCGTAACTTTGCAGCCAAATATCGATACTTATGCCAAATTTAGTAGCCATCGTGGGCCGTCCCAACGTGGGGAAGTCCACACTTTTCAATCGTCTGACCAAGAGCCGTCAGGCCATCGTGAGCAGCGAGGCCGGCACCACGCGCGACCGCCAATACGGCAAGTGCGAATGGTGCGGCCGTGAGTTCTCGGTGGTCGACACCGGCGGCTGGGTAGTGAACAGCGACGACATCTTCGAGGAGGAAATCCGCAAGCAGGTCATCATCGCCACCGAGGAGGCCGACCTGGTGCTCTTCCTCTGCGACATCAAGAACGGCGTCACCGACTGGGACCAGGACGTGGCGCAGATTCTGCGCCGTGCCCAGCTGCCCACGCTGCTCGTGGCCAACAAGGCCGACGACGGCAAGGACCTCTACGGCCAGTACGACTTCTACAAGCTGGGGCTCGGCGACCCCTACTGCATCAGCGCCGCCACGGGCAGCGGCACCGGCGACCTGCTCGACAAGGTGCTGGAACTGCTGCCTGAGAAGAAGGACGACGGACTGGAGGACGGCATCCCCCGCTTCGCCGTGGTGGGCAGGCCCAACGCCGGAAAGTCGAGCCTCATCAACGCCTTCATCGGCGAGGAGCGACACATCGTGACCGACATCGCCGGCACCACACGCGACAGCATCTACACCCGCTACGACAAGTTCGGTTTCGACTTCTACCTCGTCGACACCGCCGGCATCCGCCGCAAGAACAAGGTGACCGAGGACCTGGAGTTCTACAGCGTGATGCGCTCCATCCGAGCCATCGAGAACAGCGACGTCTGCATCCTCATGATTGATGCCACACGCGGCATCGAGGCGCAGGACCTGAACATCTTCCAGCTCATACAGAAGAACAACAAGTCGCTGGTGGTCGTGGTGAACAAGTGGGACCTGGTGGAGGACAAGACCCAGGTGGTCATCGACACCTTCGAGACGGCCATCCGCGAGCGCATGGCACCGTTCAGGGACTTCCCCATCATCTTTGCCTCAGCAGTCACGAAGCAGCGCATCTTCAAGGTGCTCGAGACGGCGAAGCAGGTCTACCTGAACCGCAAGGCACGCATCGGCACCACGAAGCTGAACGAGGTGATGCTGCCGCTCATCGAGGCCACACCGCCACCCAGCATCAAGGGCAAGTATATTAAAATAAAGTATGTGAGCCAGGTGCCCGACACGCAGATTCCCACCTTCATCTTCTACGCCAACCTGCCGCAGTATGTGAAGGAGCCCTACAAGCGCTTTCTCGAGAACAAAATCCGCGAGAACTGGACGCTCACGGGCACGCCCATCAACATCTTCATCCGCCAAAAATGAGCCACGGACACACACGGACACACACGGAGAGTTGCTGGAGCCACGGTTTTGCACGGTTTTTCACGTTTCTTTTCTCCCTGCCTGTCCCCTATGACGCAACAGCGTTGCGTTCCACTCGCCTGCTGTCACGGGCCGTGGCGGTGCTGGCGGCCGGTCTGCTGATGGTCGGCTGCGTAGGGAACGACGCCCCGCAGACGGAGGAGCAGAAGGCCTCGCTCGTCGCCAAGGAGTGCTACGAGGGGCTCTACATCAACGGGCACCCCGAGCTGTTCCTCAACGGACGCATCGATGCCGCACAGATGCCGCAGAGCTTCCGCCAGCAGCTGCTCAGCGGCTACAGCAAGCACCTGCGCCAGGTGGAGAGCCAGCGGCGGGGCGTCAGGAGCATCGAGGTGGCCAGTGCCCAGCGCGACAGCACGCTCAACCTCGTGCAGGTGTTCCTCACGTTCCATTACGGCAACGGCTCGCAGGAGGAAATCGTGGTGCCGATGGTGCAGGCCACCGACGGCTCGTGGCACATGAAATAGCCTCAGGAATTAAGACACAACAGCCTTTTTTCATGGACAAAACATTTTGAGACAAAAAGCAAAATGATTGTCATGAAAAAAGGCTATTTTTGCATTCTGAACGTTTTTTATTCCTAAACATGAAACAGCATCTACTACTGAAAACCGCGCTCTGCGCCGCTCTGCTCGCCGTGGCAGCGTGGCCAGCAGCCAACGCACAACTGTCGTCGAACCCCGACAAGTTCCTGGGCAACATCACCACCCGCTACAACGTGGACTACGGCAACGAGCCTTTCCACACGCTGTGGAACCAGATTACGCCAGAGAACGAGACCAAGTGGGATGCCATCGAGGGCTCGCGCCGCGGCAGCTTCAACTTCAGCGGCGCCGACAAGTCGGCCAACTACGCCAAGCAGTGGGGATTCCCCTTCAAGTACCACTGCCTCATCTGGGGTGCACAGTACCCCTCGTGGGTGAACAGCCTCTCCACCGAGGAGCAGTATGCGGCCATCGTGGAGTATTTCGACGCCGTGAAGAAGCATTTCCCCGACCTGGAAATCATCGACGTGGTCAACGAGGCCATCGCCGGACACCAGCCTGCCCCCTACAAGGCGGCCCTCGGCGGCGACGGCAAGACGGGCTTCGACTGGATTATCAAGGCTTTCGAGATGGCCCACGAGCGCTGGCCCGACGCCATTCTCATCTACAACGACTACAACACCTTCCAGTGGCAGCGTCAGCAGTTCATCGACCTGGTGCGCACGCTGCGCGACGCCGGAGCACCCATCGACGCCTACGGATGCCAGAGCCACGACCTGACGGACATGAACGCCAGCAACTTCAGAAGTGCCATGGACGAGATTCAGAACGCGCTGAAGATGCCGATGTACAGCACCGAGTACGACATCGGCACCGGCGACGACAACCTGCAGAAGCAGCGCTACCAGGAGCAGATTCCCTACATGTGGGAGAAGGACTACTGCGCCGGCATCACCCTCTGGGGCTACATCTACGGCGCCACCTGGACCACCGACGGCAACTCGGGCATCATCCGCGACGGCAAGGACCGCCCCGCCATGACCTGGCTGCGGCAGTACATGCAGACGGATGCCGCGAAGAACGCCAAGAGCCCCTTCCCCGGCATGAAGAAAGAGGCATCGGTCTACGTCAGGCCCGCCGCCCTGAGCGTCACGAAGGGGGAACCCGTGCCCATCGAGGTGAGGGCCCGTCTGCGCACGAAGACCATCGAACGCATCGACTTCTACGTGAACAACGTGAAGACATGCACCATGACCGAGGCGCCCTACACCACCGAGTACACCCCGGCCAACACGGGCAAGTACAACCTGAAGGCCGTCGTGGTGGCTACCGACGGCGAAACCTTCGAGCGCCTCTCGGGCTTCACCGCCTACAACCCGCGCAAGCCCTATAAGGACACGGCCACCGAGCTACCCGGCACGCTGCAGGCCGAGAACTTCGACGCTGGCGCCGAGGGCATCGCCTACCACGACAGCGACACGAGGAACGAGGGCTCCTCGGCCTACCGCACCGACGGCGGCGGCGTCGACATCGTCAGCGGCAACGGCGGCTATGCCATCGGCTACATCGCCGGCGGCGAGTGGCTGGAGTACACCGTCGACGTGAAGGAGGCCGGCATGTATTCCTACGATGCCTACATCTCGTCGCAGGACGGCGGCGGCGCCTTCAGCCTCGCCCTGAGCGGCAACGACGGGCTGACCAGTCTGGTGAACAACATATCGGTGCCAAGGACAGGCAACTGGGACACCTACAAGGTGATGCACGGTCGCCTGAGCGCACCCCTCGAGGAGGGCAGACAGGTGCTGCGCCTCACCATGGAGAAGAGCGGCTTCAACGTCGACAAGATTGTGTTCAAGCGCATCGACGTTGACGAGAGCATCCAGATAGCCCTCACCGCCGACCCCTCGCCAGCCACCGTGAACACCAACACCACGCTGAAGGTCGACGCCACTTCTGAGACCAGCACCATCGCCAGCGTGAAAATCTACGTGGACCGCGTGCTGTCGAAGAGCCTCACGGCAGCACCCTTCGAGACCACCTACAAGCCCACGGCGAAGGGCACGGTGAACCTGATGGCCATTGCCACCGACGCCGAGGGCCGCCAGTCGAAGATGGCCTTCTGCACCCTCAGCGTGAACAACGCCCGCATCCCCTACAAGACCGTCAACCTCCCCGGCACCATCGAGGCCGAGAACTTCGACAAGGGCGGCGAGGGCTTCACCTTCCACGACTCCGACTCGCAGGACGAGGGCAAGGCCAACTACCGCAGCGACAACGAGGGCGTAGACATCGTCACCGGCAACGGCGGCTATGCCATCGGCTACACCGCTGCCAACGAGTGGCTGGAGTACACCGTCAACATCGTCGAGCCGGGCGAATACACCTACGAGGCCACCGCCTCGTCGGGCGCCAGCAACGCCTCGTTCACCCTCGGACTCGTGGAGGGCGACAAGGTGACCAGCCTGGCCCGCGTGAACGTGCCCAACGGTGGCAGCTGGGACAGCTACGCCGTACAGCGCGGCAAGCTGAGCAAACTCCTGCCAGAAGGCAAGCACGTCCTGCGCCTGACCATCACCGGTGCCTATTGCAACATCGACAAGGTGAAGCTGAACTGCGTGAGGAACACGGGCATCGACGGCGTGGAGGCCGACCAGCCCAAGGCGGCGACCACCGTCTATAACCTCGCCGGACAGAAGGTCGGACAAGGCTATAGCGGCATCGTGATTGTCAACGGGAAGAAGATGATGATGACGCGCCGGAGGAGGTGAGCGCCTGGCGCATCTCCTTCAGCAAGTCGCTGGCAAAGATGAAATCGGTAAGGCGTTTGTTCGGGCTGTTCATAATGTCGCCCGACACGCCTTGCCATTCTTTTTGCCCCTCATAGATGAAAAGGATGTTCTCACCAATACCCATCACCGAGTTCATGTCGTGGGTGTTGATGATGGTTGTCATGCGGTATTCGTGGGTGATGCTGTGCAGCAGCTCGTCGATGACGAGGCTCGTCTTCGGGTCGAGGCCGCTGTTAGGCTCGTCGCAGAACAGGTATTTCGGGTTCAGGGCGATGGCGCGGGCAATGGCCACGCGCTTCTGCATGCCGCCGCTGATTTCGCCGGGATACTTCTCCTCCGCACCCACCAGGTTCACGCGGTCCAGGCAGTCCATGGCCCGCCGGGTGCGCTCGCGCAGCGTCATCTGCGAGAACATGTCGAGCGGGAACATCACGTTCTCCAGCACCGTCAGCGAGTCGAAGAGGGCGGCACTCTGGAAAATCATCCCCATCTCGCGGCGCATGCGCACCTTCTCCTGCTTCGACATCTGCACGAAGTCGCGCCCGTCGTAGAGCACCTGCCCGCTCGTTGGCTCCAGCAGGCCCACCAGGTTCTTCATCAGCACCGTCTTGCCGCTGCCGCTCTGACCGATAATCAGGTTCGTGATGCCGTCCTCGAAGACCGTCGACACGTCCTTCAGCACCTCCTTGTCCTCGAAGCTCTTATACAGGTTCCTTACTTCTATCATGACAACAGCTGGGTTAAGAACACATCGCTGAACAGGATGAGCACGCTCGAGGATACCACGGCGTCGGTCGACGCCTTGCCCACGTTCACCGAGCCGCCCTCGACGGTGTAGCCGAAGAAGGCCGGCACGGAGCTGATGATGAAGGCGAAGAACTGGCTCTTGATGATCGACATCCAGAGGAACCAGGGCACGAAGTCGTGCTGCAGGCCCACCGTCAGGTCATCGGGCGGCATGATGTGGCCGATGTAGGCCGTGCCGTAGGCGCCGATGATGCCCATGGCGCTCGAGAAGATGACCAGGATGGGCATGATGGTGAGCAGGCCCAGAATCTTCGGCAGGATGAGGTAGCACGCCGAGTTCACGCCCATGATTTCCAGGGCGTCAATCTGCTGCGTGACGCGCATCGTGCCAAGCTCCGAGGCGATGTTGCTGCCCACCTTGCCAGCCAGGATGAGGCACATGATGCTCGACGAGAACTCCAGCAGCATAATCTCGCGCGTGGTGTAGCCCGCCACCCAGCGCGGCATCCACGGGCTCTCGATGTTCATCTTCATCTGGATGCAGATGACTGCCCCGATGAAGAACGAGATGAGCAGCACGATGCCTATCGAGTTGATGCCCAGCTGCGCCATCTCCTTCACATACTGCTTCCAGAACATGCGCAGCCGCTCGGGCAGCGAGAACGTGCGGCCCATCAGCAGCAAGTAGCGACCGAAGGTGGTCAGCCATCTCTGTATCAGCATCTCCTGTGGTTGTCGTAGCAGCTTATTTTCCGAACTTGTAGCGCAGGCCCACCAGGGTAAAGCCCTGCTCGCCGGTGCCCACCTCGGCAAAGGCGCGCAGCGTGGGGGAGCCGACCTCGATGCCGAGAGCCGAAATCTGCCAGTTCACGTGCGCTGCCGTCTCGCTGTCCGACTTCACCTCGTCATCGAGGTCCGACGTGCTCTCCGTGCGGAGGGTCATACCCACGGCCAGCTTCGAGTACATGCCGAAATTCTTCTTGCGCAGCCAGTCGAACTTCACGGCGGGCATCAGCGTGAAATAGGAATGCTTCACCTCGCCCGACTTCTTGTTTGAGACAATGATGTCCTGCTTATTGGTGCCGAAGGCGAAGATGCCGCCGACGCCGAGCCACGGCTTGGCATGGTAGAAATATTCGGCCGAGAGGGGGCCCGTGAAGTGGTCGTTGTCGAAGTGTACCGCCGAGCCACTCACCGTCACCATGGTGGCATTCTCCAGCACGTCAATCCACTGCGAATTCGAATAGAGGCCCATGCTGATGGCCACCTCGTGCTTCGTGTCGTCATAGCCGTTCTGTGCCAGGGCGCCCGTTGCTGTCATCATGGCAACAGCTGCCATCAAAAAAAACTTTTTCATTCCCATATTTAATGCTTTTTAATTGTCTTTTCCGTTTCCGACGGTGCAAAGATACTCATTTTTCTTGAATTTCTTAGCAGCAAAGGCAAAAAAAACAACCAGCGGTTAAAAACAATGCTAAAAGGAAAACTGAGTAATGAATAGTACGTGGGAGCGGGAAAGCCTCGAGACGTGATGGGCGTAAGGTCAACCGCAGCTCGAAAGCCCTCTCGCTTCGCCACGGCAGCAGGGATGAGCGGAAAAAGGCGGCGACAAATGAGGACCAGGCCACGCTGGAGCGGGAAAAAGTCCACGCCTTTTCTATTGGCAGCGGACGGGGAAAAGTTTGGCAGCGGCCGCTGCCAATAATGGCAGCGGGCGGGAAAAACATTGGCAGCGGCCGCTGCCTTCCCTGTTGAGAACAGGGGGGAGCGGCCCCCCTCAATCCCCCCGGTCCCCTCCTCAATCCCCCCGGCCCCCCTCAATCCCCCCAACTGGGGGGAAGTGCCTGCGCCGGAGTCCGCGGCAGGAGTAACTTCTAAAGCCTCCCCCAGTTGGGGGAGGTTGGAGGGGGCCGGGAGGTTGGAGGGGGCCGGGGGGCCGAGAGCCTATTTCACCACCTGCTGGCTGAGAATGAGATTGTAGCCGACAACCATGCTGAGTACAGAGCCAGAGCCAGAGCCAGAGCCAACTATTAATTTAACTATACTGTTAGGATCCTTGGTTCCGCCATAGTATGCTGGTTCTGAGACCGTGATACGAGGCGGCTGGTTCTCGAAGTTGAAGAGCGCCACCGTTCCTTCGGCTGGAGAAATGGCAAGTCCGCTGCCCACATTTGAGGTCACCGACCCGGTCTTGGGCATGTAGGCACCATTCCAGAAGTTCATGTCGAGGTCGGCCAATGCGCCCACGTAGCAGTTGCCTCCGTTGAAGCGGTGGGCAACGCCCTCCTCGTACCAGAGGAATCCACTTGCCGTAAGGTTCAGGCCATAGACGCCACCCTTGAGGAACGATGCGCCGATGGAGCCGTCGGGCTTCGAACCGACGATGTCCGTGATATTGCTAATCATCTTGCGCCACTGCTTGTTCCAGGGCACCGACCATCCCTGCGGGGCAAAGCCGCCGTAGGCTACCTGGTACGTCGTGTACAATGCCACTAAATACTTTTGCAGGTGCTTTCCGTTGATGCTGGCAAACGTCGTGCCGTTGTTGAAGGCGTTGCCGTCCCACATGTCGCGGGTGTAGACGTAGTCGTTGATCTTCACCAGCGGATAGGTCTTACCGCCACTCTCCATGGTGTAGGGCTTGGCAGTGGTGGTGAGGTACTCGCTGTCGCTGAACTTCGGGTCGGCCTCCAGCGACAGGTGGTTACCGCGCAGATAGGCCACGCGGTGTGCACCCAGGGTGCTGCCCTTGATGGTGGTGACCACGGGCACGTCGGGAGCATCCTCCCATCCCCAGCTCACCTGTGCGGGATAGCTGGCCTCGTCGCCGCAGAAGATGCCGAGGTTGTAGCGGGTCTTGCCGTTGACGACGGGGTAGATGACGCTGATGCGCTTCGAGGGGTTGATGATGGGTATGAACTCCGAGCAGACGCGTGCCACGTGCTGGCCGTTGGTCAGATAGATGTCCTGGATGAGCGACTCAGCATCGCCGGCCTTGGTCATGTCGGGCATGGGGTCCACCTTCGTGGGCGGGATGGTGATGTAGCTGCCCAGGTTGGGGCGCAGCTTCAGAATCTCCGGGTCGTTCATCAGCTCCGTCTCGTACCACAGTTTGAAGGCCTGGTAGCGGGCTTCGCCGTCCACGCCGTCCTCTTCCAGGGTCAGCTCGCGGTCCACCAGTTCGTAGAGAGGCACCAGGTCGGCATCGCTGTCGAAGTCGACCATGACGAGGTTGCGCAGCACGTCCTCCTGCGAGAGTCCGTTGGCCACGGTGAGCGAATTCATCCATTCCTCTCCGGCCAGTTCAAACTCCTCGCTGTCGTCGCTGATGGTGACCTTCGTGTCGGAGTCGTCGACCAGGTCGTCCTGCGTGCCTGCCCCCTGGCGGGCCTTGCTCATCTTGCTGAGCACGGAACTGAGGGGCGAGATCGTGCCGTCGTTGCGGCTGCCGCCGCGCACGGTGGCATCGAAGTAGAATCCCGAGTGGTTCGACGACACGGCACTGGCCTGCTGAGCCTTGGCGGTGGCATTCAGGTCGATGTTGGCAAACGACGAGTTGTAGGTAGCCTCCAGAGCCACGCTGGCGTTGTAGGCGGTGTTGATTTTCGAGGTGTTGGCCACTACGCTGGTGCGTATCTGACCGCCCAGCACGGCGCCCACGCAGAGGTGCGTGCCGTAGGCCAGCACCATCTTGCGGAAGCCCTCGTTGGTGCTGGGATAGGTGACGCGCTGCTTGCGCTGCACCATCTTCGGCAGGCCGTTGATGTTGGCGTAGGCCTCGTCGGTCATGTACTCCAGGATGAGGTCTTCCTGTGCACCATGCAGCTGTGCGCGTCCGCTGCGCACGTTGATGTCCATCCAGGCGAACTCGTTGCTGCTGGTCTGCTTCTGGCCGATGTTGAACGCGGCATCCACCGAGCCACTGAAGCCAGCGAACTCGGCAGAGGCATGGGCGGTGGCGTTGAGCTTGCGGGCCAGCTCCTCCACGCTGGCGCCGCTCTCCTCGCGGCGCTCAATGCGCAGGGTGTTGAAGGTGTAGGCCAGGGCATCGTCGTCGCGCATCTCGTCGACGCGCAGGATGGGGCTTCTCACGCACTTTTCCTCGGCATAGCCCAGGAAGGCGTTGTAGCCGTAGCCCACGCCGCAGACGATGTTGCCGCTGCGCAGTTCCTCGCCGTTCACCACCACGGCGCGCTGCTGCGTCAGGGGCACGGTGATGTTCTTCGACTCGTCCTTGGGGAAGCGGATGACGAGCTGCCCCTGGCGGCTCTGCTGCGTCAGGTTGTCGAGGGTGGCAATCTTCAGCGTGGCAGGGCCCACACCCTTCTTGGGATAGACGTAGGCGGGCTGGTCGTTGGCATCCTCGTCCCACTCCACGGTGGCCTCCCACTCGGCATCCTGGTCGGTCACGAGGTTGAAGGGCGTGACGCTGCTGCTGGGCGAGAGCTGGCCCACCTCGGTGCGGTCGAGATCGATCTCAGCCTTTGAAATGCTGTACTTGTCGTCGTCGGAGCAGGCGACGAACGTGACGCCGATGGCCGCTGCGGCCATGAGCATCGAGAGTTTCTTGATTGTCTTGTTCATAATAAATTGATGTTAAAAAATAAGAACTATAATTCTATATGATTAGTTGACTTTGCCGAGTTCCATTACTTGGGCGGATAGACGAGTTCCCAACCAGGCACTATGGGTGCATAATAGGTTTGGTTGTCGAGCGTGAAGAGACCTTGATCGGAAGACATACAATAGGTAGCGGCCCAGAGGGATTGCATGTGGCCGAAGTAGGCTGAGCCATCGTTCTGCAGATGTACGACGGTGAGCCTCCGCCCATCCTGCGAGACGAGGTTGGGTTTCTTGCCGCCACTGTCGGTGACCTTCATCACGCGAAGGAATGACACTGGCTCGTTAAAGATATTGGTTCTCTGGATGTCACCTGGTGCATACTTGCCTATGAAGTCGGCGGGCTGGGCACTGACAGCTGCCACAGTAAGCGGCTGTCGGCGAACATTGGGATTGTCGGAAATGGGCAGCGTCACCCACTTGTCGTCCTTGGCATGACGGTTCACCATGTCCTGGCTGGCAACGTCCTGCAGGTACATCTTCTCCGTGGACATGGGCCAAAGCAGGTTCCAGCTTGTCATGCCCAACCCGGCTTCATCCTCAGTGAGGCTGCGCATCACCGAAGGATTGTAGTGCTCATAATGCTTGTAGATGCGTCCATACATGTCTTGATAACGTGTGCCCGACACACCGTAACAGTTGTTTCGGCAGTTGCCACCCTTTGTCAGGTCGTAGATGATGCGGCAGACGGCCTGTTTGCCACTGTTTCCGTCGTTATATGCGATGTTCATGATGCAACTGGAGGATTTACTATTATAAGTAGCACCTCGGCTCTGGAATACCCATACGCTGTCTAACCCAAGGCAAACCTTGTTCAGATCCACGTCAGCATAGTCGCGAATATGCTTGGCTATCACGCTGCTTGAAACATCTGAATTATGTGGAGAAAAAACATAGGGAATCTTGAAAGATGTGATTAAGCCCCAGAAACTGGCAATCATCGCCCCTAACTGCGGAACGTCTTCCTCGTTGGGCAGGCCGCTGACCACCGGACCAGAGGTGTTGATGCCGTTGAAATCGAACGTGACGAACCAAGCGGTGTGGTCGGTCACAAATGGGAAGTTCGGGTCGAAGGGCGAGCCTGCGATGCAGAACCATCGGTTGCCTTGCTCGTCTTGAACGACGTCGCCAAGGAGGTAGGTGCCGGAGCCGTCATTGCGAGCGTTGCTGGCCTCGGTGGGGTCAGAAGGCTTTTTGGCCTCGGCCGGAGCGATGTTCTTCAGATTATCCATGTCGAGGTTGGCTACGTCGGCATTATAGACATAGACGTCGCGGCAGTTGGGCAGCTTCTTGTATTTGTCGAAGATAGGTGTCTCGGCACTGCCCTTGGCAAGCGTGGCACCGGTAGCATAGCGCACCACCCAGAACTTCTCGTTGCTGCCGGCGAAATTTTTGAACTCGCCATAGCCATTCTTCGTCAGGTCGTAGATGTTAAAGCTCTGCTTGTCCCAGGTGCTGGTCTTCTTCGACAGCACCTTGGTCTTGAGGTTGGTCTGGTAGAAGGTGGCCAATGGCAGCGAGATGTTGTTGCTGCTCATGGTGGCCGTGCCGTAGATGAGGTTCAGGCCGTTCGCGGCAAGTTCCTGGCGCAGCTCGTCGGCTGTGAGCCCGAAGAGGTTCTTGTAGATGTTGAAATTGCTCCATGCGTCGGCCACGTTGCCGAAGAAGGCATCGTTGTGGTACATGAAGTTCTTCACGTAGTTGAAATCCTTGAAATACTTCAGCTTCTTGTAGCCGTCGTTATCCTTCAGGTTCTTGGCCCACTGCTCAGGGTTGAGAATGGCGTAGAGCATCTCGGCCAGGTTCTGCATGTGTTCCTGATTGGTGCAGAGGCTCTTGGGCATGATGTGTGTCAGTCTCTGTCCGCCCACGGTCTTGTTCACCGTCTTGACATTTTCCGAGGGGATTTTGCTGAGGGTTATCCAATGTGAATCACCCTTGCCCTCAATGCCGAAGGAAGGCCGCACGCAAATCCAGTAGTCGGTCTGTCCGTCGGCGTTCTGCTTGGACACCACGTCGCCGAAGCGGTAGTAGGCGGTGCCGCTGAACGAGGCGTTCTCCACCACCTGGCGGTAGACAATCTGCTGGAGGCCGGGCATCTGCCTGATGTCTACATCGACGGTGGCGAGCGTCTCGCCGCTGGCGCGGCGGTAGGTGAGCGTGCCCACGAGGTCGTTGCGGTAGGTGTACTCCGGCGTGTCGGCGGTGATGTCCTTGCCGTAGGTGAGGCCCACGAGGTCGGCAAAGCTCTCGGCGGCGTTCTCAGCGTCGGCACACTGCACGATGCGCACGGTGCTGTTCGTGCCGTCGGCCTCGCCGATGCTGGGGGCGTAGGTGGCCGTCTGCCAGCCCTCGTCGGGCATCACGCCGTCGGTCAACTGGCCCACGACGTTCCAGAAGTCGGCAGCGTCGGCCAGGTCCTGCTCCACGCGCTGCTCTTCGGTGGGCTTGTCGTCGTCGTCACTGCACGCCGCGAAGCCCAGGCTGAGGCCGCCCATCAGCACAGCCATCAGCCAGAAGCGAATTGTTCTTTTCGTTGTCATGATGTTATACATTATTTATATATATTACTCTTTCAGTTACCACGCCGTCTGCCATGAGGGCAACCCGCATTTCTTGCCTTCGTAATAGATGAGCTCAGAAGTAGCGTAAGTTATGACCAGGGTTCTTATCCTAAGATCATCTAACATGTCATTGCCTTCTTCGTCCTCCCAGTCGCGCTGTCGGTATAACCTCAGGCGGTGACCATCGACGGTGGTGGTGGAGTAGTCTTTCTCGCCACGGTCTTCCACACGGGTGATGCGAAACATGACGACGGGCGCATTCCACATGTCGGCCAGGAATGCCCGGTTCCACCACGTCGAGCGGTTATAGACGCAGTTGTAGGCGAAGTTGGCACGCACATCGATGCTGCTGCGCGGCTGACGTGTCGGCTGGTCCTGGTTTTCAACAGGGGCATCATAGGAGTCAAGGGCCTGACGGGCGTAGCTGTCCTCGGCATAGCGGGCCACCATGTTGGGGTCGGCAATGTCCTGCAAGAAGATGGAGGTGTTGGAGAAGTCGGTCACCTTCTGTGCCGTAGCCGACGGTTGACTGGGATAGTGGTCCCAGATGTAGTACTCAACGTTGTTCTTGCTGTTTTGGTTGTTCAGCACCCAGCGCATCAGGCGCTGCTTGCTGCTGCTCATCGGGTCGCTGTAGGCAATGCTGGCTGCCAAGGATGGTGCACGCGGGTTGCCGTTTTGGGCGGTAATAATCTGCGTCAGGTCGGTGCAGCAGTAATCGGCGTAGTCCAGAAGGCATAGATAGGTGGGGGAACATGTATTGGTGTGGTCGTTCTCCCATTGCTCTCTGGTAAGGTATTTATTTATTACCGTGCCGTACTGAAGCTGGCTGAGCCAGTAGGCACCGCGGATGGCCTGGTCGCGAGTGGGCAGATTGATGGCGCGTGAGCCGTCGGCCGTGAACCTGATACCCTCGAAGGTGATGAGCTCAGCGTAGGGCGAGGCTTCCTCAATCTTTGTCATCGTCTGTCCAGACATCGACATGACAAACCAGTGGTTGCCCTCCTCGTCCAGATAGACGTCGCCATAGCGGTAGTGGGAATCCGAGCCTTCGTAGCCTGCCGCCACGGCATATTCCTTGGGGGCCGTAATCTTCAGGGCGTCGTAGGACATGTCGATGTGGTCCACGTCGCGGTTGAAGACGATGACATCCTGGCAGTTGGGCAGTTTCTTCTGCTTGTCGAAGACGGGATTCTCGGCACTGCCCTTGGCCAGCGTGGCACCAGTGGCGTAGCGGACGACCCAGGCCTTCTCGCTGCCGCCCGCCGCGTTGGTGAACTCGGCGTAGCCATTCTTCGTCAGGTCGTAGATGTTGAAGCTCTGCTTGTCCCAGGTGCTGGTCTTCTTCGAGAGCACCTTGGTCTTGAGGTTGGTCTGGTAGAAGGTGGCTATAGGCAGCGAGATGTTGTTGCTGCTCATGGTGGCCGTGCCGTAGATGAGGTTCAGGCCGTTCGCGGCAAGTTCCTGGCGCAGCTCGGCGGCGGTGAGGCCGAACACAGCGACGTAGAAGTCGTTCCAGCGGCTGTCAACCATGCGGAAGTAGGAGTCGTTGTGATACTTGAACAGCTTCGTGTAGTCGAAGTCCTTGAAGTATTTCAGCTTTTTGTAGCCGTTGTTTTCTTCCAGGTTCTTGGCCCACTGTGCGGGGAAGAGCATGGCGTAGAGCATCTCGGCCAGGTTCTGCATGTGCTCCTGGTTGGTGCAGAGGCTCTTGGGCATGATGTGGGTGAGCTTCTGTCCGCTCACGGTCTTGTTCACGGTCTTGACGTTGGCCGAGGGAATTTTGCTCAGCGAAATCCAGTGGCTGTCGCCCTTGCCGGCGAGGCCGAAGGCGGGTCGCACGCAGATCCAGTAGTCGGTCTGCCCGTCGGCGTTCTGCTTGGCCACCACGTCGCCGAAGCGGTAGTAGGCGGTGCCGCTGAACGAGGCGTTCTCCACTACCTGGCGGTAGACAATCTGCTGGAGGCCGGGCATCTGGTCGATGTCCACATCGACGGTGGCGAGCGTCTCGCCGCTGGCGCGGCGGTAAGTGAGCGTGCCCACGAGGTCGTTGCGGTAGGTATACACCGGCGTGTCGGTGGAAAAGCCGTTGCCCATAGTGAGGCCCACGAGGTCGGCAAAGTTCTCGGCGGCGTTCTCCACGTCGGCACACTGCACGATGCGCACGGTGCTGTTCGTGCCGTCAGCCTCGCCGATGCTGGGGGCGTAGGTGGCCGTCTGCCAGCCTTCGTCGGGCATCGGGTCGTCGGTCAGCTGGCCCACGACGTTCCAGAACTCGGCAGCGTCGCTCAGGTCCTGCTCCACGCGCTGCTCCTCGGTGGGCTTGTCGTCGTCGTCACTGCACGATGCGAATCCCAGGCAGAGGCTGCACGTCAGCACGGCCATCAAGCAAAAGTGAATTATTCTTCTTGTTGTCATGATGATATACTAATTATGTTCTATGAAATAGTCGCTCATGTTGCTCTTGTTGACCGAGCCATACTGCTCGATGTTGTAGAGCGTGACGTGGCTGCCGCTGGTGGTGCGTGCCAACTGGTAGTAGAGGTCGGCGATGGACACCGACGGTTTTCTCCCCACGGTGCGCAGAAAGGCGCGTGAGAAGGCGTTGGAGAGATAGGTGCCCATGTCGGCATTGTACACATCGGGCTTCGAGGTCTCATAGGCATTGGCGGCGGTGAGCACGATGACGTCGGGCACTCCCGTGAGGGCCTCGCCCCACTGTCCGCTGTAGCAGCTCTCCAGGGCAAGCATCATGCGACGGTGGGGCATTTTCTCCACGATGTTGCGGATGCGCTGCGGGCCGAAGGGGTTCCTGCTGTTCTCGTCGCCCCACAGTGGTCCGCCGTTATCAGCACCGTGGCCGCTCCAGAAGAAGAACACGTTGTCGGCATCGGTGCTGTGGACGACGTGGGGCAGCTGCTGCGACTGTCGGCCCAGGAGGATGTCGGCCAGGTCAGCGGGGCCGGAGAGGTCGCTGAAGCGGTAGTCGACGACGGCCCCCTGTCGCACGTCGGCATTGATCAGGGCGTCGGGCGAGCTTTGCACGCCGCTGCGCTCCAGATAGACCTCGCCGGGGAAGGGGTTGCGGGGGTCGTCGGCCAGGTTGTCCTCAACGATGAGCACGATGTGGTCGTCGTCGTAGCCCTGTTGCTTCAGCAGCTGGTACATGGCTAGGGCATCGGCCTGGTGGCGGTAGTTCTCCCATGTGGTGCTGGGACTGATGACCACGGCCCACCGCTCGCGCAGGTCGGGCAGCTGGCGGCTGACGTTGTCTCCGGCAGCAGGGTCGAGGGAGTTGATGACGGTCTGCCAGTTCCACAGCACATCAGTGGAAATTCCCGTTCCGCTGCCTCCCGTTGAGACGGTGGCAAAGTGGGTGATGCCGCCATCGCTGCTGGTGGCAAACAGCTGGTAGTAGGTGTGGAGCATGGTGGTGTTCGTCAGCGGGTCGAACTCCATCTCGCCCGTGGCTCCGCGCAGGGAGGGAAGCATGCCGCCCTCGATCAGGCGGAAGGCTGAGGCCAGCCCATAGCCGTTCCAAAGGGCGATGGGGGCAGGGTCGTCGGTGGCCACGACGGCCCGCATCCAGTCGCTGAGGACAGGCCCGTGGGGGGCTATCTCGAACTGCACGCGCTGGCCGTCGATGTACAGGATGTCAGGGTCAGCGGCACTGAGCTGGGCAGCCCGTCCGAGGGCGATGATGGCCAGGGCATCATACATCTGTGCGGCTCCGTAGGGCACATCGCCACCGTGGGTGGCTCTGTAGCTCTGCACGAATCCATTGTCGGAGGAACCGGCGGGATAGACACCAAAGACAGTCTGGCCCAGGAGCTGCGACGAGTAGGCCACGTCGGGAACGTAGGCGACGGGAACGTAGGCGATGGTGCCCTGCTCCCGTTTGCGCTGGAAGAACGCCTCACGGGCATTCAGCACCGAAGTGTAGTCCTCGGTCTGGCTCAGCGCCAGGAGCAGCGCATCGACGTTGTCGCCCTGTGGCTGGCTCATCAGCTCGTAATAGTCGTCGAGCCGGTCGCCGACCTTGTAGGCCCGTATGCCGCCGGGAACCACCCCGAGGCCGATTTGCGTGGCCACGAAGCCGAACCAGTCGCGGAACGACTGGCCGTAGATGTCGTCGCTGTAGAGCAAGCCCACGCGCTGGTGCTTCAGGGTCTGCATAACGGTGAGCAGCACCACGCACTGTGTGATGTCGCTCTCGGTGAGGAAGAAGGAGTTGGTCTGGCGGGCCTCGCTGCGCTGCAGGTCGGCGCTGGTGCAGGTGGGCATGACCACGGGCAGACGGGAGCGGCGGGCCTGGTTGAGGATGGTGCGCGCATTGGCCGAGTGGTAGGGGCCGATGATGGCATGGCAGGTGTCGGGCTGCACGTAGGGGGCATCGCCCTTGCCGGGATGGGTAAGGGCGTAGGCGAGGGCCTCCAGGTCCTCATTATCCTCGTCATGGTAGCGCAGGTTCAGTTTCACTCGTTTCGCACACGACTGCTGGGCACGGTCGATGTTGCCGAGTGCGTCGTCGATGGCTGACTGCCAGAGGAAGGTTTGCATGGCTGGCAGGATGACGTCGACATTCACCGTCACCACTTCCTGCCGGGAAGAGTTGGACTCATCGTCGCTCTTGCAGGAAGCCAGGGAAGTGATGAGCGATAAGTGAAGAGTGATGAGTGCTGCGCCAAGCAGCCATCTCGTCACTTTCGCCCCCAATCCTTCCTTCGTATATCTATCTGTTATGCTCATTATTGCTTTTTCGTCTTAAGTAACAAATCAAATTTAGTTTACACAAACATTTTCTTGTTTAACAACGAATTTTACGAATTGCACGAATAAGCAACGCGCAGCAATTCGTCAAATTCGTTAAATTCGTTGTTTATATAAAAATAGTGTTCATCTACTTATTATTAATGCGGTAGCAAGTTCTTCACTCATCACTTATCACTCATATTGTCAGTGGTGTATCCGTCCCATGCGCCGTGCCATTCCTTCTGAGGCATGGAGGCTACGGGGGCCACGAGCCAGCGCTCAAGCCACTGGCAGAGGGCGCGGTCGTAGTGGCGGACGATGGTGGGGAACCATCTTGAGCTTTCGTCAATCTCGGTATCGAGGAAGACGACCTCAGCATCGTCGGAGCCTTCGAGGTAGAGGTTGGCGAAGAGGGCGGCATTCAGTGAGGCCCAGTTGCAGATGGCATAGCTTGCGTTGCGAACGACACTACCCATGATAAAGGCATTGTTGAAGGCCTCGTTTCCTGTTCCCAGGAATTCCGTAGTGTAGATTTGCACGGAGATGTTGTCGCCGAAATACTCGCGGGCGGCCTGACTGATGCTGTCGGCCAGCACCTCTGCCTTTTCACGTCCCTGCAGGAGGCGTATCTCGCGCTGCCGTCCGCTGTCGGCTGTGGTCTCTCTGTCGATGCGGCGGCAGAACTTCCGGGCGGCCTCGGCTGCGCTGACGTTGAGCAGGTGGAGGCGGTGGCCGAGCCAGTCGGCTTTCGGGATCTGGAGGAAATACTGTTCGGCGACATTCATCACCAGCACCTCGTCGGTCTCGCTGAGAGGCGTGTAGGCCAGACAGTGGAGCAACGAGCGGTCGGTGAGCACCAGCAGGCGGCGCTCGTAGGCAAGGCGGTTATAAGGGCTGGTTCCCTGCTGGTCCCAGCGAAGCAGCTCGGTGCGGATGGCATCGGTGTCGGCCACGGCGACGTAGCGCAGCTGCACACGGTTGTAGTCGCCCTGGCTGAGCTGCTGGTCGAAGAGGTGTATGCCCGCCAGCACACGGTCGGCATAGCCACAGTCGCCCAACTCGTTAGGGGCGAAAACGACGCACACCTCCACGCCGGGAGCGGCATCAGCGGGGTCGGTGCCGTCATCGTCGTCGTCCTTGCCACAGGAAGTAAGCGTCAGCATGAGCAGCGAGGCGATGCCGAGGACGGCAGCGTGCCCCGTACGCCGCAGGGCATCGCGCAGCTCGTCTTGCAGGTGAGCGTTCTTCTCCACCTCGCGGATGATGACGTCGTTCTTGCGCCGCAGCTCGTCGCCGTTCTTCAGCAGGCGCCACAGCAGCACCGCCACCACCACGGCGAGCACGACGATGATGACCACGAGCGGGATGAGGATTGATGGGGTCATAAGCTTTTAAGGATGATTATGGCTGCAAAAGTACAGAAAAAACAACGTCCGGGCAATAGCTCGGACGAATTGGTGATAGGTTTTGGACGAATTGGTGAACCGCGGAGGGGCGAAAGGGCGAAGGGTTGAACGTTTTCTGTAACAGGTCTACCCCATCTCCTGGCGCTGCTCCCGATACTGCGAGGGGGTGAGGGTGAACTTGCGCTTGAAGTTGCGGCCGAAGGTGTTGACGCTGGCAAAGCCGCTGGCGGCAGACACTTCGCCGATGGTCATGTCGGGGCGCATGGAGAGGAGCTTGGCACTATAGTCGAGACGGCAGTCGTTGAGGAAGTCGATGAGCGACTCGAACTCGCTGCCCTGCTTGAAGGCTGCGCCGATGCGGTCCTTCGAGAGGTGGTAGGTGTCCATCAGCTGCTGGCGGTCGAACAATGGGTTGAGGAACAGCTCATCGCGCAGGATGGCCTCGCGGAGGAACCGGAACAGCTGGGCATCGGACCCGTCCCCCTGAAGGCCCTCCCCCTGCCCCTCACTGGAGGTAGGGGTGTATATAGACTTGCCACTGAGGGCTTCGGCTGCTTCATTTGCAGGGGTTCCCACTTCCCTCCCTTCAGGAAGGGGCAGGGGGAGTGTCTTCTGGGAGAGGGTCTTCCTATACTTCTCCTTGTATTCTACCGACTCGGCAATCTCACGTGCCAGCACGCGGTTCTTGCGCCTGATGATACGCTGGTAGCTCAACAGGATGCCGACGAGCATCAGCAGCAGGCCGGCGACGATGCCCAGCACCAGGGCCACCTGCTGGGTGTGCGCCGCGTCGGCCCTCTGCCGCTCTATCTCCGTCCGCTGCTGGTAGGAGCGGAAGCGGGCCGTGGCCAGGTCTTCGTAAATGGCCGCCATCTTCCCGGTCTCGCCCAGCAGCGCCCACGTCGGGGCTATCATCTCCCGCCCGGCGAGCGTCTGGCCATAGGCACTCTGCTCATAAAGGTCGAGATAATGTCTGGCACTGTCAAGGGCTGGGCTTCTCGCGTATGCCTCGGCGATATATCCGTATGCCTGAGCGCGATAGAAGTCGATATATCCCTGTCGGTCGTCGTCGGAAGGTTCGCGGTAAGAGCCGTCGTGGAAATCATCGGGATGCCGCTCGTAGTCGGTAAGGCGCTCGATGATGCGGCGGCTGGCGGGGATGATGGCGGCCTGGTTGTCGCACTCACTCAGCATCGTTACCCTACGCTTGGCGGCAATCACCCAGGCATCCAGTTCATTGAACTGCCGCACGCTGTCGAGCACGGCCATCACGCTGTCATTCTTGGCAAATGCCTCCGCCTGTCGACCCACATGGCTGAGGGCGAGGGCCATCTCCGCCTCATTGCGCATGGCGTCGGTTTCTTCTCCACTCGCTCTGCACAGGGCCACAAGCTCGGTGGTCCACTTGACAATGCGCTCATCGTCATGCTGCAGCCTGCTGGCATTCACCAGCGTCACCAAGACGTCGAACCGGTATTTCTGGTTTTCCTTCGCCACGGGCAGTGCCATCAGCCGCTCACAGATGACTATGGTCGAGTCGGGCCTGCCGCCTTCCAGCGTCGTGCTGTACACCCGTGCAAGCAGCCAGTCGGCCTCATAGCCGGGCAATCCTTCCGACCTCAGCGAGTCGATGACCTGGATGGCGCGTTCTGGATTCTCAGCCACATGGTCCATCACCAAATCGTCCACATGCTTCATGACCTCAGGCGAACACATCGTTGCGTCCTTGTCCATAAAAATGGGCGAGGCCTGGCGGTCATTTCTGGCAGTGCAACCCGTAAGGATGGCAAGGAGAAATAGTATATGTAGGTGAGGTAAATGCCTCATGACGATATTTGCTTTTGTGTAATCGGCGGCAAAGTTACGAAAAAACGAGAGAAGAACAAAACAAACTCGTTTGTTTTTTCTTCCGAGTGCCAAGTAAGTTCGCCAAGTAGTGGCAAAGTTCTTGCAAATGCAAGCGACGCAGGCGTCGAGCGACGAAAAGTTGAGAGCAAAACAAATGAAACTTATACGAAATAATCCAGGTTTCGCATTCGCTCAATGCTAACGTGCGTTGGGGGGGGGTAACACATGAGGGCTAAGCATAAAAATAGTGTTCAAAATCACCACAAAAAAAAGTTCGTCCTGAGGAGAGATTCTGGCTCGAAAATCGCCTGTTTTTGACCTTCTGGAAGCCGTTTCGACTCAAAGGCGAGGATTAAAAAAGGTTAATATTTGCACACCAAACCCCATTCTGTGCAAAAATCGGGCCATTTTTTTGCAAATTTTCGCCTCGACTCGCTCTTCTGTAAGCACGCCAAATTTTCAAAAGTCAACGCCTTTTGAAAATTTGGCGTTGACTTTTTTCAGCCTCCTGCCGCCCCGTTTTCGCAAAAACAAGTATAAATATCTATATTCCAGCCATTTAGCAAAACCTCTCAAAATTGGCTTATTTTCAGCCAAAAATTTTCTCGCGCAGAATTTTCAAAAATTTGAGGGGGTCGAGTGTTCATTTTCGGAACGAAATTAACAAAAATTCAGAAACGGTTTTTGAGGGTGTAACAGCTCAGTCATACACAAAAATGACGCATCCTGCGTCGGAGCAAAAGTACTGTTCTTTTGTAGGAGCCGACGCATCCTGCGTCGGAGAATCAGGGAGGCGGAAACAGTTCCGACGCTGCAAGCGTCGGTTCCTACGTCAGAAAAGCTGGCGGTTCCGACGCTGCAAGCGTCGGCTCCTACGGCCGACCAAAGAAGGGGGACTGAGTAGTTACTTGAGGGTACACTCTTGCTGACAAGCATCAAAAAAGTTGTCCAAGTTGTTCTGGTTGTCTTCTGCTTTTCTCACGCGAATGGGCATAGTTTTTTTGCCTGCGGCGCAACTATTCATGAATGACCCACGAACTTTTTAGGCTTTCAGGCACGTTATGTCGGAAGATTATTGTAAATTTGCAGCAAAGTTTCTGATTCAGCGAAAAGAATGATGATAGTGAAGCATCCTGCAAGACGGAAAGCGATGACGACGATAGTGGCCGCGCTGCTGGTGCTCTGCTGCTTAGGTGCACAAGCACAGTGCTGGCGGAGCGTAGACCCACGCATCGGCAGCGTGGGCGTGGGCCGCACGTTCCCTGGGCCGTCGATGCCGTTTGGCATGGTGAAGCCAGGCCCCGACTGCGGAGTGCTGCCCAACGCTGGATGGGCCCCGATGCCGGCTGCCGTCAGCGGCTTCTCGCAGACCCACGTCAGCGGCACCGGCGGCGGACAGAAATACGGAAACATCCTGCTGCAGCCACTGCTCGCCGAGCGGGGCTACGCAGCCTCCACAACGACGCCGTGGCAAAGCTATGAGCAGCTTCGCGTGGCCGAGGACATGGCGCTGGGCTACTACAGCACCATCTACGAAAGCGGCATCGGCACCGAGATTACCACCGCCGAGCGCTGCGCCCACTACCGCTTCCACTACCCCTCTGCCACTGCTGCCGCCCTGTGGCTCGACGCCACCCACTTCCTGGGCAAGGACAGCATTCCCAACCTGCGCGAGCGCCAGCAGTTTGTCGATGCCTGGCTGAGCGTGGTGAGCCGCTACGAGGTGGATGGCTACAGCAGCATCTGCGGTGGCTGGAACAACGGCGATGCCTATACCGTCTACTTCTGCCTGCAGAGCGACCGCCCCTTCACGGTGCTGTCGCCCGAGGTCGCCGAGGGCCGTGGCCAGACGGCGCACACCATGCTGCGCCTCGCCGACACGCTGGTCAACGTGAAGGTGGGCATCTCCTACGTCAGCTGCGAGCAGGCCCGGCGAAACATCGACGCGCAGGACTTCGACGCCTGCCTGTCCAGCCTGCGCAACGCCTGGGAGCAGCTGCTGCAGAAGGTTCGGCTGACGGGCAGCGACGAGCAGCGGCGCATGTTCTACACCGCCCTCTACCACACCATGCTGATGCCCGTCTGCAAGACCGGCGAGAACCCCCGATGGCAGGATGCCCCCTACTACGACGACTACTACGCCATCTGGGACACCTACCGCACGTCGTCGCCCCTGCTGACGCTGCTCTGCCCGGAGCGCGAGGTGGAGCTGGTGAACGCGCTGCTGAACATCTACCGCCGTGAGGGCTACCTGCCCGATGCTCGCAGCGGCGACTGCAACGGCCGCACGCAGGGTGGGTCGAACGCCGAGGTGGTCATCGCCGATGCCTTCGCCAAGGGACTGGGCAGCGACGGGAGCATCGACTACGAGTTGGCCTTAGAGGCCATGATGAAGGACGGCGAGGCCGACCCTGGAGCCGACCACGAGAAGCACGGGCGCGGTGGACTGACGGAGTACAAGCGGCTGGGCTACGTGCCCTATGGCATGCCCCGCGCCGGGACGCGCACCGTGGAGTATGCCTACGATGACTTCTGTCTGGCGCAGGTGGCGAAGGGACTGGGGCGGCAGGACATCTACGAGTGCTACATGCAGCGGTCGAGGAACTGGCGGAACCTCTGGCGCAGCGACTATGAATGGGACGACGTGAGCGGCTACATCATGCCACGCGATGCCGAGGGCCGATGGCTCGACTCGGTGCCCTGGGGCAAGTCGAAAGTGTTCCATCCGACGATTCCCTATACGCCCGTGACGAAGGTGGCACCGTGGTATCTGCCCTGGTGGGACACGTTCTTCTACGAGGCGCTCTCGGCAGAATATTCGCTGAGCATCCCCCACGACGTGCCGGGGCTCATCGACGCCTGCGGCGGCAGCGAGGCGTTCCGCCGCCGCCTCAACCTCTTCTTCGAGCGGGGGCGCTACAACGTGGGCAACGAGCCGTCGTTCCTCACGCCGTGCCTCTACCACTGGCTGGGGCGCCCCGACCTGAGCACGCAGCGCATCCACCAAATCGTCCGCGACAACTACTCCGACCGCCCCGACGGCCTGCCCGGCAACGACGACTCGGGGGCCATGTCGTCGTGGCTCGCCTTCCACATGATGGGCTTCTACCCCAACGCCGGACAGGACTACTACCTGCTGAACCTCCCGCTCCTGCCTGCATACACCCTGCAACTGCCCAACGGCAAGCAGCTCCGCGTAAGCAGCGAGGTCTCTGCATCAGCAACAGCCGAAGCCACCAGCTTCCGCGCCGTCTTCAACGGCCAGGAGCTGCCTAACGCCCGCATCACCCACCAGCAACTCATGGAGGGGGGCACATTGGTATATAAAAAGCCCCACAGAACCCACAGGACCCACAGGACCCTCCCTGAAGGGAGGGGAGTGGTCACCCCTGCAAATGAAGCAACCGAAGCCATCAGTGGCAAGTCTATATACTCCCCTCCCTCCAGGGAGGGGCAGGGGGTGGGACCTGGGGGTCTTGTGGGGCTTGAGAATCTTTCTATTTCCTTCACCCTCAACCGCCAGTTCCGCACGTGGCCACTCAGCTTCGGGTGGGACGGCGACACGCTGGAGATGACCTGCAAGCATACGCGCTACCGCATCGCCCGTAGCGAGGTGGAGCACGCCACGGGTTTCTGCTGGCTGCATCCCCAGCAGGACGGTAATATATATAATAATGTAAAGGGAACGTTCCTCTTCGTGTCTGCCGATGCCATTCGCCAGCTGCGTGAACGGGGATTCTTCGTCTACGACGGCATCACGTGGCGCGAGCAGGAGCCGCTCCACGTGCGGGCCGACGTAGACGGTACGGAGATGTGGATAGAGCAACGCGGCGGACTCTATCTGGTCAAGGAGATGCGCGGCAACCCGCTGGGCATCGACTGGAAACTGGTCTCAGCGCCCTAAACCCTCCTCGTGAAAGTCCGTAAAAATCCGTGTAAAACCGTGGCCATAACAATAGCAAGCAGACGAACGAGGCTCTCGTCCGTCTGCTTGCCAGAGGATATTCCGGGCAGCACCGCTGCCGCGTTAGGGTTAGATGCTATTTCCCCATCAGGTGCAGGAAGCGCATGCCTTCAGCCACCTGACGCGACGTCTGCTCATCGGCGAGCATGGCCAGCAGGCTGTAGGCGAAGGGGAAGGCAGCAGCAGGACCCTCGGCGGTGGTGATGTTGCCGTCGACGGTACAGAGTTCACCCGTGTAGGTGGCTCCGTGCAGCAGCGCTTCGAAGCCGGGGTAGCACGTGGCGCGGTGTCCCTTGAGGATGCCCAGCTGTCCGAGCACCACGGCAGGGGCAGCGCAGATGGCTGCTATGGGCTTGCCGGCAGCGTTCTGCCTAAGCAGTGCCTCGCGCAGTCCCTCGTGTTCGTATAGGTTCTGCGCACCGGGCATGCCACCGGGCAGGAGCAGCAGGTCGGCATCGCTGAAGTCGCAGTCGTCGAAGAGCGCATCGGCCACGAGCTGCACACCATGGGCAGAGTCCACCAGCTGCGCATCGTCCATCACGCTCACCATCACCACCTCTACGCCACCACGGCGCAGCACGTCGACGGGAATCAGGGCCTCGACATCCTCGAAGCCGTCAGCCAGAAACACATATACTTTTGCCATTGTCCTATCCTTTTTTAACTCCTAACTCCTAACTCTCATAAAGTTACATGTTCATGCCGCCATCGACCTGGATGACCTGTCCGCTGATGTAGCTCGACATGTCGCTGGCTAGGAACACGGCGCAGTTGGCGATGTCGTCGACGGTACCACCACGGCGAAGGGGAATCTTCTGGCACCACTCCTTGCGCACCTCCTCGCTGAGGGCCTGCGTCATGGCCGTGTCGATGAATCCCGGAGCGATGGCGTTGGCACGAATGCCCTTAGGACCCATCTCCTGACCGATACTCTTGGCCAAAGCAATGAGTCCGGCCTTCGAGGCGGCGTAGTTGGCCTGTCCGGCATTGCCGTGCACACCCACCACGCTGGCCATATTGATGATGGAACCGCCACGCTGGCGCATCATCACCGGCACGCAGGCGTGGATGAAGTTGAAGGCCGACTTCAGGTTGACGGCAATCACGGCGTCCCACTGCTGCTCGCTCATGCGGAGCATCAGGCCGTCCTTCGTGATGCCGGCGTTGTTCACCAGGATGTCGATGGAGCCGAACTCTTCCTTCACCTGCTTCACCACCTCCTCGGTCTGTGCGAAGTCGGCGGCGTTCGAGGCGTAGCTCTTGGCCTTCACGCCCTTGGCGGCGATTTCCTGTTCGGTCTCTTCATTCACGGCCAAGTCGGTGAAAGCCACGTTGGCTCCCTCCTCGGCAAACTTCAGCGCGATAGCCTTTCCGATACCGCGTGCTGCGCCCGTAATCAGCGCAGTCTTACCTTGTAAAAGTCCCATTTCTTATGATTGAATTATACTTTATGCTTTCCCAGGGCGCCATAGACGAACTTGGCCACCTGCGGCTTGGTGTCCTCCTCGCGCATGCCGTGCGCGATGCGCCCATATATATAAGGTACTTCGAGGCCCTTGATGCAATAGTGGGTGATGTCGGCCACGAGGTTCACGTTCTCAATATCGAACTCGCCGTCCTCCTTTCCCTCGTTGAATACCTTGCGGAACAGCTCCACCTCGGCCAGGTCGAAGTGCTTGCGCACCTTCTCCACCATCCAGATGTTGCGGAAGAACTCGGCACGCAGGTTTCCGTTGCGCACCACCGTCTCGCGGATCATGCTCAGATGGGTGTAGATGAGCTCGATGACCTTCTCCTGCGGGCTGATCTTGCGGGCGGCCACCTCGTCGAGCTTGTCGCTGAGGCGCTCCAGCTCGGTCTCAATCACTGCATAGTAAATGTCGTCTTTCGACTTGAAGTAGGTATAAAGCGTACGCCTACCTTTGCCCGAAGCCTGGGCAATGTCGTTCATCGTGGTGTTCTCAAGGCCTTTCTTGGCAAAGAGCTGGCGCGCCACGTCGACCAGCATCTGGCGAGTCTTTGATATTGACATGGTTTTTGTGGCTATGGCGATTGCACACTGCCGATAGCGTGTGCAAAAATACGCCTTTTATTTGAATTGAGCAAATTTTTCGGCATGAAATCCACCTATTTGGAAAAAAAATGCAAGAAAATTTGGATATTCCAAGAAAAAGCAGTACCTTTGCACCCGCTTAGAGAAAAATATCGCGGAGTGGAGCAGTTGGTAGCTCGCCAGGCTCATAACCTGGAGGTCGCATGTTCGAGTCCTGCCTCCGCAACTTTCAGAAGAAGTCCGCAAATGTGAATTGTTTTACATTTGCGGCTTTTTGGTTAATAAGAGTTTTTATACCGCCTTATGAAAGAACTTGCCCTGAAGTACGGATGCAATCCGAATCAGAAGCCATCGCGCGTGTATATGGCCGATGGCAGCGAACTCCCCATTGAAGTGTTGAACGGCCGTCCCGGCTACATCAATCTGCTCGACGCCCTGAACTCGTGGCAGCTGGTCAGAGAGCTGCGCCAGGCCACCGGTCTGGCCGCCGCCGCCTCGTTCAAGCACGTCAGCCCTGCCGGCGCCGCCGTGGGTCTGCCGCTGAGCCCGACGCTGAAGCACATCTACTTCGTGGCCGACATCGAGGGTCTGGACCAGTCGCCCATCGCCTGTGCCTATGCCCGAGCCCGCGGTGCCGACCGCATGTCGAGCTACGGCGACTTCATCGCCCTGAGCGACGCGTGCGACAAGACCACGGCGCTCATCATCAAGCGCGAGGTGAGCGACGGCGTCATCGCCCCCGCCTACACCGACGAGGCACTGGAAATCCTGCGGGAAAAGCGCAAGGGCACCTACAACGTGCTGCGCATCGACCCCGACTACCGCCCCACCCCCGTGGAGAGCAAGCAGGTGTTCGGCATCACCTTCGAGCAGGGCCGCAACGAGATTCGCCTCGACGACCCCGCACTGCTTGAGAACATCCCGACGCAGAACAAGGAGTTCACGCCCGAGGCACGCCGCGACCTGATGATTGCCCTCATCACGCTGAAGTACACCCAGTCGAACTCGGTGTGCTACGTGAAGGACGGCCAGGCCATTGGCATCGGCGCCGGACAGCAGAGCCGCATCCACTGCACACGCCTTGCCGGACAGAAGGCCGACACGTGGTGGCTGCGCCAGCACCCGAAGGTGCTCGCCCTGCCCTTCCTGCCGGGCATCAGGCGCGCTGACCGCGACAACACCATCGACGTGTACATCTCGGAGGACGAGCACGACGACGTGCTGCGCGACGGACAGTGGCAGCAGTTCTTCACCCGCCAGCCC
Source organism: uncultured Prevotellaceae bacterium (assembly GCA_902775475.1). Classification (GTDB taxonomy): domain Bacteria; phylum Bacteroidota; class Bacteroidia; order Bacteroidales; family Bacteroidaceae; genus Prevotella. The sequence goes on from CACYME010000030.1 coordinate 35,214, forward strand.
GAGGTGCTGACGCTGGCCGAGAAGAAGGAGTGGATAGCCCAGAACACCGAGGTGAGCCTGGGCAGCGACGCTTTCTTCCCCTTCGGCGACAACATCGAGCGCGCCCACAAGAGCGGCGTGCAGTATATTGCCCAGGCCGGCGGCTCAGTGCGCGATGACCATGTCATCATGACCTGCGACAAATACGGCATCGCCATGGCCTTCACCGGCGTCCGCCTCTTCCACCATTAATTACAGGGGGGAGTTAAAGGAGTGAAAGGGAGTTAAAAGGAGTGAAAGGACAATAGTTCTTCCCTTTGATTCCTATCCATTAACGTAGCAAGGGTAAAAGGTATTGTCCTTTAACTCCCCCTTAACTCCCAAAAGACATGGACGACTTTCAGCAAATCTTAGAGAACGGCATTTCCTTCGGACGGGGTGGCGAGCGCCGCGATCCATCCGAGGGAAAGGTCAAGACAAAAGCCAAGAAAAAGCAGTACATCACCGGTGCCCACGGCAGCGGCTCGGCACGCCAGAAGGCGAAATACCGCGAACAGCGCGCCAACCGCAAGCACAAGTGATGGGTGCAGGGCCACACGGTGGCGGTACGCAAGAATCCGACTACCGGCCTGTGATGGTCGGGAGATAACAAAATGTGTTGAAGAGGAATTTCCAGAAGATCTTAACTTGGAGAACCTCGATGAGTTCATGTGTCAACCTTTGACGATGATGAACGACCATACAGGTCAACAGCTATATTATCGCGTACAAAGAAAAGCCAAACAGCTCGAAATACCTCCCGTTTCCCAACAGCACCAGGGATGTGAGGAAAAAGGCGGCGACAAATGGGGGCCAGGCCACGCCGGAGCGGGAAAAAAGCCACGCCTTTTCCGTTGGCAGCGGACGGGGACGATATTGGCAGCGGCCGCTGCCAATAATGGCAGCGGGCGGGAAAAACAATGGCAGCGCCCGATACGCACAAATAGGTCTACTGCTATATCATTACCTTTTTTCAAACCGTAGGGTTTTTGAAAGACCGCTTGCGGTACATCGTTGTTTTCCGAACAGCGGTTGCAGCAGTGAGACGGATGGTCGCAAGGTCAACCGCAACAGCTCGAAATCCGATTTTACTGACGCCCCTTGGCGAATCACCTGAAGTCGAAGCCCAGACGCAGGCCGTCGTAGCTCTTCGAAATCTCGCCCACGGCCTGCACCGACGTGCTGCCGCTGAGGGCCGAGACGGTCTGCAGCAGCGTGAGCAGCTTGCTCGACTCGAAGAGCAGCGCCACGCCGTCGCTGTTGCGCTTCATGTAGCCGTTGATGGTGAGAAGCATGCCCTGCAGCGTGATTTTCGACGAGCCTTCATCGAAGGTGTAGGTGCCGCTGAAGCTCTTTCCGGCAAACGAGGCGCTAAACGTCTTGTCCTCCTTCAGCACCAGCGAGGTGTTACCCTGCTTCACGCCCAGCTTCTGGTAGGTGGGCTGCAGCTTCGACTTGATTTCGGCGGCCACCACCTCGCCACCGGCCTGGGCCAGCAGCTTTTCGCTGGTGAAGGCGCAGCCGGGCTGGCTGTATTTCCACGAGCCGATGATCTGCTGCAGCGTGGGCTTTGTATTGCCGCCGAGCACGCTGCTCAGGATATTGCCCAGTGCCCCGCCGGCCTGACTGGCAGCCGAGCCGTCGGTAGTGGTAGTGGTGCCCGTGGCACCCATCAGCACGTCGGTGAGCACTTGCGTCCCAATCTGCGAAAGGGTGCTGTTCTGCGAGCCGCAGCCAGCGAGCATCGTTGCGCCCAGGGCCACGGAGAGTAATAAAGTCTTCTTTTTCATCGTTTTTGTATTTAGTGTACAATAATTTGCTGCAAAAGTAGCAAAAAATATTGAAACAGAAGCATTTTTTCAGGCAAAAATTTGGCTGAATGAGAAAAAAGCAGTAATTTTGCACCCGCTTTTGACGCAAATCGTAAATGTGTGAATGCGTGAATCGTAAATGCGTCGGTCCCTTCGTCTATCGGTTAGGACGAGAGATTTTCATTCTCTAAAGAGGAGTTCGACTCTCCTAGGGACTACAAACAACATTAAATTCGTCATCGGCGCAGCGATGCGCTTGCTGGTTGCCAAGCCAGGACACGGTGGCGAAGGGCCGAGGCTTACAAATAAGCCGAAAGCCTGCCCAGGGCAGCTGTAACGACGCGGGGGACCGCGTTTTTATTAGCACAAGACCCATAAGCTTTAATTATTAACATTCAAACCAAACAAACAAAACAAAATGGCAAACCACAAATCATCGGTGAAGAGAATTCGCCAGGACAAGAAAAAGACCCTGCACAACAAGTACTATGCCAAGACCATGCGCAACGCCGTTCGCAAGCTGCGTGCCATGACCAACAAGGACGAGGCCGTTGCCCTCTATCCGAAGGTGCAGAAGATGCTCGACAAGCTGGCAAAGACCAACATCATCCACAAGAACAAGGCCGCTAACCTGAAGTCGGGTCTGGCTGCCCACATCAACAAGCTGGGATAAATTCCGAAAAGAAATCATAAGCAGTTGAAACGGTTGCTCCCCTGGGCAGGGGAGCAACTTTCTTTTTACCCTATAAGCAGTCATTTTTTAATGCTTTTTTAACCCGAAAAGTTCTTCTTTCTCGCTTTTTTTTGCTACCTTTGCACGCTATAAAAGGACAACTGAAAAGAAATGACTGACGAACAGATTCAAAACGAAAACTATTCCGCGAGTAACATTCAGGTGCTCGAGGGTCTGGAGGCTGTGCGCAAGCGCCCGGCCATGTATATCGGCGACATCAGCGAGAAAGGCTTGCACCACCTGGTGAACGAGACGGTGGACAACTCCATCGACGAGGCCATGGCCGGCTACTGCACCCACATCGAGGTGACCATCAACGAAGACAACAGCATCACCGTGCAGGACAACGGCCGAGGCATCCCCGTCGACGAGCACGAGAAGATGCATAAGAGCGCCCTGGAGGTGGTGATGACCGTGCTCCACGCCGGCGGTAAGTTCGACAAGGGCTCCTACAAGGTCTCCGGCGGTCTCCACGGCGTCGGCGTCAGCTGCGTCAACGCACTCTCCACCCACATGCTCTCGCAGGTGTTCCGCGACGGAAAGATATACCAGCAGGAATACGAGAAGGGCATACCCCTCTACCCCGTCAAGGTGGTGGGCGAGACCGAACTGCGTGGCACGCGCCAGCAGTTCTGGCCCGACCCCACCATCTTCACCACCACCGAATACAAATATGATATTATCGCGCGTCGCATGCGCGAGCTGGCCTATCTGAACGCCGGCATCACCATCACCCTCACCGACCTGCGCCCCGACGAAGAGGGCAAACTGAAGGAGCCAGAGGTGTTTCACGCCAAGGATGGACTGAAGGAGTTCGTGCGCTACGTGGACCGCCATCGCACCCATCTCGTCGACGATGTCATCTATCTGAAGACCGAGAAGCAGGGCATACCCATCGAAGTGGCCGTGATGTACAACACCGACTACTCGGAGAACATCCACTCCTACGTCAACAACATCAACACCATCGAGGGCGGTACACACCTTGCCGGCTTCCGCGCTGCCCTTACACTTACCTTAAAGAAATACGCCGACAGCGACCCGCAGATTTCCAAGCAGATAGAGAAGGCGAAGATTGAGATTGCACCTGAAGACTTCCGCGAGGGACTGACTGCCGTCATCAGCATCAAGGTGGCCGAGCCACAGTTCGAGGGCCAGACCAAGACCAAGCTCGGCAACAACGAGGTAAAGGGCGCCGTACAGCAGGCCGTGGGCGAGGCACTGAGCTATTACCTGGAGGAGCACCCGAAAGAAGCCAAGATGATTTGCGACAAGGTGGTGCTGGCCGCCACAGCCCGCATAGCAGCCCGCAAGGCGCGCGAGAGCGTACAGCGCAAGAACCCCATGAGCGGCGGCGGACTGCCCGGCAAACTGGCCGACTGCTCGAACAAAGACCCCAAGAACTGCGAGATATTCCTCGTGGAGGGCGACTCGGCAGGAGGCAGCGCCAAGCAAGGCCGCGACCGCCACTTCCAGGCCATCCTGCCCCTGCGCGGAAAAATTCTGAACGTAGAGAAGGTGCAGTGGCATCGCGTCTTCGAGGCCGAGTCGGTGATGAACATCATCCAGAGCATCGGCGTGCGCTTCGGCGTCGACGGCGAGGGCGACCGCGAGGCCAACATCGACAAGCTGCGCTACGACAAGATCATCATCATGACCGATGCCGACGTCGATGGCTCGCACATCGACACGCTCATCATGACACTTTTCTACCGCTTCATGCCGCAGGTCATCCAAGGCGGACATCTCTACATTGCCACCCCCCCACTCTACAAGTGCACCTACAAGAAGGTTTCGGAATACTGCTACACCGAGCAGCAGCGCCAGCAGTTCATCGACAAATATGTGGCTGGCGACGAGAACAGCTCGGCCCTGCACACACAGCGCTACAAAGGTCTGGGCGAGATGAACCCCGAGCAGCTGTGGGAGACGACCATGAACCCCGAGAACCGTCTGCTGAAGCAAGTGTCCATCGAGAACGCCGCCGAGGCCGACGAGATATTCTCCATGCTCATGGGCGATGACGTGGAGCCACGCCGCGAATTCATTGAGCGCAACGCCACCTACGCCAACATTGATGCGTAAATGAGGAAATGAGAAATGAGGAATGAGGAATGAGAAATGAGGAATGAGAAATGAGAAATGAGAAATGAATAGACTGGAAGCGAGATTATCGCCCTGAAACTATTCATTTCTCATTTCTCATTCCTCATTTCTCATTTCTTCTTGCTGTAGCGATACTCACTGGGCGACATGCCTAAGTGCTTGCGAACGTATGAGCCGAAGTGGCTCATGTTCGAGAAGCCCATCATGGCAGAGATTTCCTTGATGCTCAGCTCCGTGCTCTTCAGATAGTAGCGGATTTCCTCCATTGTGTACTGCGAAATCCACTCTGAAGCCGTCTTGTTGCTATACTTCATGCAGAGCATCGTGAGATACTTCGGCGTGATGGCCAGCTCGCCAGCATAATATCTGATGGACTGACGCTTCACGGCACTGCTGGAAATAAGCGTGAGGAAACGGTTGAAAAGAATCTTACCCTGCGAAAGCTTGTGCTCGAGCACCACACCTATGCTCACCTCCATCCTGTAGCAAATCTCCAGGAACAGGGCACGCATCAGCGCCAGTAAGATTTCGTAAGGAAAAGCGGTAGTAGGGCTTTTCAACTTCGACTGTATCAACGAGAAATAGAAGTTAAACTCCTCAGCGCCTTCTTTCTGCAAGTCAAGGACATACACCTCACTAGCAAAAACCTTCTCGTCGAGCATGGAGGCTTTGTCACGTATCAACGTACGTATAAGCTGTTCGGAAGAGCATATCACCTTGCATTCAAAATCGCTGCTCTTCTCGCCCGGCTTGATAGTCGTGCCAGGCGGACAAATCATCAAATGGTTCTCCTTCAACTCGTACTCTTCATTATCAGAAACAAGAACATGATTTCCTTTTGTGCAAACAGCCAAAAGTGTAGTCAACGGCTGAAGTGGATAGAGTGGCGCAAAATCTTTCACCCTATCAAACACGACTACCTCACTGCTTGAGTAGTCGACAGCAATATTTTTCAGTTCGATGTAGCGCATTTGTTCATTTTTAGTAACATTTGACATAGGCACACTCTTAATTGGAATGCAAATATCACTATTTTTTTTCAAATTCCACTACACAAATGCCGACAAAATTTGTTTAGATTCACCTATTTTCCCTTTTATGAGAATTATTTTCCGTTTTTGAACACCCCGTGCACGATAACAACAACCATTTTAGTCATATTCTGCCACTTCACGCTGTCCGCGAAGCACGGCCAGGGCATTCTGGGCCAACGCCTCCATCTCGTCCTCACCGGGGAAGCAATAGACGGGAGCTATCCACTCGATACGCTGGCGAAGCCGACCGATGACGTACTCCGAGCGGGCCAGTCCACCCGTTAGCAGGATGGCATCTACCTTTCCGCAGAGCACGGCACCCAGTCCAGCAATGTTCTTGGCGATGTGGTAGATCATGGCGTTGAGGATGAGCTCGGCATGGGTGTCGCCATAGTCGCGGATGCGCTCCTCAATCTCCTTGACGTTGGCCGTGCCCAGGTGTGCGTTGAGGCCTGCCTTTCCCGCTATTCGCTTGAGCAGCTGCTTCTCGGTGTACTTCCCGCTGAAGCAGAGGCGTATGAGGTCGGCCGCGGGCAGGCTGCCCGCGCGCTCCGGCGAGAATGGTCCCTCGCCGTCCAGCGCGTTGTTGGCATCCACGGCGCGTCCGTGGTCGTGAGCAGCCACACTGATGCCACCACCGAGATGGCAGATGATGAGGTTCAGGTCTTCGTAGTGCTTGCCAATCTCCTGGGCGAAGCGGCGGGCGATGGCTCGCTGGTTCAGGGCGTGCCAGATGCAGATGCGGTTCATCAGTGGCGACCCGCTGATGCGGGCGTAGTCGTTCAGCTCGTCGACGACTCCGGGGTCGGCGATGAACGAGCGGCAGCCAGGTATCGACTGGGCTATCTCATGGGCTATCAGACAGCCCAGGTTGCAGGCATGATTGTGCATGGCGATGCCCGAATGGGTGTCGTCGAGCATCTTCTGGTTGATTTCGTACACACCACCGGCAATGGGCTTCACCAGTCCGCCACGACCTATCACGGCGTCGAACTCCAGGGGCACGCCCACGCGCTCCAGCTCGTCGAGCACCAGCTGCTTGCGGTAGTCGAGCTGCTCAATCACATCGTCGAAGCGCGACAGCTCCTCGTTCGTATGGCTGATGCTTCGCAGCACCAGTGGCTTCTCGTCTTCATAGACGGCCATCTTGGTCGATGTGGAGCCGGGGTTGATGGCAAGAATCAGCATACGCAGGCCAGGGCTAATGAGTAGAACTTCGAGTCGATGTCGTCGGCACGCGAGGTGAGCACCACGGGTACGTCGGGCCCGGCCAGGATGGCCGCCGTCGTGGCGTTGCAGAACAGCGTAATGGTCTTGTAGAACACGTTGCCAGCCTGAATGTCGGGGAAGATGAGGGCGTCGGCATGACCGCGCAGGGGCGACGAGAGGCCCTTCTTCTTCAGCGCACGTCCAGAGAGCGAGGTCTTCAGGTCGAGTGGTCCGTCGACGATGCAGGCACCGAAGTCGCCCTTCTTGGCACGGTCCACCAGCTCGCGGTACTCCACGGTGTGGGGGAAGTGGCGCTCGTCGACCTTTTCCGAGCAGTTCAGCAGCGAGACGCCCGGCTCCTTGATGCCCATCGAACGGCAGAGGCGCAGCAGATAGCGCAGCTGCTGCTCGCGCTGCTCCTTCGTGGGCTGCGGAATGACGGCCACGTCGCTCATGAACAGCAGCTTGTCATACTGCGGCAGCTGGGCGCACGTCAGGTGGGTCAGCACCTTCCCCTTCTGCAGGATGCCCGTCTCCTTGTTAAGCACGGCACGCAGCAGGTTGTCGGTGTTCAGCATGCCCTTCATCAGCACGTCGGCCATGCCCTGACGCACCAGCTCCACGGCTTTGGCTGCGGCATCGTCGTCATCGGTAGCCCTCAGACGGGGTACATCTTTCGGCGCACCACCCATCAGCTTCGGGTCGCCCACCAGTATCGGTTTGATGAAGCCCTCGTCCATCGCTTTCTGCACGGCTCCCTGCGTCGACTCGTCGTAGGGGCACACCACGGCCACCCGCTTCGGCTCCATGCCTCCTGCGAGATAGGCCACCAGCTCATCAAAGTTCTCTATCGCTTTCATATCTGACACGGTTTTTAGTTCTACGTGCAAAGTTACAACTTTCGGCTGAGAATACCAAATATTTGTGGAAGAAAAATAACAATTCGGGGCGCGCATCCGCCCTCTCGGCAAGAGAGGTGGAGCGCGCCCCGAAGGGAATCATGTCGCGGCGCAGGCCCATGAGGGAGCCTTAGCCGGGGAGTGGCTTATTCATTCTCCAGCAGCCAGTCGTCCTCTTCGTCGTCCCACAGCTTGTTGTGGTAACGGCCCAGAACGGGCTTATCGGGATTAGCCTCGGTGCCTTCACTATAGGAGAGCATCAGCGCCTGCTGCGTCTTGACGAGCAGCGTCTCGGGCTTCGAATATGTCTTTTTCATATTGTTCAGTTTACTTTAATGATTCTACATTATTAATATATATACTAATTCAAGGAGTTAAAGGAGTCCTTTAACTTCACTACTTTCTTACTTCACCACGACCTTGAAGCTCTTGCCGTCGGCCTGGCGGATGATGTTCACACCCTTCTGCAGGCGAGGCAGCTGAGCACCATTGGCGTTGAAGATCTGGGCGTTACCACTGGTCAGAGCCTCGATGGCGCTGATGGCAGTCGTTGTCTGGTCGTCGAGGTAGAAGGCGCGAGCACCCTCTGCGGCGGCGGCAGGCACGGTCAGGTAAGCGTGGTTGGCACCCACGGTGGGAGCCGTCTCACCGACCTTGTAGAAGCCCACCTGGCCGTCAAGCTGCTGCATGACGTAGCTGCCAGCGGGAGCAGCCTGGCCGGCATAGACGCCCGAGAGCCAGCCCTCTGTATTGACAAGCTTCGTTCCCTGGGCATCGCCCGTGAGGTCATCCTCCCAGGCACCCTCGATGATGTAGGGCTTGTTGGCCTCGATGGCCTCCACCTCCACGAGCGTCAGCGTGGTGCCCTCGGCAGCAGCGCAGCTGTAGGCGGTCACTCCGGCGGGAACGTCGGCCTTGAAGGGCAGCACGACGGTACCCCATCCTGCCTCGGTGGTGTTGACGGTGATCTTGGGCTTCTGTGCCTCGACAAGCTTGAAGTCGATGTGCCAGTTGACGGTGTAGACGCCGGCATCCTGCGAGCCGATGAACTCAGCGGCCTCGGTGTTCTTCAGGTTCCACACGCCCTCGGTGGCGGTGGGGACGACGGTCACCTTCAGGGCCTGGTCGGCGTTGGTGGTGGTGCGAATCTGTACGGCAGAGCCACCTTCGTAGGCGGTGCCGGTGGAGATGTAGCGCACGTTGCCGTCGGCATCAATCTGGCTCATGGTGTAGTCGTTGCCGGCCACCTTGGTGAAGGTGAATGCCTGTGCCAGGTTGGCGTTGGCCTCGGCGGCATACTGAATGTTGTAGTTGCCCATGTCGGCGCGGCCGTTGGCGATGTAGGTCATGGCCTTGTTGTCAAACTCGTATCCGGCAGAGGTGAGGATGACGTTGAAGAGCTGTCCGTCGGCGGGAGCGTTGATCTCGAAGTCCTGAGCGGCCGTCAGTGCCTGGATGGCAGCGGCCACGTCGGCGGGCGTGCTGTTCTCGTTGTCGTTGACGGTCTTGGCGCTGGCGATGGCCTGCGTCAGGGCCAGGATGGCAGCTGTGGGAATCTGGAAGGCGGCGTCGCCCACGTTGGCCTCGGTGTTCACGGCCTCGGCGGCAGTGATGGCAGCGGCCAGCTCAGCCTTGTCGACGATGGCAGTGACGCTGACGGTGACGTCGGCCTCCGGCATCTGGAAGGTGTAGACGCCCTCGCTGGGGTTGGCCACATCGACGGCGTTGTTGTTGGCATCCACCACGGCCACCTCGCTGACGGCGTAGCCCTCGTCGGGCGTGACGTTGAGCGTGACGGGCTCCAGGGGCAGGCTCTCGGTGATTTCCGCGCCGCCCTGCATCACCTTCACCGTGGCGTTGACAGTCTCTGCCACGCTGATGGCGTAGGCGGTGTTGGCGGTCTCCTTCTTGTAGAGCTGCACGTAGCCGATGCCCATCCAGTTGTAGGTGTTGCCGGTGAGCGGCTTCAATCCTATTTTCACCTCCTGCTCCTCGCTGTTGTTGAACGAGATGCTTTGCTCCGTCAACCTTGCCGAGTTAACCAAAGAACCCTGAGTGTCGTTGGCGTAGAAAAAGACTGCTGGTACGGGATTGCCAGAAGAATAGTTCTCTTCCTTGGCAAAAGCATAGCAAGACATGGTGAATGTACCTACAGGTAGGGTGACCGATGTGTAAATGTTAAACTTGCCGTTACCCCATGTCGAATTATTATCAAGATAGTAGTATTCGGTAAATACTTTGTGAATGCCATCCTCAGCATCTACCGAATTATTTTGCATTACCTGGAAATTACCACCAGTCTGTTCTGTAGCCCATCCTTCGGGGGTTATCCACCAAGTTCCATCCCACAAAGAAGTCATATCAGGAGTTTCAATCAGGAATGTGCAGTCGAACTTGGCATCCTCGCCGACGGGGCTGGCGGTGAAGACGTAGTTCGTGCAGGCCTCCTTCAGTGCGGTGATGGCAGCGGGCACGACGGTCTCGAGCGACGTCAGCTGTGCGCCCTGCACGGCCTCCTCCTGCTCGTCGCGTGTGGCCTTCAGCGTGGCGTTGGCCGGGGCGTTGTCGTTGGCCACGGGTATGATCTGGTCGGCAGCAGCCTTGATAGCTATCCACTGCTTGAAGACGGCGAGTGCCTGCTGGAGCGTGTTGTTGTAGCCCTCGATGGTGGCGGCGTCGGTAGCGGCCTCAATCATCGGTCCGATGAGAGCCAGGCCCGACTGCAGGTTGCTGTAGCCGGCGATGAGCGGGGTTCCCTCGGCGATGAGGGCCTTGAAGGTGGCGTAGGGAGCCTTCAGCTTGTTGGCCTCGTCATAGAGAGCCTGCACGGCATCGATGGCAGCGAGCAGCTCGTCGACGTCGCTATAGGTCGTGTTGAGGGCGTTGACATCGCTCACGAGCTTGTTGTAGGCAGCGGTGGGGATGACGTCCTTGTAGGTGGTGACCATGTCGCAGAGGTCGGTCAGCGCGGCAGCCACGTCGCCGCAGTACTGCAGCCTGAAGTTGTCGAAGTGAATCCAGTTGGCCGTTCCCTCGGCGGTCTTGCCGGCGGTGATGACGAGGTCCTCACCCTCGTTCAGAACCACGCCCACGGTGTAGTCCTTGTCGGCCGTCCAGGTTGCGGTCTTGTCGTTGAGGCTGACGTAGGTACCGTCGCCACCCAGGTTGGCCGTCAGCTTGTAGAAGCCGGGGTTCTGCCCGGTCAGCGTCTGGCTCATGCTGCCCTCAGGCAGGGCGCCGCTGGACTGCCACTTCTCGGCATAGAAGCCGCCCACCTTGAAGCCTTGGTTGTTATTCTGCGTCTGGAAGTAGCCGGCAGGCTCCTGTGTCCATCCCGTCATGTCGCGATACTCAAAGCCTGGGTTGGTGAGCAGTCCCGTCACGTCGAAGGGGCTGTCCATGGTGGCAGGGATGTCGTTGTTGATGAGCTCGAACATGCCGGCGATGATCCACGACTGCTTCAGGTCGAAGGTGCCGTAGAGGCCAATCTCGATGGCCGTGTTGTCGGCGTCGATGGTGAAGTCGACGGTGTTGCGATACATCTTCGAGTCGAAGGCGTTGGCGCCTTCAGCCTGCGAGTTGGCATAGCCGCTGGCCTGGATGCTGCCCAGCGTCTTGATGGCCACCTCGTTGCTTCCTGCCTTGAGGTATGCCAATGACTTCGAGGCATCGGTGTCGGCATTGAGGCCATAGCGGAAGAAAGAGTAGTTCACCAGTGTGTAGTGGCCCGCTGGCAGCGTGATGGTCTGGGTGAGGCTGTAGTTGGTCTTTTCCAGTTCTCCCCAACCTGCATAGCACTCGGAGGCATAGCCAACGGTGTTGTTGCCCTTCACAGGGGTGTTGAAGTTGACGTTTGTCCAGCCGTTCAGGCTCGACAGCGTGGCATTGGTGATGTACTGCGCCGTCACATCCTTCTGCGCGCTGGCAGTGCCGCCTCCCACCAACAGTGCGAGTGCAGCGATGAATAGTTTTAGTTTTTTCATAAATAACTGTTTTTTGTTAGTAAATAAAGATAATTGTATGTTTTCGTTTTCAGCTTGGTGGCTCATTTTCCTGCGTTCATCATCGTCACGGTGAGCGGAGGGGCTCTTTTGGCTTTTTTATGCAGATGCAATTTCAAAGAGCTGCAACTTCTTCTTCTGACAAACCCGTCCACTCTGCAACCTTTTTTATGGCCATGCCTTCCGCTTTCAGCTTTCGGGCTATTTCCAGTGCTTTATTTTGCTCGCCCTCTGCACGACCTTTCATTTCTGCCCCAGACATGGCATTCAGTGAGTCACGGTAACGGCGCAGGGCACCGTCGTATTCAATACGCTCCTCTTTGCTGTGGTGTTTCTTAGCACCAATGTGCAAAGATAGTCATTTTCTTTCTTATTGCCAAATATTTAGCTGGAAAAAAAATGAAAAAGTCACCATCTTTCAAATCTTTTATATCTTTAGACAAGTATATCTACACGAAATATTGTAGAACTTTTTTTCCATCGGAATGTGAAATAATGTAGAATCTGATTCCACAAAAAAATAGGAAATTGTCAAATTCTTTCACAGAAAATTTTGTTCACGACGGCGAAGCAATTTTGAGCGAAAAATGGCCGTTTTCGAGCCTTGGGGAGGTGATGCCCGATGAAAAATCGGGCCGCAGAAGGCGAAAATTTGCACACACACCCTGCTTTTGTGCACGTTTTTTGCTCAAATTTTGCTACTTTTCGCGTTTCTGTAAGCACGCCAAATTTTCAAAAGTCAACGCCAAATTTTCAAAAGGCGTTGATAAACGAACGCCGTTTTTCGCTAAAATCGAACCAACCAACTGACAATCAACCATTTAGCAAAACCTCAAAAAACAGGGGTTTTTTCGTCCAAAGTTGTTTTCGTGGAGAATTATCGAAATATGGAGGCCTAAAATGGCCATTTTGTCAATATTATTCAAAAAAAATGAAGACGAAAGGCAGCTCCTGATTTTACTAAAAAAACAGAAGCGGCAGCAGGCATGTCAGGGCCATGTATGCTGCCGCTTCTGTGGGGAGGGGAGGGACGCAACGCTGTTGCGTCATAGAGAGACAGGCGGGGGGGAGAGGAGAGGAGGCGAGGCGCGAGCGGGGGAACAGGCGGGGGAAGCGGGGCCGGAACTACTGGGGCCAGACGGCAGCGGCCACGCCGGCGGTGATGCCGTTCATGGCTGGCTGGCAGAAGACGGAGTTGTAGGCCCGGCTGACGACGGTCATCACGCCCTTGGTGCCGCTCTGGTTGGTGTAGTTGATGTCCCAGACGACGGGCACCATGCCCATGCTGACGGCCTGCTGACACACCTCGCGGTGGAAGGCCTCCACGCTGGCATCGTGCCTGGCCTGGCTCTCGCCGCTGAGGGCGCTGACGTCGCGCCACTGGCATCCGTATTCGCCGATGTAGACGGGGACGCCCTTGTCTACGAACTTCTTCTTCATGCGCTGGAAGAGGCTCTTCAGGCTGGCCTCCTCGCCCCAGCTGGCGTTGTAGGCGCTGCCGCTGAGGTGGTTGCCGCTGCCCCAGTAGAAGAACATCTTGCCCCATGACTCGTCGCGCTCCATGCCGCAGAGGTTCCAGGGGGTGTAGTAGTGCACCTCGACCATGAGCTTGTCGGCGGCGGTGTCGCTGAGGCGGGTCACGCTGTAGTAGCTGTCGGTCTTCTCGATGTCGGTGGAGGGTCCCTGCACCACGAGGATGCGACTGGCGTTGTTTCCCCCTGTTGCGCGCACGGCATCGATGAAGGCCTGCTCGTAGCGCAGCAGCACGTCGGTCTTGGCCTGCGAGTCGCAGTTGGGCTCGTTCAGCCCGGCGAAGAGCAGGTGCTCGTCGTAGGCGCTGAAGGCGGTGGCAATCTGCGTCCACATGTTCTTCAGAGCATCGACCTTGGCGCTGACGTTGCTCTCGCTGAGGTCGGTGAAGCCGTTGGTCTCTATCCACCCGTTGTCCCAGTGGTCGTTGAGCACGACATAGAGGCCGTCGTTGATGCAGTAGTCCACCACCTCGCGGACGCGAGCCGTCCACTGCGGGTCAATCTGCCCGTTGGTCATGTGGCAGTTCCACGAGCAGGGGATGCGCACGCTGCGGAACCCGAGGGAGCGCACGTAGTCGATGACCTGCTGCGTGGTCTTCGTGGGCTGCCAGCTGGTCTCGGCGGCGAGTCCTGCCACTGGCGGCTCGAGGGTGTTGCCCAGGTTCCATCCGGGATACATCTGGCTGGCCACCTGCATGGCCGTGGCGCTGATGGGGTCGGCCTTGAAGGCTGCCTGCGTGATGGTGACGGTGACGACGATGCTGCCGAGGGTGAGCGTGGCCGTGCCCTGGCGCTCGGCTCCGGTGTTGGCATCGACATCGAAGACGGCGCTGCCGGTGACGACGGTCTTGCCGTTCTCCTCGGTCCGGGCACTGTTGTTGCTCAGGGGACGAATCCAGCTGGCGCCCGACTGCACGTCGACGCTGGCGCTGGCACGATAGCCGACGGTGACGGTCTCGTCGCCAGCGCTCACGCTGAATTGCTGCTCCGGCACCTCGAGCCAGTCGCCGGCGGCCTGCGTCACGCTGACGGTGGCCCGCTGCCCGGCGGCGCTGACGGTGATGGTGGCCGTGCGGTCGGCGGTGGTGGTGTTGGGCTGCACGCTGACGGTGACGGGCGTCACCTTCAGGTTGGCCGACATCGTGCCAGCGGTGGCGGTGCACCACGACTGGTCGGCAGACACCTGCACCTGTTCGGGAGCCTGCACGCTGAAGGTCTGCTCGCCGCCGGTACTGGTGAACGTGAGGCTGGTCTGCGTCAGCTTCAGCTCGCTGACGGTGGCCTCGCCGCCCTGGTCGTCATCGTCGTCGCCACAAGCGGCAAAGGCCGTGGTGGTCACGAAGGCCACGCACAGCAAGAAGAAGTTTTTAAGGATTCTGTTCATTCTTTTTTGGGGAGTTAAAGGAGTTAAAGGGAGTTAAAGGAGTTAAAGGACGATAGTTCTTTCCCTTGAATGAATCTACAAAAAAAGGAGTCAAGGGGATGAACTCCCCTTAACTCCCATAGAGTGGCAGTATCAGAACTGCGGCACGGCAAACAGGCTGTTGATGGAGAACTTCAGCTCCATGCTGCTGGTGAAGCCCAGCTCGTGGATGGTGTCGCCGTCGCGGGTGCCGAAGGCGCATCCGTTGGCGCCCGTCCATCCGTAGCAGTTCCACAGCTCCAGGCGGTACTTCGGACTCTCGTTGGTGTCGGGCACGGCAGCGGGGTCGAAGCTGACGCTGCGGCCGTCGAGCAGCAGCTCGTTGAGCGTGCAGTGCATGGTGGGGAAGTAGCCATAGATGTCGGCAATCTCGACGAAGGTCATGATGGAGCCATCGGCATGGATGTCACTCTCGTAGCGGATGTCGAAGTCGGTGACCGTAGCCTCGTACTTGCCCGTCTCCTTGTTGAGCACCACGTCGAACGTTGCACCCTGGTTGTAGTCCCACGGTCCGCCCCAGCTGGGGTTGATGGTGATGAGGTTGGGGGTGTAGGTCTTCTCAGGGCCTTCGGTGGCGATGGTGAAGGTGAGCTCGAGCGACTCGGCGAAGGTGAAGGCGGGGTCGCTGCCGCAGTTGGTGAGGCTGCTGAAGGGCGATGCCACGACGTTGCCGTCTTGTGCGCCCTTGCCCCAGATGTTGAACATCTCGATGCGGTAGTTGCCGTTGTCCTCGATGTCGCCGTAGCAGAAGTTGTTGGCGTTGAAGGGGATGCTGCGTCCGTCGAGCTTGATGTCGTCGATGCGCACGAAGGCGTTGGGGAACTTCTTCTTCAGCTCCACGAAGTCGAGGAGGGTCACCATGGCGCCGTTGACGGCTCCCTGATAGGTGACGGTGTGGGTGCCGTTGAGGTCCTCGGGAGCAATGCCCGTGAGCACGCTGCCCCAGGTGCCGCCCCAGTCGCTGCCCACGGCGAGCAGGCTGACGTTGATGACGGCATCCTTGTCGGCCTTGGCCTGCGAGAAGTAGTTCAGCGAGTACTGGTAGTCGTCGTTGTTCAGGATGCCAATCTGCAGGCCGTCCTCGTCGAGGCTGAGGATGTTGAGCGTGCCGCTCTTCACGGCCACCCAGGTGTTGGCACAGAGCACGTCGATGTCGATGGTGATGGTCTTCTTCTGCTCGTCGATGGTGAAGTGGCCCTCCTGGTCGGTGGCGGTGCCGTCGTCGGCCAGGCGGTGGATGAAGACGGTGCCGTCCTCACGCAGCTCCATGTAGCCATAGTCGGTGCCATAGGTGTAGCCTATCCAGCCGTTACCGGTGCCCATCTCCCAGTGGATGTTCTGATAGGGGTTGGGCTCGCCGTTGGTGACGGTTCCCCAGTTGTCGCTGTTACCCCACTGCGTGAAGGGTCCTTCGAAGACGTGCTGCTTGCCGTCCTGGCCGTTGTCGAGATACCACTTCTGGTAGAGCAGCGACTTCTGGAACGGCACGTTGCGGGCCACGGAGACGGGGCGCACGGAGAGGCCCTCGTAGACGGCACGCGTGGCGCGGACGCCGCTCTGCTGGGTGAACTCGTAGTCAACGGCAAACTGGTTGTTCGTGGGATTCACGCTGCCGGTGAGGTAGAAGCCCTGCTGGCCCACCTCGCTGACGGTGCTGGCCACGCGGCGTCCGGCAGCGGGCAGGAAGATGCTGTTGCCGTTGGGGCCGGTGACGCGGTAGCCGCTGATGCCGTCCTGCTCGGTCCACTCGGTCTGGCAGAGGCGGAACAGCTCCTCAAACTGGTCGGCGGTGGGCAGGGTGCCCTTGCCGCCAGTGGCCACGTAGGCCAGGTCGCTGACGGTCTTGTAGGTGTTCTGCTGGGCATAGTCGGCAGCGTCGATGCTGGGGTTCACGCCAGTGAGGTCGCCGAAGCCGAAGCGGCCACCGAAGCCAGTCTCGGCCTTGGCACCGATGTTGTGGCGGGCCCACTTCACCGAGAGGCCCAGGTCGACGAACTCGTCGTTCACGTCGATGTCGTGGGCGGCGGTGGTGAACTGCTTCACGTCGCCGTAGACGATGCCCGAACCGAGGTCGAGGAAAGCGGCATAGTAGTAGCTGGTGGCGGGCAGCAGTCCAGCCTGCGTAAAGCTGAAGCTGTCTGCCAGCCCCACGTCTAAGCGCAGGCCAGAGCGAACGGCCTCCTCGTCGGCCGAGGCAGCCAGGACGAAGCCTGCCCTGGCACCCTCGGGATACTTCTCCACGGAACCGGAGAGCGTGGCCTGGGCATAGTCTACATCCGTAGCACCGCCGGTGATGGCCTTGGCATCGGTGGTGACGAGGCTCTTCACCTCGCCCTTGTAGGTGAGGCGGCCCTGCAGGGTGACGAAGGCCTGATAGTAGACGGTGCTGCCAGCGGTGAGGCCCTCGACGGTTCCGCTGAAAGACGATGCAGCAGAGGCCGTGACGGTCTCGGTGAGGGCGTTCTGGGCGAAGCCGTAGTTGAAGCCCGTGGCATAGGAGGCGGTGTTCATTTTCTCAAGTCCGGCCACGGTGCCATGGAAGGTGGCGGTGGTGGCTGTGACATCCGACGAGCCCGTAACGACGGCACCCTCGGAGAGCAGCGGTGTGGTGGAGGCGCTGTAGTCCTCGTCGTCGCTGCACGCGGTGAGCAACGCAGAGCCCATGACCAGTGCCATGATTCCAGTGAATATCTTTGTGAGTTTCATAACTTTCTTCGTTTGTTTACGTTCTACTCTATGGTAATGCTCTCAATGGTGCAGTGCGAGTTGTACTCCTCGTCGGGCAGTGTGGCATAGCCGGCAAACTGCATGGTGATGATGAGTGCCGAGGTGCCGTCGGCCCAGTTGGCCGTAGAGCCGGTGTCGTTGGTCCAGCTGACGGTGTAGGTGCCGTCGCCGTTGACGTCGATGGCGCGGGCATAGTTGAAGCAGTTGGTCTCCCAGTCCTGCTCCTCGCCGCGGTTGCAGCAGAGCACCATCTTGGCCGTCTGCGAGAAGGTAAAGCCCGAGAGGCGCACGGTGACATTGATCTTCTGGTTCTTCTTCAGCTTAATGTTGGCGGGGTCGATGCAGTCGCCACCACCGCCCCACGGGTTGTAGAGCTGGCAGCGGAAGTAGCTTCCGGCCTCGATGTAGTTGTTCACCAGCGTCGGGTCGAAGGGCACCACGATGGGACCAGACTGGCCACCGCCCACGGCCTTGTAGGTGAGGTTGGCCACGAGGTAGGTGTTCACGTTGCCATCGGCATCCACCTGCTCGGGCACGCCGATGATGAGCTCTGAGCCGGGGTCGCACTTGAAGACGGTCCAGTCCTTACCCGTGAGCGACATGCTGCGCTGCTCGCCCTCCACGGTGAAGAGCGTTACCACCTTGTCGAAGCTGAGCACGCTGCCGTCGATGGTCAGCACGCCGGTTTCCTCGCCGAGGGTGTAGGTGTAGGTGCCGTCGGCCTTCTTCGTGAAGGTCAGCTCCACCTCGGCCACGGCATCAGCGTCCCACTGCGGGGCCCATGCCGAGCCGTAGTTGCCCTTGACGACGCTCTCCCAGGCCTGGGTGCCGCCGTTCCACCACTGCCAGTCGTAGGCAGCCTCGTCGCTGACGAGGAAGGTCATGGCATCGCCACGGAAGCTAACGCCGTTGATGTCGGTGGTGAAGAGCTTCGTCTCCAGGTCGGCAATCTCAGGGAGCACGGGGGCTGCGGGCTCAATGTAGCTGGGCTCGTCAGAAGGAATCTCCACGGCACCGCTCTGAACGTCGGCGGCAATGAAGTTCCAGACAATCCACCAGGCCCCCTCGCTGTTGGTTCGCATGGTGGCGAACTGCAGCATGTAGGGAGTGAGCTCGGTGATGACGATGTCGGTGGTGTAGTTGTCGCAGACACCGTCGAAGCCCGTGTTGTGCATCACGAAGCCGTCGGTGAAGGAGATGACGGGGTGGTTCTTGTCCGTCAGGTTCAGGTTCCACTTGCCGGTGGTGGTGGCCTGCGTCTCGCCCTGATACTCCGTGATGGTACAACCGTTCTGGTCATCGAGGGAGAACGTCATGTAGGAGTCCATGTAGGGCGAGTCCTGCGGGATGAGCCACGACTGGAAGCCGGGATCCCAGTTGGGCACCATGTGGTTGATGCCAATGTTGGTGTCGCCAGAGCCATCGTTGAGCACATCGTCGGGGTTGCAGTACATCACGGGAGCGGTGCACTGGCCCACGCCGTAGAACTTGTCGACGGGCACCCACTTCTTTGAGCTGCCCACGCCACCGGTGAGGTACTCGTAGAGCGGGTCTTCGAGCAGCGACATGTTGTTAGTGGTTACCTGGAACTGATAGGGCGCACCGTAGACGATGCCGCCACGGGTGTCGACGCCAAAGGTCACTTCATAGGTGCCGGAGAACGGCAGCTGGAACTTCACCTCGCGTCCCTGGCTGCGGCCATTGGGCTGCGTCCAGTAGCAGGCGTAGCTCTTGTCGAGCAGACTGGTCAAGGTGACGGTGTTGTCGGCATCGACGCTGACGGAGTAGGCCACGCCCTGCACCAAGTCTTCAGGCTGCAGGTCGGCCTGACTCAGGCTGTGTTCGTCGGGCGAGCAGGCCCCCATGAAGAGCAGTGCTGCAGCCGACAGGTATATTGATTTCTTTGTCTTCATAATTACGGTCTTTTATTCGTATAGTTTGTAGCATTCATAGTTTACCATCCGGCATTCTGCTTCAGCACGCCGTTGGAGAGCTGAATCTGCGTGAGCGGAATCTGCTGGAAGCCCCGCTTGGCGATGATGTTGTCGGCCTTGAAGGTGACCAGGTTCTCCTGTCCACCGTCGAGCACGGTCTCGCCACTGGCCACGATGGCACGGGCTGCCACGTCGACGCCCTGACGGAGCAGGTCCCAGTAGCGCAAGCCCTCGAAGGCAAACTCCAGGCGGCGCTCCTCCATGATGTTCTCCTTGGTGACGGCGACGCTGAGAATGGGTGTGTTCACCGAGCCGTCCTCGTTCTCAGTGGCATAGGCACGGCAGTGCACCTGGTTCAGGTAGCTCTGTGCGTTGGCGCTGCCCAGCTCGGCAGCCATGAGCAGCACGTCGGCATAGCGCATGAGCGTGTAGCCGATGGCCTGCGAAATCATGAAGTCGCCACCCTGTACGTCGTTCCAGTAGTGGGTCAGGCTCCAGGAGCCACTGCTCTCGTTGTGCAGGTAAGCCGAGCGTGCGGTGTACTTCTTGTTGAAGTAGCCTGTGTACTCGCGCTGCTTCTGCAAGCCGTTCTGCTGATAGTCGGCCATAGCCGTTATGCCCTCAGCATCGAGGTCGATGATGGAGGCGTCGCGGCGCTGGTCTCCAGCGGGATAGGACTCAAAGAACTGCTTGCCCACGGTGGCGCCGCCCCAGCCTTCGCCGTAGGGAGCCTTGAACGTGCCGCCACGGATGGAAAGCATCTGAATGGCGTTGTTACCGCCGGCATTGCCGTTGTAGTCGCTGGTGTAGTTGAACTTCATGGTCAGGATGTTCTCCTGGTTGTCCTCGCCAGCATAGGTCGACACCTCTTTCCAGCCGTTCTGGTCGCTGCCCTCCCATGTGGTGCTGGCGGCATACCAGAGGTTCTTGTAGAGGGGCACGAGCGAGTACTCGCCGCTCTTGACGATGTCCTCCAGTCCCTGCAGCACCTCGGCCTTGGTGACCGTCTGCGGCTCCTTGCCATAGACGCCGGTGTAGAAGAGGTAGGCACGTGCCAGCATGGCCTTGGCGGCATAGCAGGTGATGCGACCGTCGTTGGTCGACGACGAAGACTTGGGATAGGCGTCGGCAGGAATGTTGTCGGCAGCATACTTGAGGTCGCTGAAAATCTGTTCGTAGACATCGTCGACGGGTGCCTGCGGCACGTTGTCGGTGGAGGGCACCGTCAGCAAGGGCACGTTCTCGAAGATGCGGGCCAGGTCGAAATAGAGGATGCCGCGGATGGCGCGGGCCTCGCCGATGAGTCGGCCGTGGGTGGCATCGCTGCTCCAGCTCACCTCGTTCTCGTGCTGAATGAGTTCGTTGACGGTGTAGATGGCCTGATAGTAGTATTTCCAGAGGTCGTTGTGCAGGTCTACCTGCGAGTTGTCCTCCGAGATGTCGAAGCGGTCTACCACCTGCGAGTTGCGGGCGTCGCTGTTGCCTGTTCCGCCGAAGCACTCGTCGCTCAGCAGGTCGCTCATATATAATAATGTGAACACCGGGCCGCTGGAGACGGTGCACTGCCAGGCGTCGTAGCAGCCGATGAGCGCACGCGAGAGGGCCGACTCGCTGGTGTAGAAGTTGCCTGTGGTACCCTCCGTCTTCGACTGCACCTCCAGGAAGTCCTCGCCGCAAGAGGTGAGAGCTGCAACAATGTTGCAGCAAAGCAGACAGGCAATAATGGTCTTTATGTTTCTTGTCATCATAAAAAAGTCAATTTTCGTTCTATGTTCTTAATAAACCGTGGTTAGAATTTCAGGTTGACACCGAAGAGGAAGGTGCGGGGACGGGGATAGTAGCCCAGGTCGACACCGCTGACCCATCCGTCCATACCGTAGCCGATTTCGGGGTCCATGCCGTCGTACTTGGTGAAGGTGAAGGCGTTCTGCACCTGCGCATAGAGGCGGCACTGCGAGATGTACTTGCAGCGCAGCAGCTTGGCAAAGTCGTAGCCCAGGGTGATGTTCGAGATGCGCAGGAAGTCGGCATCCTGGATGAAGAGGTCGCTGAACTGATAGTTCACGTTGGTGTTTGTCACGCGGGGAATCTTGTTCGAGGTGCCCTCGCCGGTCCAGCGGTCGAGAATCTGCGTGGTGTAGTTGGCAGTGGTAGAGCCCACGTTGCGGTAGCTCTGCACAATCTGGTTGCCGGCCTGTCCGTTGGCGGTGACGCTGAAGTCGAGTCCCTTCCAGTCGAAGCCGAGCGAGAAGCCATAGTTGAAGTCGGGCATGCCGTTGCCCAGGTTCACCTTGTCGGCATCGTTGATGGTGCCGTCGTGGTTGATGTCGTAGTACTTCACGTCGCCAGGCTGCGGGTTCGACTGCAGCACGCCGTTGCCGTTAGCCACCCACTGGTCGATGTCCTGCTGGTTCTGGAACAGGCCAGCGGTCTTGAATCCCCAGAAATAGCCGATGGGCTCGCCGTTCGAGGCACGGTAGAACTCGGTGGAGTTGTCGTAGAGCATGTTGCTCTGTCCGTGGATGATGCCGTCCTCGTTGGGGATGTTGCCCACCTTGTTGTGGTTGTAGGCCCCGTTCACGTTGACATAGTAGTGGAAGTCGCGGCCGATGCGGTCGTTCCAGCTCAGTGCCAGCTCCACGCCGGTGTTCTTCACGTCGCCGCCATTGATGTAGGGGGCGCCGGTGCCTACGGTGGCCAGCACGGGCGGCTGCACGAGCCAGTCCTTGGTGGTCTTGATGTAGAAGTCGAAATTCACGTTCAGGCGCTGGTCGAGGAAGCGGGCGTCGAAGCCGAGGTCGAACTGCTCAGAGGTCTCCCAGGTGATGTCCTCGTTGCCCAGTCGGGTGGGACGTGCTCCCCATACGTCGCCGTCGGAGCCGAGCGTCGTTCCGAAGTTATAGTAGAGGTTCGAGAAGCTCATCGGTGCCAGGTACATGTAGTTGCCGATGTTCTGGTTGCCCACCTGGCCCCAGCTGGCACGCAGCTTGAAGTAGTCCATGACGCTGGTGACGGGCTCCATGAACTTCTCGTTGGTGACGACCCATCCTGCCGAAATGGAGGGGAAGGTACCGAAGCGATGGCCCTTGGCGAAGCGGCTGGAGCCGTCGCGGCGCACGGTGGCGGTGGCCATGTAGGTCTCCTTATAGTTCCAGCCCACACGTCCGAAGTAGCTCACCATGCGCTCCTGGTCCCAGGGTGTTCCGCTGACGCTCAGGCCGCCCTCGCTGTTGGTGGCGGTGCCGTTGCTCAGGTAGGCATACTGCCAGGTGTCGAAGCCGTCGCGCAGCGAGCCGTTGGCACCGTAGATGCTCTGGCCCTCGGTGCGGTAGACCTCGTAGCCCACCATGGCGTCGAGGTTGTGCTCGCCCAGCTTGGTGTTGTAGCTCAGCGTGTTCGTCCAGGTGATGCCCAGCCCGTCGTTGGCGCTCTGCGAGACGCCGGTGCGGGTGTCGTTGAGCGAATAGACCGAGAAATGGTACATGGGCGAGAACGAGCGGTAGTTGTTCGAGTCGTACTTGGTGCCGAGCGTGGTGCGCAGCTTCAGGTTCTTGATGAACTCCAACTCGGCGTAGGCATTGGCCGTGATGGTCATGTTCTGCGTCTTGTTGTTGGTGTTGGTCATCATGGCGCCGTAGGGGTTGCCGTCGGCGTTGTACCAGTCGCTGTTCGACGTGTCGTTGTAGGGGCTGCCATACTTGCCGTTGTCACTGTAGACGGGTGCCAGCGGCGAGGTGCCGAAGGCGCCGCGCAGCGTGTTGTTGTACTGGTTGCCCACGCTGATGCCGTTGCGCTTGTAGTAGATAAGCGACACCTGCTCGCCCACCTTCAGGAAGTTGTCGATGACCTGATACTCGCTGTTCACGCGGAAGTTGTAGCGCGAATAGTTCGACACGTCCTTGCCGCCCACGATGCCTTCCTGCGTCATGTAGCCCAGCGACACGGCGTAGTTGCCCTTCTGCGTGCCGCCGCTGATGCTCAGGTTGGCGCTATAGGTCTGGGCGTTGTCCTTGAACATCTGGTCCACCCAGTCGGTGTCGATGACGCCGAGCTTGTTGCCCTCGGCATCGTAGCGCCAGATGCTCCTGATGTTCTGCCAGTCATAGACGGAGTTGCCCGAGTTCACGTTCTGCTCGTCCATGATGGTCATATACTGCTGTGCGTTGAGCATGTCGATCTTGCGGGGAGCGTTCTGCCAGCCCATGTAGGCATCGAAGCCCACGATGGCCTTGCCCTCGCGACCGTTCTTCGTGGTGACGAGCACCACGCCGTTGGCCGACTGCGAACCGTAGATGGCTGCCGAGGCAGCGTCCTTCAGCACGTCGATGCTCTCGATGTCGACGGGGTTCACCGTCGAGATGTCGCCACGCACGCCGTCGATGATGTAGAGAGGGCCGCTGCTGCCCGTGGTGCCCAGACCGCGGATGTTCACCTTCAGGCCCTCACCGGGCTGTCCGCTCTCCGAGATGATGGTCATGCCCGGCGTCTGGCCCTGCAGGGCCTGCAGCGGGTTGGTGGTGTTCAGCTTCGCCACGTCGTCGCCCTTCACCTGGAGGGTGGCGCCAGTGACCAGCTTCTTCTTCTGCACGCCATAGCCCACGACGACGACCTCCTCGAGCGAGTGGGAGTCTTCGCGCAGGGTGATGTTGAGGTCGCTCTCGGAACCCACCTTCACCTCCTGCTTCTCATAGCCCACATAGGAGATGACCAGCGTGGTGCCGGGCTTCACCGTCAGCGCGAAATGGCCGTCGAAGTCGGTCACCACGCCGTTGCCGGTGCCCTTCTCCACAACGCTGGCCCCGATGATGGGCCCCATGGCGTCGCTCACAGTACCAGTAACTTTCTTCTGCTGCTGTTGCAGCTCCAGAACGCCTTGTTCCGGACTGCCAGCAACGGCTGCCAACGGGCTCATACCCCCACAGAGGGTTAGAGCGCCCATGAGCAGCGCTGTCTTTCTAAAAGTTTTCTTCATACTTATATCGTTAGTTAATAATTAGTGTAGTTGTCTGAAAAATCCTTCTCATAAGCTCAGGCACATTGTCACAACGTGCGGAAAACCGTTGCAAAGATAGCACAAAAAACTTAAACCGCGAAAAAAGAGGGGAAAAAATTTGTGGGGAAGCAGCATTTAGTGTAACTTTGTAGCAAAATTTATATATAACAAAAAAACTGATGGAAAAGATAATGAAAACGATGATGGTACTGGCAACGGCTTTCCTGCTGAGCACCAACGTGGTGACGGCACAGACGAGCAAAGTGGTGGAGGAACTGAACAAGTCGGGATTCTGGATGCCCTACGTGCAGTGGCTCAGCGACGACGGTCGCATGAACGGCTACCTGAGCCGTGTGGACAAATACAGCATCGGGAGCTTAGAGCACACGCTGGAGTCGCTCGGCGAGGACTACAAGCGCGCCGAGCAGCTGCTGGCAGCACGCCGCGACATCGTGGGCAAGAAGAAGGGCAAGAAGGCCACGGCGCTGCTGGCCAAGCACTTCAAGGACGTGGAGGCCGCCGAGCGGGCCTTCCTCGCCGCCCAGCAGGCCCAGGAGCGCATCAAGGTGCTGAGAGGCCGCATCGAGAGCGAGCTAAGGATGCGTGCCGATGCCGTCATGCCTGCCGGAGAGCTTAAACTCTTCAGCTATCACTTCGGGAACGGCTTTGCCGGCACCCACTTCAGCATCGAGCTGCAACGCAACGACAACGGCCATGGCGGCAAGCTGACGAGACTCAACGAGAACAGGATGTTCGGCCCCGAGGAGGAGCAGGCTAAGCCGGAAGTGGCCGAGGTGGAAGACTCGGTGTTCCAGCGCGTCAGGGACATCATCGAGCAGGGACAGCTCTACAAGGTGGGACACGAGTACATGCCCGACTTCGACATCACCGACGCCTCAAGCTGGTCGCTCGGCATCTACTTCGAGGGCGGCAGCATCAGCTCTGGCGGCTATGCCGTGGGCCCCGACTATGGCGATGCCCTCAACGAGGTCATCAAATATCTGGGCCAGCTGCTGAAAAAGGATGAAGGGCAGGAATAGCCTGTCTAAGACTTTTACGGACTTACCGCAAAGCGGTCGTTCAAAAACCGCTCTGCGGTAAGACCATCTCTTCTCTGCGAGGCACTGCGCCCTCTGCGGCTCAGCGCGAGAACCATGACATGCTGCTAATAGGCGGGCTTCTGTCGAAAAAAATTTGAAAACTCAAAATTTCTGCTTACAATTTTTCGTAGAAAATAGTTCAACAAAAAAAACGTCACGGCGAGGAAGCATTTTGGAACGAAAAATGGCGTTTTCGAGCCGTTTCTTTGCCTCAGCACTCCATCGTCCGCGCAAAAAAGAGTGCCAAAAGACCCAATTTTTGCACACTCCACCCCGTTTTGTGCATTCTATTTTGAAGATTTTGCCATTTTTTTCACTTCCGAACGAACGCTTTTTCGAAAAAAGTCAACGCCAAATTTTTCTGCGGCGTTGACTTTTTACGGCCGTCGGTCGCCAAATTTTTCGATTTCAGCCAAAACGCTTTATGAATCAGCCACTTACGAACACCCCTCAAAATTGGCTTATTTTCGGCCTCGAACTCTTTTTTTCAGAAGACCCCCTGTTTTTTGGGGGTTAAATCGGCCCATTTTTTGAAAACTCACTGAAAAGAGCTTACAATCTGAAACCATCGTCCCATTGCCAATTTTAAGCGCTCGGTCGGTCGGAATTGCAATTGCAAATCCGGCTATAGAAAGCACGCGGGGCAAGCAACGTTGGTTGCCCGCCCCGCATATATAATAATAATGGTGTGCTTAGAAGAGCTTGTTGGGATAGACGCCCTCGTCGACGAGCTTCTGGATGCGGTCGACGGTGGCCTGGCGGTCGGCGGCATAGGTGACGCCGAACCACTTCGACGTGGTGTCGAGCACCTCGCAGGTGGCCGTTCCCTCGGTGATGAGCTTGTTCACCATCAGCGGGATGAAGAACTCGGCCTTCAGGTTCGCCATGTTCTTCGGGTCGCTGAGGAACTCCTTGAAGTACTCCTCGCTGTACTGGAAGTAATCAGGCGTGAAGCCCCACATGTTCATCGACACGGGCACGTTCTCCTCTAAGGGTTGCCACTCACCCTGCTCATCCTTATATTTGATGACACCGTCGATGCGCATGATCTCGGTGCGCTCCACCACGTCGGTCAGGTGGCGCTTCTCGTTGTAGGCGCAGACGCCACGGGCCACCGAGCCGTTCTCAGAGAGCGTGTTGCAGCAGCGGAAGCCCACCATGGCGTAGGTGTTCGTAGAGCCTTCGGGCAGCTCGCTGAGGAACTTGCCAATCTGCATGAAGGCATCGCGGCCATAGAAGTCGTCGCAGTTGATGACGCAGAAGGGCTCGCGGATGACGTCCTTGCCCATGAGCACGGCGTGGTTCGTTCCCCACGGCTTCACGCGGCCTTCGGGCACGCTGAAGCCCTCGGGCAGCGAGTCGAGGGCCTGGAAGCACAGCTCGCAGGGCACCTGTCCCTCGTACTTCGAGAGAATCTGCGTGCGGAACTGCTCCTCGAAGTCGCGGCGGATGACCCACACGATTTTGCCGAAGCCTGCCTGGATGGCGTCGTAGATACTATAGTCCATGATGGTCTCGCCGTTGGGGCCCAGACCGTCGAGCTGCTTCAGGCCGCCATAGCGGCTGCCCATGCCTGCAGCAAGCAGAAAAAGAGTTGGTTTCATTTGCTTTTTGTTATTAGCTTAAATATTAGGTGTGTGCAAAAGTACAAAAATATTCTGACACGACGGCATCTTACATCAATTATTTTTGAAGATTTTCTCAAAAAACGTTGGCAGTTCGGAAAAGTTCATGTATATTTGCACATTGAAACAAATTACAACCATCAAAGAGAAATGACTTTTACCGAGCAAGCCAACCGCATTTTCGTGCAGGCAATCAACGACTACCACCTGACGGACAACGTCGACACGCCCATCCGTAACCCCTACGACCGCGACAGCATCGAGTACAGCCTCTACCTGAAGTGCTGGATCGACACCGTGCAGTGGCATCTGGAGGACATCATCCGCGACCCCCACATCGACCCCGCCGACGCACTGGCCCTGAAGCGCCGCATCGACCGCTCGAATCAGGACCGCACCGACCTGGTGGAGGAGATTGACTCCTACTTCCGCCAGCAGTACAGCCAGGTGAAGCCACTGGCCGACGCACGGCTGAACACCGAGAGCCCCGCCTGGGCCGTAGACCGCCTGTCCATCCTTGCCCTGAAAATCTACCACATGCAGGAGCAGGCCAGCCGCCAGGATGCCTCCGACGAGCACCGCGCCAAGTGTAGCGCGAAGCTCAGCGTGCTGCTCGAGCAGCAGGTGGACCTCTCCACCGCCATCGACCAGCTGCTCGAGGACATCGAGGCCGGCCGCAAGTACATGAAGGTCTACCGCCAGATGAAGATGTACAACGACCCAGCCACCAACCCCGTGCTCTACAAGAAGAGTTAGGAGCTAAAGGAGTTAAAGGAGTTAAAGACGATAGTCCGAAGTCAGAAGTCCTTAGTCCGAAGTCGAAAACCTGTAGTCGAAAAGATGAATCGCAGACAGCATATCCTCGTCATCCGCTTCTCGGCGCTGGGCGACGTGGCCATGGTCGTGCCCGTGGTCTACTCGCTGGCCATGCAGTACCCCCAGGTGCGCATCACCGTGCTCAGCCGCCCCTTCGCCCGTCCGCTCTTCGAGGACCTGGCGCCGAACGTCAGCTTCATGGAGGCCGACATCAGTGGCGAGTACCACGGCGTGCGAGGGCTGAACTCGCTCTACCGCCGTCTGGTGGCCAAGCAGTTCACCCACGTGGCCGACCTGCACAATGTGCTGCGTTCGGGCTACCTGCGCCTGCGCTTCAATATGGGTCGCTTCCGCGTGGAGCACATCGACAAGCACCGCCGGCAGCGCCGCCAGCTCGTGGCCCTGAAGCGCAAGGTGCTGGAGCCCCTGCCCACGTCGTTCGACAACTACTTCGACGTCTTCCGCCAGCTCGGCTTCCCCATCGACCATTCTTCGTTCACCTCGCTCTTCCCCCCCGAGGGCGGCAACCTCAACCTGCTGCCCGCCATCGTGGGGCCGAAGCGCTCGTGGGAGCACTGGATAGGCATCGCCCCCATGGCCGCCCACCGCGGAAAGGTCTACCCCGAGGAGAAGATGCTGCAGGTCATCGCCGAGCTGGCCCGCCAGCACCCCCAGGCCCGCTTCTTCCTCTTCGGCCGGGGGCCGCAGGAAGATGCCTTCTTCCAGCGCCTCGAGCACCTGCTGCCGGGCTGCGTCTGCGTCAGCCACCACCTTGAGGCCATGCACCAGGAGCTCATCCTCATGAGCCACCTCGACGTGATGATCTCCATGGACTCGGCCAACATGCACCTTGCCTCGCTCGCCGCCACCCCCGTCGTCTCCATCTGGGGAGCCACCCACCCCTACGCCGGCTTCCTCGGCTGGAACCAGCGCCCCGACAACGCCATCGGCCTCGACCTCAGCTGCCGACCGTGCAGCATCTACGGTCAGAAGCCCTGCCAGCGAGGCGACTACCAGTGTCTCAACGGCATCAGCCCCACCGTCATCGTTGAGAAAGTAAACCAATTATTAACCCCCAAAAACAAAACTGATTAGCCCTATGAAAAAGTATGTATGCAACGTCTGCGGCTACGTCTACGACCCCGCAGCTGGCGACCCCGACAGCGGCATCGCCCCCGGCACTGCCTTCGAAGACATCCCCGACGACTGGGTGTGCCCCCTCTGCGGAGTAGGCAAAGAAGACTTCGAGCCGGAGGAATAAGGAATGAGAAATGAGAAGTGAGAAATGAGAAATGGATAGACTTGCCGCGTAGGTTTTCCGCCCTGGGTCTATCCATTTCTCATTTCTCATCCCTCATTTCTCATTTCCCACTCCTCACTCCTCATTCCACAGCGCAAAGTGATAGATGACGATGCCCGCCGCCACCGACACGTTCATCGAGTGCTTCGTGCCCCGCTGCGGAATCTCTAAGCAGCCGTCGCACTGGTCCACCACCTCCTGGTGCACCCCCTTCACCTCGTTGCCCAGCACGATGGCGTAGCGCCTGCCCCGCTCCGGGCGAAACGAGGGCAGCATCGTCGAGCCCTCGGCCTGCTCTACGCTCAGCACCGTCACCCCCTCCTGCTGCAGCGCACGCACCGCCTCCAGCGCACTCGCGCAGTGGCGCCAGCTCACGCTGTCCTCGGCACCCAGCGCCGTCTTGTGAATCTCCGGGTGAGGCGGCACGCCCGTGATGCCGCACAGCACCACCTCCTCCAGGCGGAAAGCGTCGGCCGTGCGCAGCACCGACCCCACGTTGTGCATCGACCGCACATCGTCAAGCACCACCGTCAGACCCATCTTCTCCGACTCACGGAACTCCTCCACCGTCAGCCGCTCCATCTCCATCGTTCGTAGCTTTCTCATCAGACAACCTCCTCTTTTTCGTGCAAAGGTACGAATAAGTGAGCGAAAAGCAAAGGAAAAAGACACCTTTTTCTTTGCTTTTCCGAGCGCAAGTACCTTCGGCAGAGCCAAAGGTACAGCTTTTTTCTTACATAAACAGACGCCATACGACTTTTTTTCCTAACTTTTCACCCACAACAAACATCAGAGAACGATGACACGCAACATCACAACCCTGCTGATGCTCCTCCTTTCCCATGGCTGCTATGGTGAAAGAAAGGCTTGGTCTGCTGAAAGAGGCGGGTGGCGGGAAAAAAGTGGCGGAATGCAGGAATCAGGCCACGCTTTAGCGGGACAGAAGCGCCACTTTTGTTGTTGGCAGCGGGCGGGGACGATATTGGCAGCGCCCGCTGCCAATAATGGCAGCGGGCGGGGAAATGGTTGGCAGCGGGCGCTGACTACCTGTTTTTATTCTTTTTGAGTGAATGTAGGAGTTGGCCGCAAGGTGCAGGGCTGCCTTCTTCCGGGTATTTACGTGTTCGCTGGAAAGAAGTTCATGAAAATCGCCGTTGATTCAGTTTTTTTCTTTATCTTTGCAGCAGACTTTTCGAATCATCGAAAGCAAACATGAATAATAACATTACAGCCTCCACCCCCAGCCCCTCCCATGTAGAAGGGGAAGGGGCAGGGGTGGGGTCAGCAACTTAGTTATATAGCAGACTTTCAGAAAGATGTTGACAATGAGAAAAGCACTATTGGCAATGGCGCTGCTGTGGATGGCAGCGGCAGCAACGGCACAAGACTGGGCCGTGCCGGTGACGAACGCCCACGAGCAGATGCTGGCGGGCAAGTATGAACCCACGTGGGCATCGCTCAGGCAGCACGAGGCGCCGGAGTGGTTCCGCAACGCGAAGTTCGGCATCTGGGCCCACTGGGGGCCGCAGTGCGTGGAGGGCTCGGGCGACTGGATGGCACGCGAGCTCTACATGGAGGGCACGAAGGCCTACAAGCACCACGCCGAGCACTACGGCCACCCCTCGGAGGTGGGCTTCAAGGACATCCTGCCGCTCTTCAAGGCCGAGCGCTGGAACCCCGAGCAGCTGGTGGAGCGCTACAAGCGCTGCGGCGCGCAGTACTTCTTCGTGCTGGGCAACCACCACGACAATTTCGACCTCTGGGACTCGCAGTACCAGCCCTGGAACTCGGTGAACATGGGGCCCAAGAAGGACATCCTCGAGGGGTGGGCACAAGCTGCCAGGAAGGCTGGCCTGCCGCTGGGCATCTCGTTCCACGCCGACCACGCCTGGACATGGTATGAGCCGGCACAGCGCTACGACCAGCAGGGGGCGCGGGCTGGCGTCTACTACGACGGTCACCTGACGAAGGCCGACGGACGGGGCAAGTGGTGGGAAGGCTACGACCCGCAGCAGCTCTACGCCCAGCAGCACCCGCTGAGCGAGCGCTCGTGGTGGAACGGCGTCATCCACCAGCAGTGGGACTGGACCCACGGGGCAGCGATGCCCTCGAGGGAGTTCGTGACCAACTTCTACGACCGCACCCTCGACGCCATCAACCGCTATGAGCCCGACCTGGTCTACTTCGACGCCACGGTGCTGCCCTTCAACGACATCAGCGACGCTGGACTGAGAATCGTGGCCCACCTCTACAACAAGAACCCGAGGGCCGTGGTCTTCGGCAAAATCCTGAACGACGAGCAGCGGCAGTGCATCACCTGGGACGTGGAGCGCGGCGCACCGAACGAAATCATCGACGAGCCGTGGCAGACGTGCAACTGCATCGGCGGCTGGCACTACAACACGGAAATCTACGAGAAGGGCCGCTACAAGAGCGCCGAGACGGTGGTGAAGCAGCTGGTAGACATCGTCAGCAAGAACGGCTGCCTGCTGCTGAGCATCCCCCTTCGTGCCGACGGTACCTACGACGAGAAGGAGGCCGAGGTGCTCGACGGCCTGGAGGCCTGGATGACGGTGAACGGCGAGAGCATCTTCGGCACCCGCCCCTGGCAGAAATTCGGCGAGGGCCCCGTGGCCGACAAAGACATCGCCATGAACGCCCAGGGCTTCAACGACGGGCAGTATGCCGGCATGGACTGGCGCGACATCCGCTTCAACCAGACGAAGAAGTATCTCTACGCCACGGCCATGGGCTGGCCCGAGGACGGACGCCTCGTCATCAGGAGCCTGGCCAAGGGCAACACCCTCCTCAGAAAAGGCATCGGCAGCGTCACCCTCCTGGGCTACGGACGGCTGAAGGCCCGCCAGACGGCTGAGGGCCTGACGGTGCAGCTGCCGGCTCCCACGAACAAGATTGCACCAGTTTTAAGAATAGCGAAATAGCAAAGCCATAATAACAAAACCTTAGACTTTATGAAGAGAACAAGCATTCTGGCAGCATTGCTGACGATGGTAGCAGCTGCCGTGAGCGCCGAGCCTGTGGAGATTCAGGCCGGCCAGACGAAGGTGACGCTGGAGTTCTTCACCCCGCAGACGGTGCGGGTGGTGAAGACCCCACAGAACGCCTCTGCCCCCACTGCCGGGCAGAGCCTCGTGGTCATCGCCAAGCCCGGCGACGTAGACGTGAAGCGCAGCGGCAACACCGTGAGCAGCAGCGCCCTGAGCGTGAAGGTAGACCCGCGGACGGGAGCCGTGACGTTCGCGGCCAAGGGCAAGACGCTGCTGCGCGAGAAGGGCGCCCCAACGTTTGAGCCCCGCACCAGCGGCCCCGATGCGGGCAAGTGTCGCGTGGCGCAGGCCTTCCTGCTCGACAAGGACGAGGCCATCTACGGCCTGGGCACCCTGCAGAACGGCAAGATGAACCGCCGCGGCGAGCACAAGCTGATGGAGCAGTCGAACCTGGAGGACTTCCAGAACGTGCTGCAGAGCATCAAGGGCTGGGCCATCTACTGGGACAACTACTCGCGCACGCAGTTCGACGACGACGCCCAGCAGGGCATGTCGTTCTCGTCGGAGGTGGGCCAGTGCGTCGACTACTACTTCATGTACGGCCAGTCGGCCGACGGCAACATCGCCCAGATGCGCCACCTGAGCGGCGACGTGCCCATGTTCCCGCTCTGGACCTACGGCTACTGGCAGTGCAAGGAGCGCTACAAGAGCGCCCGCGAGCTGCTCTCCGTGGTCGACCGCTACCGCGAGCTGCACGTGCCCCTCGACGGCATCATCCAGGACTGGCAGTACTGGGGCTCCAACTACCTGTGGAACGCCATGGACTTCCTCGCCGAGGAATATGCCGAGGGCGAGCGCATGATTGAGCAGGTGCACCAGAAGAACGCCCACTTCATGATTAGCATCTGGGCCAGCTTCGGACCCCAGACCAAGGCCTTCCGCCAGCTGAGCGAGAAGGGGCTGCTCTTCGACTTCGAGACGTGGCCGCAGAGCGGACTCACCTTCTGGCCGCCACGCATGGACTATCCCTCCGGCGTGCGTGTCTACGACGCCTTCTCGCCCGAGGCCCGCGACATCTACTGGGAGAACCTGAAGAACCTCTTCGACAAGGGCACCGACGCCTGGTGGATGGACTCCACCGACCCCGACTTCTTCAGCCCCACCGAGGCCAACTACGACCACAAGGCCGGACAGCAGGGCGGCACGTGGCGCTCGCTGCGCAATGCCTTCCCCCTGGAGACCGTCCGCGGCGTCTACCAGAAGCAGCGTGCAGCCCAGGCCTCAAGCCTCAAGTCGCAAAGCCCAAAGCCCGAGAAGCGCGTCTTCATCATGACCCGCTCGGCCTTCGCCGGACAGCAGCACTACGGCTCGGGCATGTGGAGCGGCGACGTGGCCTCGTCGTGGGACATGCTGCGCAAGCAGGTGCCCGCCGGACTGAGCTACTCGCTGACGGGATGCCCCAACTTCAACACCGACATCGGCGGATTCTTCTGCGGTTCCTATAACACCCGTGGCAGCGGCTCGGCACCCCGCAACCCGCAGTTCCAGGAGCTCTATGTGCGCTGGATGCAGTACGGCCTGTTCTGCCCCGTCTTCCGCAGCCACGGCGCCGACGCCCCCCGCGAGATTTGGCAGTTCGGCAAGAAGGGCGAGCCCGTCTACGACGCCATCGAGAAGCAGATTCGCCTGCGCTACCGCCTGATACCTTATTTATATAGCACCGCCTGGCAGGTGACGAGCAACAACGAGAGCTACCTGCGACCGCTCTTCAGCGACTTCGCCCAGGACCGCCAGACGTGGGACACAGCCGACGAGTTCCTCTTCGGACGCAGCATCCTCGCCGCACCCATACTCAACCCGCAGTACACGCAGGAGAAGATAGTCCGCGAGGACGCCATGACGGGCTGGAACCGCAAGACGGCCACCGACGGCTCGCCCGCCGGAAGCGTCGACTGGACGGCCACGAAGACGGCCACGAAGTACCTGCCGAAGGGTGCCCTCTGGTACGACTTCTGGACCGGCGAGCGCCATCGTGGCGGACAGACGCTGACGCTGCAGACGCAGCTCGACCGCGTGCCCATGTTCGTGAGGGCCGGCAGCATCCTGCCCCTCGGCCCGGAGATGGAGTACACCGGCGAGAAGGCCTGGGACAACCTCGAGCTGCGCCTCTACCCCGGTGCCGACGGACAGTTCACGCTCTATGAGGACGAGGGCGACGGCTACAACTACGAGCACGGCGTCTTCGCCACCATCACCTTCAGCTGGAGCGACCGCAGCCGCACGCTCACCATCGGCCAGCGCCAGGGCCAGTACCCCGGCATGCTCACCAGCCGAAAGTTCACCCTCGTCATGCCCGACGGAACCACCAAGACGGTAGACTACAACGGCCAGGCCACCAGCGTAAAGCTCTGACCAGCCGACCCCTCTTTCATCATCAGGCGCTGACTCCTGCACAGGGGTCAGCGCCTTTTTTTCGACCTGCGGTTGACTTGTCGCCCATCTCGCCTCACTGCGGCAACCACAATAGCTTGAACTTTTTTCAGCGGAAGCTCGTCAATAGCAAAAATGAAATGAATCTTTTGAAACTTTTGAATCAACACGAATAAACACTGGGCTTTCCAGCGATTTCACACCCCAAAACACCCCAAGGTATACCCCTGCACACCTCACCGCGGAGTGTGCAAAAAAACTCCCACGAAAGGGCCAGTGCTTTTTTGTCTCTCAGAGCATTTCCTGCAGCTTGCGCAGCAGCTTCATGGCGCGTGTCGATGCGCCGCGGGTTTCCCAGGTGTCCACGTCGTGCCACAGGTATTTGTTGTGGTGGAAGGCTTTTATCACCGTTTGCTCTGGGCATGTCTTTGCCTCTATTGGCCATCTCCTTCATCTTCGCGACGAAGCTATTGAAGCTCGTCAGCAGTTCTTCGACGAGCGAAGCGGCAAGCCGATTACCTCGTAGGTACTGCGCTCAATTGATATAACTTCCATGTCTGTTTTTGTTTTTGAATTATGCAGGCAAAGGTACTTCATGATTTCCAGATAAGCTCATTCAATAAATTCCGTTCTATGAAATAACAATTC
>CACYME010000031.1 GCA_902775475.1 uncultured Prevotellaceae bacterium
GCAAAGCAAACGGCACGGCGAGGCATGAGGCTGGCACAGCAGGCTGGCGACACCTTATTATATTATAGATGCATGGGGCAGGAAGCGAATGTGGCGCTGACGGTGAATGCCGATGTTCAATTCCTGCCTACCGCCTACCAGGCTTTCAGCGAACTGTGGCAGCGGGGACGTAAGGACTGGGCCGTCGATGCCTTCGTTCCCTATATGTCCTACCTCCTGAACTATGACCGCAAGTATCTTGAAGGACTTATCAACTGCGCGGGAGGCAAAGAGGCATTCTTCAATGGGCGCAAAGACGTGGGGCCTTTCCTCGAAATGCAGGATGCCAATTTGCCCGACTCGATGAAGCTTTGGATGCAACGCTACGAGCAGTACACTCATGAGGATTTGGAGCATGTGGGGTCGTATGCCGCCATACAGTACTGGGAGTTGCTTGGCGACTACCACCTGCGATTGGGCGATTTCGACTCCGCACACTACTATTACAGCCGCCTTGACCATCCGTGGAACTATGTCCGCTTCTATGGCTACCGCAGACTTTTGGATCTTTACCAGAAATTCCCCGACCGTGACCCTGACTACAGCCAGCGTAACTACTATACCGACCATGCCGTTACTTATTACTTCGCCGTGAAGAAAGACCGCTTCTTGGAGAATGAAGACGAATACCGTCAGCGCAACGTGCTCATCAATCACGAGCTGGAACTGGAACACGAGCGCACCCTGATTGCCTATGGACTATTGCTGCTAATGGGAATTAGCTGCTTTGCGGCATACCACCTCTACAAACTGCGACGTGAGCACCGTGAGACACTGGAGCAAAACCGAGAATACGCCGACATACTGCACTCCTTGAAGCAGCAGGCACAACCAGACATCCTCGGCACAGATATAGCCCGCCATTTCCACAACCTGTCAGCGCAGGACAGCCATCCCACGGCTGAAGACTGGCAAGCACTCCGCAACGAAATTGACCGTCAGCATCCCCAGCTCTTCGCCACCCTCCAACAGCAGTACGCCGAGCACCAGCCCGACCAGACACTGACTGAACAGGAGCGTCACGTCGTCGGCCTCATCGCCATCCGCTGCAGCCCGCTGCAGATGTCTGTCCTCCTCGTCTGCACCAAGAGCAACGTGAGCAACCTGCGCCGCCGCCTATATCAGAAGCTCACTGGCCACGACGGCTCCGGCTCCGACCTCGACCAGCATATCATCAAAATGTGTGAAGAGTCAAGAGTTAGGAGTTGACAGCTATGAGTTAAAATAAATTAACTGAGGGGCAAAAACTCCCAACTCCCAACTCCTAACTCCTAACTCTTTCGTAACTTTGCACCCAAAAACAGAGCAGAAACATGGATAAAGAGAAAAAACATTCGGTGCACGGCAGCCCCCGGAGCCTGCAGGCCGTGCTGAGCAACGGCTATCAACTATACGGAAAGAACTTCTGGCGCCTGCTGCGCTCCTCGTGGATTCAGGCCGTCATCTACGCCCTTCTTGTGGGCGTCTCCATGACCTATTTCTTCAGCTGGCTGCTGCCGCGGCTCATGCTCCACGGCTCGTTCGGCCTTGAGCTTACCTATTGGTGCATCACGCTGCTGCTCTTCCTGGCCAGCGCCGCGCTCTTTGCCTGCGCCGGAGGGGTGGCCCCCCTGCAGGAGCACGCCCTCACGGGCAACATCAGCAAGCCTCGCCGCTGGTGGGGACGCTGGCCGTGGCGGCTCGCGTGGCGCAGCTTCGTGGTGCTGCCCCGCATGCTCTGGAAGACCATCAGACGCCGCCAGCTGGGCACGCTCATTGCCGTCAGCCTGGCCATGCTGCTGGTGGTCATCGTGGCCACAATCGTGTTGCAACTGCCTGCCGTCATCCTGGCTGTGGCCAATGTGGAAGCGCAGGCGGGTCTGGCCGATGGCGATGCCGTTGACGTGCCGCGTAACCTGTGGCTCATCAACCTGGGCACATTCTCGGCCTGCGGACTGCTGCAAGCCTACATCCACCTGAGCACGCTCTTCCCCCTTTACTACGTCTGGAGACTCGCAAATGTTGAGCGTTGAGAGTGAACCTCTTAAAGAAAAGGAAGGGAAGAATCTATCGTCCTTTAACTCCCCTAACTCCCTTTAACTCCCCCAAAACCACCATGAAGCAGCGCATCCTTTTCATCGACCGCGACGGTACCCTCGTAGAAGAACCCCATGACGAGCAAGTAGACGCTCTGGAGAAAATACGCTTCAAGCCCGGCGTATTCCGCTGGCTGGGCCTGCTGGCTGAGCGCACCGACTACAAGCTGGTCATGGTGAGCAACCAGGACGGGCTGGGAACGCCCTCGTTTCCCGAGGAGACGTTCTGGCCCTCGCAAAACTTCATCCTGCAGGCTCTCGAGGGCGAGGGCATCCGCTTCGACGACATTCTCATCGACCCCCACTTCCCCGAGGACAACGCCCCGACGCGCAAGCCCGGCACGGGCATGGTGGAGAAATACATGCAGGACACGGAGCACTACGACATAGCGGGCAGCTACGTCATCGGCGACCGCGACACCGACCGCCAGCTGGCTGTCAACATCGGCTGCAAGGCCATCATCCTCGAAGACGGCTTCGGCTGGAAGCAGGCTGCTGAGACCATTATCGACGGCGACCGGCGTGCCTCCGTGCGCCGCACCACCAAGGAGACCGACATCGCCATCTCGCTGGCCCTCGACGGCCAGGGCACCTGCCACATCCAGACGGGGCTGGGCTTCTTCGACCACATGCTGGAGCAGATAGGCCGCCACGGCGGCATCGACCTCGACATCGAGGTGAAGGGCGACCTGAACGTCGACGAGCACCACACCATCGAGGACACCGCGCTGGCCCTGGGCGAATGTCTGCGCCAGGCGCTCGGCTCAAAGCGCGGCATCGAGCGCTACGGCTTCTCGCTGCCCATGGACGACTGCCAGGCCCACGTCTGCCTCGACTTCGGAGGGCGCCCCTGGCTCATCTGGCAGACGGAGTTCCACCGCGAGCGCATCGGCGACGTACCCACGGAGATGTTCTTCCATTTCTTCAAGAGTCTGAGCGATGCCGCGCTGATGAATCTCTATATCCACGCCGAAGGACAGAACGAACACCACAAGATTGAGGCCATCTTCAAGGCCCTGGCCCGCTCGCTGCGCCAGGCCATCCGCCGCGACGTCTACCGCTACCAGCTGCCCAGCACCAAAGGAGTGCTCTAAAAAATGAGAAATGAGGAATGAGGAATGGATAGACTCAAGGCGAAAGCACCGCAGAGCAGTTCGCAGCAAGTCTATTCATTTCTCATTTCTCATTTATAGCAGCCTTCCCACCTGGTAGACCACGGCGGAGACGACCCATGCCAGGGCGGTGGTGTAGACGGCAGCTATCAGGGCCCAGCGCCACGAGCCCGTCTCGTTCTTGATGGCGGCGATGGTGGCGATGCAGGGGAAATAGAGCAGCACGAAGAGCAGGTAGCAATAGGCCACCAGCGGGGTGATAGCCTCCAGTCCGCCGAGCACGCCGATGGTCGATGCCACGATTTCCTTGGCCCCCACGCCGGCGATGAGGCTGACGTCGAGCTTCCAGTCGAAGCCCTGTAGCGAGAACAGCGGCTCGATGGCACGCCCCAGCGAGCCGATGAAACTCTGCTCCATCGAGGGTGCCACGCCCATGGTGCCGAAGTAGCCCAGTGCCCAGACGATGAT
This sequence comes from uncultured Prevotellaceae bacterium, assembly GCA_902775475.1. GTDB lineage: Bacteria > Bacteroidota > Bacteroidia > Bacteroidales > Bacteroidaceae > Prevotella. The sequence continues at coordinate 3,695 of CACYME010000031.1, forward strand.
GCTGGCCACGAGGATGATGCCTCCCATTTTCTTCAGGTATTCCTTACCCTTCTCCCAGGTGTGGCGCATGGTGGCTTTCCACGTGGGCCAGCGGTAAGGCGGCAACTCCATGACGAAGGGCGTGTCCTCGCCCTTGATGACAAATTTCGACAGAATCTTACTGACCACTACCGACATCAGGATGCCCACGGCATAGAGCGAAATCATGACCCACGACCGCCATGCCGGAGTGAAGAAGATGCCCGTGACCATGATGTAGATGGGCAGGCGGGCCGAGCACGACATGAACGGCAGCACGAGCATGGTGATGAGGCGCGAGCGACGGCTCTCCACGGTACGCGTGGCCATGACGGCGGGCACGTTGCAGCCGAAGCCCATGATGAGCGGAATGAACGACTTGCCGTGCAGGCCCATCTTGTGCATCAGGCGGTCCATGATGAAGGCCGCACGGGCCATATAGCCCGAGTCCTCCATAAACGATATGAACAGGTACAATATCAATATCTGAGGCAGGAAGACGATGACGGCCCCGACACCGCCCACCACGCCGTCGACAAGCATTGAGCGCAGGGGGCCTTCGGGCAGCGTCGCCCCTATCCAGTCGCCCAACCACTCCACGCCAGCCTCAATCCAGTCCATGGGGTACTGGCCCAGGGCAAACGTGGTCTGGAACATGACAAAGAGGATGAGGAAGAAGATGGGGAATCCCAGGAACTTGTTCGACAGCACACAGTCGATGAGATGGGTGGTGCGATAGGTGTCCTCCTTCGTGCCCGTCTGATAGCCGGCCTCGGTCAGTGCACCGTTGATGAAGCCATACTTGGCATCCATGATGGCCGTCTCGGCATCGTCGCCCGTCTCTTCCTGTACGCGGACAGCAGCCTTCTGCACCTCCTGCCTCACGGGGTCCGTCAGCAGATGGCTCACGGCCTTGTCGCCCTCCAGCATCTTGATGGCCAGATAGCGGGTGGAGAGGCTCTTGTGGATGGTGTGGTCGGCCTTCAGATAGGTCTGGATGGCCTTGATGCCGTTCTCAATCTCATGACCGTAGTTGATGTGCAGGTGGCGGGCCTGGCGGCTACGGCCTTCGTAGACCTGGATGACGGCCCGGAACAGCTCCTTCACGCCCATGCCGCTCTTGAACGACGTGGGAATCATCGGCATGCCGAACAGCGTGGAGAGTGTGGGCAGCTCGACATGGTCGCCGCGACGCTCGAACTCGTCGTACATATTCAGGGCACCTACGACGCTCAGGTCCATGTCGACGAGCTGCGTGGTCAGGTAGAGGTTGCGCTCCAGGTTGCTCGAGTCGATGACGTTGATGACCACGTCGGGCATCTGCTCCTGCAGGTATTTGCGCACGTAGAGCTCCTCGGGCGAATAGCAGGAGAGCGAATAGGTGCCGGGCAGGTCGATGAGGTTGAACTCGTAGCCGAACATCGAGGCATGGGCCTCGGAGGCATCGACGGTGACGCCGCTGTAGTTGCCCACACGTCCGTGGGCACCGCTGGCGAAGTTGAAGAGCGACGTCTTGCCGCAGTTGGGGTTGCCAATGAGCGCCACGCTGATGGTTCGGCGCTGGCGCAGGGCCTCGTGGTAAGAAGAAACCCCCTCCAAACCTCCCCGAGGGGAGGCGCCCCCCCTCAATTCCCCCAACTGGGGGGAAGAAGCCGCGCCGACCTCCACCGAGATATCCTCCCCCAATTGGGGAAGGTTGGAGGGGGCTGGGGCTACCACCTCAATCATCTCTGCCTCCTGGCGGCGCAGGCTCACCTCGTAGCCCATCACCTTGTATTTCACAGGGTCTTGCAGCGGTGCGTTCAGCAGCACGTCGACAGTCTTGCCCCTCACGAAGCCCATCTCCACGATGCGCTTGCGGAAGCCTCCATGACCGTGCACCTTCACGATGACTCCCTGTTCTCCTGTCTTCAGTTCCGATAGTTTCATAGCACTTTTTCCTAAACGCTAAGCGTCAATTTTGGCGTTTGCGTTGAGATTCCACAATGTGACGTCTCTACTGCTGCAAAGATACGCATTTTATGCAGGACACAAAAGACGGAAGGCATGAAATCCTCCCGCAATACCTAAAAATGGGGATGCCGTCATAGGCCACGAGCCTTCCATATACGCTCCTTGGCCGCATTGATTTCCTGGAACTTCTTCTCGGCCGCCCTTCGCACGTCGTCGCCCAGCTTGGCCACGCGGTCGGGGTGGTGCTCCAGCGCCAGCCGTCGGTAGGCCTTCTTCAGCTCCTCGTCGGTGGCCGTGGGGCTGACGCCCAGCACCTTGTAGGCGTCTTCCAGCGAGTCGCTCTTCAGGTGGAGCATCGAGTCCACCTCGCTGGCCTGCATCTGCATCCACTGGGCAATCTCCTTCAGGGCGTTCACCTCGGTGCTGTCCACCTTGCCGTCGGCCTGCGCTATCATCACCAGGAAGTTGAGCAGCTGCAGTCGCCCGCTATAGTCGAGGAAGCGAGCCGCGTCGGCGCAGCTCTGGCGGATGGTGCGTCGGAAGGCGATGCGCCCCTGCCGCTTCTCCTCGTCAATGAGGCGCAGCAGGATGTCGTTGCCCTGCTCCACGGCCTGGTCGCCGAAGTTCTGGCGCAGGAAGCGGCGCACGAACTCCATCTCAGAGTGCATCACGCGACCGTCGGCCTTGATGATGTAGGCCGCCATGGCCAGCATCGACAGCAGGAAGCTGTTGCGGTCGCCCTGCTGCTGTTGTCCACGTTGCTGCGACGGCTCTTCGTAGGCGTTGCTGCCATTGTCGAAGTTGCCCTGTTCCTGCTGGCCCTTCGATGCCGACTCAAACAGCGAGCCGAGCAAGAACCCCAGGATGCCGCCCAGCGGCCCCAGCGTGATCCAGCCCAGATAGCCGGCAATCCATTTTCCTAATCCCATGAAGCGCTTTAATGTTGAGTGATAAGTGATAAGTGTTGAGAGACTATAGTTCCTACCCGATGACGTTCATCAGGAAGTCCACGGCGCCGTTCACGCCGAACTTGCGCACGTTGAGCGTCACGTCGTAGTTGCGGGCGTCCTGCCAGTCGCTGCCAGTGTAGGTCTTGGTGTAGAGCTCACGCGAGTAGTCGTTGTCTACAATCATGGCGGCAGCGTCCTGCTCCGAGATGTCATACTTCTCGGCAATGCGGCGCTTGCGGCAGTCGTCGTCGGCATGCACGAAGATTTTCAGCGCGTTCGGCTCGTCGCGGAAGATGTGGAAGCCGCAGCGGCCAATCAGCACGCACGACTCCTCCCTGGCAATCTTGCGGATGGCCTCGGCCTGGGCCTCGAAGAGCTGGTGCGACGTCCGGTCGTGCTCCTGTCCGCTATACTCGGCCCCGGCCATATACTGGCGGTAGAAGCTGGTGAAGTCGTCGCGCCACAGCGGGTTGCGCGACTCAATCTTCTCCACGGCATCCTCCACCGTGCAGAAGCGGCGGGCCACTTCGTTCAATATCTGCTTGTCGAGCAGCTTCACGCCCAGCCGGCGGGCCAGCTCGGCGCCAATCTCATGTCCACCCGTGCCGAACTGTCGGCTGATGGTGATGATGAATTTCTCCTCCTTGTTCATAGCAATACTTGGGGTTTAGGGTTACTATTTGCATGCAAAGATAGCAAAAAACGGCAACATTTCCAAATAAAACCACAAAAAAAACAAAACGACCTACCCACATTTGTGAATAGGTCTCGATTCGAGTGGGAGCAACAGGCCCAGAGTGTTCAATTTTTCCTTAAAATCCGTTAAATGAAAAGTTCAAGATTCGGAAGCATTCTGGAGTGAAAAATGGGCATTTCGAGCGATTTTCAACGGGCGACAACTGCGGAAGAAGGTGCCAAAAGGGCAAAAAGGGTCCAAAAACGGCACACTTCGGGTGGTTTTGTGCAACTTTTTTCGCGTTTTTTCGCTCGTTTCGCTCAATTTTCATCACGCCAAATTTTCAAAAGTCAACGCCTTTTGAAAATTTGGCGTTGACTTTTTCGAGCGAAAAGACGCCAAATTTTCGCAAATTTCGCCTAATCACCTGCTGTTCAATCATTTAGCAAACCCTCTCAAAACTCGCGATTTTTCAGCCAAAAGTTTTCTCGTGCAAAATTCTCGCGTATTTTCGAGGGTCGAGTGTTCAATATTTCCTTAAAATTAACCTTCGTTAAGAAAACTCACAGGGCATGTATGGCACCGTTTCGCTCGCCACCCTTCCCCCAACGCTGAAGGCCGAGAAAGTAAAAAAAAGGGAAAAAACGGGCTTATTTTGGTTTATTTTTGTTAACTTTGCAGCGCGAAAACAAACAAATCGGCAGAAAGAACATCCAAAAGAAGGAAACAAAACAAAGCATAGAGAAAGAACCAGATGAACATGAAGAAGACCAAACTGGCCATTGCCCTGCTGGCCATTGCTGCCCTGCCAGCGAGCGCCCAAAAGCTGTGGTCGCTCGACGACTGCCTGCAATATGCCATGCAGAACAACATCACGCTGCAGAAGGCACGGCTGCAACAACAGTCGGCAGCCGAGGACGTGAAAGGACAGAAAGGAGCGCTGCTGCCCACGCTGAGTGCTTCGACCAACCAGAGCGTGGGCTACCGTCCGTGGCAGGACAACGGCGTGGCAACGGTGACCAACGGGCAGGTGAACGCGAAGGTTGACAAGACCTACTACAACGGCAGCTACGGGCTGAACGCCCAGTGGACCGTGTGGAACGGAGGCCGCAACCGCAACAACGTCAGGCTGAGCCAGCTCTCGGAGCAGCAAGCCGAGCTGAACGTGGCCCAGCAGGCCAACAGCATCGAGGAGCGCATCTGCCAGCTCTACGTGCAGTGCCTCTACCTGGACGAAGCCATCAAGGTGAGCCAGGCCACGCTGGAAACCAGCCGGAAGAACGAGCAGCGCGGCGAGGAGATGGTGGAGGTGGGCCTGCTCTCGAAGGCCGACCTGTCGCAACTCACGTCGCAGCGCGCCAACGACGAGTACAACGTGGTGGAGGCACAGAGCCAGCTGGCCAACTACAAGCTGCAGCTGCGCCAGCTGCTCGAGCTGAAGGCCGACGAGCCGTTCGACATCGCCGTGCCCACCGCTACCGACGAGCAGGCACTAGGCGACATCCCCGCCCTGCAGTCGGTCTATGAGCAGGCACTGCTCTCGCGCCCCGAGATAGAGAACTCAAAGCTCAGCATCGAGAGCTCGAAGCTGAGCCTGGCCATCGCCAAGGCCGGCTGGCTGCCCACGCTGAGCGCCACGGGCGGACTCTCGACGAGCACCAACTCGCTGTCGAACAACGGCTGGGGCAACCAGATGAAGACCAACGTGAACATGTCGGGCGGACTGTCGCTCAGCATCCCCATCTTCGACGGCAAGCAGACGAAGACCAGCGTGAGCAAAGCCCGCATCCAGCAGCAGCAGGCCCTGCTCGACCTGCAAGACCAGCAGAAGCAGCTCTACCAGACCATCGAGGGCTTCTGGCTCGACGCCACCACCAACCAGCAGCGCTTCCGTGCCGCCACGGCCAGCGTGGCCAGCGCACAGAGCAGCTACGACCTGCTACAGGAGCAGTTCAACGTGGGCCTGAAGAACATCGTCGAGCTGATGACCGGCAAGAACAGCCTGCTGCAGGCCCAGCAGAACCAGCTGCAGGCCAAATACCTCACTCTGCTCAACCAGCAGCTGCTGCGCTTCTATGCCAACAGTTCCTTATAAGCCAACTAATCATCACACATCAGTATAAACAGAATGAAAAAGACTATCATCATTGCCGTGGCAGTCGTTGCCGTAGCAGTAGCCGCCTACTTCCTGCTCTCGGGCGGTTCGAAGAAGCAAACCATAGAATTCGAGAAAGCCCGCGTGGAGACAACCACCATCCAGAACAGCATCACCGCCACGGGCACCATCGAGCCCGTCACCAGCGTCACCGTGGGTACGCAGGTGAGCGGCATCGTGAGCCACCTCTACGTAGACTATAACTCGGTGGTGAAGAAAGGACAGGTCATCGCCGAACTGGACAAAACCAACCTGACCAGCGAGCTGCGCACGGCGCAGGCCAACCTGTCGAGCGCACAGAGCTCGCTGAACTATGAACAGGCTAATTATAATAGGTATAAGACGCTCTATGAAAAGGGGCTTGTCAGTGCCAACGACTTCGAGTCGGCCAAGCTGAGCTATCTGAGGGCCAAGGACCAGGTGACAACGTCGGCACAGAGCGTGCAGCGCGCACAGACCAACCTGGGCTATGCCACCATCACCAGCCCCATCGACGGCGTGGTGCTCTCGAAGAGCGTAGAGGAGGGCCAGACGGTGGCCGCCTCGTTCAACACGCCTGAGCTGTTCACCATCGCCCAGGACCTGACCGACATGCGCGTCATCGCCGACATTGACGAGGCCGACATCGGCGGCGTCAGCGATGGACAGCGCGTCACGTTCACCGTCGACGCCTTCCCCGACGACCAGTTCGAGGGACAGGTGACGCAGGTGCGCCAGCAGGCCACCACGGAGAGCAACGTCGTCACCTACGAGGTGGTCATCAGCGCCCCGAACAACGACCTGAAGCTGAAGCCCGGACTGACGGCCAACGTCACCATCTACACGCTGGAGAAGAACGGCGTGCTGGCCGTGCAGAGCAAGGCCCTGCGCTTCATGCCCGTGGAAGCCATCCTGAGCGAGGGGCAGAAGATTGAGGACGTGGAGGCTCCCGTCAAGGTGTGGACGCTGGAAGGCAACACCTTCAAGGCCCACGCCGTGCAGACGGGCATCACCAACGGTCTGCTCACCGAGATTCTGGGCGGCATCGGCGAGGGCACCGAGGTGCTCACCGGCTTCAGCATGACCGGCGGCGACGCCCCGCAGGGCGGCGACCAGGCCAGCAACCCTTTCATGCCGCGTCCGCGAAACAGCAGGAACAACCAGCAGCAACAACAGAAGAAGTAGAGACCTGAACATGGACGAGAAGAAAGTTGTCATAGAGCTTCAGAACGTGAAGCGCTATTTCCAGGTGGGAAGCGAGACGGTGAAGGCCTTGCGCGGCGTCAGCTTCAAGATCTACGAGGGCGAGTTCGTCACCATCCAGGGCACCTCGGGCTCGGGCAAGTCGACGCTGCTCAACCAGCTGGGATGCCTCGACACACCCACCAGCGGCGAATACTATCTCGACGGCATCTCGGTGCGCTCGATGTCGAAGACACAGCGTGCCCACCTGCGCAACACAAAGATTGGCTTCGTGTTCCAGAACTACAACCTGCTGGCCAACACCACCGCCGTGGAAAACGTGGAGCTGCCACTGATGTACAACACGAAGTACAACGCCCGCCAGCGCCGCGAGGCCGCCATCCGCGCCCTACAGGCCGTGGGACTGGGCGACCGGCTGGAGCACAAGTCGAACCAGATGTCGGGCGGACAGATGCAGCGCGTGGCCATCGCCCGTGCGCTGGTCAACGAGCCCGCCGTGCTGCTGGCCGACGAGGCCACGGGTAACCTCGACACCCGCACGTCGTTCGAGATGCTCGTGCTCTTCCAGCAGCTCTACCAGCAGGGCCACACCATCATCTTCGTGACCCACAACCCCGAGATTGCCGAATACAGCAGCCGTAACATCAACCTGCGCGACGGCAAGATACGCGAGGACACCATCAACCAGAACATCAAGTCGGCAGCCGAGGCGCTGGCAGCGCTGCCCAAACCCGTGGATGATTAGGCGACCCACCCCCAGCCACTCCCTGTGAGGGAGGGGAGTAGATAGTCTTGCGAAAAAAAGTGTATAATCAATAAAAAAAGGAGCCCCCAAGGTAACTACTCCCCTCCTGGGAGGGGCCGGGGGAGAGTCTTTATGAACATCTTAAACCTTTTCAAAGTGAGCCTAAAGGCCGTGGCCAGCAACAAGATGCGCTCCTTCCTGTCCATGCTGGGCATCATCATCGGTGTGGCAGCAGTCATCATCATGATGTCGATAGGACAAGGGTCGAAGGAGAGCATCCGCGCCGAGCTTTCGACCATGGGCACCAACCTGCTCACCATTCGCCCCGGCGCCGACATGCGTGGCGGCGTGCGCCAGGACCCTTCGGCCATGCAGACGCTGAAGATGGCCGACTACGAGCGCATCATGCGTGAGAAGAAATACGTGACGAACGTTTCGCCCGAAGTGACCGCCAGCGGACAGGCCATCTACGGCAACAACAACACGAACACGTCGCTCTACGGCGAGTCGCCTGAATACCTCGACATCAAGCAGTGGCCCGTGGAGAAGGGCGAGTGCTTCACCGAGGAGGACATCAAGAAAGCCGCCAAGAAGGTGGTGGTGGGCGCAACCATCGTGAAGGAGCTCTTCGGCGAGGGTGCCGATCCCATCGGTAAGACCGTGCGCTTCAAGTCCATCCCCATGACCGTCATCGGCGTGCTGAAGTCGAAGGGCTACAACAACTGGGGCATGGACCAGGACAACGTGATGATTGCCCCCTACACCACGGTGATGAAACGCATTGCTGCCCAGACGTGGTTCTCGTCGATAGTCTGCTCGGCAGTGACCGAGGAGATGAGTGATGCGGCCATCGAGGAGCTGACGCAGATGCTACGCGACAACCACAAGCTGAAGGAGGGCGCTGCCGACGACTTCACCATCCGCTCGCAGGCCGAGATGATGGAGACCATGTCGAGCACGATGGACACCGTGACCATCATCCTTGTGGTGGCTGCTGCCTTCTCGCTGCTCGTAGCAGGCATCGGCATCATGAACATCATGCTCGTGTCGGTCACTGAGCGCACCAAGGAAATAGGCCTGCGCATGGCCGTCGGCGCAACGGGACCCACCATCTCGCTGCAGTTCCTCATCGAGTCGGTGCTCATCTCGCTAACGGGCGGATTGCTGGGCATCCTGGTGGGCTGCTCGGCAAGCGAATGGATAGTCCCGGCCTTTGACATGCCCAGCAGCGTGCCGGCCTGGAGCATCTACGTCAGCTTCTTCGTCTGCGTCTGCATCGGCGTCCTTTTCGGCTACATCCCGGCGCAGAAAGCTGCAAACATGGACCCCATAGAAGCCATCCGACACGAGTAAATGGAGAATATTGTCATCATGATGACGCTCTTTGCCATCGTCATCGTGGGATTCTTTGCTGGCAAACTGGGATATATGGGAGGCGACTTCGACAAGCGCCTCTCAAATCTTGTTATCGACATCACTTGCCCGGCACTCATCCTCTCATCGACCATGGGCGGCACCCTACCCGACCGCCAGATGATTCTGCCCTTGCTCGGCATCAGCCTGCTCACCTACGTGGTGCTGACGGCCGTGGCGCTGCTGCTGCCCCGCTACATCACGCACCGAAGTGAAGACCAGGGCGTGGTGGGCTTCGCCCTGATGTTCGGCAACGTGGGTTTCATTGGCTATCCCGTCGTGGCATCCATCTTCGGTCATCAGGCCGTTTTCTACGCTGCCGTGCTGAACGTGGTGAACACCTTCGCCGTGTTCACCGTCGGCACGATGCTCGTCATGGGCGGACGCGGCGTCTATCAGTTCCACAAGAATGTGCTGTGGAGCACGCCCATGCTGGCGGCCTATCTGGCCATGCTCATCGTGGCATTCGACATCGACTATATCCCTCGTGTCATCAGCCAGCCGCTCACCATGATTGGTCAGATCACCGTTCCGGCAGCGCTGCTCATCATCGGCTCGTCGATGTCGCATCTCTCCACCCGCACGATGCTTGGCGACCGCACCGTCTACGCCACCTCGCTGTTCCGCATCGCCCTGCTGCCCCTGGCACTCTATTTCCTATGCACCCTGCTGGGCTTCTCGCCGCTCGTGGTCAGCATCAACACGGTGGTCATCGCCATGCCCGTGGCTACCTACGGCACCATCCTCTGCCTGAAGTACGAACGCGACACGACACTCATCACCGAACTGACCTTCATCACCACGCTGCTCAGCGTTGTCACCATTCCGCTCGTGGCCCAGTTCTTTGCGTAGATTTTTTCAACGCTTTCGAGCAATAAAAGCACACGCTGCCCGTTTTGAAAGAAAAACGCAAGCAAACAGATGAAGAAGATTGTTTTAACGATAGCCGCCATGCTGGTGCAGCTGGGCGCAATGGCGCAGACTGAAGCAAGCAGATGGAGCATCATCCCCAAGATTGGTGCAAACTTCTCGACCATGACGCAGGCCGACCTTTACTATGAAGACATGACGAAAGCCGACCCCACCACCCGCCGCGGCATCGCCGTTGGCGCTGAAGCAGAATACCGCCGCGGCCCACTGGCGCTGTCGGCAGGGCTCATTTACTCGCAACAGGGCTGCCAATATGACGACATGGAAGGGGTGTTCAAGAACCAGGAACTGAGGCTCGACTATCTGAGCGTTCCGTTGATGGTCCATTTCTACGTGGCTCCGGGGCTGGCATTCAAGGCTGGCATTCAGCCTGGCTTTGCCGTACGCAAGAACAAGAAGGGGGAGGCGTTCACCATTGAAGACCGCGCAGATGGACAATGGTCGGGCTACAGGCCCTTCAGCGATGACGGCCTATACCGCTCTTTCGACTACACCATCCCCATTGGCGTGAGCTACGACCTTGACCAGCTACGCATAGAATGTCGCTACAACTTCAGCCCGCACGACGCCACGAAATACGACCTGAACGAGAAGAACCGCTTCTGGCAGGTGACCCTGGGCTACCGCTTCGAACTGTAACAAAAAAGTCAGGAGCTGAAGCTGCACCTTGCACAGCTTCAGCTCCTAACTTCCAATTCCCATCTCCCAGTCTCTAACTCCTCCGCTTCCCCGTCATGGTGATGAGCGGAATAATCATTTCCTCCATCGAGATACCGCCATGCTGGAAGGTATCACGATAGTAACTGACGTAATAATTATAATTGTTGGGATAGGCGAAGAACGAGTCGCCCGTAGCGAAGACATAGCTGGTGGACAGGTTCGGCGAGGGCAGCTGCGCCTGCGAGGGTTCCTTGACCACAAAGAGGTCTTTCGAGTCGTAGCCAAGGTTCTTTCCCAGCTTGTAGCGCAGGTTCGTATTGGTGTTTCGGTCGCCGATAATCTTCACCGGCTTCGTACAGCGAATGGAGCCGTGGTCGGTGGTGACGATGACACGGTAGTTGGTCTGTGCCAGCAGGCGGAAGAAATCGCGGATGACGGAATGGCGGAACCAGGAGAGGGTGATGCTGCGATAGGCCGACTCGTTGTTGGCCAGCTCGCGCACCATGCGGCTCTCGGTACGGGCATGCGACAGCATGTCGATGAAGTTGAACACCACCACGTTCAGGTCGTTCTTCTGCAGCGTATTCAGCTGCTGAATCAGATGGTCGGCCTCGGTGGATGTGTTGATTTTATGATACGAGAACGTGTCGTGGCGACGATAGCGGTCCAGCTGCGTCTTGATGAGCGGTTCCTCGTTCAGGTTCTTGCCTTCCTCCTCGTCCTCATCGACCCAGAGGTCGGGAAACATCTTCGCAATCTTGTTGGGCATCAGTCCCGAGAAGATGGCGTTGCGGGCATACTGCGTAGCGGTGGGCAGGATGCTGAAGTAGAGGTCTTCGTCGATGTCGAACTGGTCGCCAATCTCCTGCGCCAGCATGCGCCACTGGTCGTAGCGGAAATTATCGAGCACGACGACGAACACCTTCTCGCCCTTGTCGAGCAGTGGGAACACCTTGCGCTTGAAGATGTCGGGCGAGAGCAGCGGTCGGGCATCCCCTCCCCCCTGCCAGGGAGACTGAGGGGGAGCTGGCGCCACCCAGTCCAGATAGTTTTTCTTCACGAACTTGGCAAAGCCCAGGTTGGCCTCTTCCTTCTGCATGGCCAGCATGTCGGTCATCTGCGAGTCGGTGCTGCTCAGCTGCAGTTCCCAGTGCACCAGCCGCTTGTAGACTTCCACCCAGTCTTGCCAGGTGCGGCAGTCCATGATCTGCATGGCAATCTGCTGGAACTGCTGCTGATACTGGCTCTGTGTCACCTCGGTCTCTATCTCGCGGCGATGGATGTTCTTCTTCAGCGTCAGCAGAATCTGGTTGGGGTTCACGGGCTTGATGAGATAGTCGGCAATCTTCTGCCCGATGGCCTGCTCCATGATGTTCTCCTCCTCGCTCTTGGTGACCATCACCACGGGCGTGGCCGGCGAAATCTGCTTGATGCGTTGCAGCGTCTCCAGCCCGCTGAGTCCCGGCATCTGCTCGTCGAGCAATACCAGGTCGAAGGAGCGCTCCTCGCACAGGTCTACGGCATCGGTGCCGTTGCTGGCGGTGGTCACTTCGTAGCCCTTCTTCTCGAGGAAGATGACATGGGCCTTCAGCAGCTCCATCTCATCGTCGACCCACAGTAGCTGTCCGTTCGTCATTTGCTGATGGCGTTAAGTAGTTGTTTCAGGCTCTCTTCCTTCTGCCAGCTGAAATCGGGCATGGCCATGATGCGCTTCATCATGACCACCTGGTCCTTCTTCAGCGTGCGAAGCAGCGTGCGCTCGTGCACCTTCACGTATTCAGAGCCAAGCCGATAATAATAGTGGCGGAAGACGGGCAGCTTGTAGTCCTCCTCGTTGTTCAGATCGACGGTGGTGGTGCCAATCTGGTCACTGCTGAGATCCAGATTCGAGATGTTCACGTTGTTGCGGATGTTCTGCTCATAGCTCTCCTGGTCGAAGAGTTCTACGCAGAAGAGCCCATTGCCGCCGACGCTGTGAACCCTATAAGCCAACTGGTTATCGATGTTCACAAACGACTTGCCGCCCTCGAAGTCAACGGCCAGGATATTGTCCATATTGGCCTCCATGGTGTACTCGCCCTGCAGGAAGAGCAGCGAGCTGTTCTTCAGGAACACATTGGTGAGTGCCTGATGGCTCTGGTGGCCGTCCTTGAAGGTGACTACAGAAGGGCGGAACTCCTTGTATAAGGTGGCAGAAAGTGTTTTGCGCTGTGCCCAGCATCCCAGCGTCATGGCCAGCAGCAGAATAATCGTTAGTCCTTTTTTCATCGTCGTATAAAATTTGAAAAGCTCATCGATTAGACGTAATCAATGAGCTTTGGTTTAATTGAGCGGTGCGTACGAGATTCGAACTCGTGACCTCCTGCGTGACAGGCAGGCATTCTAACCTACTGAACTAACGCACCTCGTGATACTCCTTTCGGTTTAGCGGATGCAAAGGTACAACTTTTCCTCGACAATCCAACAAAAAGCGCCAGAAAATCTCCGGCGCTTAACATTCTTTAAAACTTATAGGTGTATCCTATGCCCAAAACGTGGCGATTTCCCTCGCTGTCGTCGTCTTTATAGCTGTGCTGATACATGTAGTGCAGGTCGAAGACGTGCTGCTTGGTCAGGCGCCATTCCGTTCCCACGGCATAGCGCATCTTGTCGAGGCCGCTGCCTCCCACGGTGCTCTCTCCGCTCACATAGGGGCGCCACTGCTTTGTGAGTTTGTATTTCAGCTGCAGGCGGTTGCGCCACTTGCTCTTTGCCTTGCCGTTGTAGGTGTGCTCGTCGGCCAGCACCCCCTCGTAGCGGTCATCCTCCTCGTCGGTGTAGTTCCAGTAGCGGTCCACGGTCTTCTCTGGGCGATAGGTGTACTGCCAGCGTTCGCGCAGCGAGATGCTCAGGTCGCCGAACTGCTGCGAGAAGGTCAGCGAGAGGTTCACGCGGTGGCGCAGGCCCCAGTAGTCGGCATACTTCTTGCCGCTGGTGTTCACCTTGTGGTTATGGTCGTCGAGCAGCGAGTAGCTCAGCCCGGCCTTCAGCCAGTCGGTGATTTTATAGCTCACCCCCACCCCGGCGCTCCAGCGGTCCAGCTCGCCAAAGCCGTCGTCACGGGTGCGCAGTTCCAGGCCTCCTTCAACCGTCAGCCTGTTGGTGATTTTCTTTTCCACGTTGGCCTCGGTCCAGATGCCGAAGTCCTGCGCCTCAGCGGGCACAAACGATAATTGGCAGACGGTCATCGACAGGCCAATCAGTAGCAACTTATGATTCTTCATACTTCACGGAATTGAGATTTTCTAATGGCAAACTGACCGTCCACATCGCCCGCACTTTTTCCTTCGTAGGTGATGCGCAGCACAGCGGTATCCTTGAGGAAGTCTACGCCACCGACGTCGATCTTCAGAATCTTCAGGCCCAGACGCTGCTCCAGGTCGGCCTTCAGCTCGTCGTATTTCTCGGGCTTCACCAGCTCAATGCGGTCATATTGCACCAGCTTGGTCGACTGCACTTTCAGCTTCAGCTCGCAGAGGGTGATGGCCACAAGGACAATAAGGTCGATGACCACCAGCCGCCCCAGGTCGGCCAGGTGATTAGGGTCGGTCTGCTCAATGTCGATCATGGCGTGCACCACCGACAGGCAGACGATGATGAACAGGTAGGTCATCTCGCGCACTGGCATGGTGTCGGTACGGTAGCGCATGATGCTGAAGATGCCGAAGAGGCCCAGTCCCACGCCCATCGTGGCCTTGCCGCGGTCCATGCCCATCATGAAATAGACCAGGAAGAAGATGGCCACCGAGATGAGCATGAAGGTAAAGTAGAAGTCGCGGCGGTGGCACTTACGATAGTAGAGCCGGTCGACGATGACCCAGTTCACCGCGATGCAGATGAAGAAACGCAACAGCGTGTTGCCAAAATCACTCGTAAAAATCTGTGCTAATTGTTCCATATATACATTTTTTATTATATTAAAGCAAAACTATCGTCTTTAACTCCTCAGAATTTTCTCCACGTCACGCAACTTCTCTTTGAAGCGGTTCACGGGCAGCTGCGGGTTTGTCATGGCGGCACCCATGCAATACTTGCTGAAGCCGTGGGGCAGTATGTGCAGCTGGCGCAACATCTCCAGCACGGGCGAATAGACCAGTCCGTCGCGCTTCAGCTCCACGATGACCAGCTGCCCCATGTCGCGCTGGTGCCCCGTGATGACATTGTTGAACTCCAGCTGCGTGTCGATGGTCAGCCGCTCCGTCTTGCCGCGGTTCACCAGCGTCACCCGGTGGAAATAGTTGTGCATGTGGGGCTGCAGGTCGTCGACGCAGAAATGCAGACGCTCAGCGATGAACTCGCGCTTGGCCGAGTCCGCCAGGTCCATGTCGCCCACCTCAATGCGCTTCTTCTTCGTGCGGCCGTGGTTGTTCTTCGTCTTAATCTCCATGAACTGCAGGTGCGAGCTGACGTAGGTGCGAAAGCGGATTTTTTGCCGGTTGGCATGCCCATGCTGGTGCTCCTGATACATGTCGAAGCCACGTGTGTCGAAATAGGTCGTGTCGTAGAGCGCGTTGCGCTCGCCGTCGATGTCCTGCACGTAGTAGTCCTCCCGGGCCATCCGCAGCAACTCTATCAGCCGCGGCATGGTGGTCACGAACTTCGTGTCCGTGCGGTTCATCAGCTTCACGCCGCTCATCTCGGCCAGCGTAATCGGCATCATCTGTTGCAGCAGTTCTTCCATCATGGCGCTACTATCTGGTTTTTTATTGCTATATAACTATAGTTATTATGCGTTTGCGTAGAGACGTCACATAGCGGCGTCTCTACTTGTGGCTGCAAAGGTACGAAATAAAACGACAATCACAAAACAATTTCAGTAAACTAAACACTTTTTTCAGTAAATGATACACGCCGAAACGAAAATGACACCACACAGGATTTCAAAACGCCCGTGTGCTTAGTGCTTTACAAGGAGAAACGAAAAAGGCGACCGTCCGTGAGGATGGCCGCCACTACTGTTTCACCGGGGGAGAACTATTTCACCTCGATGTCGCGCCGCACGTTGTTGCGAATCTTCGTCAGATAGTGCTTCATGCCGTCGGCATCCTTCGTGTCGATGATTTCCAGCAGTTCCTTCAGCTCGGTGCGAATCTGGCTCACCTGGTCATGGGTGTAGGGGTTAAAGAGTATCTCCTGCAGCAGGTAGTCGTCCTCGCCGAGCACGCCCTTGGCTATCTTCATGTGGCGCTTGAAGGTGGTGCCGGGCGCATCCTGGTGCTTCATCACGGCGGCGAAGACAAAGGTGCTCACGAAGGGGATGGACAGCGAGTAGGCCACCGTCTTGTCGTGCTCCTCGAAGGTGTACTCATAGATGTTCAGCCCCAGTCGCTGATAGAGGTCCTTGAAGAAGATGCGGCCCATGTAGTCGCCCTCGCTGATGATGATGGCGTTCTCCTCAGAGAGCTGCTGCAGGTTGGCGAAGGTGGGGCCGAACATGGGGTGCGTCGAGACGTAGCGCATGCCCGTCGACTCGTAGAACTCCTTCAGGTCGGTCTTCACCGAGGCGATGTCGCTGATGATGCACTCCTTGGGCAGGTGGGGAATGACCTGCTCGAAGACGGGGATGGTGTACTTCAGCGTGACGGCGTTGATGACCAGCTCGGGTTTGAAGTCGCTCACCTCGTCGAGCGAAGTGAACCGCTGACAATTATAGGTGAAGCGCATGCGCTTAGGGTCGCGCTCGTAGACGGCCACCTCGTGGTCGAAACTCAGCAGGTCGATGAAGAAGCTCCCCATCTTGCCTGCTCCCATTATTAGTATCTTCATATCATGTTCTCCTCTATTTCTTCAGCCACTTGTCCCTCGTAATCAGTGCCACGGCCTTGCGTGCCTCATCGGTGATGGCGGGGATGTTGTGCTGACGTTCGTATGCCTCAAGTACTTCAATGGGTATGTGATTCCATACTTGTTTGCTGTTCATGGCATCGAGGTCCTTGCGCTTCTGCTTGAACTCCTCCTCGGTCATATAGCCACGGTCGGTTACCCATGCCTCGACGATGTAGGTCTCGCGGCCCTTGCCGCCATCATGCTCCCAGTGGTTGAGCGACATCACATAGTCCTCGCTCCCCACCTCACCATCGTCGTTGATGCGGAACACTTCCACATACTCGTAGGCATAGTTCTTTTCCTGCCGACGTTTCAGCATCTTTGTCTGACCCTTCTGCTCATTGGCATACATCTGCACCTTAGCGCCGTCGACGGTAAAGGTGCTCATGCCGTTGGCACGCACCAGTGTGCCCACCGTGTCAACGGGGTTGACAATAGCCCAGCGGTTCTCACCGAGCGGCACTTGTTCTATAAAAAGCTCCTTTTTCCACGAGCCATTGCTCAGATTCTTCTCAGCAGGATTGGACCTGAGGGCACCCTTAACCAAGCTCTCCGACCTGACCTTCCACCAGGATACATCCTTCAGATTGAAGACGGCACAGGCGTAATCAGAGAACTTGGCGGTTTGTTTCTTTTTCTGGAAATTCCACGTGTAGGGCACAATGCCGGCAACGAAGGTACGCAGCGAGTCGTCTACGTAGGCATAGAAGCGATAGTACAGCTCGGTGTAGAGCAGCGGCTTGGGCTTGACCACGAGTTCGTCGAGGCCGAAGTCATTGACCTCCATCGTGACGCGACCGCCAGAAAGACTGGCCACGGCGACCGTCTTCGGCTTGTAAGCCACGTGGGTGATGGCCACGGTCTGGTTGCCCTTCACGTCGGCAAGGACGCCATTGATGTCGGTCAGGCCGATGAGCACACCGTTGCCGTCGGTCACGCTGGCCAGGCCGATGCCCTGCCCGCTCTCGTCTACTACTTGAATCTTCTGTGCCTGGGCACTGGTCACGCCGCAGAGGGTGAAGATGGCGGCGAGAATCGTTTGCTTAATATTGCTCATGATGATGCTATTTATTGATGATTTCTATTTGCTGACGAACACTCTCTTCGTGGATGCTCTCGAAGACGTGGGCCACGAACTCGGGCCCCATGCCGCAGAGGGCGCCCTGGGCACCGCGCTTGCTGAGAATCTCGTTGTAGCGCGAGGCCTGCAGCACGGTCATGTTGTGCTCGCGCTTGTACTGGCCAATCTCCCGACATACGCGCATGCGCTTGGCCAGCAGGTCCATGAGCTGGTTGTCCAGCTCGTCAATCTGCTTGCGCAGCTCGTGGATGCCCTCGGTGGTGGTGTGCTCGTCGCGGATGACGAGCAGCGACAGGATGTAGTCGAGCACGTCGGGCGTCACCTGCTGGGCGGCATCGCTCCATGCCTTGTCGGGGTCGCAGTGGCTCTCCACGATGAGGCCGTCGGAGCCCAGGTCCATGGCCTGCTGACAGAGCGGCGCGATGAGCTCGCGGCGCCCGCCGATGTGGCTGGGGTCGCAGATGATGGGCAGGTCGGGGATGCGGCGGCGCAGCTCGATGGGAATCTGCCACATGGGCAGGTTGCGGTAGATCTTCTTGTCGTAGCTGGAGAAGCCTCGGTGGATGGCTCCCAGACGCTTCACGCCGGCCTGGTTGATGCGCTCCAGGGCACCTATCCACAGCTCCAGGTCGGGGTTGACGGGATTCTTCACGAAGACGGGGATGTCGACGCCCCGCAGCGCGTCGGCCAGTGCCTGCACAGCGAAGGGGTTGGCCGAGGTGCGGGCACCGACCCAGAGGATGTCGATGTCGTACTTCAGGCAGAGCTCCACATGCTCAGGCGTGGCCACCTCGGTGGCCACGAGCATCTTCGTCTCCTCCTTCACACGCTTCAGCCAGGGCAGGGCATTCTCGCCGTTGCCCTCGAAGCCGCCAGGCTTCGTGCGCGGCTTCCACACGCCGGCGCGGAAGTTGTGGCAGCCTTTCATGGCCAGCTCACGGGCGGTTCTCATCACTTGTTCCTCGGTCTCAGCCGAGCAGGGGCCTGCAATCACGAACGGGCGCTCGCTGTCGCTGGGCAGTTTCAGGGGTTCTAAATCTAATTCCATATTCTAATAATTATGATGTACTCTAATGACTACTACTTTTCTAAAGATTTCAAAGATTAAAAAGATAAAAGACTATTCTTGGGGGACGTAGCGACCATGTCGGTTGTTGAACACAGGATAGATGCTGCTACGAATGTCGTCGGTATTGAAATTCACGACGTAGCCAATCCCACAGTTCATCAGCCGCAGATAAGTGAACAACTGCTTTTCGAAGAGCTTGCGGTATTCCACTACTGACTTCAGTTCCAAGATTAGCTTATTGTCAATGATAAGATCAAGACGCATATAGGGCGAAATAAGTTCTCCCTTATAATAGACTGGCACAGCCACCTGGTTTCTGACGCAGAAACCATTGCTTCGCAGTTCCTGCATCATTGCCTTTTCATAAATGCTTTCCAGGAGTCCTGGTCCCAAGTGGTTGTAGACCTCATAGACACATCCCAGCACTTTATAAGTGAAATTCCAGTCAATCATATCATCATCAATAATTTTCAAAATCTATTCAATCTTTAGACTTACTCAATCCCTCAGCACGCCAAATCTTTCCAATCTTTCAAATCTTTAGACTTATCCAAATCCTTAGCCAAAGACTTTCTTTATCCTCAGCAGCGCCTCCTGCATTTTCTCTTCCTTAGCACAGAGCGAGATGCGGATGTAGCGCCAGCCGCCAGTGCCGAAGATGGAGCCGGGGGTGATGAACACCCGGGCCTCGTGGAGCGCCCGCTCGGTGAGTTCCTCCACATCATTATATTCATAAGGGATGCGCCCCCAGAGGAACATGCCCACCTGCCGCCGGTCGAAGGTGCAGCCGAGGGCCGTCATGATCTGCTCGGCCAACTGGCGCCGACGGGCATAGACCTCAACGTTGTAGTGGTGGTGCCACTCGTCGCTGTTCTGGTAGGCTTCGGCAGCTGCCAGCTGGATGCCTCGGAAGGTGCCGCTCTCGATGTTGCTCTGCACCTTCAGGATCCACGAGATGAACTCTGCATTGGTGGCGCAGAGGCCCACACGCCAGCCCGGCATGTTGTGGCTCTTCGACATCGAGTTGAACTCAATGCAGCAGTCCTTGGCACCGGGCACTTGCAGGATGCTGAGCCGCTCGCCCTCGTTGAGGATGAACGAATAGGGATTGTCGTTCACCACGACGAGGTCGTGCTTGCGGGCAAAGGCCACCAGCCGTTCGTAGGTCTCCATGCTGGCCGGTGCTCCCGTGGGCATGTGGGGATAGTTCACCCACATCAGGCGACAGGGCCGCTGGGCATATTTGAGAATCTGCTCCAGCAGTCTGAAGTCTGGCTGCCAGTCGTTCTTCTCCTCCAGCTCGTAGGTCACGGGGACGACACCGAGCAGCTTGCTCAGCGACGTGTAGGTGGGATAGCCGGGATTGGGCACCAGCACATAGTCGCCGGGGTTGACGAAGGCGAGCGTCGTGTGGAGGATGCCCTCCTTCGAGCCTATCAGCGGCAGAATTTCCTTGGCAGGGTCGAGGTCGACGCCATACCACCGCCGATAGAAGCCGGCCATGGCCTGGCGCAGCTCCGGCGTGCCCTGCGTGGGCTGGTAGCCGTGAGCCGAGGGGTCGTGGGCCACCTCGCACAGCTTGTTGATGGTCTGTTCCGACGGCGGCATGTCGGGGCTGCCAATGGCCAGACTGATGATGTCCTGCCCAGCGGCATTCAGCTGGGCCACCTCCTTCAGCTTGCGGCTGAAGTAGTATTCACTCACTTTGTTGAGTCTTTCTGCTGGTTGTATCATACGCTTTTGTATTCTCCTAATATTTTCAATTCACGTGTCAACGGGAAAATGGCATCGATAGACTGGCGATAGCGCGTCAGGTCGCTGTAGGCCAGGTCAACGTAGAACAGGTATTCCCACTCGCGGCCGATGATGGGCAGCGACTGAATCTTCGTCAGGTTAATCTTGTAGAACGACAGGATGGCGAGCACCGCCGACAGCGACCCCTCCTCATGGGGCAGTGCAAAGACGATGCTCGACTTGTTGGTCTCCACCAGCGGGCGCAGCATGTCGGCCTTCTGCGGCGTGGAGCACACGAGGAAGCGGGTGAAGTTGTGCTTGTTGTCCTCGATGCCGTTCTCGAGCACCTTTAGCCCGTAGAGGCGTGCGGCGTCGGCATGGCAGATGGCAGCCCAGCCGTGGTGCTCTCCCTCGGCAATCATCTTGGCGGCACCGGCGGTGTCGTCGGCCTCCACCACGCGCAGCCGTGGGTGGCGCTCCAGGTAGTGGCGCGTCTGCATCAGCGCCACGGGGTGCGAGTGCACCTCGGTGATGCTGTCCCAGTCGTCGTCGGGCAGACAGCAGATGCAGTGGGTGATGTGCAGCTTGTGCTCGCCAACGACGGTGGTGCCGCTGTCGCGCAGCAGCTCGTAGTTGTGGAGCAACGACCCGGCAATGGTGTTCTCGATGGCCGCCATGCCGATGATGGTGGGGTCCTGGCGGATGCTGTCGAACACCTGCTCGAACGTCTGGCAACAGATGAGCTGCAGCTGCTCGCCCTGGAAATACTGGTGGGCCGCAATGTCGTGAAACGACCCCGTCTCGCCCTGTATAGCTATTCTCTTCATGCTTCAGTCACTTATTATTAAAAAAACGCCCCACTCTCACATGATGTGAAGCGGGGTTGTCTTTTCGTCAGTCTCTCTCGTTGAACTTCATACGCAACGACCCGCTTCACAGTAACCTGCAAAGTAAAAGTAATAGCCGTAGAAGTAAGCGTTCAACTGATCCATGTTATTTCTTTTTTTAGTTTTCGCTTGCAAAAGTAACACTTTTCCGCGAATCCTGCAAACAAAATGAAAGAAAATTTTACCTTTTTTCTAAGAATAAGTAATCGCAGAGTGTGAGGAAGCGGTTTCATCCAGAAAAATCCGCCCTAAAGTTTGCAACCGCGACATGCTCTTCGAGCCAGGCGTTCACGCTGCTTTTTCTTTTGAACAATTTTGACAAAAAGGCCATTTTACCCCCTCCAAAACTCAAAAATTCTGCGCAAAAGAACATTTTGACGAAAAAAAGCGAATTTTGAGGGGTTTTGCCAAACCATTGAAAATCAACTATTTGAACTTGCTTTGGCGAAAAACGGCGTTCGTTGAGAAAAAAAAGTCAACGCCGCAGAAAAATTTGGCGTTGACTTTTGAAAATTTGGCGTGCTTACAAAAACGCGAAAAGGAGCAAAAATGGAGCAAAAAACGTGCACAAAAGTAGGCTGTGTGTGCAAAATTTCGTTTTTTGCGGCCCGATTTTCATCGGGCAACGCCTCTCCAAAGCTCGAAAACGGCCATTTTTCACTCTAAAATGCGTCGTCGCGGTGATGCAATTTTTTCTTTGAAAAATATTGACATTTTGTATAAAAAAAAGGCTGCTCAGACCTCCGAAAAAACGTATGAAAATTTTCGACATTCACATCATAATCAGCCGGTCGATGAGGCCATCAGAGCCTGATGCGGCGCCAAAGCCAGCGGGGGATGCGCCGCCAGCACGCCGTGAGCAAACGATACTTCCAATCGATGACGCGGATATGCTTACGATGCTCTATGGCTCGAACGATTTCGCGTGCCACACGCTCTGGCCGCAGCATCAGCGGATAGCGGAAGTCGCCGCTCAGCAGGTCGGTGTCGACGAAGCCCGGACGGATGTCGGTGAAGCGGATGTTCAGCTTCCGGCTGCGTGCCTGCTGCTCCAGCGCCTGCAGGTAGACGTTCTGCATGGCTTTCGTGGCCGAATACGACGGGGCAGGCCCCAGACCCTTCGTGCCCGCTATCGAGGTGATGGCCGCGATGTGGCCGCTCCCCTTCCCGGCGAAGTAGCGGTATGCCTCGCCAATCATCCTGGTGAAGCCCATGCCGTTGGTCTGCACCGTGGCCAGCTCGATGTCCTCATGCAGCCCGCGATTCTGCTTGCCGATGCCCGAGGCATAGAAGAACAGGTCCATGCCTCCTATATTATTAATAAGGTGGCGCAACCGCTCGGTGGCATCGTCGGCGGTGACGTCGATGCACTCCACGGCAGCCGCCTGCAAATCCTGCATGCGCTCCACTCGGCGGGCTGCCACGCCAACGGTCCACCCCTCCCCTATCAGCAGCTTCGCCACCTCGCGCCCTATGCCCGACGACGCACCTATCACTATTGCTCGTTTCATCTCACTCCGTGTTTTTGCCGCAAAATTACGAAAAAACGAGTGAAGAGCAAAATTATCCTGCAACATTATTTTGCAGCAAGCAGAATAATTTGTAACTTTGTAGCCTGTTAGCATGATCGAGATTATCCATTCAACTAACTTAAACTATATGAAAAGAACTATCGTGAGCGCCGCCATCGCCGTCTTTACGGCTGTGGGGGCCTTCGGGCAGAACGCCACCGTCACCATCCACACCCAGCAGGGCAGTCAGAAAATCAACAAGGAAATCTACGGACAGTTCTCCGAACACCTCGGCTCGTGCATCTACGGCGGCCTGTGGGTGGGCGAGGACTCCAAGATTCCAAACATCCAGGGCTACCGTAAAGACGTCTTCGAGGCGCTGAAGGCGCTGAAGGTGCCCGTGCTGCGCTGGCCCGGCGGCTGCTTTGCCGACGACTACCACTGGATGGACGGCATCGGCCCGAAGAAGGACCGCCCGTCGCTGCGCAACAACAACTGGGGCGGCACCATCGAGGACAACTCGTTTGGCACCCACGAGTTCCTGAACCTCTGCGAGATGCTGGGCTGTGAGCCCTACATCAGCGGCAACGTGGGTTCGGGCACAGTGAAGGAGATGGCCCAGTGGGTGGAGTACATGACCAGTGACGGCGACACGCCGATGGCACGTCTGCGCCGGCAGAACGGCCGTGAAAAAGCCTGGAAGGTGAAGTACTTCGGCATCGGCAACGAGGCCTGGGGATGCGGCGGCAACATGACGCCGGAATACTACAGCAACGAGTTCCGCAAGTTCAACACCTACCTGCGCGACTATACCGGCAACAAGCTCTACCGCATCGCCAGCGGCGCCAGCGACTACGACTACAACTGGACGAAGGTGCTCATGGAGAACGTGGGACGCCAGATGCAGGGCATCAGCCTGCACTACTATACCTGCTCAGGCTGGGACGGCTCGAAGGGCTCGGCCACGCAGTTCAGCAACGACCAGTACTACTGGGCGCTGGGCAAATGCTTAGAGATTGAGGAGGTCATCAAGAAGCACAAGGCCATCATGGACGAGAAGGACCCCGAAGGACGCATCGGCCTGCTCGTCGACGAATGGGGCACGTGGTGGGACGAGGAGCCAGGCACCATCCCCGGGCACCTCTACCAGCAGAACGCCCTGCGCGACGCCTTCGTGGCAGCCCTCTCGCTGAACGTCTTCCATAAGTACACCGACCGCGTGAAGATGGCCAACATCGCCCAGGTGGTGAACGTGCTGCAGTCGATGATTCTCACCGACCAGGAGGGCACGGGCCACATGGTGCTCACGCCCACCTACCACGTATTCGAGATGTACACCCCGTTCCAGGAGGCCACCTACCTGCCCCTCGACCTGCAGACGGAGATTATCGCCGTGAGCAAGGCCTACTTCAAGGAGAAGGAGGGTGCCAAGGATGCCGGCTACCGCCCCTGCCCCATGCTCTCGGCCTCAGCCGCCAAGACGCAGGACGGCTGCATCGTCCTGGCCCTGACGAACGTGTCGCTCGACAAGGACCAGACCGTCACCGTCAGCCTCGATGGCTTCAAGGCAAAGAGCGTCAGCGGTCGCATCCTCACCAGCAAGAAGGCCGACGACTACAACGACTTCCAGCACCCCGACCGCGTGCAGCCACAAGCCTTCAGCGGTGCCAAGCTGGCCAAGGACGGCAGCCTCAGCGTGGCCATGCCCGCCAAGAGCGTCGTGGTGCTCACGCTGAAATAGCCCGCATGGGTAGGCTTAGAGTAACTTTTCTGCGAAAGTGCAAAGAAAAACGCCTTTTTTCTTTGCACTTTGCTTGCTTATTCGTACCTTTGCAGGCAAAATGTAACTAAAACAAGGAAAAGATGAATAAAATTGTAAGGAAAGAGCAGTTTTCCGAGCGGGTGTTCCTCTTCGAGATTGAGGCTCCGCTGATAGCCCGCAGCCGCAAGGCGGGTAACTTTGTCATCGTGCGTGTTGACCAAAAGGGCGAGCGCATGCCGCTCACTATTGCCGGTGCTGACACAGAGCGCGGCACCATCACGCTGGTGGTGCAAATGGTGGGTCTTTCGTCTAAGAAGCTCTGTGCCCTTGGCGTAGGCGACAGCGTGGCCGACGTGGTGGGTCCATTGGGCAATCCCACTCGCATCGAGAAATATGGCACAGTGGTCTGTGCCGGCGGCGGACTGGGCGTAGCTCCTATGCTGCCCATCATCCAGGCATTGAAGGCTGCGGGCAACCGCATCCTCTCTGTGATGGCCGGCCGGTCGAAGGATCTTATTATATTAGAAGATAAGGTACGCGAGAGCAGCGACGAGGTCATCATCATGACCGACGACGGCAGCTACGGCGAGAAGGGCGTGGTGACCGTAGGCATAGAGAAGTTCATCGAGCAGGAGCACGTGGACAAGGTCTTCGCCATCGGCCCTCCCATCATGATGAAGTTCTCGAACCTGACGGCACAGAAGCACGGCATTCCCTGCGAAGTCTCGCTGAACACCATCATGGTGGACGGCACGGGCATGTGTGGCGCCTGCCGACTGACCATCGGCGGCAAGACGAAGTTCGTCTGCATTGACGGTCCCGAGTTTGACGGCGCCCTCGTCGACTGGGACGAGATGTTCAAGCGCATGGGCACCTTCAAGCGCCAGGAGCAGGAGGAACTGGAGCACTACGAGGAGCACCTCGCCACCACCACCGTGCCCGAGGCATCTCCCTCGGGTACCACCGACATCGTGATGGACAACGCCCCGACTAACGACACCATCGACATACTCACCGACCGCAACGCCGAATGGCGCAAGGAGCTGCAGAAGAGCATGAAGCCCAAGGAGCGCACACAGATAGAGCGCGTGGTGATGCCTGAGCTGGACCCCGTCTACCGTGCCACCACCCGCACCGAGGAGGTGAACATCGGCTTGACGAAGGAGATGGCCATGCAGGAGGCCAAGCGCTGCCTGGACTGTGCCAAGCCCACCTGCGTGGAGGGTTGCCCGGTGAACATCAACATTCCCTCGTTCGTGAAGAACATTGAGCGCGGCCAGTTCCTCGCTGCCGCCAAAGTGCTCAAGAGCACGTCGGCCCTGCCCGCCGTCTGCGGCCGTGTCTGTCCGCAGGAGAAGCAGTGCGAGAGCCGCTGCATCCACCTGAAGATGAACGAGCCAGCCGTGGCCATCGGCTATCTGGAGCGCTTCGCCGCCGACTTTGAGCGCGAGAGCGGACAGATGAGTCTGCCCGAATGCGCTCCCTCCAACGGCATAAAGATTGCCGTCGTAGGCTCTGGCCCTGCCGGACTGAGCTTTGCTGGCGACATGGTGAAGAAGGGCTACGACGTCTACGTCTTCGAGGCCCTGCACGAGATTGGCGGCGTGCTGAAGTATGGCATCCCCGAGTTCCGTCTGCCCAACAAGATTGTGGATGTGGAGATACAGAACCTGGCCAAGATGGGTGTGCACTTCCAGACCGACGTCATCGTGGGCAAGACCATCACGGTGGAACAGCTGGAGCAGCAGGGCTTCCGCGGCATCTTCGTCGGAAGCGGTGCCGGCCTGCCCAACTTCATGAATATCCCTGGCGAGAACCTCATCAACATCATGTCGTCGAACGAATACCTGACGCGTGTGAACCTGATGGACGCTGCCAACCCCGAGACCGACACTCCGCTGAACCCGGCTAAGAGCGTACTCGTGGTGGGCGGCGGCAACACGGCCATGGACTCGTGCCGCACAGCCAAGCGACTGGGCGCCGACGTGACGCTGGTCTATCGTCGCTCGGAAGTGGAGATGCCTGCCCGACTGGAGGAGGTGAAGCACGCCAAGGAGGAGGGTATCAACTTCCTCACGCTGCACAACCCCATTGAGTACATCGGCGACGAGACGGGCGCCGTGCGTCAGGCCGTGCTGCAGGTGATGGAGCTGGGTGAGCCCGATGCCAGTGGACGTCGCAGCCCCGTGCCGGTGGAGGGCAAGACGGTGACGCTCGACGTCGACCAGGTCATCGTAGCCGTAGGCGTCAGCCCCAACCCGCTGGTGCCAAAGAGCATCGCTGGCCTGGAGCTGGGCCGCAAGAACACCATCGTGGTCAGCGAGCAGATGCAGTCCTCGCGCTCAGAGATATTCGCAGGAGGCGACATCGTGCGCGGCGGAGCCACCGTCATCCTGGCCATGGGCGACGGCCGACGCGCCGCACAGCACATGGACGAGTATCTGCAAAAGAAAGAATAAATCTATAACCTTAATGCCACCTATCGCCCGCCACCTGACACGAATAGTAGGAATGCTCTGTGTGCTATTCCTCGCTGCCTGTAGTTCAGGTGGCGGCAGCGATAGTATGGACGACTATCCACTACCCCACTCCACACCGTCCGACACGACAGCCTGCCCATGGGTAAAGATAGAGGCCGAGCGATTGCCCGCCTGAACATCGCTCGCAGCGGCCCCGCCGTCTTCTGCGTGAATGGCGAGCCGACGGTGGTGGGCGGACATACCACGAATTTCTTACCCACAGCAACGGCAGAATACTACGAGGACGGCAAGTGGCACCTCGTAGAGACGGCTTTCCCCCACGACATCGGCATCTGCGTGGTGCTCAGTTCCGGGAAGGTAATGGTGGGTGGAGGCAGCGAGAAGCCACTGGGCATCGGCCAGACCTTCCCCGTGGAGGAGTACGACCCTGCTGCGCACACTTTCCGCGCCTTCAGCTGCTTCGACACGAAGCGCACGCTGGCCTCGGCCATAGAGATAGACAGCGGCCGCGTGGTCGTGGCGGGCAACTGGTATGCCGGCGACAGCATCGAGCTCTTCGACGGCGACCGCTATTTCCACTTCGCCAAAGAGGTCACCGTCCATCGGGCCGCGCCCTACATGCTGCGCACCAGCTCCGGCGACGTGCTCATCCTCGGCAGTGGAGACACTCACGGCGAGGTGCTGCACAGCGACGTCGTTGACCGTCTGAAGGGCGAACCAATTCGCGTGCCCTTGCTGCGGCACTGGAAGCCACTGTTCCACCTGTCGGCCATGAGCGGCAGCACGGGCTACATAGACAACGACTCCTGGCTGGTGCCTGTCCAGGACTGGCAGGAGGGCGATAGCACCACCTGGGAGCCATATCGCCAGCTGGCTTTCCTGCTGGTGCGCGACACCACCTTCGCCCTGCTGCCCACCACATGCCCAGTGCCTAAGAAAGGACCATACGGAGAGATTCAGTATATCAGCCCCGTCATTGCCGACCGTAAGGTCCATCGGGGCTATGTGCACGGCATCGGCAAGGACAACCGCCACTACATCGTCAGCGTAGAGTACAACAAGCGGCCTGCCCCACTCACCCTCTACTACACCGACCCACTGCCCGATGCAGGATTTCCGCATATACTGCTCACCGACGAGGGCGACCTGATGATTACTGGCGGCATCAACTACAATCGACCTTTAGGCGGCACGCTGGGCAACGACAACTACTCGCCGTTGGCCTCGGTCTATCTGCTGCACGTCAGCAGCCAGAGCCAAGACCAGGCCGAAGGCACCAAGTCAGCATGGCTCTGGATGACATTAACCGTGATACTGCTGACGGCTGCCGCACTCTTTATTATATTCTGGAGGAAGCGCAAGCCTACTGAGAGGAACGACGTGGAGGTCGCCCCAATTATAGAGGTCGCTAATGTCGAAGAAGAAGCCGACGAAAATGAAAAGGCAAATGCAGGATGGGGAACGGAACTCATGAGCCGCATCAGCCAGCTGATGGAGCATGAACAGCTCTTCCTCGACAGCGACCTGAAACTGACCGACCTCGCCACCCGCCTAAATACGAACCGCAACGTCGTCTCAGCCTGCATCAACACGCAGCTGGGCTGTTCCTTCTCACAGTTCATCAGCAACTATCGCGTGGAGCACGCCAAACAGCTGTTGCGCCAACACCCCGACATAAAGATGGCGGAAGTATGGATGCAGTCGGGCTTCACCACCGAATCTTCCTTCTTCCGTGCCTTCAAGGCCACTACTGGCAAGACGCCCAGCGAGTGGAAAGCTGAAAACGACTGACGAAACATCATTTGCAAGTCGATTGTGACGATTTGCAAGCCCATTCTTCGCGATAGACAGTACTTTTGCAGTAGTTTACAAATCAATCACTACAAAAGTATCACATTATGAGAAAATCTTTATTCCTATTGTTTTTTGCCATTGTGGCAACAGTAGTAAAAGCGGAGAATGTCAATTACAGTACAGAACTATTGTATAATCCATCGGGCGACGGCCTGATGGTGGTGCGCAAAATCGTCCATTCAGACGGTTCTGTCACCATTGGCGACTATAAAGGAGACATGGTTATTCCTGAAATGGTCAACGGTGTGAAAGTAGTGGCCATCGATGCCGGAACGTTCAAGGACTGCACCGACCTGACGGGAATATCGATTCCCGGCAGCGTCGTCTATTCCGGTCCAGGGGCATTCTACGGCTGCACCTCGCTCAAGAAGCTCCGCCTGGAGGACAGCGACCAGGAACTCATCTTTATTGATGAGGACGAAGCGTATGTCACCTGCCGCTATTGGGAACTGGCCGCTTTGGAAGAGGTGTACGTGGGGCGCAACTTTCGTTATCAACATAAGAACGGCGAACCCGGCATTCCATTTGGCGAACCCTTCAGCCACCATTCCTCCATCAAGTCGGTAGTCTTTGGTGACAAGGTGACGCGAATCAACGTGGGCGCTTTCGGCTGGATTCATACACTCGAAAGGGTTTCATTTAGTGCAGGACTCGTCACTATAGAGAAAGACGCCTTCCAAGGTTCTGACCAATTAGCCAGCCCACTACACTTCCCCGAATCGCTGAAGTTCATCGGCGAATATGCCTTCTATGGCACTGTCATCCCGGAGGTGGTCATCCCGAACAGCGTCGACGAAATCTGCGACTACGCCTTAAGCATCAGTACCCTGAAGAACGTCGTTTTTGAAGACGGCGAGCATCCCATCAAGCTCGGTGCCGGCAATATGGACGGTGTCGCCCCCGGCCCGTTTGGCACAGCCATGTTCTCAAGTGGAGGTGGACAGCCATTAGAGGAAGCCTACGTCGGACGCCCCGTCGAATCAGAGTGGCCCGACCTGTTCCATGGCAATGCCACCGTCAAGAAGGTGACATTGGGGAAACATGCCATTGGCCTCAGCAACTCCTACTTCGAGAACTGTACGAGTCTGGAGACCGTCGTGCTGGGCGAAAACATCAACCGGATTGGCGATTTGGCTTTCTTTGGATGCGCAAAGCTGAAAACCGTCAATTTGCCGGAGGGAATCACCTCTATTGGGCACTCTGCCTTTACGGGTTGCGAGTCGCTGACTGGCATCAAGCTGCCTTCCACCTTGACTTATATAGGAGATTACGCCTTTACGAACATGGGGCTGACGAAGATTGTCATCCCAAAGCGTGTGGAGGAAATAGGCGTTGAAGGGGTCAGCAATTGGCTGCTTCAGACCGTTGTCATTGAGGACGGCACAACACCGCTGAAGATGGGGCACGCTGATGTAGGCTCGGTATTCTTGAATTGCAAAAAGCTCGAGAAGGCCTACGTGGGTAGAAACATCAATACGGATGCCTTCCATGGCTGCGAGTCGCTGAAGGAACTTACTTTTGGAAATGAGGTGACTGCCGTTCACGCCTTTTTCTGTGAGGGTTGCCCATTGGAAAAGCTGGTCTTAGGCAGTTCTGTCACTCAAATCGGTGAGAATGCATTTTCTGCTATTTGGGAAGAGAGCGCAAAACTGAACGCCATCTATTGCCATGCCACAACGCCCCCTGTATGTGCCGATGCCAATGTGTTCAACAACATCAGCAAGACCACGTGCAAGCTCTTTGTACCAGGGAATGCTATTGATGCCTACAAGGCTGCTGATGTATGGAAAGATTTCTTCAACATCGAGGTGTCTGGCATCAATAGCATCACCAGGGCCTCCTCGTCTGATGCCATCTACGACCTGCAAGGTCGCCCCATGAATGGTGGCAAGGGCTTGCTTATCGTTGGCGGCAAGAAGATGCTGGCAAAGTAACGATTATTTCCGTCGAAAGTAACTTCTGTTCGGAAAAGCAAAGAAAAAAACGTGTTTTTTTCTTTGCTTTTCGCTCGCTTATTCGTACCTTTGCGCCCCGAAAAGAACAAAGTGACATGAACGGACTTTATACCATCATTCTGCTCATACTGAGCAACATCTTCATGACGCTGGCCTGGTATGGGCATCTGAAGCTCAGCGAAACAGGCATCAGCAAGTCGTGGCCCCTGCTGGGCGTCATCGTCTTCTCGTGGGGCATCGCCTTCTTCGAATACTGCTGCCAAGTGCCGGCCAACCGTCTGGGATTCGTGGGCAACGGCGGCCCCTTCTCGCTGGTGCAGCTGAAGGTGGTGCAGGAGTGCATCTCGCTCTTCGTCTTTGCCATCATCGCCAACATCATGTTCCAGGGACAGCAGCTGCACTGGAACCACATCCTGGCCTTCATCTTCATCGTGCTGGCCGTCTATCTGGTGTTTATGAAGTAAAAAGCCCACCCCAACCCCTCCCCATGGGAGGGGCTGTTGGGGCCTGTATTATTATGAAAACGGAGAAAGAGCTACTTTGGAAACGCCTCAACGAGCGCTTTGTGAAGGCGTTCGTTCAGTTTGGCTTGCTGCACGACGACGACCACGTGCTCGTGGGCCTGTCGGGCGGCAAGGACTCGCTGCTGCTCACCGAGCTGCTGGCCCGTCGTGCCCGCATCCTGCATCCACGCTTCAAGGTGGAGGCCCTGCACGTGCGCATGGAGGACGTCCAATACGAGACCGACACCAGCTACCTGCAGCGTTTCTGCGATGAGCTGGGAGTGCCGCTACACATAAAGTGGACAAGAAGCTTTGTGAGCGGGGCCGGGGGTGAGGCTTGCTTTATCTGCTCCTGGCAGCGCCGCAAGCAGCTGTTCAACCTGGCACAGGAGCTGGGCTGCAACAAGATTGCCCTGGGTCACCACCAGGACGACCTGCTGCACACGGCACTGATGAACCTGCTCTATCAAGGGCGCTTCGGCACCATGCCCGCCCTGCTGCAGATGAAGAAGATGCCACTGCAGATCATCCGTCCGCTGTGCCTCATACCTGAAAGCCTCATCCGCCAGTACGCCGAACTGAGCCACTACGAGAAGCAGGTGAAGCTGTGCCCCTACGAACACGAGACCAACCGCACCACCGCCCGCCGCATGTTCGAGCAAGCCGAGGCCCAGAACCCGGAGGTACGCTTCTCGCTCTGGAAGGCACTGGAGCGCGAAGGAAAACTGGTGGAAGATTAAAAAAAAGAACATTCAAATGTCAAAATCTTTCACAGAAATTTTTGTTCACTGCGGCGAAGCATTTTAGTGTGAAAAATGGCCGTTTTCGAGCCTCGGGAGAGGCGTTGCCCGATGAAAATCGGGCCGCAAAAGACGAAGTTTTGCACACACGGCCTACTTTTGTGCACGTTTTTTGCTCAAATTTTGCTACTTTTCGCGTTTCTGTAAGCACGCCAAATTTTCAAAAGTCAACGCCAAATTTTCAAAAGGCGTTGACGCCAAATTTTCAAAAGGCGTTGACTTTTTTTTTCTCAACGAACGCCATTTTTTGCCAAATTCAAATCAACCCGCTGACAATCAACAATTTAGCAAACCCTCAAAAAACAGGCGTTTTTTCGTCCAAAAGTTTCTTTCGTGGAGAATTTTTGAAATATGGAGGCCAAAAATGGCCTTTTTGTCAATATCTT
This sequence comes from uncultured Prevotellaceae bacterium, assembly GCA_902775475.1. GTDB lineage: Bacteria > Bacteroidota > Bacteroidia > Bacteroidales > Bacteroidaceae > Prevotella. The sequence goes on from CACYME010000031.1 coordinate 36,264, forward strand.
TCAAAAAAAAGAAGATGAAAGGTATCTATCTTTTCAGCAATAATCGGCGAAGTTATTTCGACGTTATTTCGCAAGAAAAGCGGAAACCAGCAAATATTGTCAAATAAACAAGTTTTCCTTTTGCATTTCACTCGTTTTTTCGTACCTTTGCAAACCGAATGATCATTCACAACACTAAACTTATGAACAAAGCATTACTAACACTAACTTTCCTGGCCTTCTGCACCACCATCAGTGCTCAGCAGCAGCGCCGCCCCCGCTTCCAGCGCGAAGCCTTCCAGACAGAGACACCCATGGTCCATGACCCCGTGATGGCCAAGGACGGCGACACCTACTACATCTATGCCACGGGCATGGGCATCCAGCAAATGACCTCGAAGGACCGCAAGACCTGGACCGTGCTGCCCCAACCCGTGATGACCGTCATCCCCGGCTGGACCACCGACTCTGTGGCAGGCTTCGGCAGCCATGTATGGGCCCCCGACGTCATTCGCTGGCACGGTCAATGGTGGCTGGCCTACAGCTGCTCCACCTTCGGCAAGAACGGCTCGGCCATCGGCCTGCTCAGTAGCCGCTCGCTGGGAGCCAACATGTGGAAGGACGAGGGGTGCATCGTCTGCTCACACACCTGGAAGCGTGGTGCCGACGGCCAGATGACGGGCGACAACTGGAACGCCATCGACCCGAACTTCGTCATCGACCAGCAGACCGATACGCCCTGGCTCGTGTGGGGTTCTTTTTGGGACGGCATTCAGCTGGCCCGCCTCGACTCTACCATGCACATCGCCAAGGGCGAGCAGCCCCGCACCATCGCCCGCCGCTTCGACCCAAGCTATAAGCCCACGGAGGAAAACCCCACGTCGAAGTATGCTGGGACGAACGCCATCGAGGCACCGTTCATCTTCCACCACGGCGACTACTACTATCTGTTCGTATCATGGGACTACTGCTGCCGGGGTGCCAAGAGCAACTACCGCGTGGCCGTGGGCCGCAGCAAGACGGTCGGCGGACCCTACGTCGACCGCGAGGGCAAGGACATGGCCCAGGGCGGCGGCACGCTCTTCCTTGAAGGCGACAAGCAGCAGTGGGAGGCCGCCGGCCATTGTGCCGCCTACACCTTCGACGGCGAGGATGTGTTCATCTGCCACGGCTACAGTGCCACGCAGAATGGTGCCGCCATGCTCATTCAGCGCCCTATCAGCTGGACGCCTGACGGATGGCCAGTTCTCAGCGAATGATGATTCTTTGATAATCAGCAATGTCAATCTTCTTAGCCGGAACCTTTACTTCCTTTATTGATGTAGCAGGTTTCAGCCGGATGGTGAGCGTCGTGTCGGCGGGGTGGAGAATGCGAGTGGTCAGGTAGCCGACATGGCCCACCTCGATGGTGGCATCGGGAAACGGCAGCCATAGCTCGAAGTGCCCCGTGCTGTCAGTCCTTACTTGCACGGTTTCTGGGGCGGGCGCATTGCCTACCATCGACAGGATGACATCGGCCAGCGGCTCATCCTGCTCGTTCAGCACCGTGCCAGCTACTCGCCTGCGGTTGTTCAGGATTTCCGGGCAGTCGGCAGCGTACAGCTTGTCGACAGAATGAAGGTGCATGATAACCTGACGCTGGCCGCTCGTGGAACCATATACCTCTCCACACCAGAAGGAAGGAGCGTCGGGGGCGGGCAAGAAGTGGAAGGTCGACTCCCATAACCCTCGGGGGCCATAGTGCCAGATGTGGCTGTAGAGCGTGCGTGGCTCGCCCTCAGTAACCGTTCCTCCATAGATGAACGCCTTGCGCACGAAGCTGTCCGTCCGCTCAATGTGCTGGTCTGCCTGACTGGCTGCCAGGTCTATTTCGCTGAGGACATGATTCAGCTGGGGGCTATTCTCTTTCATGACAATTGTTCCGTTTTTGTCCATCCATGCAGGGTCGGTTTTTACAATCACTGCTTCACGAATCAGGGGGACATAGACACCGTGGGCATCGCTGCCTACGGGGCCGAAGTATTCGCGGCGGAGTCTGCCGTGTTGCTGGGCGAGCAGTCCGAAGAGCCGTTCTTCCGTCGGCGTGTCGTAGAGGTCGGGCGCAAAGTAGTCCCTGTTAGTTTTCTCGGTGAAACCCTTGCGATAGCTGTCCAGCAGGTAGGCCAGGCGTCGCGCCTTCAACTGGTCGGGGGTGAGCTGGCTGACGGGAGTGAACGGCGTGGTGGTGATTTCCACGATGCCTTGGCAGTTCTTCCCCTGTTCGCCATAGATGGCACGGGCCGCATCGTCCTTCAGCACCCGGATACTCTCAACCAGTTGGTGACGGTCGAAGAAGTATTGATGAAGGTCGTCTATTTTTTCCTCTTTTGCGATTGGCTGCCCGTTGACGACCACCAGAATGGAGTCCTTTTTGCCGTCATGGGTACCAGTCACGCGCATGGCGTTTGGCCCTAAGTCAGCCGAGGCTGGCACGATGGCAAGGCCAGCTATATGTCCTTGCAGCTTCTCGTTTCGTTTCTGGGCAAAAAAGGTCTGGCGCTCCTCCTCCGTAGCCTGGAACGTCACGGGAACAGTGTATTTTACATTCACGCAGCGATCTAATATTTTGCCGGGAGTCCATCGGGGCATCAGGCTGAGGATGCGCAGGCTCTCTTCGCCCAGCTGCTGCTCTATCTGCTCCCTCAGCTGCTGCTGTCTCTCGACACTCTCCTGACTCAGGCGCAAGGTGTCATATTTCAGTTTCATCATCTTCACAACCTTGTAGTTGGAGGTATAGCCGAGGCTGTCGACTCTGAAGGTAGTGATGACACGTCCCGTCGCGCCATACTCCATGGCCAGGTCGGGATAGTGCATGGTCGTCTTGATAAACTCCATCAGGGCGCGGTCGCCACCGGGGAAATAAGGCATCTGCTCGACACAATCGTAAACTACGCTCGCCGGGCTTTCTACTGCTGGCGAAACATTCATGGCCAATTGACCAGAGGGGGCAGCAGGCTTGCTTGCAGAGGCAACCGACTTATCTGCGGATATGGCAGGCTTGTCAGCTGAAGTGACCTGCACAGCCACAACCTTCCCATCAAGGGCAGGAGGTGGGGTCTGTAATTCCTTAGACTGCTGAGGAGCTGAAGTCACTGCCCCTTCCCCTACAAGGGAGGGGAGTGGCTGCGCCGACCTCGCCGTTTGCGCTGTCTGCTGAGCGAGGAGCGGCTGCTCCTCTGGTTTCTCTCTTCCTATATTCAGAACAAAAAGCAGCGCGATGGCGGCAGCGATGCCAATGCCCCCACCCCATGCGGCTGTTCTGCTCATGCGAGGCCGTTTGCCGATGACCTCGCGCTCAAAGCGTGCCCACTCCGCGTCCACATCGGGCATGCCAATCTTCTTGTCAATATCTTCCTGCTTCATCATTTCTTTGCAATGTTAAAAGTTTTACGAATCTTCTCTAACGACCGCGTGATGTGCTTGTTCACCGCCGACGAGCTGATGCCGAGCACGGTGGCTGTCTCTGCGTAGGTCATCTCCTCGTCGTAGTGCAGGCGGAGCACACGGCGGTCTTGCTCCGTCAGGTTCTGCTCAATGGCTTGCTGCAGCTGCCTTAGCAGTTCCTCTCGCTCTTCGTCGTGGGCCTCTTCCTCGTGCCGTTGCAGCTCGCTCTCCATCTGCTGGCGAAGCTGCCGCTGCCGCAGCAGGTGCAGACACTGGTTGCGCGTGGCCGCCAGCAGATAGCCTCTGACGCTTTCGTCGCTCATCTCTGGCTTCGAGCGCCACATCTGCGTGAACACCTGGTTGACGGCGTCCTTGGCATCGTCGGCATTCTCCACCAGCGAGAAGGCCATCCGATACATTAGTGGGTAGCAGTCCTTGAACAAGCGTTCAAACCGTTGTTTTGTGTAGTCCATAACTGTCTCGTTTTTGTCACAATTCTGTCTATAAGACCCTCCAAAGGCGAAATCAAACACCCCTCATTGCAAAAAAGTTTTGAAAACGATGACAAAAGTACTCATTTTTTCTGAAATGGCCGCAAAAGTAGAAAACAAAGTGGCCGTTCACGAAAAAAGACATTGCCTTTCTTTACTCTCGGTTTTTCGCTGCTTTGCCACTACGTGGCGAACTTACATGGCACTTGGAAGAAAAAACAAACGCGTTTGTTTTGTTCTTCGCTCGTTTTTTCGTAACTTTGCCACAGAAATTGAAAAGGAAACGAGATGAAACTGAAATTACTTGCCCTGACGGCACTGCTGCTACTACCGCTATCGGCCGGGGCACAGCGCAACAAGAAGAAACCCGCGAAGAAGGCGAAGCCCGCTGAGGAGGAGATGGTGGAAGACCCACGGCTCGTGCAGATGAGGGCCTCGACGCAGCAGGTGATGTTCATCGACAGCATGGTAGTCGACGCCACGGACTTCATGCGCCACATTCCCTTGTCGGCACACGTGGGTAAGCTGACGCAGACGGGCTCGCTGGGAACGTTCACCACCGAGATGGGCGACCACCGGCTGGCGTCGCTGCGAAAGGACTCGACGGTGAGCATTGTCAGCAGCGACTTCATTGCCAACCGCTGGACGGAGCCACAACCGCTGGGCGGACTGGGCCAGGTATCGGCCTGCAACCCCTTCCTCATGCCCGACGGCATCACGCTCTACTTTGCCCAAAAAGGCAGCAATGCCATCGGCGGCTACGACATCTTCGTCACCCGCTACGACAGTGAGAGGGGCACCTTCCTCAAGGCCGAGAACCTGGGCATGCCATTCGCCTCGGAGGCCAACGACCTGTTCTATGCCATCGACGAGTTCAACCAGCTGGGCTACTTCGTGACCGATCGCCGACAGCCACGCGGCAAGGTGTGCATCTATACGTTCATCCCGCAAGAGCGGCGGCGAACCTACCAGCCCGAAGCCTACAGCGACCAGCAGCTGCGCTCGCTGGCCTCTATTGGCCGCATTGCCGACACCTGGACCGACAAACAACAGCTGAACGAAGCCATCCAGCGGCTACAGGCAGCGCGCAGTGTGGCATCGCAAGCCCAGACCGCTGACCACATTTCGAAGACCCCAGAGCTCGATGCCATGCGCCACGAGGCCGACGTGCAAGCAAAGGCACTCGCCATTGAGCGCAACCGATATGCCACGGCCAGCGAAAGCGAGAGGGCCACCCTGCGCATCAAGATTCTGAGCGCCGAACAGCAGCTGGAAGACCTGCAGACAACCATTCGCCAGAAAGAAAAACAAATACCCTATAATAACTAAAACCTTTTACCGCTATGGAGAAATATTTTGCACCCTCAGAACTGATTATCAACGAAGACGGCTCGTGTTTCCACCTTCACCTGAAGCCCGAACAGCTGGCCGACCGCGTCATCCTCGTGGGCGACCCTGCTCGCGTGAACACCGTGGCCGAGCACTTCGACTCGCGCGAATGTGAAGTCAGCAGCCGCGAGTTCCATACCATCACTGGCACCTATCAGGGCAAGCGCATCACCGTGCAGAGTCACGGCATCGGCTGCGACAACATCGACATCGTCATGACCGAGCTCGACTCGCTGGCCAACATCGACTACGCCACCCGAACGGAGAAGGCAGAACACCGCACGCTGACCTGCGTACGCATTGGCACCTGCGGCGGCTTGCAGCCCTTCACGCCAACTGGCACCTTCATCGCCAGCGTAAAAAGCATCGGCTTCGACGGACTGCTGAACTACTATGGCGGGCGCAACGACGTGTGCGACGTGCGACTGGAGGAAGCCTTCAAGGAGCACATGCACTGGAACCCCATCAAGGGCGCGCCCTATGTGGCCATAGCCGACGCCGACCTCATCGACCAGATTGCCAAGGACGACATGGTGCGCGGCTATACCATCTCGTGCGGTGGCTTCTATGGACCGCAGGGCCGCAAGATTCGCATCCCCCTCGCCGACCCCGACCAGAACGAGAAGGTGGAGGCCTTCGAGTACGACGGCATGCGCATCTGCAACTTCGAGATGGAGTCCTCGGCCCTCGCCGGCCTCGCCTCGCTCCTCGGCCATCGCGCCATGACCTGCTGCATGGTCATCGCCAACCGCTACGCCCAGGAAATGAACACCGAGTACAAGAACACCATCGACACGCTCATCCAGCGCGTCCTCGACCGCATCTAACGCCCCTATTCACCGTATGTTGCGACTCTGTCGCACCCCCCTCAAAAAAAATGACCTCTTTCGAAAGCGACTACAACAACGGTGCCCACCCCACCGTCCTTCAGCACCTGCTGGACACCAATGCCCAGCAGAGTGCTTCCTACGGCTACGACCAATGGAGCGAACAAGCACGCGGGAAAATCCGCACGGCCTGTCATTGCCCCGATGCCGACATATTCTTCCTCGTTGGCGGCACTCAGGCTAACGCCACCGTCATCGACGCCCTACTACCTACCTACGGTGCCGTCGTGGCAACGGAAACAGCCCACATCAACGTCCACGAATCGGGAGCCGTGGAGCAGAGTGGGCACAAGGTTATCACCCTACCCTCGCACCAAGGACGCATGCTGCCCGATGAGCTATCGGCCTATTTGCAGCGCTTCTATGCCGACCCCACGTGGGAACACATGGCTTTTCCCGGCATGGCCTACATCACCTTCCCCACGGAACTGGGCACCCTCTACCCCGCTGCCAACATAGAGCAGATACATGCCACCTGTCTGCAGTACCACATGCCGCTCTTCGTCGACGGCGCGCGTCTTGGCTATGGCCTCGCCTCACCAGATTGCGACTTCGACCTGCCCTGGCTGGCCCACCACTGCGACGCCTTCTACATTGGCGGCACCAAGGTGGGCGCGCTCTGCGGCGAGGCCGTCGTCTTCCCGCAGGGAGCACCACGCGGATTCTTCACCATCGTGAAACGCCACGGCGCACTGCTGGCCAAGAGCCGACTGGCAGGCGTACAGTTCGACGCCCTCTTCACCGACGGGCTTTACCTCAACATCGCCCGTCATGCCATCGACATGGCCTACCGCATGCGCCAACTCTTCATCGATGCAGGCATTCCTATCAAGGACTCGCCTACCAATCAGCAGTTCGTCGTGCTCACCAACAAGCAGAAAGACCAGCTCATGCAGCAGGTCCTCTTCGAGACTTGGGAGCCACTTGATGCCGACCACACCCTCTGCCGCTTCGTCACCAGCTGGGCCACCACCAACGCCAACCTGCAAGTACTCGCCACTGCCCTCCAACAGTTATAAGACGCCATGCACAACCCAAACCTCAAACCTCAAACCCCAAACCTCAAATCAACAGAAGACACCATCTGCGCTCCAGCCACCGCTCCTGGTGGTGCGCTCGGCATCATCCGCGTCAGCGGCCCCGAGGCCCTGGCCATTGTGGGGTCTGTATGTCACTCTGTCAAAGCGACCACACCCGCCAACACCGTCCACTACACACACATCACCGCCCCCGTGCCTGACGCATCTCCGTCAGGTTCCCCCGCCCCCGTGCCTGACGCTTCTCCATCAGGTCCTGCCACCCCCGTTCTCATCGACGAAGTCTTGGTGAGCACCTTCCGTTCCCCCCATAGCTACACCGGCGAAGACTGCGTAGAAATCTCCTGCCACGGCTCTCCCTATATCATCAACAAAATATTAGAAATCCTCATTCAACAGGGCTGCCGCATGGCCCGCCCGGGCGAGTTCAGCATGCGTGCCTTCCTCAACGGCAAGATGGACCTCAGTCAGGCCGAGGCCGTGGCCGACCTCATCGCCTCCACCAACCGTGCCACTCACCAGATAGCCCTCTCACAACTACGCGGCCATTTCTCTGGCGAACTTTCCCAACTCAGGCAACAGCTGCTCGAGCTCACCTCGCTGCTCGAACTCGAACTCGACTTCTCCGACCACGAAGACCTGGAGTTTGCCGACCGTACCCAACTGCTCCAACTGGCACAGCACATAGATGAGCGCATCACCACCCTTGCCGCCACCTTCGAGACCGGACAAGCGATAAAAGCTGGAATTCCCGTCGCCATAGTAGGCAAGACCAACGTCGGCAAGTCAACACTGCTCAACCGCCTGTTGCACGACGACCGAGCCATCGTCAGCGACATCCATGGTACCACGCGCGACACCATCGAGGACGTTATCAACATCCAGGGCGTTGCCTTCCGATTCATCGACACCGCCGGCATCCGACAAACCTCCGACGCCATCGAGCAGATAGGCATTGACCGCACCTACCAAGCCATCTGCCGAGCACGCATCGTCCTCTGGCTCCTCGACGAGGAACCCACCGCCGAAGAGCAGAAAGAAATCGAGTCTCGTTGTCAGGGCAAAAGCCTCATCATAGTCAGCAACAAATCCGACAAGGGCATCTCGGTAGCCGAATCTTCCATCGTCATTCCCCACTCCTCGCTCCTCAGCATCTCGGCCAAACACGGACAGGGCATCGAAGCCCTTGAGACCGCCATCTACTCTGCCGCCAATCTGCCCGACCTGAAGGAGAGCGATATTATTGTGACCTCAGCCCGCCATCACGAAGCCCTCGTCCGTGCACACGACGACCTTCTGCGCGTACTCGATGCCCTTGCGCACCAGCTTCCCAGCGACCTCGTGGCCGAAGACCTCCACCTCGTCCTCTCCGACCTGGCCCAGATCACTGGCGAGGCCCAAATCATCACCTCGCAAGAGACCCTCAACCACATCTTCAGGCACCATTGCGTGGGCAAGTGAACCCTTAATAACATACCCACAAAAAAGGAATCGGTATCACCTACTATTCCAAGTTGCATGTGGACTTCGTCCGTAATCCGGGGATGCATTATGCAGAAGAATACTATATGGTTGAACAAATCATGGCAAAATATCACGTTGACAGAGAAACGGTTTATGGCATCGTCAGGTACAAGAAAATCCCAAGCGTCAAGGATGGCCAGTACAGCCTTACCTCAAAACGGCCATTGACAAGTTCTTCATATTTAATGTGTAAAGATTGTTAATCAACTTTTTTCATCCTGTGCCATTATGGGGCATTATAAATAAGAATGGGGAAGAAGTCGTTCCCATTAGCGACAAGTACATAATACAAGAATTCTACGGAAGCGGTTCTAAAGGAACCTATGTCATATCTAATGATGGGAACAAAGATATTTACAGATGGTTTGATTTTAGGTCAGGAAAGCTTTTTGAAAATACTCCTGCTTATGATACTGTATATTGGGGGCGTGATATTAATAGAATACTATTCCTTTCTTCTGAAGACTGGTACCAAACTGATGATGATGAATATGATGACATAGATATTAGTGGAGATTACGATTCAAGAGCCACAAGTACTGGTGAAGAATGGGAAATTGACTCTGATGGATTAGAATATATTCCTTAGCGGGTACGGGAGAAGGCAAGTCTATTCAGACACGTCTTCTCCTTTTCCGTTGGCTTTCCCCTACGGGCCGCCGAGCTAAACCTTCATATACCACGGAGCCTCTGAGCCAATGACACTCAAATGTCACCACAACAGACGAACGAAGCAAGAGCAGAGCCAAGCCTGCCCAGAGCTATGCCTTGCAAGGAGGATGAAGACGATAGTCAACAGACGTTGCTTTGTCTGTCAGGATGTGTCACGGCAGTACCGATGACGACATCATTTCCTACCCAATCATACAACAAATAAAATGTTTTGTATAAGATGCCATTTTTTCTTGTAGCGATGTAGCGAAACTCCCATCTGTCAGTAAAAACGCTATTATTCAAATAGTTACTGTCGCTACAACAGAAACAAATAGAACTTTTCCGCTACAATTATTCCTGATGAAGCAGACTTTCAATATCACAACTTAGGAAATCCTCCAAAGAAACACCGCCCGTACCCACGATAAAAGCCCGTTTGGGATGGAATGCTTCAACGAAAGCTGGCAACCCAGAGTTCATTCCGCGACGACCGCTTTTCACCTCTATAGCTGTCAACTCACCATCGTTATCTATAATGAAGTCTACCTCTTTG
>CACYME010000032.1 GCA_902775475.1 uncultured Prevotellaceae bacterium
GCTGCAAAATTACAAAATCTTGGGGGAAAGGCTCAGGTCTGGCCCCCTATTTTTATGGAATCTATACTACTTCGCACTTTTATCGGACAGCAATAGTTTGGGGTTTGTAAACTCACGCTCTGGGAGTATCTCCTTTAGCATTTTCGTTCCTGCGGTCGTAGTTCCTGCATCATCCCACCATGTAGTTGGTGGAACCCCCTTTTTTTCAAGAGCCTGGCTTAAATAATACTTCTTTCCTAATGATGTTTTCCTTTTAACAATTAGCCCATCTTCATAGTATTTTTGCATCATTTCTTTAGAATACCGATAATAGCCTTCAATCCCTAAAAACTCATAATATGGGTTTCCTTTTCTGGCACCTCCAGGCCCATCTACAGGAGACAACTTCCAAGGTCCTCGTGGGTCATTATCTGGATTCTTAAATTTTGTAGTATCAACCTGCTGCGGAATGCGAAACAAATTTTTTCTTGCAAACAGTTTTTCAAAAGACGATGAATAAACAAGTAGATAATTATGGTTGGGAGAAAAAAGCAAATCTCCACTTATAGATTCACGTGATTTCTGGAGAACGCAGGCAACAAAGTTCTTCGCATTGAATATTTCATCGCATAATAACTTGAGATTAGCTTGTTCATTATCATCAATTGAAATAAAAACGATTCCATCATCCGATAGTAGTTTCTTGGCTATTTTCAATCGTTTATTCATAAAGGAAAGCCATTTACTATGTCTAAAGCCATCATCAGCATCTACATAGCAATCATTATATGTAAAATCAGAATGACCCGTGTTGTATGGCGGATCGATGTAGATGACATCAATCTTTCCCTCATGGGTATAGCTGAGGGCGGTGAGTGCTTCGAGGTTGTCGCCCTCAATCAATATATGATTAGGAGCATCAGGCTCGTCGCTCAACAGCGCCTTGTCTTTCACTTCGCGTAGAACGGGCAGCGATTCCCGCAGCCGTTCCTCCACGTCTTCCGGTTTGTCTTCCCACACCAGCCCATACTTCTTATGCTCACGCAACAGCCCGATGAGGCTGCTACGCTCGTCGATGCTGAGGCCCTCAAGAGTCTTCAACTTGCTGATGAGTTCAGATTTGTCAATTAGATTCTTCATGCTTGGTAGGAGCTTTCAATCTGTTAGCAATCTGGTTTGTTGGAGGAGATTTGCAATCCCCGATGTCACACATGCAGGCACAAAAGAAGGCGTAACATCTTTCCAATGTATTCGAAGTATAGGCCGCTCCTACCACAGATAGCCCCCCAAACAAACACAAATAGAAAGAGTACGCCTATACAGGCGTGACTCTCTCGAACTGTTTGTTTGGGTTTTGTACAATTTGCTTTGGTAGGAGCCTTTATACTTCAAACGTCATTCGACAAGAGAACACGAGTTCCTTTGCTGAAGCGAGCCGACCCTGCGGCCGGTTGCTTCTGTCTACCCACGATGTCGTTTGCACCGCATCCATCAGCACTCCCCCCTTTTGTCGCTACAACATGGGGAGCAGACACAATGCAGTTGCAAAAATACAAAAATATTTCCGATTAAACATATAAAAAGGAAAGAAATTTTCATAATTCCCATCATTCATACGACAGGAGAGGCTCATCAGTAGGGCTGATGATGATGTGAATTACGAAAATTTCTTACATTTTTTCAGAGGGCTGAGTAATTTTGCGCCAAAAACAGATGCCGAATAGTGTTCAAAATTTCCACTAACAAAAAGTTCACGAGCGGGAGGCATTCTGGAGCGAAAAATGGCCTTTTTTGACCATTTTTGGTTTTTGGGGCAAGGACGGCGAGCGCGAAAAAGTCGAAAAAGGGGCCAATTTTTGCACAAACCGCATGGTTCTGTGCAGCTTTTTCCGCATTTTTTGCCCTGTCTCTCGCTTTTTTAAGCACGCCAAATTTTCAAAAGTCAACGCCAAATTTTCAAAAGGCGTTGACTTTTGAAAGCCAGAAGGCCGCAAATTTTGCCAAAATCTTCGCAATCTCCTATCTATCAGTCATTTAGCAAACCCTCTCAAAACTCGCTTATTTTCAGCCAAAACTTTACTCGTGGAAAATAATCGAGTTTTGGCGAGGGTCGAGTGTTCATTTTTACCACAAAACCGCCCGAAAATTAACATTCTTTCAAAGTTAGCGATGGTTTTGGCTGCTACCAATCCCCACAATCAGAAAATGAAAGAAATTTACATAATTAACATAATTTTCTCGTGTACGGGTTGTACAGCTTGAAGATATTCACGATTCATTCTTGCGTCCCGTTGGTGGCAAGCGACCATAGGTCGAGCGCACGGACATTCGCGAAAAAAAAATATTCATGTCGTCCATCTCGTCTCACTGCGGCAACCACACTGTTCGCTCTTTTTTTTTCACGTTTCTTCCAGTTTTTCTTTCAACCCCTTGGCTGTACCACTTTTTTTTGCTACCTTTGCAACACGGAAACAACTCTAAAAAAGGAAAGACGATGAAAAAGATTCTCAATTGCGTGCTGGCCGCTACCCTCATCTTTGGCAGCCAAAGCATCCTGACATCGTGCAAGGAAGCCAACAGGAACACCCCGGCGACGGAGAACACGGCCGAGAACGGCGACGCGGAGCAACAGCAGGTAGTGTCTACCGAACTGATTCGTACCAGTCAGAGCTGGGACGGCGTAGAGCTGCCCGACTATCCGCAGGGACGTCCCGAGCTGGTGGCCGTGAAATACGTGTTCCCTGCCGGCAAGAAGCTGGGATGGCACCATCATGTGGCGATGAACTACGGCGTGCTGGTGCAGGGCGAGCTGACCATCATCGGCCAGGACGGCAAGGAGAAGGTGGTCCACGAGGGCGAGGCCGTCGTGGAGATGGTGGGAACCGTCCACCACGGCGAGAACCGTGGCACAAAGCCCGTCATCCTCTACATGTTCTACCTCTCGCAGAAAGACCTGCCGCTGGCTGTTCAGCACCCCGACATCCCACTGGAATAGCACGAAGCTGACGGGCCCATTGCTTTCCCCACGCACCTAACGAAATGGAATTCAAACTGACATCGAAATACCAGCCCACGGGCGACCAGCCCGAGGCCATCAGCGAGCTCACCGAGGGCGTGCTGCGTGGCGACCGTGCACAGGTGCTGCTGGGCGTGACGGGCTCGGGCAAGACGTTCACCATGGCCAACGTCATTGCCCGCGTGAACCGCCCCACCCTCATCCTAAGCCACAACAAGACGCTGGCGGCACAGCTCTTCGAGGAGATGCGCGGCTTCTTCCCCGAGAACGCCGTGGAGTACTACGTGAGCTACTACGACTACTACCAGCCAGAGGCCTACCTGCCCCACACCGACACCTATATCGAAAAAGACCTGGCCATCAACGAGGAGATTGACCGTCTGCGCCTGAGTGCCGTATCGGCCTTACTGTCAGGCAGAAGAGACGTCGTGGTTGTATCATCCATTTCGTGCATCTACGGCATGGGCAGCCCCAACGCCCTCTCGGACAACGTCATCAGCATCCAGCAAGGGCAGCAGATGGACCGCAACGCCCTGCTGCGGAAGCTGGTGCAGTCGCTCTACGTGCGCAACGACCTGACGCTGGAGCGCGGCAACTTCCGCGTGAAGGGCGACACGGTGGACATCTACATGGCCTACAACGAGAAGATTCTACGCATCACGTTCTGGGACGACGAGATAGACAGCATCGAGGAGCTGGACCCCGTGACGCTCGACTGCCTGGGTCGCTATGCCGACTACAAGCTCTACCCCGCCAACCTCTTCATGACCACGCAGGAGCAGACGAACCGCGCCATACACGACATCCAGGACGACCTGGTGAAGCAGGTGGCCTTCTTCGAGGAGCTGGGCGACGGCATCAAGGCACAGCGCATCAAGGAGCGCGTGGAGTACGACATGGAGATGATCAAGGAGCTGGGCCACTGCTCGGGCATCGAGAACTACTCGCGCTACTTCGACGGACGCAAGCCGGGCGAGCGCCCCTACTGCCTGCTCGACTTCTTCCCCGAGGACTTCCTGCTCATCGTCGACGAGAGCCACGTCTCGGTGCCGCAGATTGGCGCCATGTACGGTGGCGACCGCGCCCGCAAGACCAACCTGGTGGAGTATGGCTTTCGCCTGCCCGCCGCCTTCGACAACCGACCGCTCACGTTCGACGAGTTTCAGGAGATGGTGCACCAGGTCATCTACGTCTCGGCCACGCCTGCCGACTTCGAGCTGCGGGAGGCCGAGGGCGTCGTGGTGGAACAGGTCATCCGCCCCACGGGCCTGCTCGACCCGGAGATTGAGGTGCGCCCCTCGGAACACCAGATTGACGACCTGATGGAGGAGATTCGCCAGCGGTCGGAGCGCCATGAGCGCACGCTGGTGACCACGCTGACGAAGCGCATGGCCGAGGAGCTGACGGAATACCTGATGAACCACGGCGTGCAGACGGCCTACATCCACAGCGACGTGGCCACGCTGGACCGCGTGAAGATTCTCTCGGACCTGCGTGCCGGCGTCTACGACGTGCTGGTGGGCGTGAACCTGCTGCGCGAGGGCCTGGACCTGCCGGAGGTGTCGCTGGTGGCTATCCTCGATGCCGACAAGGAGGGCTTTTTGCGCTCACGCCGCTCGCTGGTGCAGACGGCTGGACGCGCTGCCCGCAACGTGAACGGACGCGTCATCATGTATGCCGACACCATCACCGGCTCCATGCAGGAGACCATCGACGAGACCAACCGACGACGCACGAAGCAGCTGGCCTACAACGAGGAGCACCACATCACGCCCACGCAAATCGTGAAAGCCATCCACGACAGCAGTCCGCTGAAACGCGACGACCGCCCGGACATCAAGGAACTGAAACTGGCTGCGGCGGCCGAGGGCGAGCCAATGGCTGGCATCGCCGCCGACCCCATCATAGAGCACATGACGCGGCCGCAGATAGAAAAGCTCATAGCCGAGACCACACGCCGCATGAAGGAGGCCGCGAAGAAGCTCGACTTCCTGCAGGCAGCGCAATACCGCGACGAAATCATCCGACTACAAAAGGAAATAGAGCTATAAACAAAAAAGACAGGAGCCAGATGACCGGTTCCTGTCTTTTTTGCTTCGTCAAGAGCGGAATACGGGACTCGAACCCGCGACCCTCGGCTTGGGAAGCCAATGCTCTACCAACTGAGCTAATTCCGCAAACTCGCCTGACTGACGCTAATGCCCTAAAAAACGGAAAAAGGGATTTCAACAATCCCTCATTATCCCTTTTTTGAGCCGATACCCGGACTCGAACCGGGGACCCACGCATTACGAATGCGTTGCTCTACCAACTGAGCCATATCGGCCTGCTCTTGTACACCCTCAGGGGCTCGAACCCTGGACACCCTGATTAAGAGTCAGGTGCTCTACCAACTGAGCTAAGGGTGCATTAGAACGCTCCGCAACCGTCGTAACCATCGCTTCGAGCGTCTGTTTCTCCGATTGCGGGTGCAAAGGTATATATTTTTTCCCTTATCAGCAAATTTTGGACCCACTTTTTTTACCTCGACAGGCGTTTTTCTTGTTTTTGAGGCCGTTCACATCATTATTTTCACATGAAATGTGGCTTTTTCCAGCCTTTTTGCTTATCTTTGCGCCACAAAAGAAGAGCGATGGCAAACGATTATTTCCAGTTCAGGCAGTTTTGCATCCATCAGAGCCGGTGCGCCATGAAGGTGGGCACCGACGGCACCCTGCTGGGCGCATGGGCACACGGTGGGCAGCGCATTCTCGACATTGGAACGGGAACGGGACTCATCGCCCTGATGATGGCCCAGCGCTACAGCGACGCCCACGTGACGGGCATCGACATCAGCGAGGAGGCCGTGGCTCAGGCACAGGAGAACGTGGCGGCCTCGCCATTTGCCGAGCGGGTTGACATCCTACAGCGCGACGTGGCCGACTATCAGGCGACGGAGAAGTTCGATGCCATCGTGAGCAACCCACCCTACTTCACCGATGCGCTGCACAGCCCCGACAAAGAGCGGACGATGGCCCGGCACACCGACACGCTGACCTACAGGATGCTGATGGACCGAAGCTGGCAGCTGCTCGGCGACGAGGGGGAGCTGAGCGTGGTAGTTCCCACCGACTGCAAAGGGCTGATGGAGAGCGAGGCCGTGCTGGCGGGCTTCTTCAAATGCAGGGAATGGCTGGTGAGGACGTCGGAGCGCAAGCCGCCCAAGCGCTGTCTGCTGGCCTTCGCCAAGCATCCCCGCTCGCTGGAAAGGGGCGAGGGGGCGCTGAACTCAGCATGGTACCAGGAACTGACAAAAGATTTCTACCTATGAAGATAACGTTACTACAAACCGACATTCGCTGGGCATCGCCCGAAGAGAATATTCGCCGCGCCGAGGAGATGATGGACCGTAGCGGCCATGCTGACCTGTATGTGCTGCCCGAGATGTGGGCAACGGGCTTCGCCACGGTGCCGGAAGGAATTGCCGAGGAGGAAAAGGTTGCCGTCTCGCTGGCCTGGATGAAGGAAACAGCCTGCAAGCACGATTGCGCCATCAGCGGTAGTCTGGCCATCAGAGACGCAGAAGGGAACTACAGGAACCGCCACTACTTCGTCACCCCAGAGCAGGTGACCAGCTACGACAAGCGCCATCTGTTCACCCACGGCCATGAAGACGAGCACTATACCCGTGGAGAACGTGCCGTCATTGCGGAGTGGAAGGGATGGCGCCTGCTGCTGCAGACTTGCTACGACCTGCGCTTCCCCGTCTTCTCACGCTACGGGCTGGCGGGTGAGTATGATGCCATCATCTACGTGGCCAACTGGCCGGAGAAACGGCAGTTGGCCTGGGAGACGCTGACGAGAGCCCGCGCCATTGAGAACCAGTGCTTTGTGATAGCGGTGAACCGTGTTGGCGACGACGAGAAATGCCACTACGCAGGAGGCTCTGTAGTGGTTGACCCAATAGGACACATCATCTGTACAGCCCAGACTGAAGAGCAGTCTGTCTGCACAGAACTGGATAGGGAAGCACTGCACCAGATGCGCCAGCGATTCCAGGTATTAGACGACCGAGACCGTCTTTAGATGTACCTTCTTAATCTACTGCATAGGCGATGACGACCACGATGCCCATGATGATTGCAAGGGCAACAAGAATGCGCCAAAGCCATTTGGCCACTTTTTTCCGTCTCTCAAGAGCCATCAGGCTTTTACGCTTAAACTTGCTGGCTCCATCCATGTGATGGTGATGGTGGTGGTGATGTTTTTCTTCTGACATTTTTCTTTCTACTGCAACTATATGCAATGACTATTGTTATTCTGTTATTTATATTCTTTACAACGGAAGTAAATGCTTATTTATTGCTTGCGATGCGAAATAATTTCACGGTTGAGTTCAACCCGCTGGGCATCGGCTCCCACTGGTCGTAGAGCGTCTTCTTGTAGTTGATGTCTACTACGTTGATTTCTTCCATCTTGCGCCACTGAACGCCCTGACGGTCCAGCTCGCTGATACGGTTGGCAGGCAGGTTGGTCACTTCTATGCGAAGCTCGTTCTCCCCCACCCGCAGGGCTCCCTTCGTGTCGAGGATGAAGGGCACGGCCCAGGCACAGCCGATGAACTGGCCGTTGATATACACACGGGCCGACTCTCGCACGTCGCCCAGGTCTATCATCCAGGGGCCTGCGGGGTCTTCCTTCTTCGACATCTTGAACTTGGTGGTGTAGACGCCGGTGCCCATCGTCACCTGTGTCTGCTCGTCGAGCGACTCCCAGGTCTGGAGCCGGCTCAGCTGATAGGTATTCTCCACCTTCGGAGCCTCCTCGGTGAACGAAAGTGTCCAGGGACCTTCGATGATGATGTCGTTCCACTGTGACTTGTCGCCGGTCGTGTGCGCCTTCTCGCTGAAGGAAACAGGCTCGTCATAGGTCTGAAGAATCATCGACTCTCCACTGCGCAGACAGATGTTCAGGCGCTGGCCGTCAGCATTTGCGGGGGTGATTTCGCCATTGAGCGGATTGAACCACACGGCACTCTTGAAGGGCACTGCCAGCGTGACGGTCTGGCTGATGTCCTGCGGCGTGAGGTTAGCCATGAAATAATGGTAGCCGTTGGCATTCCTGCGACGAATGGCCTTCAGGCCCAGCTGTGTCTTCATCTGCTCTGGCTTGGCGGCACGGACCATCTCTGCGGCATCGATGCCGTACATGATGTGTGCGCCCTGCCGTTTCAGCGCCTCGATGTGCTGTTTCACCGCCTCGGGCATGTTCCCGCTGCCAGGAATGATGAGCCCCTTGTAGCACGTTCCGCCACAAGTGACGAGCTGTCCGTTCTGGCAAGTGGTCTGCATCAGCAGGCGTTCTGAGACGTAGTCGCAGTCGAAGCCGGCCTTGTCGATGTCGAGGATGGTCTGCCTGAACTCCGGCATCAGCTTGCCCATCGCATGAATGGAGAACTGCATCAGCAGCTTGCCGTTGGGTTTTTTCCAGGCATCGCGCACGGGCACCAGCACCAGGAAGTCGTTGTCGGGCTGTCCCCACTGCAGGAAGCTCTGGCAGCGCTCAACATACTGCATAAAATAAGGTGCATCGCGCCAGATGCTATTCGTCGGACTCATGTCAATCGAGGCATAGAACTTCCACCCAGGCCACTCGTCGTCCTTGGGCGAGTAGCAGGTGCCATGGAAGAACATGTGGTTCACGCCAGCGCAGAACATCAGGTCGAGGTCGGGCTTCAGCTGCGAGAGACTGGTGCGGAAATGCTCCGTCAACCAGGTGAAAGTCTCGCTGCTGGTGAAGGGTTTTCCGCATACATGGGCTGCCGACGGTGCATATTTGAACATCGAGTAGTCCGAGTCGTTCTTGCGCGTCTTTCCGGGGTCTTTACGCAGCCCTTTGATGCCAAGGTCGCTCAGTCCGAAGCCTTCAATCTCAGGTATATCCACGGCAGCATAGCAGTCGATGAGGTTAGCGGGAGAGCCGTGAGCCTGGTTGCGGGTGACGGCCCCATGCCGGTGTGCCCATGCCGTCCACTGGTTGGTGAAGTTCTCCAGCAGCAGGTCGCCAAGCGTCTCGCGGTAGTCGCTCAGCACCTTCGGTTCCAGTGCTATCAGCTCGGGCAGATGTTCCTCCAGCTTATAGCCGCGACGCGCTTCAAACTCTTTCAGCAGCGTGGGCGTCCACGTGGCGGCCTCCACCTCGTAGGAGTCGTTGAAGAACGTGTGAGGATAAGGAGTGTGCGTGCGCTCAAAAGCCTGTTCAATATGTTTCAGATAGTTGGCCACGGCATTCTTGTCGAAATGGTCTATCACCAAGCCCTCGCCGCCGGGAGCAGCGCGCTTCACCTTCATGACGCCATACTTCACATAGAGGGCGACAACTTTCTGGGGTTGAGATTTGAAATTTGAGATTTGAGATTTATCAAGAGACAGCTTACCATCTTTTACGCAATCGGTTACGTCGATGACCTGACCGTCGTTGCCGTAGAGCATCACCTTGTCGAGGAAGGCGTTCTTCTGTTCCTTCTCTGGCGCAGAAATATCTAAATCAGCTACCTCGCCCGAAAGCTCCTTCTCTACAAACACAGCCTTGCAGGCACTCTCCTTCAGCGGCACCCACGGGCCACCGAAGGGCCAGCCGGTACCTGTAGCCATATCGAGCTCGACGCCATTCTGCCGACACTGCTCCTGCGTGTAGCGAAGCATCTCCATCCACTTGTCGCTGAGATACTCGATGTTGTTGGCCTGATTACCCTGCACGCCATAGATAGGGGTAATCTCCACGGCACCGATGCCATGCCTGGCATACTCCTGCAAGTTCCACTGCAGATTCTCCTTGTCCACTGCCGAGCCCAGCCACCACCAGCGGGCACCAGCCTTAGCCTCCGTGGCCGGTGTAGGCCAGCTCTGTGCAAAGGCACCAGTGCAAAGGGCTGCAAATGCTATTGTTGAAAGAAACTTTTTCATTTTACGTTCTGTCTTGGGCATCTAAAGAAGTGTGAATCAGTTGCCATCGGGTTTCACCACGTCGGCATTGCGAGCCGGTGCCCACTGGAAAGTATTCCAGTCGTCGGGCTGAGCGGGGTCGAAGTCTTGCCAGTCAGGGCGCAGGAACTTCACCAGGGGGAGGTTGAGCTGCTTCATACCCATGACCACGCACTTGGCCACTTGGCTGGCGCCATACGGGTTGAAGTGGGTATTGTCGGCCAGCGCCTTCGGCTGCCCGGGGAAGGTATTTGCAGGATAGTGAACCAAGGCACGCTTGGAATCCTCGAAGCCGAGCGTCTCGAAGAGTACCTTCGTCATCTGGTTCAGGTCAATCAGGGGCACACGCTCACGCTCGGCCACCATTTTCATGGCAGCGGGGAAGTCGCCGTGCGTGTTCTTGAGGGTCTTGTTGTCGTCGTTAAAGGCACGGCGCTGCGTCGGTGTGCAGAACACGATTTCTGCGCCCTTGGCCCGCACCTCATCAACGAAAATCTTCAGCTGGTATTGATAGTGATACCAGGCACCATCGCCGGGGCGCTTCTCCTTCTCGTCATTGTGGCCAAACTCCACAAAGACATAGTCGCCCTTCTTCAGCGTCTGCAGGATCTTGTCTAAACGATAGGATCCAATGAACGTTCGAGCCGTCAGCCCGCTCTCAGCATGGTTGCTGACGGCCACCTCCGGGCCAAACCATCGTGTGATTAGTTGTCCCCATGACGCCCAGGGCTCGTTGGCCTGGTCCACCACGGTGGAATTGCCACAGAGATAGATGGTGGGCACGTCGACAGGCTCAATGTGAATGCTACGCACAGCAGGCTGCGGACCGTTGAACTCCAGCGTCAGCTTCTCGTCCCATGTCAGGTACTCCTTTTCGCGGTCCTTAATCTTTACTCGCTTGTCGCCCTCGATGAGTGTCGAGCGCTTGTTCACCACGAACTCCACCACCTGCGTATCCTTCTTCTTCGGGGTCAGAATGTTGTCCATCATCAGGCGGCGTCCCTCGGCACGCACCGTCGTGTTGCCATTCTTCACACCGCCCAGTTCCACGCGTACCCGATAGTTGCCGTCGGGAACAGCTACAGAGAAATAGAAGGGTTCAGCGGTGGGTTTCTTCACGCTGGGGGCTGGCAAGATGTCATAGCCATAGCCATCCTGCACATTATAAATAGGCAAGGCTTTCGTCAGGTCGAAGTCGAAAGTCTGTGCCATCATCATGGTTGGAATCATGGCCACCACGGCCATCCACATTCTCTTCATTCTCATAGTTTTCTTTTAAGAGTAGTTTGTTTGGTTTTGCAAAAGTAGAGTTTTTTTCCCAAACGACCAAACGGAACAGGAAGAAAATACTATAAAATACGGAATCCATCTTCGTTTTTTGACATTTGTCTATCAATCAGCCCGTTTTACCCCCAACACCTTTGCCAGTCAGGCATGCAAAATGGGCTCCCGATATCACATCGGAAGCCCACCACAACACAAACACAAAAATCAGTCTCTTCTGAGACTGTATAGTTTACAGCCAGTCTTACTGAATGCCGTCCTCACGGAGCTTCTGCTGCCAGCGCCATGCGCTCTTCAGAACCTCCTCGGTGGGTGTGTCGGCCTTCCAGCCCAGCACCTTGTTGGCCTTGTCGACGTTGCCCCATACCTGCTCGATGTCGCCCTCGCGGCGGGGGGCATACTCCCAGTTGAGCTTCACGCCGGTGGCCTTCTCGAATCCCTCGACGACTTCAAGGGTTGAGAGTCCGCGACCGGTGCCGATGTTGAACACCTCCACGGCGTCGGTGTCGGGCTGGTCGAGCACGCGCTCCATGGCCTTCACGTGGGCCTTGGCCAGGTCTACCACGTAGATGTAGTCGCGTATGCAGGTGTGGTCGGGGGTGTTATAGTCGTTGCCGAAAATCTTCAGCTGCTTGCGGATGCCAATGGCAGTCTGCGTTACGAAGGGGATGAGGTTCATGGGCACGCCGTTAGGCAGCTCGCCGATGAGTGCCGAGGGATGGGCGCCAATGGGGTTGAAGTAGCGCAGGATGATGCTCTTGATGGGTGCGCCGCTGTGGATGTAGTCCTGAATGATTTCCTCGTTGATCTGCTTCGTGTTGCCGTAGGGGCTGAGGGCCTTCTGGATGGGAGCCTCCTCGGTGACGGGCAGGTTCTCCTTCGTGGGCTGCCCGTAGACGGTGCACGAGCTGGAGAAGATGATGCCCTTCACCTGGTACTTCGGCATGAGCTCCAGCAGGTTGATGAGCGAGGTGATGTTGTTGCGGTAGTAGAGCAGCGGCTTCTCCACGCTCTCGCCCACGGCTTTCGATGCGGCGAAGTGGATGATGCCCTCTATCTTCGGGTACTTTCGGAAGACGCCCTCCAGCGCCTCCATGTCGCAGCAGTCCACCTGCTCGAAGGCGGGCCTGACGCCGGTAATCTTCTCGATGCCGTCGACGACGGCGGCGTTGCTGTTCGACAGGTTGTCGATGATGACCACTTCGTAGCCTGCCTCCTGCAGCTCTACGGTGGTGTGGCTCCCGATGAAGCCGGTGCCACCCGTCACAAGAATCGTTTGTTTCATGTAGATTTGAGAATTGAAGTTTGAGGTTTGAAATGTGAGCATCAGGAGTACATGCGCTCTTTCTGCTCCTTGATGGCCTCGTCGTAGATGTAGTCGTCGTACTGCATCAGCTTGTCGATGGTACCACGCGGGGTTAGCTCGATGATGCGGTCGGCCACGGTCTGGATGAACTCATGGTCGTGCGAGGCGAAGAGGATGTTACCCTTGAACTGTACCAGGTTATTGTTGAAGGCCTGGATGGACTCCAGGTCGAGGTGGTTTGTGGGGGTATCGAGGATGAGGCAGTTGGCGTTCTTCAGCTGCATGCGGGCTATCATGCACCGCATTTTCTCGCCGCCGGAGAGCACGTTGACATGCTTCAGCACGTCTTCTTCCTTGAAGAGCATGCGGCCAAGATAGGACTTCATGAGCACCTCGTTGCCCGTACCGTATTGCGACAGCCAGTCCACGAGGTTCATCTCCGACTTGAAGAAGTCTGTATTGTCGAGCGGCAGGTAGGCGGTAGTGATGGTCACACCCCACTTAAAGGTGCCGGCCTGGGCCTCGCGGTTGCCGTTGATGATTTCGAAGAGGGCGGTCATGGCCTTGGGATTGTGGCTGAGGAAGACGGTCTTCTGTCCTTTCTCGATGACGAAGTTCACATCGTCGAAGAGCACCGTGCCGTCGGCATCGACAGCCTTCAAACCCTCCACCTCGAGAATCTGCGTTCCTGGCTCGCGTTCCATCTGGAAGATGATGCCGGGGTACTTTCTCGTAGAAGGCGTAATCTGCTCGATGTTAAGCTTTTCAAGCATCTTCTTTCGAGAGGTGGTTTGCTTCGACTTGGCCACGTTGGCCGAGAAGCGGCGAATGAATTCCTCAAGCTGCTTACGTTTCTCCTCGGCCTTCATCTTCTGGTTCTGCTGCTGACGCAGGGCGAGCTGGCTCGACTCATACCAGAAGGAGTAGTTACCCGAGAAGAGCGTCACCTTGCCGAAGTCGATGTCGATGGTCTGCGTAGAGACGGCGTCGAGGAAATGGCGGTCGTGCGAGACGACCATGACGCACTGTTCGAGCGACGAGAGGTACTCTTCGAGCCACTGCACGGTGTCAAGGTCGAGGTCGTTGGTGGGCTCGTCGAGCAGCAGGTTGTCAGGGTGCCCGAAGAGAGCCTTGGCCAGCATGACACGCACCTTCTCGTTATTCGAAATGTCCGACATCTGCTTGTAGTGCTGCTCCTCTTTCACACCCAGGTTCTGCAACAACTGTGCAGCCTCGCTCTCGGCCTCCCAGCCATTCATCTCGGCGAAGGCCATCTCCAGCTCGGCGGCACGGTTGCCGTCTTCCTCGGTCATCTCGTCCTTGGCATAGAGGGCCTCGCGCTCCTTCATGTTCTGCCACAGGGGCTGGTGGCCCATCAGCACGGTGTCCATCACGGAGAAGGCGTCGTACTTGAAGTGGTCCTGCTCGAGCACGCTCAGGCGCTCGCCGGGACCCAGCTCCACGGTGCCCTTGTTGGGCTCGAGTTCGCCACTGATGGCACGCAGCAGCGTCGACTTGCCGGCACCATTGGCACCTATCACGCCATAGATATTGCCGTTGGTGAACTTCATGTTGACATCCTTGTAGAGGACTTTCTTCCCGAACTGGATGGCCAGGTTTGTAACAGTAATCATCTATTTATTTACGATTTACGGATTTACAGATTTACGATTTACGGATTTACGATTTCTTGATTAACACTTTTCGAATTGGTTTGCAAAGATAGCAAAAAAAATCCTTATTAGGAAGAAAAAGGAGCGAAAGTTTGAAAAAAGTTGGAAAGGGGAGGCAAAAAAGCAGTCATTGTCCGCAAAAATCCACCAACGGCGGATTTTTGTCCGCTATTGGCGGATTATTATCCGACATGGGCAGATTTTCGGCGTCAGCTACCGATGTAGAGGCAGAGCATGCCCAGGAGCACCAGTGCCAGGTCGAGGGCCTTGGCACGCAGGTTCTTCTCATGAAAGAACAGGGCACCACAGACGAAGCTGACCACCACAGAGCCACGGCGAATCATCGACACAATGCTGATCATGGCCGATGGCAGCGACAGCGAATAGAAGTACATGAAGTCGGCCGTGGAGAGAAAGAGGCTGATGCCCAGGATGGCCCAGTCCCAGCGGAAGGGTGACGTCTGCCGGCGCTTGGGCCACCACAGCAGCAGAAGCATGGCGAGCATCATGAAGCACTGGTAGATGTTGTACCACGACTGCACCAGCATGCGGTCGAGGCCTACCCCACCCTCGCTCACGGGGGCCATCAGGTATTTATCGTAGAGTCCGCTCAGCGCCCCCAGCGCCGCCGAGCCCACAATCATGTAAATCCAGTGGTCGTGCTTGAAGTCGATGCCCTCCTTACGCCCGCTACGGCTCAGTAGGAAGAACGAAACCACGGCCAGCAGCACGCCAGCCCACTGCCACAGGTTGAGCCGCTCGCCAAAGAACAGCAGGGCGCCCACAAGCACCATCACGGGGCGCGTGGCGTTGATGGGACCCACGATGGTGAGCGGCAGGTGCTTCATGCCAAAATAGCCCAGCACCCAGCTGCTCAGCACGATGACGGCCTTCAGCACAATGTAGCGATGCTCGGCCCAAGTGCCGCTGCCCACCTGGAAGATGGTGCCCTCAAGGCAGCTGGTAGTGCTGCTCAAAATGATGAAAGGCAGGAAGATGAGCGACGAGAAGAGGGTGTTCAGGAAGAGCACGGGCAGCACGGCGTTGTCCTTCAGGCTCTTCTTCTTCAACGAGTCGTAGACGCCCAGGAAGGCGGCAGAGAGGAATGCAAGTATCAACCACATGTCAAAGGAGTGCTGGATTGGAGGGTGGATAGTCTATGCGCTGAAGGAACAGGGCATTGGCAGGCATCGACTCGCCGGCATCGGTGCGACGCTTACCCTCCACCACGCGGCGGAAGTCATCGAGGCTCAGGCGGCCACGCCCCACGTCGATGAGCGTACCCACGACGGCTCTCACCATGTTGCGCAGGAACCGGTTGGCCGTAATCTCAAACACCCATCGGCCTTCATCGAGTCTGCTCCACTCGGCCTTTGTCACGTGGCAGAGCGTGGTCTTCACGTCGGCATGGCTCTTGCAGAAGGCGCCGAAGTCACAGTAGTCCAGCAGCATGGCCGCAGCCTCGTTCATTTTGTAAAAGTCGAGTGGATAGTGCAGCTCGCAGGAGTAGTGACGCTCGAAGGGCAGCTTCAGCGTGTGTATATAATAATAGTACGTGCGTGAAACGGCCGAGAAGCGGGCGTGCAGGTCGGGGGCTACGGGTTCTATCTTCTCGATGGCGATGTCCTGAGGCAGCAGGCGGTTCAGCTTGTAGGCCAGCTGGTTAACGTGGAGTGAAAAGTGAGAAGTGATGAGTGATGAGCGATCAGCGATGAGCGACGAGGGGTCTACGTCGAAGTGGGCCACCATCATGCGGGCATGTACCCCCGCATCGGTGCGGCCAGCCCCGGTCACGGCTATCTCTTGCCGCAACAGCAGCGAGAGTGCCCGTTGCAACTCACCCTGCACGGAGATGCCATTGGGCTGCACCTGCCAGCCGTGGAACCGTGTGCCGTCGTAGCTCAGAGTAATGAAATATCTCATGCTGTTCTTTTTACCTTTCTTTTCGGCGTGCAAAGGTAAATAATATTTGGCAAATGGCAAAGGAAATCGGCTGTTTTTTTCTGCCAGAAAACTGCGCCGTTTTCATCTGCCAACGAGCCGTTTCCAACGGAAAACGGCACCGTTTCCATGTGGAAACAGCGCCGTTTTTTCTTTCGCCGAAGGAGAGGCTTACGACATGGCTACAGTGAGGCCGGCCATGACAATCGAGACCATCGACATGAGCTTGATGAGGATGTTCAGCGAGGGGCCGCTGGTGTCCTTGAACGGGTCGCCAACGGTGTCGCCCACGATGGTAGCCTTGTGGGCAAACGAGCCCTTACCACCGAAGTGGCCTTCCTCGACCATCTTCTTGGCATTGTCCCAGGCGCCGCCGGCATTGGCCATGAACACGGCCAGCGTGAAGCCAGCAGCCAGACCGCCCACCAGCAGACCCAGCACACCTGCCACGCCGAGCACCATGCCCACCACGATGGGAATGGCAATGGCCAGCAGCGAGGGCAGGATCATCTCGTGCTGGGCAGCACGGGTAGAAATCTGCACGCAGGAGTCATAATCGGGCGTGGCCTTGCCCTCGAGGATGCCCTTGATTTCGCGGAACTGGCGACGCACCTCTTCCACCATCTTCTGGGCGGCACGTCCCACAGCCTCCATCGTGAGACCGCAGAACAGGAAGGCTGCCATAGCACCGATGAAGGCACCCACTAGCACGCGGGGATTCATCAGGTTCACCTGGAAGAAGTTCATGAAGTCGGGAATGGTAGCGTCAGCGGCAGCGATAATCTCGCCCTTCAGGTTCACCAGCGTGTCGCCAGCCCGCTCCATGGCAATCTTCACCTCCTCGATGTAGGAAGCCAGCAGGGCCAGGGCCGTGAGTGCTGCCGAGCCAATGGCAAAGCCCTTACCCGTAGCAGCGGTGGTGTTGCCAAGAGCGTCGAGGGCATCGGTGCGATGACGCACTTCCTCGCCCAGCTCGCTCATCTCGGCGTTACCGCCGGCATTGTCGGCGATGGGGCCGTAAGCGTCGGTAGCCAGCGTGATGCCCAGCGTGGAGAGCATGCCCACGGCGGCGATGCCAATGCCGTAGAGGCCGTGCGAGAGGGCCTCGGCACTCATCTCCATGTTGAAGCCGTTAGCGCAGAGATAGCTGAGCATGATGGCCACGCCAATGGTGACCACGGGGATGCAGGTTGACATCATGCCCGTGCCAATGCCCTTGATGATGACGGTGGCCGACCCCGTGAGGCCTGCCTCGGAAATCTTCTGCGTGGGTTTGTAGGAATGCGAGGTGTAGTACTCCGTGGCCTGTCCGATAACGACGCCTGCCACCAGTCCGCTGATGACGGAGAAGGAGAGGCCGAGCCAGTTCTCGATGCCGAGCAGGTAGAGGATGCCGAAGGTGGCAGCAGCGATGAGCACAGCCGAGATGTTCGTGCCCAGCGAGAGCGAATGGAGCAGGTCCTTCATGGTGGCTCCCTCCTTGGTGCGCACCAGGTAAATGCCAAAGATGCTGAGGAAGACGCCCACTGCAGCAATGAGCATGGGGGCGATGACGGCCTTCAGCTGCATCTCAGGCACCATGGCAAATGCCGTGGCGCCGAGGGCTGCGGTGGAGAGGATAGAGCCGCAATAGCTCTCGTAGAGGTCGGCACCCATGCCGGCCACGTCGCCCACGTTGTCGCCCACGTTGTCGGCAATGGTGGCAGGGTTGCGGGGGTCATCCTCGGGAATGTCGGCCTCTACCTTGCCCACGATGTCGGCACCCACGTCGGCAGCCTTCGTGTAGATGCCGCCACCCACACGGGCGAACAGTGCCTGCGTGGAGGCGCCCATACCGAAGGTCAGCATGGTGGTGGTGATGGTGATGAGGGCCATCTTGTCACCATGATAGAACTGCGCGAGGATGAGGAACCAGATGGCGATGTCGAGCAGGCCGAGGCCTACCACCGTGAGTCCCATCACGGCACCGGAGCGGAATGCAATCTTCAGGCCACCGTCAAGACTCTGGCGGGCGGCATTGGCTGTGCGTGCCGAGGCGAAGGTGGCCGTCTTCATGCCGAAGAAGCCTGCAAGGCCCGAGAAGAAACCACCCGTCAGGAAGGCGAAGGGCACCCAGGGGTTCTGCACCTTCAGCACGTATGCCATGAAGGCGAAGACGATGGCCAGCACCACGAAGACGATGGTCACCACCTTGTACTGCTGTTTCAGATAGGCCATGGCGCCACGGCGCACGTGTCCTGCAATCTCTCTCATGCGCGGTGTACCTTCGTCGGCGCCCATCATCGAGCGGAAGAAGAACCACGCCATGCTCAGTGCCACCACCGAGGCGATGGGCACCAGCCAAAATGCAAATGGAATGTTCATAAATCTATTAGGATTAAAATATGTAATAATGTTGTCTTTCTCTAATTACGCGCAAAATTACAAAAAAAAATGAAAAGAAGAAAGAAGTTTGAAGGTTTTTCTTTCAGATAGCTGTCAATTGGCAAATATTTCGTAACTTTGCACACTCAATTTACAAAAACGATGACACTTCACATATTCAATCCTGAACATGACATTGCCCTGGCCAGCGGACTGACTAACTTCACGGCTCCCCACGCCGGGCGACAGCTGCGCCACGACCTGGGATGGCTGCCCGCACTGGGTGCCCCCGACTCGCTCATTCTGGTCGACGACGTGGCCAAGGCACGCAGAGCCATCAGTCGAAGAAAGGTACACCCCTGCCAGTTCGTTACCAAGCAACAGCTGGGACTGCTGCCCATCACCGAGATTGACGCCTGGGGGTGGAACGCTGCACTCAGGGGGCAGCTCATCCGAGCCGGCATCAGCAGCTACATCCTGCCATCGGTAGTGACGATAGAAACCATCCGCCAGCTGTCCCATCGGCGCACTGCCGCCAAGTTGCTGAAGCACCTGAGACTGGAAGGCACGGTTGGCGAAGCTTTTGAGTGCAATACGGCCAAGGAGGTTGAATTGCTGCTACAGCACTATGGCAGCGTGGTGATAAAAGCCCCCTGGTCATCGAGTGGCCGAGGGCTGCGCTTCCTCTCGCTCGACCGCACACCACTCAGCGTCCACGAGGGCTGGCTGAACAACACGTTCATCCGACAAGGGTCGGTGATGGTGGAACCGTTCTACCACAAGGTGAAGGACTTCGGCATGGAGTTCGACTCCGACGGGAAAGGCAAGGTGGACTATCTCGGCCTGTCGCTCTTCCACACCCAGAACGGGGCCTACACAGGCAACATCCTGGCCACGGAAGCCTACAAGATGAAGCAGATAACCCACTACATACCAGAGAAATTGCTCAACAGCATTAAAGAAATCATCTGCACGCGCCTCGGAGCTTTCTTCAGGGGGAAATACCAAGGTCGCTTCGGCATCGACATGATGCTGGTCTCGCCACTCCCCACCCCACACTCTACTAAAGTCACTCAACTCTCAACCCTTAACTCTCAACAATCAACACTCCTCCACCCCTGCGTGGAAATCAACCTGCGCCGCACGATGGGCCACGTAGCCCTGTGTGCCGCCCGTCTGTACAACCCCACCGAGGATGACGACATTCGACACGTGATGCGCATCGTCTACGAAAACAACAACTACAAACTAACTATCAAACGAATATGAAGAAACTACTCTGCCTGCTGGCAGTGCTGCCACTTGCGGCATTGGCCCAGTACAAATCGCAGGTGTGGTGCCCCGACAATGGCGACGGCACCTACCAGAACCCCGTCATCAACGCTGACTACAGCGACCCCGACGTCTGCGTGGGGGGCGCCGACGGCGAAGACTACTATCTGACGGCCTCCTCGTTCCAGTGCACCCCCGGCCTGCCCATCCTCCACTCACGCGACCTGGTGAACTGGGAGATTGTGGGCTATGCCCTGAAATCGCTCTATGAAGGCAATGCCGAGCTGCAGCAGCACTTCAGCCAGGTGCAGCACGGCAACGGTGTCTGGGCACCCAGCATCCGCTACCACAACGGCGAGTACTACATCTACTGGGGTGACCCCGACTACGGCGTCTACATGGTGAAGACGCGCGGCGGCAACCCTGCCGGCGAGTGGGAACAGCCCGTGTGCGTCATCAGCGGCAAGGGCTACATCGACACTACCCCCCTCTGGGACGACGACGGGCGCTGCTACCTGGTGAACGGCTGGGCCAACTCCAGGGCCAAGTTTGCCAGCGTGCTCACCGTGCGCGAGCTCTCTGCCGACGGCACACGCGCCATTGGCCAGCCAGTCATCGTCTTCGACGGAAACGGCACGGAGAACCGCACGTGCGAGGGACCGAAGTTCTACAAGCGCGACGGCTGGTACTGGATCATGTGTCCTGCCGGAGGCGTGCCCACGGGTTTCCAGCTGGCCATGCGCTCGAAGAGCCCCTTCGGCCCCTACGAGCACAAGATTGTGCTGGCACAGGGAAAAACGCCCGTGAACGGCCCTCATCAGGGCGGATGGGTGCACACGAAATATGGCGAAGACTGGTTCCTGCACTTCCAGGACAAGGAGGCCTACGGTCGTGTGGTGCATCTGCAGCCCGTAGACTGGTCGACGGGGTGGCCCATCATGGGCAAGAAGGGCGAACCGGTGCTGACCTACAAGAAGCCGCAGAGCAGTTCCTCTAAGATTGTCAACCCCGCTGAGAGCGACGAGTTCAACCTGCCCACGATGGGCAAGCAGTGGCAGTGGCAGGCCAACTACGACGAGAAATACGGTGTGCCCACAGCCTTCGGCACCTTCCGCATCTACACCCACAAGCTGGAGCAGGGCTGGAAGAACCTCTGGCTGGTGCCCAACATGCTGTTGCAGAAGACGCCTGCCGACCGCTTCACCGTGACGACCAAGCTGCGCCTGACCACCAAGGCCGATGGACAGTTTGGCGGCCTCATCATGATGGGCCTCGACTACTCGGCACTGGTGGTGCGGCGCACGGCCGACGAGTTCCAGCTGGTGCAGATGACCTGTAAGGCTGCCGACAAGGGCAAGGCACAGACGGAGAACATCATTGCCACGCTGAAGCCCACCGCCAAGGACGACACGGAATACCGGCCGGGCATCCACGAGGACATCTACCTAAGGCTCACCGTCAACGACTCGAAGGTGCGGTTCGCCTATAGTCTGAACGGCAAGAAGTTCACGCCATGCGGCGATGAGTTCCAGATGAAGGAGGGTAAGTGGATTGGCGCCAAGTTCGGCTTCCTCGCCGCTGAGAGCAATCCCACCGCCGACCGCGGCTGGGTGGAAGCCGACTGGCTGCGCGTCACTCCTGCAGAATAGGAGTTCCCATGTATCAAGAGCCAAGGAAGTTAAGGGAGTTAAGAAAGTTAACTCCCTTAACTTCTTATTTGACAATGACATAGCAGTTGACCTATTTGTGCGTAGCTCCCCCTGTTCTCAGCAGGGAAGTCAGCGGGCGCTGCCATTGTTTTTCCCGCCCGCTGCCATTATTGGCAGCGGCCGCTGCCAATATCGTCCCCGTCCGCTGCCAACTGAAAAGGCGTGGTCTTTTTCCCGCTCCGGTGTGGCCTGGCCCCAATTTGTCGCCGCCTTTTTCCTCTCATCCCTGCTGCTATGGGGGAAGCGAGGGAGCTTTCAAACTGTTTGGCTTTTCTTTGTGCGCAATAATATAGCAGTTGACCTGTTTGTGCGTAGTCCATCCCCAACATGGGTGGGGAGTGGCTACGCACAAACAGGTCAACTGCTAAATCGTTACTTCTTATTTAACAGCCTCCACCTCGCGGATGCAGTTCAGCGCATTCAGCGTACGGGGATAGCCAATGAAAGGAAGGTTCGAAGAGATGACAGCAATGAGGAAGTCCTTATCGTTGCCTACGTGATAGTTGCCGCTGATATGGCCCTTCAGCTGCGGCTCGCATCCACCTTGTGCTGCGAGGAAGCAGAAAGTGATGAGCTCGCGCATACGGATACTGAGTCCCGTGCGGGTATAGTAGTCGCCAAAGCAGTTGTCGGCCAGCCAGAAGTTGATGTGGCGGCTATCCTCGGGACCCGACTTCCAGAAGTCGCGCATCCCCTCGCCGAAGCAGTCCACCTGCGCCTGCGTGCCAGCCTCGCGGCGGGTGTCAGGGGTGGTCTGTGCCTGAGGAGCCAAGGGCAGGTCAATGCCTTGTGCCTTCAGCACGTCGTTAGTAACCGTGAGAAAAGGACGCACGCGCCCCAGCCCCAGGTAGGCCGTAGCCTGATACACGATTTCCTTCACTTCTACTGGCGTCACGCCCTTTGCAAGGGCCTGCGGCAGCAGTTCACGATATTCATCGATGCCCTGACAGCCCAGCAGCGTGGCCAGATAGCACACGAAGCGGGTGTGGTCGTCGAGTCGCGTCTTCACCTGCTCCACCACCTCGCCATAGGCAAAGGCCTCGAAGCGGCTGTTGAACTCAGGGTCGGTGGCACCGAGCAGTTCCTGGCTGGCAGGCAGCTTGTCGTATTCTGCGTCTTCCACGGGTTCGAGCCACTCATTTGAGGCTCCCTCCCCCACTTGGGTCATATACGTCAGGTGCTGGAACCACGAGTCCTTGGCAGCACCATGCCAGTGCTTGGCCTCAGCAGGGATGGCAACCACGCTGCCCGGGTGCATGGCCAGCGGCTCCTTGCCCTCCTCGACATACCATCCGTGGCCAGCCACGCAGATGAGCACCTGCACCGACTTGTGGTGGATGTGCCAGTTGTTGCGGCAGCGGGGTTCGAAGGTGACGTTCACGGGGCCTCCGTGCTCGGCATCGAGCGGAGCCAGATAGCTGTTTCCGATGAAATACTTGGCGTAGCCGGTGTTCAGCTCGCCTTTTGGCCATACGTTGAAATCTACGTTCTGTGTCATATTCTGTGCGTTAATGTTCATGCCCACGACGAATGCGATGAGGACCGTAAGTAATCTTTTCATCATACTGTTTTTTGCCTTCTATGTAACTATAGTTATTATGCGTTTGCATAGAGACGTCACATTGTGGCGTCTCTACTTGTGGCTGCAAAGTTAAGAAAAAAGCAGCAAACACCTCGTACACATTTTACGGATTTCATTACCATTTTTACGGAAAAAGCCCAGAACTACTCGATGCTGA
This sequence comes from uncultured Prevotellaceae bacterium, assembly GCA_902775475.1. GTDB lineage: Bacteria > Bacteroidota > Bacteroidia > Bacteroidales > Bacteroidaceae > Prevotella. The sequence continues at coordinate 23,246 of CACYME010000032.1, forward strand.
GCCGACGACTCTTGGGATATTTCACCTTGTACTGCAGCAGCAGTTCGCGCTGCTCGCCTGGCTGCAGCTGCAAGGGCCAGGTCACCATGCCCGTCTGGTCATTGTAGTTGCCGCTGCTCAGCTCCTCCACGCTGACGGTGATGTTCGAGTTGCGCGACACGGGCACCTGGTCATAGACCGTCAGGCTGACAGTCTCCTGACGCGTGTTCTTCACCGTGATGCGCCAGGTCATCAGCTGCTCCTGGTTGCTGCCCAGAAAGCGGCGTGTCGACTTGTCGCTCACCTTCGTGCGCTGCAGGCGCAGGCCCTGGTCGCGTCCCATCGAGAAGCGCAGCGTGTCGCTGGGCGTGGTGGGGTCAAGAATGCTCTTGCCCACGAAGGCATTGTCGAAGTAGACGTTGGCCTCGCCCTCCAGCAGGTTCAGCTTCTCCCAGCCCGTGGCATCGGCCACGAGGAAGGCCTCCTTGTCCACCTTGGGGATGCCCCGGTACTCGTAGCTGGCGGTCAGCTCGTAGCGGGCAATCTCGGTAGTGGTGGTCTTGCCGCCGTCGGGCAGCGTCAGCAGCTGCTTCAGCTCGAACTCATAGCCGAACTGCGCCTGCTGCTGCTCCACTTCCACCACACTGCTCTCTTCCATTTCGAGAGCATCCGTTTCCACGACGCGCTCGCGCACCATCATCGGCTCCTCCATGACCATTTCGGCCCGGGCCAGTTTCTTGGTCCTGGTTTTCTTCGATGCACCGTAGCCCGCGACGACCACTTCCTGCAGTGCCGCCTGGTCCTCGTTCAGCCGCACGTTCAGCGTGGAGCCCGAGGCCGTTCGAGTCTGCGACTCAAAGCCGATGTAGGCGAACTGCAGGCGACGCCTGCCCTGTGGCAGCGTCAGCGAATAGGCGCCGCTGGCATCGGTCACCGTGCCCAGCTTCGTGCCTTCCACCTGTACCGTAGCCCCTATGAGCGGCTCGCCGTCGGAAGCCGACACCACGCGGCCCGACACGGTATTCTCGTCCAGGCCAAAGCCGTAGGTGGGAGCCGCCAGCCCATAGTCGAGCCAGTAGGTCTTCAGCTCCGGTGCCATGTTCGAGCGGTTGGGATTAGCCGACGAGAGCACCACGGGCACGTTCTTCCATTCCTCCTTCGTGTTCTGGTAGATGTTAGCCTTGTACGAGAGGCTCAGCGGTTCGCGGATGCTGCTGGAGCGGACATCGTAGGTGGGATACCAGCCAGCATTCTTCACGTAGTAGGTGATGGAGAAGTCTGCCCTACCCGCCTGCTGAGCCACGACCTTCACATCGACCTCCGTAGCACTCTTCAGCTTGATTCTGGCCACCGAGTCGCGCTGAGCCTCGCGCTGCTCCAGCTCCTCATTGAGGCGTTCCAGCTGCTCCTCCAGGTCCTGGCTGCGCTTCTTCACGGCCAGCACCTCCTGGGCATAGTAGGTGTTCAGCTCCTTGATGCTGGCCAGCGGCGTGGCCACCGTTCGGCCTGCCACCGAGCAGTTGGTCTTCACCAGCTCTATCTGCTGGGCCAGCATCTGCTGTTCGTCCTTCACCTGCTGTATGCGGCGCTCCACAGCCTTCACCTGCTCGTTGGCACGCTTCAGCACACCCATCTGCTGTGCCGAGTCGGGGTGCACCGTCCGGTGGCTCACGCCGAGCACCGTCAGGCGCCCCTTGGCTCTCAACTGCATGCTCTTCGTGTCCATGTAGGGCGACATGCCGGTGAACGTCAGCACCTGCTCGCCAGCCACGAGGCTGACGCTCTTCGAGCGCTCCACCTGTGCACCGTTAGTAAACACCGTCACGCGGTCTATCGTTGCCGTCAGCCTCTCGCTGCCCATTGCCGTCACGGCCATTCCCAGTGCCATGACAACCCAAAGAAATCTTTTGTTCATCATCTGTTTTGTGGTTTTAGTTCCTTATTCAAGCTCCTATATAACTATATTTTTCTGCGTTTGCGTAGAGACGTCACATTGTGGCGTCTCTACTTGTGGCTGCAAAGATAGTGATTCTTAGTAAAAAAGCAAAGAAAAACGAAAAGAAATCATCGGCTTCTGCAAAAATAGGCATCCGTTGTTCTAAACAACCGTACAGTTTAAAAATATTCCCACGCTGGGAATTTTTCATTCCCACGCTGGGAATTTTTTCGTGCCCTCTTCTTTCGAGTCAGACTAAAAAGTCTGGAGTGATGCTCTCGAAAAGAATTATCTCAGTGGCAAATGTGGAGCCCCCCATTATCGGGAATCCGGAATCAGTATTAAGGAGTGCATGGCATTACGTTCAATCATTTTTCAAGTCTCGGCACTCAGAAATGCAAAAGAAAAGCTGTTTTCTTTTTGCATTTTACTAGTTTTTTCGTAACTTTGCACCCAAGCACGGCTGCGTGGGCCTTGGGCGCAAGGTGTGGCGGTGCCACTTTCGAGGGTTAAACATTAGCGTTGGCTATTATTCAAAACGTTCAGAAACTTGCAGGTGGAAAGAACTATAAAGATAATAATGGTAACGCCTACTGATATGGTGGGCGTTTTCCTGTTTTCTTTATAAGGTTTCCTGCAAGTACCTTGAACGTTGGACGGGGATTCGTCCACTTCTCGTGTCTATACACGAGCATGGTGCTTGCAGGAATCATTTTGTTTGGTGGCTCGGCGCATTAATAAAGAACTAAAACCTATTAATGCTGTAATGACAAACGACACGCTGAGGGCAAGCAGGGAGAGCCTGATTGCCGACATTGACCGTCGGGTGGAGGACCATATCCTGGAGCCGACGAACGCAGAGCTGCTGAAGAAGCTGATTCGGCAGGCAGACGATGTGGACGAGGCGATGATGATAGCCGCGTTGGGTACGACGTATAAACGGACAGGCTTCCACTTCGACAAACGACTGGAGAAGCTCGGCAAGGATATCCGCTACTTCAAGAAGAACGAGGCACTAAGTTTCCGAACAGATGAAAGCCGCCCCACCCATAAGCTCATCATCGGCGACAACTACGAGGCGTTGCAAAACCTCTTGATAGAGTATCGTGGGCGCATCTCCGTCATCTACATCGACCCGCCATACGGCAAGGACAGCATGGGAGAGTTTGCACAGACGAACTACGAGAACGCCATCACCCGCGACAACCTGCTCTCCATGCTCTATCCGCGACTGATGTTGGCCAAGCAGCTGCTGGCAGATGATGGTGTGATATTCTGTAGTATTGACGACAAGAACCAAGCGTATGTCAAGTGTCTGTTCGACGAAGTGTTTGAAGAACACAATTTCATTGCAAATATCATATGGGAGAGGGCTTACGCACCTATTAACCTAAAAAAGCATTTTTCAGAGTGCCATGATTATATTCTATGTTACGCCCGAAATATAGACAATGCTGTGTGTAATGGACTCCCACGAACAGAAGATGCAAATAGCAAATACAAGAATCCTGATAATGACCCACGTGGATTATGGCGAACAGACAATCTTGCAGTTGGCCCAAGGGTAGAAGCACAAGTATATGAAATCACTACCCCAAGTGGGAGGAAGGTGATGCCACCCGACGGCTATTGCTGGAGACTAACAAAAGAACGCTTTCAGGAATATGTCGCAGATAATAGAATATGGTTTGGGGAGAATGGCGATTTAGTGCCAGCACCAAAAAGATTCTTGTCGGAAGTGAAAGACTCGATGACGCCAATGACAATTTGGAAATATACCGAGGTTGGCCATTCACAAGATGCAATGAGGGCTTTACGAGATATTTTTGGCGGAAAAGTCATGTTTGCCTACCCAAAGTCAATCCCTTTGATGGAACGGATAATTAGATTGTATTCAAAATCAGACTCCATCATCCTCGACTTCTTCGCAGGCAGTGGAACTACTGGCCATGCCGTACTCTCGTTGAACGAAAAGGATAAGGGCAACCGTCAGTTTATCCTATGCCAGCTGAATGAAAAGACTGATACTACGCCTAATGGTATTGCCTATGACGTGACGGCCAAACGACTGAAGCGCATCATGACAGGCGAATGCTACGACGGAACGAAGGACTTTAAGTGGGCACAGGATAATCTGCCATACGGCGACAACCTGGACGTTTACGAAATTGGAACTGTAGCCAATGACAGCTCAGTAGCTGGCAAGACACCGTTTGACGTGATAGACGAAACGCTCTATGGACAGGTGAGGTTTGAGACGCTGAAAGATAAGATAGCCTGGGTATGCAGCAACTTTGCTCATACACAGCATTATTTGGAGAGTGACAAGGAGTGGGAAACAAAACGGAGGGAACTTGACCATGCTACAAGAGGCTAAAGACCTGCAACAACGTGCCGTGGCAGAACTGGTGCAAAAGGTGAACGGCAGCAAGCGTGAACTGACATTCCGCGCTCCGACGGGCAGCGGGAAGACACACATGATGGCCGACTTTATGAACCGCATATTAGGGGCTAAGAACGACGTAGTGTTTCTCGTTTCCACGCTTTCAAAGGGAGGACTGGCTGAGCAGAACTACAACGTGTTCCGAGATTGTGCCGACAAGGGTGTTTTTAACATGATAGACCCTTGGCTCATCTCCACAGAAGTCAGCGGCGAAGAGACACTGTTCATACCCGTTGACCACAACATCTATGTTCTGCCGCGTGACCTGTATAAAAAGAATGGCCGACTGATGCAGGGAGCCATGCTGAACTTCCTGCAGACGCTGACCGAGAGCTATTTCGGCCAGGGCATGAAGAAGAAGATATGGCTTATCAAGGACGAATGCCATCAGGCCACCAACAACCTGGACGACCTATCGGAGAAGCACTTCCAGAAGGTCATCAACTTCTCGGCCACACCCAACCTGAGGCGAGGTCAGGTGCCCGACGTGCAGATAACAGACGAGGAAGCCGTGCAAGCCCGACTCATCAAGCGGGTTAAGCTGGAGGATGACGAGACGATTCCCGTAGATGCTGCTATAGACAAATTCTTAGAAATACGACGTGACTATAATAACCTGCTGCAGACGCATCCCTGCCTCATCATCCAAATATCGAACAAGGACAAGGCGCAGGAGGAATGGGAACGACGGGTGAAGCCTGCCATTGACAAACACCAGGAACTGAAATGGATGCTCATAGTGAACAAGGATAAAGACTGCGACACCAACGACGACGTGAAGCGCCGGCTACCCGTCAGCCGCTGGAAAGACTACGCGAAGGGCAAGGACTCGACCATCGACATCATCGTCTTCAAGATGGTTATCTCAGAGGGATGGGACATTCCGAGGGCCTGTATGCTCTACCAGGTGCGAGACACGCAGAGCAAGCAACTGGACGAGCAGGTGATGGGGCGTGTCCGCCGTAATCCGCGACTGCTGGACTTCGACACTCTTTCAGATAAAGCACGGGACTTGGCCATGACGGCATGGGTGTGGGGCGTCAAGCCCGAGGCAATGAAGAAGACCCGACAGGTCAAACTATGGGAGAGTCAGCAGGTTGATATTCGCCAGCACGTCAGGGTGACAACCACCCGACTGGCCAATCTGACGGAAAGGGCCGACTTCGACGTGAGCAGCGTGGTGGAGAGCAAGCCCGTGCCACCCGTCAGTACCAGCATCTTCAAGTTATGGAACAAGTTGCAGCAATGTCCCAACGACGTGCAGACGCTCTGCTATCAATATGCCAACGGCGACGTGACACGCTGGTGGCGCTTTATGGAGATAGTTGATGAGGTGAAGAAGAAATACGACACCTATATCTGTAACTATGACGAGAGTATGGAGGTGGACAAAACGGTGTCGTTCCCTCTCGTTTCGTCGTATATAGAGACCAACCAGTCGGGGCGCATCCGTTCGTGGGTGTGGTGTCGCAAGGATGGAAGTGACCATAGGTTTGCATTCGACAGCGAGGCTGAGCGTGAATGGGCTTCTGTACTGATGGATTGTGAGGACGACATGGCAGTGGTCTGCGACGGTGACCTGTTTGACGACAAGGAGCGTTGCCTCTGGGGAAAGAACTTCCTCACGTCGTCGGAAATCAAATACGAATACTATGCCGACGGCATTCATTCGTCATATCCAGACTTTATCATGAAAGACAAGTTAGGACGCATCCATGTGTTTGAGGTGAAAAGTGTGAATAAGGCCAGTGGGCAAAACATCGACCCTGAAGAATACAACCGGAAGATAGGCGTACTGAAAGACTGCTATCTGCATTGCTCCAAAAAGCTCAAGAACCACATCTTTTACCTGCCTATTCTGAAGGATGACTGGCAGATATTCCGCTATGAGGATGGCGAGGAAGATCAAATCTCGGAAAGGAGTTTCAAAGAGTCATTGAATAAGGAGGTCGGCGATGTGTAAGCAAAGCCAACCTACTTGTCTTCGTAATGGCCGTAGGCAGCAAGAACATCGACATGGACCTCTGTCTCAAAGATGCGATAACAAGTCTGTGCTTCTTTGTAATCTCCCGACTCCAACGATTTTCGGGTTTTCCTTTCAGAGGCTCAGGATGTCCCAAGCCCGTCTTAGGATGCTCAAAAAGTTCGCCAATGAACTTCAAAGCCTTTGCATAGATTTTGGGTTCATGGCGCAGCAGTTTTTCCAAGTCTGCTTGCGCTTCCTCCTTGATAATAACCTTATACAGGGTCATAGGCTGCGAATAAATCTGTCGAGATCTTCTACGTTCTCGAAAGCCTTACCAGGCTGTTTCTCTACGCGGTCTAACTTTGCAAAGAACTCCTCCTTTGTCATCAAGGTGGGGTCTTCTTTCTCTTTAGCCAATTTCTTGGCATACCGGGTCAAGCGCTTCATCATCGGTTCACTATCGGCTATAGCTCCAATACTTTGCCAAAGCTCAGTATTCATTGTGTTCAACTGTACTGCTGTCATATAACTTGGATCATTAAATTTATCTGCAAAGATAATGAGAATTTGTGAAACAGCAAACAAAACGACAAACAAATTATGAAAACTTACAGTATGAATGCCTCACTGGAACTGGCCAAGCGACTGAGTGAGATGGTAAACGCAGCGTGGGTGAGCGATGAACTTATGGAATACTTGACCGCCACCAGGAACTGAAGGACTTGGACTAAAGGCTCAGTGGGCACGCAAAAAGAAGAGGCCTCAAATCCGAAAATCAACTTTCGTCTCTGAGGTCTCTTCTTATGTGACTCCGGCGGGATTCAAACCCACAACCTTCTGATCCGTAGTCAGATGCTCTATTCAGTTGAGCTACGGAGCCATCCGTTTTCTGGCTGCAACCGTTGTTTTCTCGATTGCGGGTGCAAAGGTACGCACTTTTTTTGATTCCACCAAATTTTTCCGCAACTTTTTTCAAAAAAACTTAGAAGTTGTAGGAAAAGCCGAGCGAGGAGTACTCCTTGAACTGCCAGTAACCGAGGTCGTCGTCCCACTTGTTGGAGTCGTCGAAGCGCGGGAAGAGGAAGAGGTTGGCCGAGATGTACTTCGACACGCGCAGTGCGAATGTGTTTTCCCACTCGAGCTCAGCGCGATGGTAGCTGGTGAATCCGTAGAATCGGGTCTTCCAGGTGACCACATCGTTGATTTTCCACTCCAGAGCAGCCGTGACCTGCGAACCGAAGTCCAACAGGTGGTGCTTGTCGGCATCGATACCATAGCGGCCAGGGAACCAGTCGAAGTCGGTGTTGGTGATGTCGTTGGCCTTGCGGAACTGCGAGCGGTCAACATAGCGGTAGTTCATGGCTAAGGGCGAGAGGTTGATGGTACCGGTGATTTTCTTGTCGAGCCACTCCACCTTGTAGTCCATACCAAGACCGACGCTGACGTTGAGCGGTGAGAGGAAGTCGGAGTAGGTGCGGATATCGTTGGACTTGAAGCCTCGTGAGAACTGGGTATAGGCCAGGGCCTGGAGGGTGTAGTACCACTTTGCGGCAGCCTGCAGACCAACCTTTCCGGTATAGCGGAAGAGGTCTTCGTTGGCCTTGAACTTGTGCACTTCGTCGGAGCGCGACGTCTGGAAGCCGAGTTTCATCTCGAGCTTGTTGTCCCACTTCCACTTCGACTTGTTGTCGTAGTTGGCCTCCAGAGTGAGGCTGGCCACGGCAGAGTAGTTCGACTCACCACCCTTGTACCAGTTGCCCGACACATAGTTCTGCATGAACTGCAGGTAGCCGTCACCCTTGCGGGTCCAGAACTTGGGTTTCTCCACGACCACTTCCACCTGCTCTGCCTGCGGGGCTTCGGGCATCTCGTCAGCCTGCTCCTCGATGGTCACTTCCTGCACGATAGGCTGCTCGATGATGTCCTGGCGCAGCTCGCCAGCCTCTTCTTGCTCGCTCTCAGTAACCTCCACCAGGTCAGGACGGTTCAGGTAGACATGCATGAGGGCCTGGTCGATGGCGCGGCTCACCTCGTCGGCATCGTCGGAAGCTATTGACAACTGGTCACTGGCCACCGAATGGTAAAAGGTCATCGGGGCGAACAACTTGTAATACTGCCCGCTTAGCGGGGCGTTTCCCTGCGCGGCATTGGCGCTGAGCGCCATCATTGCTGCTAAAAACAATATCGGTTTTCTCATAACTAGGTGCAAAGATAGTAAAAATAAATATAAAACTGAAGATTTTCTCGATTTATTTTCGTAATTTTGCACCTTGATTTGCAAAGAAACCAATAAATACATTTTTAATAATGAATAAAAACACCTTAACAGGATTTGTATTGATAGCCATTGTGCTAATCGGCTTCAGTTGGTGGAGCCAGAACGAAGCAAGCAAGCAGCAGGCTGCAGCTCAGGCCGAACAGGCCCGGCTGGACTCGATTGCCAAGGCCAACCCACAGCCTAAGGACACGGTGAGCATGGCTGAAGCAGCAGCACTGACCGCCCAGGCCGACAGCAGCCGCGTGTTCTTCCAGGCCATGAACGCCGGTGAGGGGCAGCAGCTGACGCTAAAGAACAGCAAGCTGGAGCTGACCCTCGACACCAAGGGCGGCATCGTGAAGAAAGCCAAGGTGCTGGGCTACAAGGATTATATGGGCAACAGCAACGTGACCCTCTTCGACGAGAAGGACCAGAACCTGACATTCACTCTGGCCACGAAGAAGGAAAACATCAACACCCAGGAACTGACGTTCCAGCCCACGGAGGCCAGCGACCGCAAGGCCCGGCTGGTGGCCGAGGGTGCCGATGGTGCCCGCATCGTGATGGAATATGAGCTGGGCGAAAGCTATCTGCTGCACTTCAGCCTGAAGACCGAGGGCATGGACGGTCTGTTTGAACCTGGCCGACAGCTGATGTCCGTTGAATGGCGCGACTCTTGCCGACAGCAGGAGAAGGGCTACACGTTTGAGAACCGCTATGCCTCGCTGACCTACAAAGACCTGGACGGTGGCACCGACCACCTGAGCGAAGGCAAGAACGACACAGAGACGCCCGAGGAGGCCCTCGACTGGGTGGCCTTCAAGACGCAGTTCTTCGCTGCCGTGCTCATCCCGAAGACGCAGTTCGAGAAGGGTGCCTATCTGGCCAGCACACAGCATCAGAAGGAGTCGCACTACCTGAAGTCCTACCAGGCTCAGCTGAAGACGCCCTTCAATCCATCGGAACGTGCTGAGTTTGAGATGTACTTCGGCCCCAACGACTTCCAGGTGCTGAAGAGCATCGACAAGGAGAGCAGTTTTGGCCGTGACCTCGACCTAGAGGACCTAGTCTATCTGGGCTGGTGGCTCGTTAGATGGATTAACCGCTGGTTCACCCTCTATGTCTTCGACGGTCTCACCGCACTGGGTCTCGGCATGGGCATCGTGCTCATTCTCATCACCCTGCTGCTGAAGGGCCTCACCTTCCCGATGGTGAAAAAGAGCTACATGTCGAGCGCCAAGATGCGTGTGCTGAAGCCAAAGATTGAGGAGGCCACGAAGCAATACGACAAGCCCGAGGACCAGATGCAGAAGCAGCAGGTGCAGATGCAGATGTACTCGCAGTACGGCGTCAGTCCGCTGGGTGGCTGTCTGCCCATGCTTATCCAGATGCCCATCTGGATTGCCATGTTCTTCTTCGTGCCTAACGCCATCCAGCTGCGCGGCGAGAGCTTCCTCTGGATGCAGGACCTGTCGACCTACGACCCCATCGTGGAGTGGTCGAAGCCCATCTGGGGCATCGGCGACCACCTCTCGCTGACGTGCATTCTCTTCTGCGTGTCTAACCTGCTCTATTCCTACATGACCATGCGCCAGCAGCGCGACCAGATGATTGGCCAGCAGGCCCAGCAGATGAAGATGATGCAATACATGATGTACTTCATGCCGCTGATGTTCTTCTTCATCTTCAACGACTACAGTAGCGGTCTGAACTTCTACTACTTCATCTCGCTCTTCTTCTCGGCAGCCATCATGTGGACGCTCCGCAAGACCACCGACGACGACAAGCTGCTGGCCAAGCTGGAGGCTAACTACCGCGAGAACAAGAACAACCCCAAGAAGCAAAGCGGACTGGCAGCGCGGCTGGAAGCCATGCAGAAGCAGCAGGCCGAGATGCAGCGCATGCGCGAACAGATGAAGAAGAGATAATGGATTGTGGAGCGTTTAGAGCTGAGTGACGAAAGGATGACATCTATTGTTATCATAGAATACAACTCTCTGGAAGACGTTGACGGGTTTGTCGCATCATTAGCGTCTTCCTACCCTTCTCCCTCACAGGTAGATGATGGGAGAGAGCCTTCCATTGAGCTCATCGTCTCCTCCAACTCCATGTACGACGAAGTCAGGCAGAAGCAGCTCTGCGTGCAGTATCCCACCGTGAAGTGGGTGTTCAACGAGAAGAACGGAGGCTTCGCCTACGGCATGAACGAAGGTCTGAAGGCCGCACAAGGCGACACCCTTGTAGTGGCTAATGCTGACGTAAAGCTCCGCCAGTCCCTCCAGCCCATGACCAGTTACCTCTGGAATCACAAGGAAATAGGCATTATCGGCCCGAAGATTGTAGACGATCAGGATATCATTCAGGACAGCTTCCGCCATTTCTTCTCTCCCTGGGGATTCTTCAAGCGTCAGGTGGGATGGATCAAGAATCGCGGCAAGCTGCACGAGAAGAACTTCACCACGCCCGTCAGTGGCGACTGGATTATCGGTGCTTTCATGATGGTGCGACGCGACTTCTATGAGAAGGTGGGCGGTCTTTCCGAAGACTATTTTATGTATTGTGAAGATATGGACTGGTGTCGCCGTGCTCACCTATCGGGCTACGAGGTGGTGTATTTCCCCGAGGTAGTGGTTGAATACAAGGGCACGCGCTCTTCACGTAAGCGTCTGAAGTACACCAAGATTCACATTCAATCGCTTCTCACCTTCTGGCGCAAATATGGATTCCACGCGTAGAAAGGAATCCTTTCCTTGTCTGTTTTCCAGATAAGCATCTGCAAATAAAAATAGAGCTCACGGGCCGAAACCCATGAGCTCTTTTATTCTTTAGTTCCTTTATGATGTTTAGAACTGATAGCGGTTGTCCTGCACCTTAGCCTTGCTCTTCAGCACATCGAGGATGCTGGTGTAAGGATTGTACTGTGAAGGCATGAGCGACATAGCTGCACTGCGCATCAGCGAGTTAGCCTGCTGCTTGGCATCATAGGTAACGCCCTCCTTGGCCTCACGGCTGATGACGTTGAAGAGGAACACGCCGTTGGTGCCCTTGACAACGTTCTTCACGGTCTGGCCCACTGCTGTAGCAGCCACAGCACCGCTCAGGCCGCGCTCACGCTGCCCCTTCACGTTGACGGTGGTGGGGAAGGTGATGCGAGAGATGGTGTCGAGCACGGCACCCTTAGCAACAGCCTCAGCCACCGTCTTGGCACCTGCCAGCTGCTGGATGAGCTTCTCGGCCTTCTTGTCCTTCAGCACTTCGCCACGCAGATATTCCTCCACGCTCTGCTGGTCGAGGTAGCCCACGGGGTGAACCTTCGTCACGGCTACAGCCACGAAGCGGCCATCGGCAGAGTTCTGGTAAATCTCAGAGATACTTCCCTCGCTGGCCTGGTTGAAGGCCCACTTCACGGCCTCGCGGGTGTTCTGCAGCGGAGCATTGGTACCAATGGCGTTGGCATTGTTGCGCAGGTTCTGCTGGTCCATCACCTGGAAGTTGTACTTACCAGCGTTCTTGTCCAGGTCGGCAGCCGTAGAGCACTCGCTCAGATACTGGCTGAACTGGTTGAAGGCATTCTCATAGGTATCGTTCGAGAAGCGAACCTCATTGCTCACGATGGCTACATCATAGAGCATGACAGGCTGTTTGCGCTCCGTGACAACATAGAGGCGCACGTGGTCGCTCAGCGTCAGGTGCTGGGGCTCGTTCAGATTAGCTGCATGCAGAGCGGTGTAGAGAGCCTTGTTGTCAGCGCTCACATTCTCCTCGCTCTGGTAGGTATTGGCGCTGAACCAAGTCTTGGTAGCGCTCTGGCCCATGTTGACAGCAACAGTATCGAAGGGCACGCCGCTCTTCAGCACTGCCACCAAGCTGTCGGCAGTCTTCACGGCGTCATCGATGGTCTGGCCACCAACGCGGATGAACTGATAGCCAATAGAGTCGACACCCTGATAACGGCGGTTCAGGCGAACCACAGCCATGTTGTCAACCATCTTACCCGACTGGACGCTGCTATAGTTGAAGGGAGCGGTGACCTGCTTTTCAGAAAGCGTGTCAAGAGCAGCCTTCAGCGTTGCCGAGATGCGGTTCAGACCAGCCACGTTGTAGGGCATGCCCTCGTGGTAGGCCAGCGTGGAGCGGTGAGCACCCAGAATGTCGGCGATGTTCATGCTGTCGGCACGAAGCTCGTTGGCAGCTTCCACCAAGCCCTCGCGCAGCGTGTTGATATCGGTATCAGAAGGCTTCACGTTGCACACGACATACTTCACGTCGCGGGTCTCAGTGTCCCACTTGAACATTTCCTTCTTCTCGTCGTACTTGGCCTTCAGGTCTTTGTCCTCGATGGTCACGTCGTTGTCGTTGATACTGGAGAACAGGAGCGAGGCCAGCTCAATCTGGCTCTCCTGGCTGCTGCCGTCGAAGGCCATCTTGGCAGATACGTCGTTGGAGAGCATGCAAGCCTGGAGCAGGGTCATATACTTCGACTGAAGCAGCTGCTGGCGCATCAGTTTCTCAACGGTCTTCCAGTAACGGTCGAACTCGTCAAACTGCTCGGGCGACTGCTGCTGCAGATAGGTATAAATCTGTGTCACGTTGTTGAAGTCGAAAGCACCCGTCTGCTGATTGTAGAACATGGGGATGAGGGGAAGGTTGCCCATCTGCAGGATGGGGTGAGTGCCGGTAGCGAGGATGTCCTTCATCTCCTGGTCGGTAACGCCCAGGCCGAGCTTTGCGGCTTCCTCTTCAATGATGGAGTTCTGAACGTAGTTGTTCCAGACGAACTCACGGAGCTGATCCTCATCAACATCCTGTCCAATCTGCTTGAAAACGTTCTTGTACTCCTCAACGCTTGACTGATAGTCCTGGATGGACATCTTTGTGCCCATCACTTCACCCACTTGCTGACGAGCCTGATTGCTCGAGGTCTCACACGACCGTGTAAAGTCGGTTGCAATGAAGCCGAACAGAGCAAGGCCGATAATACCTACCAGCCAAGGTCCCCAGCTTCTGATTTTTCCAATTGCTGCCATTTAATTTTGTTTGTTTTTTAATTATTTATTTTATGATTTTTCAATTCAGCCGACAAAATTACAAATTTTGCGTGAAACAACGGCATTTTTTTACGAAAAATTGTCGTTTTCATCGACTTTTAGCCTCACAAGCTCGATTTTTGTGGCCGTATTCTTCACTATTTTGAATTCAAAGCGCCCAATCTTGACAATTTCGTTCAGTTTGGGGAAGCTCTGATATTCATGCAAGATGAAGCCGCCCACCGTCATGTATTCATCACTTTCGGGCAGCTCAAGGCCGAACAGTTCGTTCACCTTCTCAATCTCAAGACGGGCCGAAAGCATGTACTCGCCATTGTCGAGACGCTTGGCCACATAGTTCACCGAATCGTGCTCATCCTCGATGTCGCCGAAGATTTCCTCAACAATGTCCTCGAGGGCTATCAGACCGCTGGTGCCACCGAACTCGTCAACCACCACGCCCATCGACTTCTTCTGCTGCAGCAGCGTCTGCATCATCTTGCTGGCCAGCATCGTCTCGGGCACGAAGGTCACCGTGCGGATGTGCTTCGTCCAGTCGGCTGGGTTACGGAACATCTCCTGTGAATGGATATAGCCCACGATGTGGTCGATGTCGTCATGATAGACCACAATCTTCGAGTGACCGCTCTCCACGAAGCGCTGCTTCAGCTCCTCTATCGTCGCCGTGTCCTCCACAGCGTCAATCTCCGTTCGCGGCACCATGCAGTCACGCACCTTTGTCTCAGAGAAGTCGAGGGCATTCTGGAAGATGCGCACCTCCTCCTCAATATCTTCATCGTTGCGGGCATTGTCGATGCTCGACTGCACCAGATAGTCGAGGTCCACCTTGGTGAACTCCTTGTCGGCAGCCTCATTGCTCATCTTGATGCCCACCAGTCGCAGAAGGCCCTTCGAGAGCATCGTGGCGAAACGGACAATAGGCCAGAGCACCACATAGCAGAGCCATGCAGGCAGGGCGAAGAACTGGAGCATGCCATTGGGATTAGACTTGAAGATGGTTTTCGGCAGGAACTCCCCCGTGAAGAGCACCACCAGCGTGGAGAGCAGCGTGTCGGCTGTCACACGCGAAGCATCGTCAAGGCTCCTGAAGAGCGTCTGGTCGAAAATCTGAGCAAAGAGAATGCCGTAGATGACCAGCGCAATGTTGTTGCCTACCAGCATAGTGGAAACAAAGCTGCTGGGATGGCGGTAGAACAAATCGATGGCCCGCTGTGCCGGCCCGTTCTTCTCGCGGGCCACCTCTGCCAACAAGCGGTTGCTCGACACGAAGGCAATCTCCATACCTGAGAAGAAGGCAGAGAATACCATTGTGATGAGTAGTCCTATGATAAGCGCAGTCATCGGTTCATTGCTTGTAATTAATATTTCCGTCGTTTCTCTGGAGCGGGTCTCACGCTCTGCAGCTCCTCTGCCGTCGAGTCCTCCGGCGCTGCCGTTGTCTCGTCTTCCTCTTCCCCGTCCATGTCGTTTGCCAGGAACGAGCCTTTCGAGTTGGTCACCAGATAATGCTCCATGCCCTCGTCGCTGCGGAAATAGGTGCCCTCTAAGGTGCGCTCCGGCGTTACCACACGTGAAAAGACGTTGCTGTAGAACTCATGCCTCATGCCATCCCAGAATAGTTCCTCGCTGGTGTAGATGAGACCTTTCACGTTGCGGATATTCACCCGTCCGCGCAGTTTCCAAAGTCGCTGTTTATCAAAATACCACGCCGTGTCAGCCTGTATGTACGCCTGTACGTGGAACTGTTCGTCGAACTGCTCGAAGAAGATGCCCTTCATGAACTCCCAGCGCGACGGCTGGCGCACCATGTTCACATCCCACCGCTCCGTGACAATACGATACTTAATGACGCCTGAGTCGCTGATGAGCGTATTCACCCCGTAGGTGGTCATCATCGACACCGAGTCCTCGGGGTTCACTGCAGCAGCCGTATGTTCCTGAGCCTCAGCACAGGAAATGGCCAGAGACAGCTGACAAGCGATGAACGCCACGGGCATCACCACGCGCACGACCGTTTTCAACAGCTTCTCACTCATCACTTCTCACTTATCACTCATCACTTCTTAGTCGATTCTCCACTTGAAGAACCAGCGCTCGTTGAACGTCAGTCCCACGTTAATGCGGAAAGCATTCTCTGTGATGAGGTCCTTAGCCGACGTGTGCACCCACTGCGCACTGATGTTCAGCACCGAGCGGTTCTCCCACTTGTTCAGCAGTGGAAGCCCCAGGCCGGCGGTCAGTGCCAACTCCTTCGGACCGTCGTGCCCATTTATTTTATAATAAGGTGTAGCATAGGCAGCGCCAAGACGCAGGTGCACACGTTTCAGATAATTGCTCGGATGATTGGGGTCGGCAGCATAGTCGGCTCCTACGCTCACGCGAGTCCTGTCGCTCAGCAGTCCGCTCTGCAGGGCATATCGCTTGCTGTTCTCGTCGTAGGCGGCAAAGTCCACACTACCCCACTTCTGCTGCGTCACGTCGGCAGCCAGCGTCAGGCTCTGCTTGTGCGTCCAGCTCAGTCCAATTCCGTAGCTGTGAGGCAGTTGCAGGCCGTTGTTGATAGTAAACGTTGTGGTGTCGCTCACCAGCGTCGAGGTGTTCACGTTCAGTATGTCGCAGGTGGGGTCAGCCCCCAGCTTGTGGCCCAGGCCGAAGGTGGCACCCAGCGTCAGCACGTCGGTGCGGCTCAGCTTCTGCTGCCACTGCAGGCCCAGCGTCAGGGTGTAGTTGCTCACGCTGGCCTTGTAGGTCTTCGAGAGCGAGTTCACCGAGCTGTTGGCCGTCGTCGTCACGCCACGATCATAGTCACCCCAGAGATAGGCCAGATTGAAGCCTATCGACAGCGGCTTCACCAGGTTCCAGCCAGCTCCGATGAATGCCTGGTGCATGCCGCCGCTGCCCATGTAGGTCTCAGTGATGCTACCGATGGTGTTATTCAGATAGCTGCTGGTAGAGTAGCTGTAGCCGATGTCGCTGAAGGGCAGCACGCCCACGCTGACGCCCAGATGCTTCTTCACCCGGAACAGGGCCACGGCATAGTCGAAGTTGGCACTGCGGGCATTCACCCTCGTGCCACCCTCCTTGAAATTCGTCAGTTGCGCCGAAAGCCCGGCGTCGAAGACCATTGACTGCGAGTCCACCGCAGCATAGGAGGCGGGGTTCAGCGTGTTCACCAGCGTGCCTCCGCGCAGGCCGATGCCCGTACCACCCATGCCACGGCCCACGGCCTGCGACTGGTCGGAGAGCACACCCAGGCCAAACTGGCTGTAGGGCGATATGGTGCCGCTCTGCGAGCTGCTCTGAGCCAGCGAGGCCACCGAAAGCGTTGCAGCCAAGAGGCTGCCTAAAAGTCTTTGCTTCATTGCGAATTATTCGTTTCAGCCTGCAAAGTTACTAATAAGATGCCGAACCACCAAATCTTTTTGTTTTTTTAGCCTTTCGGGCGAGGACGAAGTGACTATTCTACAAAACAAATGTATTTACTAATAATGTATAAGAGGAGTTTTGCTATCGGTGAGGGCAAACTTGCTGATGCTTTCGCCGAGCATACGGATGAACTCCTTCGAGGATTTCTTCATGTAGACATTCTTCAGCAGATGGATACATCCCTCCATCTGCTTCTCCCTGCCATCGCCATCTACGACGGGAACGGCCCTCAGTCCTCGTTCGTAAGCCACTGTGCTCTCGCTCAATACGGTCACATAGTTCGACTCTCTCAGCAGTTTGAAGAGCAGATAGACCATATTCATCTCCACCTTGATGCGATACTGATAGCCCGAGCCGGCAATGGCAGCATCGAAGACATTACGGGCCTGTGTTCCCCGGCGCGACATGACGAGGTCGTAGCGCTGCAGCTCCTCGAATGTGACGGACTTCTTGCCTGCCAGGGCATGACGCTCACTGACAACAGCAGCCAGCCGGTGATGAAAGAGAATCTGGCTGTCAATCTTCGGATTAGCCACCGACGGCTTGAAGGCCAGCACGAAGTCGAGCTCGTGGTTTTCGAGCTGGGTCATGAGTTCTGCCATCGTCGACTGCGTGACATTCACCTTCACGTGAGGGTATCGGCGTAGGAACGCCGTGACGGTCTCGGCCATGATGCTGGCAAAGGAGAAGGTGACGCCGATGTTCAGCTCGCCCCCCTCGAGGTTTTTCAGCTCCTCCAGCCTCAGCAGGCAGTTGTCAGCCGAGTGCAGCGTCTCCTTGGCCAGCGGCAGCAGCGTCTGCCCGGCCTCGGTGAGCGAGACCTCATGGCTGTTTCTCAGGAAGAGCGGCTGCTGCAACTCGTTCTCCAATTGCAGAATCTGATGCGAGAGCGTGCTCTGAGTGATAAACAGTTCCTTTGCAGCGGTAGAGAAGTTGAGGGTCTCTGCCAGCTTGACGAAGGATTTCAGTTGTCTTATTTCCATATTGACATTAGTTTATAAGATGACTGCAAAGGTAGTCATTTCTGGCGGAACAGCAAAAACTTTGTTAGCAAAAAACGCCCTGCTTATCGAAGCCATCGATAGCTGCGATGCACTAAAACTGCGGCGAATGCCGCCGAACAATTCATAGCCATGGGTTGCATCATGGCGGCAATTGGAGTAACTTTGCATCGAGAAAAAGAAATACTCACCCTTAAAAAGAATAGGAGACATCGTTATGTTTACATCGTTTTCAATGATTGTCCTGCTCGCAGCAGGCACCGCATTCAGCATCTGGATGGCAAAGCACGACAACCTGGAGGTTAACTGATTTGCACCGCTCATCAGGGCATGATGCCCTCCGCTTGACAATCAAGAAAAAGCGGCCCGTCACCGAAGGGGTGGCGGGCCGCTAAGTTGTTGTTTCGTTCTGCTATTGCAGGGGGATTAGTCGAGCTGAGCCAGCTTGTTGTCAGAGCCGAGCACATCCACAATCTTGTGGATGTACATCTTCTTCATGTTCTCGCGTGCGGGCTTCAGATACTGGCGAGGATCGAAGTGGTCGGGATGCTCAGCCAGGTACTTGCGCACGGCGGCGGTCATAGCCAGACGCGAGTCGCTGTCGATGTTGATCTTGCAGACGGCGCTCTTCGAGGCCTGGCGCAGCTGCTCTTCGGGAATGCCTACGGCATCGGGCAGGTTGCCACCGTACTTGTTGATGGTGTCCACCTCGTCCTGGGGCACTGAGCTGGAGCCGTGGAGCACGATGGGGAATCCGGGGAGCTTCTTCTCAATCTCGGCGAGCACGTCGAAGGCGAGTGGCGGGGGCACGAGCTTGCCGGACTTCGGGTCGCGGGTGCACTGCTCGGGCTTGAACTTGTAAGCGCCGTGGCTGGTGCCGATGGAGATGGCCAGCGAGTCGCAGCCGGTACGGGTAGCGAAGTCGATGACCTCCTCGGGCTTGGTGTAGTGGCTCACCTCTGAGGCCACCTCGTCCTCAACACCGGCGAGGACGCCCAGCTCGCACTCTACGGTGACGTCGAACTGGTGAGCATACTCCACCACCTGGCGCGAAATCTTGATGTTCTCCTCGTAGGGCAGCGACGAACCGTCGTACATCACGCTCGAGAAGCCCATGTCGATGCAGTCCTTGCAGAGCTCGAAACTGTCGCCGTGGTCCAGATGGAGCACGATTTCGGGATGAGCGCAGCCCAGTTCCTTAGCATAAGCCACAGCACCCTCGGCCATGTAGCGCAGGATGGTAGCGTTGGCATAGTTGCGGGCACCCTTCGACACCTGCATGATGACGGGCGACTTCGTCTCGACGGCAGCCTGGACGATGGCCTGCATCTGCTCCATCGTGTTGAAGTTGAATGCGGGAATGGCATAGCCACCGCTGATGGCTCTCTTGAACATCTCGCGGGTATTCACGAGACCTAAATCTTTGTAGTTAACCATAATTGTTAAGTGTTTATTGTTTATTGTTAAGTGTTTATTGTCGGGCACTTATTGTTTATCGAGCGCAAAGGTAGCAAATTAAAACGAGAAACGAGAAACGAGCAAAGAGAATTTTTTCGGATTTTAGGCAATTTAAGGTTTCGGCCGTCGCTGCCGGGTGCAACGACGGCCGAAATGTCATGTTCGGTTTGCAAAAAGAAAATCACTTTCGGCCACTATGGGGGCGGTCCTTGGGGAGAGTTCCGAAGGTGGAGGGCGACGGTCCCATGAAGAGCTCCAGCTCTCCCCCTCGCACGATGTCGTCGTACATCAGGTAGGAGCGGCCATAGGGTTTACCGTTCAGCCTGGCCCGCTGCACGTAGATGTTCGTGTCGCTGTTGTTCAGTGCCCTGATGGTGAACGCCCTACCCTGCCCCACCTGCAGCGTCGCCTTGTCGAAGAGCGGCGAGCCGATGATGTATTTTCCCCCGGCGGGCTCCACCTGATAGAGGCCGAGAGCCGAGAGCACATACCAGGCCGACATCTGCCCCACGTCCTCGTTGCCGCTCAGGCCGTCGGGGTCGTCACGATACTGCTCGTCCATCACCCGTCGCAGCAGCTGCGCTCCCTTCCAGGGCTGCCCCACGTAGCTATACATATATAATATATGGTGGCTGGGTTCGTTGCCGTGGGCATACTGGCCGATGAGTCCTGAGATGTCGGGCGGCGCATCCTCGCCGAGGTCGCCCTCCACGATAAAGAGCGAGTCGAGCTTGCCGACGAAGCGCTGCTCAGAGCCGAAGAGCGCCACGAGGCCTTCGACGTCGTGAGGCACCAGCCAGGTGTACTGCCAGGCGTTGCCCTCGGTGTAGTCGCGGTTCTTCGGAGCGGAATGGAAGGGGTTGAACGGCTGTCGGAAGCGTCCCCGGCTGTCCTTGCCGCGCATAAACCCCGTCTGGGCATCGAAATAATGGCGATAGCTCTGTGCCCGCTGGTCGAAGTACTGCTGGAGCTCGGGCCGCTTGAGCCGCTCGGCCACACGGGCCACGCACCAGTCGGCCAGGGCATACTCCAGTCCGCGGCCCACCGACTCCTGCTCGTCGAAGAGGTCGCAGGGGATGTAGCCATACTGTTTCAGGAGGCCGAGGCCGCGCTCGTCGAGCATGGCCGAGGCACGCATGGCCTCCAGCGCCTCGTCCGTGCGGTCGGTCAGCCCCTTGAGAACCATGTCGGCCAGCACGGGGATGGCGGGATTGCCCACCATGCAGTTGGTCTCGCAGCCCATCAGGTGCCATACGGGCAGCTTGCCCTGCTCGCACCAGATGTCGAGCAGGGTGGCGGCCTGGTCGGCCTGCCGGTCGCGGTGCAGGAGCGTCATCAGCGGATGGGCGGCCCGATAGGTGTCCCAGAGCGACCACGTGGTGTAGGTCGGGTGGTCGGCGTGGTGCACTGCGCCGTCGGCGCCGCGATAGTCGCCGTTCACGTCGCTGAACAGCGAGGGGGCGGTCATCGTGTGGAAAAGCGCCGTGTAGAAGATGCTCAGGGCCGAGGCCTGCCGGGGGCTGGCCGATGCGGCGGAGCCCTCGACTATCGTGACCCTGCCCAGCGCCGCCTCCCACTTGGCGTCGGCCTCGTCGGCCACGCGCTGGAAGTCCCAGTGGCTGAGCTCGGCCTTCAGGTTGGCCTTCGCCCCTGCCTCGCTCACGGCGGAGATGCCCACGCGCAGCAGCAGCGGACTGCCGTCGTTGGCAAAGGCCATGACGGCCAGCGTGTCGCCCTCGCAGCGGAAGGAGCCGATGGGCTTCGACGTCTCGGCCACATAGAAGACCTTCTGGTCGCTGGCCCATCCGCGCGAGAAGCGATGGCCGCTGACGGTCGTGGCGTTCTCCCGCACGGCCTTGCCACCGGTGAAGCGGTCCCAGCCGATGCCGCGCTGCAGGTCGAGCCGCAGGTAGAGGCTGTCGGCTCCCGGCGGACAGGTGTAGCGATGCAGGCCAGCGCGCACCGTGGCCGTCAGCTCCACGCCGATGCCGCTCTCGAGCCTCACGGCGTAGTAGCCCGGGCGAGCCTCCTCGTCGGCATGGCTGAACCTGGCCTCTGCCTGGCTGGGCTGCACCACGGGCAGCACGCAGATGTCGCCCAGGTCGCCGATGCCCGTTCCGCTGAGGTGCAGATGGCTGAACCCCACGAGCACAGAGTCGCTGTAGTGGTAGCCCGAGCACCAGTCCCACCCATGCGTATGCTGCGTGGGCCCCAGCTGCACCAGTCCGAACGGCACGTTGGCCCCAATGAACACATGGCCGTGGCCACCCGTTCCGATGAACGGATGCACCAGCCGGGTATATCTTCCTGCCACCAGCGAGCACGGTGCCAGAGCCATCATCAGGCCCAGCGCCGCCGCCATTTTCTTTCTTCTCATCGTCTTGTTCATGTCTTCGTTGTCAAAATTGCTTCGTCTGCCCCCATTTGCCCTGACGGCATCACGGCCTCTGGGGGCTTGTTCCGTGATTATAGTTATTATGCGTTTGCGTAGAGACGTCACATTGTGGCGTCTCTACTTGTGGCTGCAAAGTTAACGATTTCTCCCGACTTTCCGCACTTTTTCCGCGTTTTTCTCACTCAACATCACGAACCTTTTTGTCGGCTGAGGGGAGAAAACTGTCAAAATCTTTCACAAAAAAATCAGGTCACAGCGACGACGCAATTTTTGGCGAAAAATGACCCTTTTCGGGCCTTGACGAAGCATCGACAGATGAAAAAAAAGATGGCAAGAAGGCGATTTTTTGCACACAAACCATGGTTTTGTGCACGTTTTTTGCTCATTTTTTGCTCCTTTTCGCGTTTCTGTAAGCACGCCAAAAATTAAAAAGTCAACGCCAAATTTTTCTGCGGCGTTGACTTTTGAAAATCGCCGAACGCCATTTTTCGTCAAAATCAGACCAAGCACCTGATTTCCAACCAGTTAACAAAACCCCTCAAAATTCGCTTTTTTTCGCCAAAAAGTTCGTTCGCGCAGAATTATCGAGTTTTGAGAGGGGTAAAACGGCCATTTTGTCAAATTCTTTCAAAAAAAATTGTGTCTTTGAACAGACAGGCTCAACTGCCATATCAGTACAAAAAAAGATGAGTCCATTTGAAAAAGTCAAGCAATGGACAATACTGCTGCGCATGAGTTCCCGCACACGGTATGGGCCGATTCCGCCTTCGGTGGCGGCGACGGTTCTGCGAAGAACCCTTACATCATCTCAACATCAGACCAGTGGGACCTGCTGGGCACCGATGTGGCCGCAGGCACGAACTACAGCGGCAAGTACTTCCGCTTAGACGAGGACATCTCCGTCACGACCATGCTGGGCACCGGCACCAGTGGCAACGACGCCAAGCCGTTCAAGGGCACCTTCGACGGCAACGGACACACCCTGACGTTCAACAAGACGAACGATGATGACGATGTGGCCGTCGCCCCCTTCCGCTTCGTCACCAGCGCCACCATCAAAAACCTGCACGTCGACGGTACCATCACTACCAGTAAAAGACATGTGGGCGGTCTCGTGGGCCGCGCCTACGGCACCTCGCTCATCCAGGGCTGCCGTGTGAGCACCGTCATCAAGAGCAGCGTCTCAGGCGACGGCACCCATGGCGGCATCGTCAGCATAAAGCCCGACTGGACCAACGCCCATCTGACCATTGACGCCTGCGTGTTCGACGGCAAGATTGTCTCCACCGGCACTGTTGGAGGGGATTTGCAATCCCCGACCACCCATTGCGGCGGCTTCGTGGGCTACACCAGCTATGGCTCGCTGACCATCACCAACAGCATCTACGCCCCCGCCACACCGGCCGATGGCGAGACGGCTATCGACAGCGAGAAGACCTTCTACCGCTCGCCCGCGAAAGGCGCTGGCACCATCACCATGGCCAACTGCTACTACATCCAGACCATGGGCGAGGCTCAGGGCAAGGTGCCCCATGGCACCGCCATCCAGACGCCGGGCATCACCATCGTGCCCACGGGCAATGCCACCTACCACAGCACCACGGGCATCACCACTTACAAGGACAACCAGTGCATGAAATACAATGACATCATCTTCGCAGGCGTTGGCGACCAGCCGAAGCTGACCTTCGCCCACAACTACGAAGCCAATGTCAGCTACAGTGTTGACAGCCCCGCCACTCTCGAGGGCAACAACACCGACGGCTACACCCTGACCATGCCCGATGCCAATGTCACCATCAAAGTCACCGGCGTCACCGCTGAAGGTATCGAAGGCGACGGTAGTGTAAGCAATCCCTATAAAATCAGCAATGCAACCAAGTGGGACATCATTGCCAGCCATGTCAACAGCGGCGATGACAACTACCCATCTGCTTACTATCAGCTCAACAGCGACATCGCCGTCACGACGATGATGGGCAACAGCGACCATCGCTTCCGTGGCCACTTCGACGGCCAAGGCAAGACGCTGACCGTCAACTACGACACCGGCGAGGAGTACGCTGCGCCCTTCCGCTTCGTCGAAGGCGCCGTCATTCACGACCTCAAGGTCGACGGCACCATCACGACCTCAAAGAAGTTTGCTGCCGGCCTCATTGCCAACGCCGCCAACGGCGCCACCATCACCAACTGCCGCGTCAACACCATCCTCAGCAGCAGCCTCAATGGCAACGGCACCCACGCCGGCTTCGTGGCCAACAACACCAGCGGCGCCCTCACCATCACCGGCTGCGTTTTCGATGGCAAGATGCTGGGCAGCAAGACCAACAACTGCGCCGGCTTCGTGGGTTGGACAGAGAGCGACAACAGCGCTGCTGTCAAATTCTCCAACTGCCTCTTCGCCCCGACCAGCCTGACCATCAGAAAAAGCGGTTGTGCCACCTTCTCACGCGGACGCAACAACAGTACTGCAAACATCACCATCAATGGCGGTTACTACATAAGTACGCTGGGCGCTGTCCAGGGAACGCAGGCATACGCCTCGGATGCTGGCGACAGGCCATACGCTCTGCAGACCATCGCTGGCGTGAACTACTATCTGCCCGTATAAACGCTCGTCAGCGACGTCAAAGCCACTGACATCACTCCCAATGCCGCCACACTCAGTTGGGAAGGCTCAGAGGGGTGCTCCTACAAGGTGCGCTACCGTAAGGCCGGCGTCTCCTATTTCACCGACTTTGAACAGGGCCTGCCCGAAGGATGGACCACGATTGACGCCGATGGAGACGGCTATGACTGGTATGACTACGATGATGAAGACAAACCTCTTTACCACAGCGCCAAAACTTGCCTCGCTTCAGCAAGCTATAACGATAAAGCATTGACACCCGACAACTGGCTCGTCACAAAACAGCTCGACCTTGGCGGCACACTCAGAGTGTGGATCGGGGCAAGTGATAACTACGACTGCCAAGAGCATTTTGCCATCTACCTGTCCACCACAGGAGAGTTTGTTGACGATAGCGGCAATCCTAAGGAGGGGCTGATAACGCTGCTGCCCGAGACCGAGACCACCTATGGATACAAGGAGCACACCGCCGACCTGAGCAGCTACAGCGGGAAGGGCTACATCGCCATCCGCCACTTCAACTGCACCGACCAGTTCATCCTCGTTCTTGACGACTTTGGCATCTACGCAGGAACCGTGGTCGAGACCACAGCAAGCCCCTTCACCATCACCGGACTAAAGCCTGACACCGAATACGAAGTGGAGGTGCAGGCCGTCTACGACGACAAGACCAGCGACTGGAGCAGCGTCGCCACCTTCACCACCGCCAACGCCGAGAGCATCGGTCTGGCTGACAACGCCGACAACACCCAGGTCATCACGGACAATGCCGATAAGACGTGCAACGTCACCCTCGCCGGGCGCACGCTCTATAAGGATGTCAACTGGAACACGCTCTGCCTGCCGTTTGACTTTGACTTAGCAGCCGACGAAGCCTTTGCCGGGGCAGAGCTGATGACGCTCTCGGCCAGCTACTTCAATGCTGGCGAGCTCACCCTCACCTTCGAAAAGGCAGAGAGCATTGAGGCTGGCGTGCCCTACATCGTGCGGTGGACCGAGGGCAGCAACATCGTGAACCCCGTGTTCAACGGTGTCACCATCAGCAGCACTGCCGCCGCCACTGAGACCGCATCATCCAGCTATGTCGATTTCGTTGGCACCTACTCGCCCGTCAACATCTACACCGAGGAGAAGACCAACCTCTACCTCGGCGCCGGCAACACCCTCTACTACCCGCTGAACGCGAACTTCAACGTCAATGCCTGCCGTGCCTACTTCACGCTGAAGAGCGGCCTCGTCGCAGGTGAACCGGCAGGAGGAGTGCGCGCCTTCGTCCTCAACTTCGGCGAGGGCAGCGACACCAACGGCATCATCGCCGCCGAGGCAGATTCTTCCCTCTTCCCTCTTCCCTCTTCACATTCCATCTGGCACACGCTCGACGGCAAGCGCCTCGACAAGCAGCCCACCACGAAGGGCATCTACATCAGGTACGGCCGCAAAGTGGTAGTGAAGTAAAAACGAAATCAGGGACGCATCACGACGGTGCGTCCCTGATTTTATAGACCCAGCACTTGACTCACGGTCCCACAAAACTATAGAAGCCCCCTCGGGGGCCGTAGGGGGGCTGGCAGGCCGACGCCCACACACGGCCGAGCAGCTGGGATTCGAATACCCACAGCACTTCACCCGAATGTTCAAAAAACATTTCGGAGAGGCACCAAGCCAGTATCTGAGCAGGAAGCAATAGTTTTTCTTCGTGGCGTGAGGCCGATAATTGGTATATGGGCGATATACCATCGGTATATAGGCGATATACCAACGATAAATGTGCCCATCGAAAATGCCTTTGATGACTGTTTTTTTGCCTAATATATAAAAAGGTGGGGCTTTTGTTGTGGGATTTTGCCAAATAATGTGTATATTTGCAGCCGAATGGCGTTTCAGCCTAACCAGTTAAGACGATGGCAACCATAGCAACCAGCACATCCACCACCTACCTGCTTCTGTTCACGGCCAACCTGGCGTTCATCCTGACAAATCTGTACGGATGGCTGCTGAAGTAGTTCTACAAGCCGCAGGCGTACAACGAGAACTTCGTGCAACTGTTCCCGGCATACAGGGCCCTTCACCCTCGCCAACGGCATGTTGCTCGATGCCCATAACGCCGACAACCGGGGCTGCCACGCTGCCATCGTCCTCTCCGCACCCGAAACATCTGCCGGCTACACCTTCGACGGTTGGTTCACCGATGATCAGCGCACCGTCGGCCCCACCATCATCCCCTTCGGCACCGACGGCTCGTTCAGCCTGTATGCGAAGCTGACGAAGAACGAACTCGCATTGGCCGACAACAGCAGCAATGCCGAGGCCATCGCTGCGGCTGCCTCCAGCGGAAAGGTCTATGTGAGCCTATACTGTACTTATACAGAATCCTGGTTTTTCTACCAAGATTACGGTTTCTGCATTGATTCGCATGGTAATTGCGAATTTTTTTCGTAATTTTGCAGCCGTCAGTAGTGACGCCACAATGTGACGTCTCTACGCAAACGCCAAAATAACATTAGTTATATAGAAGCGTCCAAGACAAGACAAATAGCTTTTATTCAGGTTTCAATCAAACAACAAACAGAACTATGCAAGGAAACTTTTCTTATCAGAACCCGACTAAACTGTACTTCGGCGAGGATGCGCTGAAGTTCCTGAGTGATGAACTGAAGCAGTACGGCCCCACCGTGCAACTCTGCTATGGCGGCGGCAGCATCAAGCGCAACGGCATCTACGACGCCGTGGTCAGTGCGCTGAAAGAGGCTGGCAAGACCATCGTGGAGGACAGCGGCGTGATGCCCAACCCGACGGTGGAGAAACTCTACGAGGGAGCCAAGATGGCGCGAGAGAACAATGTGGATTTGATACTCGCCGTGGGGGGCGGCTCCACCATCGACTATGCCAAGGGCGTGAGTTGCTCGGCCTGGTGCGACGAGGACCCGTGGCAGAAGTACTACATGGAGCAGCAGGAGGCCACGTGCCGCGTGATTCCCGTGGGTGCCGTGCTGACAATGGTGGGCACAGGCTCGGAGATGAACGGCGGCTCGGTCATCACCAACCGCTCCATCGGCATGAAGATTGGCAAGGTCTTCGGCTCGTATGCCTACCCGAAGTTCACCGTGCTGAACCCCACATTCACCTTCACCGTGCCGCAGTATCAGATGGTGGCAGGCTTCTTCGACATCATGAGCCACATCATGGAGCAGTACTTCTCGGGCGACGACGACAACACCAGCGACTACCTGGCCGAGGGGCTGATGCGCTCGCTCATCCACTCAAGCCGCATCGCCGTGAAGAACCCGAAGGACTACGAGGCCCGCTCGAACATCATGTGGACGGCCACGTGGGCACTGAACACGCTCATCAAGTGCGGAAAGAAGCAGGACTGGATGGTGCACATGATTGGTCAGGCCATCGGTGCACATACCGATGCCACCCACGGCATGACGCTTGCTGCCGTCTCTATACCTTATTATAAGTTTGTGTCGCAGTTTGGCGTGAAGAAGTTCGCCCGCTTTGCCCAGAACGTATGGGGCATTGCTGCCGAGAATAAGTCTGACGAGCAACTGGCCGCTGAGGGCATCGATGCATTGGAAGCATGGATGAAGGAAATCGGTGTTGTGATGCACGCTGCCGAACTGGGTGTGACCAATGACAACATCGAGGCCATTGCCGACAGCACCATCATCTTCGATGCCGGTTATCACAAGCTGACACGCGACGAAGTGATTCAGATTCTGAAAGAGAGCATATAATACGCCCCATTCTCTTCCACCTTTCTTTTTGGCTGAAAATAATTGTATCAGAGATAACACCATCTAACTTCGTTCATTTTGAAAGAAAACTCGCCGAAATGCAAAAATTCTGCAAATCGACGAGTTTTCTTCCGTATTTTTTTGTGAAAGCTTTTGATATCTGAGAGAATAAATCCCAGCCCTGTCCCATTCTTGCGAGGGGAGTATATAGGCTTGTCGCTGACCGCTCTGCCTGCAGAGGTGACCTGGGTCAACTTCTGTGTTATTGCCTTTGTTTTACCTTCGCAAAGGAGCGCTGTGTGGTTAAAAATAGATAATTGTAAGGCTGAGTTTGCAATTTTTTCCCATTTTCTTTGGTGATGTGCCAAAAATCGTGTAACTTTGCACAATTAGAAATAAAATCTTAATATAATCCTTAATCGTAATAATTAAAAACTAATGAGTCAAAAAAGAGTTTACCTCTTCGGCAACGGTAAGGCCGAAGGTAATGCAAAAATGCGTGAGGAACTCGGTGGCAAGGGTGCCAACCTGGCTGAGATGAACCTGCTCGGCGTGCCCGTTCCTCCTGGTTTCACCATCACCACTGACTGCTGCAACGAGTACTATCAGGTGGGTCAGCAGAAAATCATGGAGCTGCTCAACGACGACGTGACGGCAGCCGTGAAGCACATTGAGGTGCTGATGAACTCGAAGTTCGGCGACAAGGAGAACCCGCTGCTCGTCAGCGTCCGCTCCGGCGCTCGCGCCTCCATGCCTGGCATGATGGACACCATCCTCAACCTTGGTCTGAACGACGAGGTGGCCGAGGGCATGGTGAAGAAGACCCAGAACCCCCACTTCGTCTACGACAGCTACCGCCGCTTCGTGCAGATGTACGGCGACGTGGTGCTCGAGATGAAACCCGTGAACAAGACCGACATCGACCCGTTTGAGGAAATCATTGAGAAGGTGAAGGAAGAACGTGGCGTGAAGCTCGACAAGGACCTGAACGTAGACGAGCTGAAGAAGCTGGTGAAGCTCTTCAAGCAGGCCATCAAGGAGCGCACGGGCAAGGACTTCCCCGACGATCCTATCGAGCAGCTCTGGGGCGCCATCTGCGCAGTGTTCCGCTCATGGATGAACGAGCGCGCCATCCTCTATCGCAAGATGGAAGGCATTCCCGACGAGTGGGGAACGGCCGTCAGCGTGATGGCCATGGTGTTCGGCAACATGGGCGACACATCGGCAACGGGCGTCTGCTTCAGCCGCGACGCTGCCAACGGCGAGCCCCTCTTCAACGGCGAGTACCTGGTGAACGCACAGGGTGAGGACGTCGTAGCTGGTATCCGCACGCCGCAGCAGATCACCAAGATTGGCAGCAAGCGCTGGGCCGACCGCGCCGGCATCAGCGAGGAAGAGCGCTTCAGCAAGTATCCCTCAATGGAGGAGGCTATGCCTGAGGTATATGCTCAGCTGAACCAGATTCAGAAGAACCTGGAGAACCACTACCGCGACATGCAGGACATGGAGTTCACCGTTCAGGAGGGCAAGCTGTGGTTCCTGCAGACTCGTAACGGTAAGCGCACCGGTGCTGCCATGGTGAAGATTGCCATGGACCTGCTGCACGAGGGCAAGATCGACGAGAAGACCGCCATCATGCGCTGCGAGCCCCAGAAGCTCGACGAGCTGCTGCACCCCGTGTTCGACAAGAAGGCCCTGACCACCGCCAAGGTCATCGCACAGGGTCTGCCCGCCAGCCCCGGTGCTGCCTGCGGACAGATTGTGTTCCACGCTGACGACGCTCAGGCCTGGCATGCCGATGGTCACAAGGTGGTGCTCGTCCGCATCGAGACCTCGCCTGAAGACCTCGCCGGTATGTCGGCTGCCGAGGGTATCCTCACCGCTCGTGGTGGTATGACCTCGCACGCTGCTGTGGTGGCTCGTGGTATGGGTAAGTGCTGCGTCTCGGGCGTTGGCTCGCTGAACGTCAGCTACAAGGACAAGACCGTGGAAATCGACGGCGTTGTCTATAAGGAAGGCGACTATATCTCGCTGAACGGTACCACCGGACAGGTCTACGCTGGCGAGGTGCCCACAAAGGCTGCTGAGCTCAGTGGCGACTTCAAGGAGCTGATGGACCTCTGCGACAAGTACACCAAGCTGCAGGTGCGCACCAATGCTGATACGCCCCACGATGCACAGGTGGCTCGCAACTTCGGTGCCAAGGGTATCGGTCTGACACGTACCGAGCACATGTTCTTCGAGGACAAGAAGATCATCGCCATGCGCGAAATGATTCTGGCCGACAGCGTCAGCGGTCGCGAGAAGGCTCTGGCCAAGCTGCTTCCCTATCAGAAGGCCGACTTCAAGGGCATCCTCGAGGCTATGGACGGTCTGCCCGTGAACATCCGTCTGCTCGATCCTCCTCTCCACGAGTTTGTTCCCCACGATCTGGCCGGTCAGGAGACTATGGCCAAGGAGATGGGCGTCAGCCTCGACGAGATTAAGCGCCGCGTAGACTCGCTGGCCGAGAACAACCCGATGCTGGGTCACCGTGGTTGCCGTCTGGGCATCACCTTCCCCGAGATTACCGCTATGCAGACCCGTGCCATCCTCGGTGCAGCCTGCGAGCTGAAGAAGGAAGGCAAGCACCCCATGCCAGAGATCATGGTGCCCCTCATTGGTACGCTCTACGAGCTGAAGCAGCAGAAGGAAGTCATACAGAGCACTGCCAAGGAAGTCTTCGCAGCAGAAGGCGTGGAGGTGGAGTTCGAGATCGGAACGATGATTGAGATTCCGCGTGCCGCGCTGACCGCCGACCGCATCGCCACCGAGGCACAGTACTTCTCATTCGGTACCAACGACCTCACGCAGATGACCTTCGGCTACAGCCGCGACGACATCGCCTCGTTCCTGCCCGTCTATCTCGACAAGAAGATCCTTAAGGTCGATCCCTTCCAGGTGCTCGACCAGAAGGGTGTGGGCAAGCTCATCAAGTATGCCGTGAAGAGCGGCCGCGAGGTGCGTCCCGACCTCCGCTGCGGCATCTGCGGCGAGCACGGTGGCGAGCCCAGCAGCGTGAAGTTCTGCGCCAAGATTGGCATGAACTACGCCAGCTGCTCGCCCTTCCGCGTGCCCATCGCCCGCCTCGCCGCCGCGCAGGCAGCCGTCGATGAGTGATATTTAATTTATTGAAAATCAAATAATTAATTACGAGAGGTTAAAGTGCTACATCAATACTTTAACCTCTCGTTTTTTCTATAATAAGCCTATAAAAATAGCCGCTATTCCGTGTGCCAATCGCAAAAAAATAGCAAACGGGATATCTTTTTTAAGAGCAACTGTTTTACATTATAAGAGTATATAAGAGTAGTTTCTTATAAAAATTATAATTATGAAAACAGTATCAATGAAACCCGTAGTTCAAAAACCTCGAAAAGATGGTTTCTGGGCAGTGTACATCCGATTCACGTTTGATGGTCGGTGTCATTTTTGGAAGACCTCAAAGGTCGTCTCATCCCAAAATGTCAAGTCAAAATCCGAGATTACAGATTCCTATGTTCTAAGTTTCTGCAGTTCGCTAATTCTCCAATGGATGGAGAAACTCAATCATGTAGATTATTCTGCATGGAACCTAAATGACATTGTTGAGTATGTTACAAATGATGATTCTCAAGTTTCTTTCAGTAATTATGCAAGTAATTTCATTGGAAAGATAGATAAGCCAAGAACAGCCAAGAACTACACCCTTGCCCTAAAGCATCTTGAAAAATATATGGGAACCTGTGAACTAATGTTTCAGTCTCTGACAGAAAGTAGCCTTAATGCATGGATAAACTCGATGGTGAAAGATGGGAAAAAGAGAGCGAAGGAGATGTACCCCGTATGCATACGTCATATATGGCGAAATGCTATGAAAGAGCTGAATGTTCCAGAACAAGGAATCGTAAGGATAAAGTACAATCCATGGGAAAGAATAACTATTCCACAATCGGACGGCACTGCAAAGCAAGCAAAAAGTCCTAATGCTATACGTACATTTTTCTCTTGCCCAATACCTACAAAGCCCTTTGCTATGTCCCTAATGGAGTTTGGTCGCGATGTAGCAAAAATGGCTTTTTGCCTCGGTGGAATGTATTGTGCAGATCTTTATGCACTGAAGAAAGAAGATTACCATGATGGAATTATACATTATAACAGGGCAAAGACGAAACATTGCAGAAAAGACAGTGCCTATATGGAGATGCGCGTACCGGATATTATTAAGCCATTGTTCAAGAAGTACCGTTCCTCGCAAAATAAAGGTCCCTTGTTTTGTTTTCATGAAATGTACACTACTGAAGAAAGTTTCAGCTCTAATGTAAATAGCGGTATCAGGCAAATCTGTCAGAAAATAATGGGACTAAGCAAGGAGGAAGACTTTAGCATTCTAACTTTTCGTCACACCTGGGCTACTATCGCATTCAACGAACTTGGGTTGGATTGGCAAGCAGTTGCTTTCGCAATGAATCATGGTTCTGCTCATCGTGTCACTCAAACATATGTGAAAAAGGATTTTAGTCCAGCTTGGGAATTGAATGACAAGGTTGTTGAGTTTATATTCTTCACTGATAATCCAGGAAAGGAAGAGTTGCGCCGGGAAGAAAAGAAATTAATAACGGATCGAATATCCAAAAACAATCTACTACGAGGAACAGCGTTTTACAAAGGAAAAGTTGTTGCCGAAGAGGAAAAGACAGGATTCACCAATAAAGGTCAGCTTGTAGCATTACTCATAAAGAGATTACCAAAGGACATTCCAACAGGAGCAATTGTGCAGTTTGTGATAGAAAACATAGACAAGGGTGGTAAATGGATGTATGAACACCAAAAAGGGAAGGGATTTCACTAAATGTAGATTGCGAGGACATCAATATTCTGCCAATCGTAAAGATACTGCCATTCCTTTGGAGAATGTCGAATCAGCCGAAAGTATGATTGAATAATCGAGGACTCAGGATTTACGAATATTGTACAGATAATAACGAGGCTTCTTTCGTGTACCACGTCCGTATAGAGTTCAGATAAAGATTACGAATCTCGGCAAGAGGCAAATATTATTGTTTCAGAAGTTGCTGCCATAAAAAGAATGGATCTCTTATAAAGATTACTGTAGTTGTATATCTCTATTCTTACAGTTCAGTCCCGTCACGTCGTTTCGATGCGGCGGGGCTTGCCTATAGGAATTTGAACGCAATTCTTTGTTGTTTTCATTTTCGTTACTTTATATGTTCTGATGTTATATTCTTACTTGCATTTTGATG
>CACYME010000033.1 GCA_902775475.1 uncultured Prevotellaceae bacterium
AAAGGGCTGAATCCTCAAAGGAATCAGCCCTGAATTTTTCGACCTCTCATGCACACATACACGCGCACACGAGAGCTCAAGTTTTAGCGGACACCAATATTTTTGAATCTACAAAAATAGCGAATAGTATTCTTTTCTAATGAATTATGTGCGTTAATTCGTGTTAATGGATGCGTTTTTTTGTTATTTGGTGCAAAGGTCGGAAAAAAGACGCAGAAAACCAAGCCAAAAGGTGTGTCAATTTGGACAATTAGCCAAATTGACATACCCAAAATTGCCATTTTTTTGCTTATTTGTGGCTTAGCATCCCAACCATGATGCGGGCGGCGTTGTCGGGGGCCACTTCGTTGCCCAGTCGGCGGCGCACCTCGTCGTAGCCCTGCAGCATCTGCCGGCGCTGCGGGCTGTCGGGGGGCAGCAGCACAGAGAGTCCGTCGGCGATGTTCTCCTCGGTGAATGTGTCGGCCACCAGCTCGCGCACTACCTCGCGGTCGGCGATGAGGTTCACCAGCGAGATGTACTTCACCTTGAGGATTTTTTTCCGCAGCCACCCCATGAGACGGGGCAGCGGCGTCTCGTAGCATACCACCTGCGGCACGCCGAAGAGGGCTGTCTCCAGTGTGGCGGTGCCGCTGGTCACCAGGGCGGCGTGGGCATGTGAGAGCAGTGCATAAGTGTCGTTCTTCACCAGCCGTACCTGCGAGAGCGTCTCGTCGTTCTTCAGCAGGAAGGAGGCGTAGAACTGGTCGTCGATGGCCGGTGCTCCAGCCAGTGCAATCTGGTAGTCGGGGAACTGTCTGGCCACCCGCATCATGGCGGGTAGGTTGTCTTTAATCTCCTGTCGGCGACTGCCTGCCAGCAGGGCTATGATTTTCTTCTTGGGATTGAGACCTTTGCGATGGCAGAACTGCTGGAAATCCTCATTGCAGTCCTTCTTGAACTGGGCAACCTCCGCCTGTGTGGGATTGCCTACGTAGTGGATGGGGTAGTGATGCTTCTGCTCGAAGAACTCCACTTCGAAGGGGAGGATGGAGAACAGCTCGTCGACGTCGCGCTTGATGTTCTTGATGCGATACTCCTTCCAGGCCCATATCTTCGGGGCGATGTAGTAGTAGACTTGGGGGGATTTGAGGTTTGAGGTTTGCAGCTTCTTCGCATACTTGGCGATGCTGAGGTTGAAGCCGGGATAGTCGACGAGGATGACGGCATCGGGCTGCCAGTCGCGTATGTCCTGCTTGGCCTGCCTCATGTTCCTCAGGATGGTGGGCAGATGGAGCAGCACGGGCACGAAGCCCATGTAGGCCAGTTCGCGGTAGTGCTTCACGAGTGTGCCGCCAGCGGCCGCCATCTGGTCGCCACCATAGAAGCGGAACTGTGCCTCGGGGTCGTGTTTCCGCAGGGCCAGCATCAGGTGCGAGGCATGCAGGTCGCCGCTGGCCTCGCCTGCTATGAGGTAGTACTTCATGACGGCTTCTCTTGGCTATACGTAGATGAGGGGATGGTTGACGAGAATCCACTTCTTCACGTAGACGCTCGCCTTCAGCTCCTCGGGGTGCCGTGGGTCAGCGTCGGGGGTGCCGGGGCCTGTTGCTGCCTCTATCTTAAATCGGTAGATATTGTTGCGCACGATGCCGAACTCCATGGTGTCGTGGATGACGGCCACGTTGTTCGAGTGGCGCAGATAGAAGAAGTAGTAGCACACGCCCCCCGTGTACTTCACCACGCGACCATAGTGCTTGTGCCGGGTGTCGGTGGCGTAGGCGATGGCGGCCGCCTCGGTGCTGATGCTGTCGGAAGAGGCACTTTCGTCGAGTGGGTAGTCCCCTTCGATGAGACTACAGCTCGCCAGCATCATGGGCAGTGCCATGAGTGCGAGCAGCCAGCGTCTTGCGACTGCCTTTGTCATCGGTGTGGCTAATGGGTTCATATAGGTGTCTGGAATCTTTCCATTATCTGTTGCAGGTGCTCGGTGGCGGTGACGTCGATTCGCGTCGGGGTGATGGCCACGTAGCCGTGGTCCAGCGCCCAGCGGTCGGTGTCGGTGGCTTCTGGAGCATCGTTGCGGAAGCTGCCCACCATCCAGTAGTAGTGGCCACCGCGAGGGTGCTCGCAGCGCGTGGTCTCGTTGTACCACGTTCCGGGCGACATGCGGCAGACGCGCACCCCATGGTAGTCTTTCTCCCCCAGAACCGGGAAGTTTACGTTCAGGCATACGCCCTGTGGCAGGCCCTGCTGCAGCACCTGACGGGTGAAGCGGTCGACGTAGGGTCGCAGCGGCTCGAAGTCGGCATCCTCGTGGTAGTCGCAGAGGGAGTAGGCCACGGAGGGGATGTACTTCATGCAGCCCTCGATGACCACGCCCATAGTTCCGCTGTAGTGGGCGTTCACCGAGGCGTTGTCGCCGTGGTTGATGCCGCCGAGGATGACGTCGGGTCGCCGCGGCAGCAGGTTGTCGAGGGCCATCTTCACGCAGTCCACGGGTGTGCCGTTGCACGACCACACCTCCACGCCCTCCTCGCTGTGGCGCTGGGTGAGCGTCAGCGGCGTGGTGGCCGAGAAGGCGCAGGCATAGCCCGACCGCGGTCCGTCGGGGGCACATACGACGACATCGCCCAGATGGCGCACCATGTCAACGAGGCTACGCAGGCCTTTCGCCTGGTAGCCGTCGTCGTTGGAGATAAGGATGAGCGGCATTCCTTTATCGCAGGGCATAGAAGTTGGCGTCAACAGCCTGGCGCACCTGCTGCAGGCCGGCCTCGTCGTTGCTCACGGTGATGGTCTTGCCGTCGTTCAGCGTAGCCTGGATGGTGCCGTCGGCATTGTAGCGGAAGATTTCGCGCGTCTGTCCGTTCTGCACCACCGACCACGAGTTGTTCTTCTTGTCGTGCAGCAGCAGGGTCACCTCGCCGGTGGGAGCCTTGATTTCGTAGCCCTTCTTGGTGGTCTTCACGGCGTAGTAGCGGCCCTCCTGTCCCTGAATCTGCGTGGTGCTGGCCGTCACGGGGTTGTCGCCGGTCCAGAACTCGATGGTGTTCAGCACGACAGCGTCAACGATGAAGCAGATGCCGCCCACGATAGGCTGCAGGATGAGGCCCACGATGCCGTTCACGTACTTGTTGCTGGTCATGCTGCACTGCCATTTCTCGTATTTGTTGAACAGTCCGAACGAACCGATGCACGAGCTGCACACGAAGGTGCCTGCGAGCAGGATTGCTGCTACTTTGAAGCTAATCTTTTTCATAATCAATGCGTTTTAAGTAAGGGTTTTAATGATTTATCTCAGTTGTTCCACCGTCCATGAGTCGAGCGTGTGGCTGTTGGCGGCAAAGTTACAACTTTTCTGACAAACGACAAAGAAAAACACCAAATATTTGGTTTTCCCCTCACGAAACGCCCATCATTTTACCCCCCTGCAAATCAATGAAAAATTTTGACAGAAATTTTATGCACAATGTCGATTAAGGGCCTCAAATACTCAAAAATTCTGCGCGAGAAAACTTTTGGCTGAAAATAAGCGAAATTTGAGCAGTTTTGCTAAGTATCTGTTTTATAGGATGTTGTGTGCTTTTTGGCCCAAAAATCGGCTG
The DNA here is from genome assembly GCA_902775475.1 of uncultured Prevotellaceae bacterium. GTDB lineage: Bacteria > Bacteroidota > Bacteroidia > Bacteroidales > Bacteroidaceae > Prevotella. The sequence goes on from CACYME010000033.1 coordinate 3,588, forward strand.
GACGCTGCAAAAAAGTCAACGCCAAATTTTCAAAAGTCGTTGACTTTTTCATCTGCGGCGTGCTTTCGTAAACGAAAAAAGTGGCAAAAAACGGCAAAGTTCTTGCACAAAACGGCTATTGGTGTGCAGGATTTTGCCCCAAAAGCACTTTTCCGCCATCGCAGAACCCTGCACAAACGGGCGAAAATGTGCAACTTTTCACTCCAGAATGAAAATTTTTTTTGTAAAAACTTTTTACTTTTTTCGGGTGCCAAATGCTTGTAAAAATTTTGACATTTTTCGCTCGAATGACGACGGCCTGTTGCAACAAGTGCGACGAAGACTTGCGATGACTTATATTGCTTTTTGCGTGAACTTATAATATTTTATGAAAAATTAATGCGGCGTTTCGCGGAAAATGTGTATCTTTGCAGTTCAATTCTAAAAGGAAAAAAGATTGAAATGGGAAAAATCATTGCATTAGCTAATCAGAAGGGCGGCGTGGGCAAGACCACGACGACCATCAACTTGGCCGCCTCGCTGGCCACGCTGGAGAAGACCGTGCTGGTGGTGGATGCCGACCCGCAGGCCAACGCCTCGAGCGGCCTGGGCGTGGACATCAAGCAGGTGGACTGCTCGCTCTATGAATGCATCATCGACAAGACCGACGTGCGCGAGGCCATCTACACCACCGACATCGAGGGCCTGGACATCATTCCCAGCCACATCGACCTGGTGGGTGCCGAGATTGAAATGCTGAACCTGGAGAACCGCGAGCGCGTCATCAAGAACCTGCTCGCACCCATCCGCGACGAATACGATTACATCCTCATCGACTGCTCGCCCTCGCTGGGCCTCATCACCGTGAACGCCCTGACGGCAGCCGACTCGGTCATCATCCCCGTGCAGTGCGAGTACTTCGCCCTGGAAGGCATCTCGAAGCTGCTCAACACCATCAAGATTATCAAGTCGAAGCTGAACCCGAAGCTGGAGATCGAGGGCTTCCTGCTGACGATGTACGACTCGCGCCTGCGTCTGGCCAACCAGATCTACGACCAGGTGAAGCGCCACTTCCAGGAGCTGGTGTTCAAGACCGTCATCCAGCGCAACGTGAAGCTCTCGGAGAGTCCCTCCCACGGCCTGCCCGTCATCCTCTACGACGCCGACTCCACTGGCTCGAAGAACCACCTGGCACTGGCAAAGGAGATTATTGCGAAGGGATGAGGGTTGAGGGTCTCTCAACTCTTAACTCTAAACACTAAACAAAAATGGCTGTAAAGAAAAAATACGACAAAAGCGTCCTGGGCCGTGGCCTGGACGACATAGGCATCGGACGCGGACTCGATGCACTCATTGACACAAGCGGGGTGGCGACGCAAGGGTCGTCGAACCTGAACGAGATACCCATTGACCAGATTGAACCCAACCCCGAGCAGCCCCGACGCGAGTTCGACGAGACATCCATGCAGGAGCTCGCCGCCAGCATCGAGACGATGGGCATCATCGCACCCATCACGCTGCGACAGGTGGCCCCCGACCGCTACCAGATTATCGCCGGCGAGCGACGCTGGAGGGCATCGCAGCGTGCCGGGCTGAAGACCATTCCTGCCTATATCCGCACCGTGGAGGACGAGAACGTGATGGAGCTGGCACTGGTGGAGAACATCCAGCGCGAGGACCTGAACGCCATCGAGATTGCCCTGGCCTACGAGCACCTGGCACAGACAACGGGCATGACGCAGGAGAAAATCAGCGAGCGGGTGGGGAAGAGCCGCACCGCCGTGACCAACTACATGCGCCTGCTGAAGCTGCCCGCACAGATACAGATGTCGCTGAAGAACCACGAGATTGACATGGGCCACGCCCGTGCACTGCTGGCCCTCGACTCGCCCTCGCTGCAGCTGAAGCTGTTCCGCGACGTGCAGAAGAACCAGTACAGCGTGCGCAAGGTGGAGGAGATGGTGCAGATGCTGAAGCAGGGCGAGGACGTGCAGACGGCGAAGAAGAAGATTACGGCTAAGGCGCAGCTGCCGAAGGCCATGGTCGACGCCCGTCAGCGACTGGCCGACCGCCTGCAGGCCAAGGTGCAGCTGACCAGCGCTGCCGGCGGCAAGGGCAAGATTACCATCGCCTTCGCCAGCCAGGAGGACCTGGAGCGAATCATGGCGGCCATCGGCCTAAAGGGTGAATAATGATGAACGGCGGCTCTATGAAGCATAGTGGGAGTTTTCCGCACGGATGGTGGGCGATGGCCTTGTCATGGGCCGTCTGCCTTCTGCCCTTCTGCTCCGCTGGCGCGCAGACCGTGGTCAACGACTCCATCGTCATGGCCGTCGACTCGATGTTCAACGCCATCGCGCCCACACTCGTGCAGGCCGACTCGCTGCAGAAGAACGGCAGTGCCATTGACTTGGGAACTGTGGGGCCTGCACCGAAGAAAGACCGCGACTGGGACACGTGGCGCCCTGACCCGCAGCGCGCACTGTGGCTCGCCATGGTCATTCCCGGCGGTGGACAGATTTACAACCGCAAGTACTGGAAGCTGCCGCTCGTCTATGGAGGCTTCGTGGGCTGCATCTACGCCATGCGCTGGAACAACATGATGTACAAGGACTATGCGCAGGCCTATCTCGACATCATGGACAACGACCCCGGCACGGCCAGCTACAACAAGTTCCTGCACCTGGGACGCCAGATTACACCGGCCAACGAGGACCGCTACAAGACCATCTTCAAGAAGCGCAAGGACCGCTATCGCCGCTGGCGCGACCTGAGCTTCTTCGTCATGGTGGGCGTCTATGCCGTCTCCGTCATCGATGCCTACGTGGATGCAGAGCTCTCGGCCTTCGACCTCTCGAAGGACCTCTCGCTGAAGGTGCGGCCCGCCGTCATCGGCAACGGAAGGGCATCGATGAATCCGCTGCTGGCCACGTCGCTGGGCGTGAACTGCTGTATAGAATTCTGAACACACATAAAACCTACGGATGATGATGAAGAAAACGATATTAATGATGATGGCCATGCTGCCCATGGGGCTAATGGCACAAATTGAAGTGACTGACCTGGAAGATGAGGAGGACGAGATTGAGGTGATTGACGAGGAGGGCCGCAAGGAGGAGTTCGACTTCCCCGAGGCGCTCACCGACGCCAACCTCGACAGTCTGATGAGCCAGTATATGTCGAAGACCTATCTCTCCACCGACAATGGCTGCACCATGCTCAGCGAGAACCCGCAGTTCGACCGCGAGGTGTACGTTGACCGCCTGCGCCGCATGCCCACGGTGATGGAGATGCCCTATAACGAGGTGGTGCGCTCGTGCATCGACCGCTACATGGTGCGGCTGCGCCGGCAGGTGAGCTACATGCTGGGTGCCGCCAATTTCTATATGCCCATCTTCGAGCAGGCGCTCGACACCTACCAATTGCCCTTAGAGCTGAAGTACCTGCCCATCATCGAGTCGGCACTTAACCCCACGGCCGTCTCGCGTGTTGGGGCCACCGGGCTGTGGCAGTTCATGCTCGCCACGGGCAAGGCTTACGGCCTGGAGGTGACCTCGCTCAGGGACGACCGCCGCGACCCCGTGAAGTCGTCGATGGCGGCGGCACGCTACCTGCGCGACCTCTATAACATCTTCGGCGACTGGAACCTGGTCATCGCCGCCTATAACTGCGGGCCGGAGAACATCAACAGGGCCATTCGCCGTTCTGGCGGCAACCGCGACTACTGGGCCATCTACCCCTATCTGCCCAAGGAGACGCGTGGCTACGTGCCCGCCTTCATCGCCGCCAACTATGCCATGACCTACTACTGCGAGCATGGCATCTGCCCCATGACGAGCAAGCTGCCTGCCAAGACCGACACCGTGATGGTGAGCCGCAACATCACCTTCCAGCAGGTGGCACAGGCCTGCAACCTCGACGTCGATATGGTCCGTTCGCTCAATCCCGTCTACCGCCGCGACGTCGTGCCGGGCTTTACCGAGCTTTCGCCTCTGCGACTGCCCGTGGGCGACGTGGCCCGCTTCATCGACATGGAGGACTCCATCTATGCCCTCTCGGGACAGCAGGTGATGAAGCGCGACGAGGTGGAGATTGAGGAGCGTGTGGCTGCTGCCCCCAAGCAGACCACTATCAAGCGCAACTCGCGCACTAAGCGCACACAGACCGCCAAGGCTGTGCACGTGGCCGTGAAGCGGGGCGACACCCTCGGGGCCATCGCTCGCCGCAACCATACCACCGTGGCCAAGATTAAGAAGCTCAACGGTTTGCGGGGCGACAACATCCGTGTCGGCCAGAGCATCAGAGTGAAGTGATAGGAGTGATAAGTGAAAAGTGATGAGTGAAAAGTGATAAGAAAGGAACGACGAAGATGACAGAAGATGAAATGATGAAGCGTGAAGCTGCCGATGACAAGATGATTAGCGAGGCCTATGAGCGCCTGATTGGTGACTACCTGAAATCGCGCCACCGCAAGAAGGTGGACCTCATTACTAAAGCCTTCAACTTTGCCCGCCAGGCCCACAAGGGCGTGCGCCGGCTGTCGGGCGAGCCTTATATCATGCACCCCATCGCCGTGGCGCAGATTGTCTGCTCCGAGATTGGCCTGGGCTCCACCAGCATCTGTTCGGCGCTGCTCCACGACGTGGTGGAGGATACCGACTACACCGTGGAGGACATCGAGAACATGTTCGGCGCGAAGATTGCACAGATTGTCGACGGACTGACCAAGATCAGCGGCGGCATCTTCGGCGGACAGGCATCGGCGCAGGCCGAGAACTTCAAGAAGCTGCTGCTGACGATGAGCGAGGACATACGCGTCATCCTCATCAAGATTGCCGACCGCCTGCACAACATGCGCACCCTCGCCTCGCAGCCTGCCAACAAGCAATACAAGATTGCCGGCGAGACACTCTACATATACGCCCCGCTGGCCCACCGTCTCGGCCTCTATAAGATTAAGTCGGAGCTGGAGAACCTGAGCTTCAAGTTCGAGCATCCCGAGGAATATGCCACCATCGTGCGCCAGCTGGAGGACAGCCAGGTGTCGCGCCACGAGTCGTTCGAGAAGTTCACCGAGCCCATCGAGAAGGCCCTCGAGGAGATGGGCTTCGAGTACGAGATCAGGGAGCGCGTGAAGACGCCATACTCCATCTGGAACAAGATGCAGAACAAGCACGTCACCTTCGACGAGATTTACGACATCCTTGCCGTGCGCATCATCTTCAAGTCGAAGAGCCGCAAGGACGAGGTCGACGACTGCTTCAAGATATACACCGCGCTGACCAAGATTTACCGCCGCCACCCCGACCGCCTGCGCGACTGGGTGACGAAGCCCAAGGCCAACGGCTACCAGGCGCTGCACGTCACGCTCATGTCGAAGCAGGGCCACTGGATTGAGGTGCAGATACGGTCGGAACGCATGGACGAGATTGCCGAGCAGGGCCTGGCCGCTCACTGGAAGTACAAGGAGAGCAATACACCTGGTGGAGCCGTTGGCGGCATCGCAGAATATAGTGAGGACGAGAGCGAGATGAACGAGTGGCTGCGCACCATCAAGGAAATCCTCGACGACCCGCAGCCCGACGCCATGGACTTCCTCGACGCCATCAAGCTCAACCTCTTTGCCAGCGAGATTTTCGTCTTCACACCAAAGGGCGAAATCAAGACCATGCCTGCCGATTGCACCGTGCTCGACTTCGCCTTCTCCATCCACACCTTCCTCGGCTCCCACTGCATAGGCGCCAAAGTCAACCACAAGCTGGTGCCCCTGAGCCATCGCCTGAACAGCGGTGACCAGGTGGAGATTCTCACCAGCAAGTCGCAGCACGTGCAGCCCTCGTGGATTAACTTTGCCAGTACCGCCAAGGCAAAGGCGAAGATTCAGGCCATGCTGCGCCGCATACAGCGCGACGTGCAGAAGAAGGGCGAGGAGCAGCTGGGTGAGTGGCTCACGAAGAACGGACTGGAGCTGACCATCGCCGTGGCCGACCAGCTGACGAAGTTCCACGAGCTGGGCAGCCGCGAAGAGCTCTACCAGTCGCTCGGCGATGCCACCATCACCCTTGGCGATGCCGACCTCGACGAGCTGAAGGGCAAGAACAAGAAGAAGAACGAGGGCAGCGGTGGCGGCTGGCGCAAGTATGTGCCTTTCGTGAAGTCGAAGAAAACCACCGAGGAGGAGCAGCGCGACCTCTTCATCGTGCCCGAGAAGTTCAACCGCAAGAAGCCCATCTACCTCTCCGAGGAGAACATCGGCCAGTTCATCTTCCCCGACTGCTGCCACCCCATCCCCGGCGACGACGTGCTGGGCTACATCGACAACCAGAACCGCATCGAGATTCACAAGCGTGCCTGCCCCGTGGCCAACCGACTGAAGGCCGGCTATGGCAACCGCATCCTCGACGTCAGGTGGGACATGCACAAGCGCCTCTTCTTCGATGCCACCATCCGCCTCGGAGGCATCGACCGCCGCGGACTCGTCAACGAGGTCACCCGCGTCATCAGCAACCAGCTCTCCGTCGACATCCGCAAGCTCATGTTCACCACCGAGGACGGCATCTTCGACGGCTCCATCGACCTGCGCGTCCACGACCGCGAAGACGTCAAGGAGATTATCGACAAGCTCAAGGAAGTCGACAACCTGAAGGAAATTTCACAAATCATGTAATAACGATGAAACAACTACTAACCGCTATTCTGCTTATTCTGCTGCCGGCCGCTACGTGGGCTGCCAGCCAGTACGACAACCCTGACACTATCGTCGTGGCGCGCGACGGCACCGGACAGTTCCGCTCTGTCACCGAGGCCATCGAGGTGTGCCGGGCCTTCATGGACTACCACAAGGTCATCTACGTGAAGCGGGGCACCTACAAGGAGAAGCTCATCATTCCCCAGTGGCTGCAGAACATCGAGATTTGCGGCGAAGACCGCGACGAGACTATCATCACCTACGATGACCACGCCAACATCTCGATGGACGGCAACTTCTGGCCCGCAGAGCTGAAGCAGCAGCTGACGGCGATGGGCAACCGCCCCACGCTGGGCACGTTCCGCTCGTTCACCGTGCGGGTGGATGCCAACGACATCACGCTGAAGAACATCACCATCGAGAACAACGCCGCCCGACTGGGCCAGGCCGTGGCCCTGCACACACAGGGCGACCGCCTGCGCTTCGTCAACTGCCGCTTCCTTGGTCACCAGGACACCGTCTACACTGGCATGGGGGCCACCCGCCTTTTCTTCGACCACTGCTACATCGAGGGAACCACCGACTTCATCTTCGGCCCCTCGACGGCCTGGTTCGAGCAGTGCCACATCCATTGCAAGGCCAACAGCTACATTACTGCCGCCTCAACGCCGAAAGAAGTAAAGTACGGGTACATATTTAATAGATGCAACGTCACAGCTGCAGAAAATGTGGAGAAAGTCTACCTGGGTCGTCCCTGGCGCGACCATGGCTACACGCTCTTCATGCACTGCACGCTGCCCCAGCAGATTCGTCCCGAGGGATGGCACCACTGGCAGAAGGAGCGCGAGCAGACCGCCCGCTATCTGGAGTTTGAGAACGAGGGTCCCGGCGCAGCCACCGACAAGCGCGTGCCCTGGAGCCGTCAGCTGACGAAGAAAGAGGCCAAAGAGATTACCCCGCAAAACGTGTTCCAGCGCCAGGACGACTGGAACATCAATGAGAAATGAGGAATGAGGAATGAGAAATGGACAGACCTGCAGAGAAAGCTCTAAGTGCTTGAAACTATTCATTTCTCATTTCTCATTCCTCATTTCTCATTCTATTGCAGCCCGTCGAGCTGTCGCTTCAGCAGCTGCAGCTCGTCGCGGATGCCCATCAGACGGCTCATCACCTCGGCCTTGCGGTCGGAGCCGTCGCGGTTGGCGTTGATCACCTTGCGCGCTGCCGCCAGCTTGAAGCCCCGCACCTTCACCAGGTTGTGGATGAGGCGAATCTGCTCGATGTCCTTCTCCGAGTACTGGCGCACCTTGTTGGGTCCGCTCGTCTTTGGCTTCAGATAGGGGAACTCCGTCTCCCAGTAGCGCAGCGTGCTCTCGTTCAGACCGAACATCTCGGCCACCTCCTTGATAGAATAATAGAGCTTGAGGTTCTTGTTCAGATTCAGTGCCATCGTCGTTTTCCTCTCTTTTTGCTGGCAAAGTTACGAAATTATTCACAAACACCGCGCAACTTTTCTGAAAAAAAGAATCGGTCGTGTCAAAAAAAATAGTATCTTTGCATCCAGTTTAAGAAAGCGACAGCCAATGAAGCTATTCCTACGTCTATTTCTGCTGATGGCCCTTGTTGCCAGTGCTGCATGCGAGGCCCCGATGAGTAGGCCCAAGTCCAACGACTCGGCCAGTGTCGTGGCTCAGGTGATGTCCCTCTATGGCTATCAGCCCGAACGGGCACTGCAAGTCCTCGACTCCGCCAGCCGTACTGGAGCCATCAGTCCCTTTTTCGCCGACTTGAACCGAGCACGCATCTACAGCCAGACACAGATGAGCCGCCGTCTCGACTCGCTGATGCAGTGGGGTGAAGGCGAGCGCTTCGACTCTGCACGCGTCATTGGCGAGCGCCTGCTGCTCGACGACAGCGTCAGGTCCAGTCTGCCCAACCAGCAGAACGTGCTCGAAATACTGGCCTATACCGCACGCCGACAGCAAGACACGCTCCTCTGGCTGAAGCGCTCCCATGAGCTGCTTGACGTGTGCCATCAGCTCGGCGCCGAGACCGAGGCCCTGCGCACCGAGGCCGAGATTGGTGCCATCCTCTGCTACATGGGGCAGCATCAGCAGGGGATGGAACGCCTCGACAGCGTGATTGCCCAGTTGCAGCATGGCCGTTTCAACGAGCTTGATGCGCAGATTATAGCCATCAAGCGCAAAGTCGAAGTCCTCAGGTCGTCGGGGCGCTATGTGGAAACGCTGCCTCTGGCCCACCGCATCATCGACCGCCTTGACGACTATGAGCAGCATCCTGCCCTATACCACGACAGCACCTACCGCGAACCTCCCACACCCGCCGACCGCGACGACTACATCCGCTTCTACCGCAGGCAGGCCCAGAACTACATCTTCAGCGCCTATTCCACCCTGGGGCAGCCCGACAGCGTGGCCATGCTTTACAAGAAGATAGAGGAAGGCGTCAAGGAGGCTGCGGCCAGCGAGCACATGGCCCGTCAGCGTGAGCTGGAGCAGCAGATGCTGCGTGCCGACGCCGAGCGCCATAGTCGCATGATGACCTTCGTGGCCCTGACCGCCCTGGCTGTGCTGCTCATCATCCTGTTCTTTGCCAGCTATATCTTCATGCAGAACCAGCGCATACGCCGGAAGAACCACGCCCTGGTGAGGATGATGGAGGTGGAGGAACAGCGGCGGAAGGACAAGGCCGACGCTGCCGCTCCCTGCGAGATGCCTGCCGAGGAGCCTGCTGACCAGACCGACGTGTCGCTGGCGGTCTATCATGCCTCGCTGTTCCAGACCATCGATGCCCGCATCCGCAACGAGCGCCTCTATGCCGATGCCAACATCCAGCGCACCGACATCTGCAACCGCTTCAACATCCGCCGCGAGGTGCTTGCCAAGCTGGTCACCGACAATACTGGTGCCCAGTCGTTCCCTGCTTACATCAATGGCATCCGCCTCTCCGAGGCATGCCGCCTGCTGACCAGCAATCCCTCGATGACCGTCAATGCCATTGCCGACGAGGTGGGGCTGTCGCCCCGCAATCTGCGCCGCCTCTTTGTCGAACGCTACGGCATGACCCCCACGGAATATCGCCGCAGCTTGTAGCTGTCACTCCCCCCATTGGGTGTGTCAATTTGGCTTTATGGCCAAATTGACACACTGCTGTATTTGCATATTCCCGCAGTTTTTCCGACCTTTGCAACGTCCGTTCGGAGCGCATGAATGAAAGGTGCCGAACGAGTAGACACGAAACCCTTTTCTCTAAATGACGGTTTCTTTATTTTATCATTTCTCTCTGTGCGGCGGAACCTCACCGTCAGGGCATCAGCCCGCCGCACACTTTTTTTTCGTGCTGTACAGTTGCCCCGCTAAATGGTTATATTGATTCAATATAAACTAAATTTGTTCATCTACTTACTTATTAAATCATTATTCTGTGCGAGGAAAAAGTGACCTGCTCGGTTGAAGATTCGGTACATGGACGATATATGGATGATAGATGATTCAAGTGCCGGGAAGTAACCAGAAAAAGAGGTTTCAAATTGTAAGCACTTTTGGGCGAGTTTTCAAAATTTTGGTCGATTTAACCCCCCAAAAACAGGGGGTCTTCTGAAAAAAAAGTGTTCGAGGCCGAAAAAACGCCCGTTTTTTTGAGGTTTTCGTAAACGACTGTTGCACAGCGACTTTTGGCTAAAATGGAAAAATTAGGCGGTCGATGGCTCGAAAAAGTCAACGCCAAATTTTCAAAAGGCGTTGACTTTTTTCGCTAAAGCGTTCGTTCGGAAGTGAAAAAAACGGCAAAATTCTCAAAATAGAATGCACAAAAGGGGTGGATGTGTGCAAAAATCGGGCCTTTTGGCGCAAATTTTTTCGCAGCCGACGGACTCCGGGGCGCACAAAACGGCTCGAAAACGCCATTTTTCACTCTATTTTGCTTCCTCGCCATGACGTTTTTTTGTCGAACTATTTTCTACGAAAAATTGTAAGTACAAAATTTGAGTTTTCTATTTTTTTTGAAATTGTCGGCCCCTCTTCTTTGGCGTTTGCAATCTTTTTACTAATTTTGCGCGTTGTTTCGTGCTGGTCTCCCTGCAAAGGCAGCCTCTGGCGTGGGCAACAATCGTAAACATAACTTATAGAATCAATGGAAAAGAAGAAATTATTGTTGCTGATTGGTTTCATCATCGCTGCCGTCTGCAGTGTGTGCGTGATTACCTGCAGCGTCAGGAAAAATGCCGATCCCGTGGTGGTCAGCCCTACGGAGGACAACAGCCAGTTCGTCACCCTGACCGACGCCGTGCCCGATGCCATCCTGGAGATTCGCTACTACGGCACCTACAATTTCGTGGGACAGCGCATCGACGGCTACGAGGAGCCCACGGCCCTGCTCACACGGCAGGCTGCCCAGGCACTCAGGGCAGTGAGCGACGACGTGATGCAGCAGGGCTACCGCCTGAAAATCTACGATGCCTACCGTCCGCAGAAGGGCGTCGACCACTTCGTAAGATGGGCTGCCGACCTGAAGGCCACGGAGATGAAGCCCTACTTCTACCCCGACCTCGATAAGAGCGTACTCTTCGAGCAGGAATACATCTACGAGAAGAGCGGCCACACCCGTGGCAGCACCGTGGACCTGACACTCTTCGACATGAACACCGAGAAGGAGCTCGACATGGGCGGCACCTTCGACTGGTTCGGCCCCGAGAGCCACCCCGACTTCTGCGGCAACCCCGAGACGGGCCAGTACACCGGCGACAACAGCAAGAGCCCAACGGGTCGCAGCATCACCGCCGAGCAGTTCGAGCACCGCATGATTCTGCGTCGCGCCATGCTCGCCCACGGCTTCAAGGCCCTCGACTCCGAGTGGTGGCACTTCACGCTTCGCGACGAGCCCTTCCCCGACACCTACTTCACGTTCCCCGTCAAGCAGATAAAATGACATGAACACAATGATTAATCAACAACGAATTTAACGAATTTGACGAATTGCTGCGCGTTGAAATTCGTGCAATTCGTAAAATACATGCAATTCGTTCAATTCGTGTAATTCGTTCAATTCGTTGTTAGAAAAATTCGTTTAATTCGTTTAATTCGTTGTTAAAAAAACTCGTTCAATTCGTTGTTAAAAAAATTCTCGTTCAGTTCGTTGTAAAGAAGACAATACTTTATAAACTATACTTAATTTGTTAATTATGATGACAAAAATGTTGAAATGGGTGCTGGCCACCACCCTCGTTTGTGGCTCAATGACAAGCTATGCACAGGAAGAAGAGACCGTCGATGCGTATTTCACGACATCCGACATGCCCGACATGAGGGTGTTCCTGCCCGCTCCCCCCGACAGCACGTCGGCGGCTTTCTTGAACGACGTGTCGCGCTACTACTGGGGCAAGGAGATGCGCAAGGACCCCGAGCGTGCCGCCGAGGCTACACGCGACGCCGTTTATGGCCTGGAGACCATCCTCACCGAGTTCGAGGAGGCTTTTGGCATGAAGATAACCCCGGAGGACACCCCGGAGATTTACAAGGTGTTGCGCGACGGCACGGCCACCTGCGACAGCATCTGCACCATTCCGAAGGCCTACTACATGCGCCGTCGCCCCTTCATGGTGTTCAACGAGCCGACGCTCTATCCTGAAGACGAGGAAGCCCTGCGCAAGAACGGCTCCTATCCCTCGGGCCACACCCTGCTGGGCTGGAGCTCGGCACTGCTGATGATGGAAATCAACCCCGACCGTGCCACCGAGATTCTGACCCGTGGCTATCGCTATGGCGAGAACCGCCTCGTGGTGGGTGCCCACTGGCAGAGCGACACCGATGCCGCCCGTCTGGCTGCTTCGGCTGCCTATGCCCGTCTGCACACCAGCGAGCGCTTCCTGGAGCAGATGAAGAAGGCCCGCGAGGAGTTTAAGGTCCTGCAGGGAGGCACCACCGAGGCTCCTGCTGCCACCATCGTCCCCATCAACACGGCTGACGGCCGCACCTACAACCTGCAGGGCATGCCCGCCGGCAGCAACACCCGGGGCATCGTCATTGAAAACAACCAGAAAGTAGTGAGGAGATGAACACGAAAAACATGCTGAACAGGGTGCTGACCGCCACCTACCTGAGAGGGTTTGTCATCCTCGCCGTGGCCTCCGTGGTGTTCACCTCGTGCTCGAAGGACGACAACACCGTAGCTGCACCCGACAAAAAGGAGTTCTTCACGCTGTGGAATTCCTGCGAAGCCCTGACTGCCCTGCAGAAATACGTGCAGGACGTGACCAACCCCGCCTCGAAGAACTTCATCAAGGAGGAGGACCGCATCGCCACGTTCGACATGGACGGCACCTTCGTCGGCGAGCTCTATCCCACCTATTTCGAGTACAACCTGCTCGAGGAGCGCGTGCTGGAGGATGAGGCCTACAGGGATAAAGCCCCCGAGGACGTGCGCGAGACGGCTCAGGAGATACGCGACTTCGTCAGGTTCGGCAAGGCACTGCCCTCGCACTTCGACATGAAGCACGCCCAGGCAGCCGCCAAGGCCTACGCCGGCATGACGCTCGCTGAGTTCGATGCCTACGTGAAGGCATACGCCGCCCGTCAGGCCAACGGCTTCCAGGGCATGACCTACGGCCAGAGCTTCTACAAGCCCATGCTCGAGGTGTTCGACTACCTGAAGGCCAACGGCTTCACCTACTACGTCGTCTCTGGCTCCGACCGCTTCATCTGCCGCGCACTGGTCGATGCCATCGGCATACAGCCCAACCGCGTCATTGGCATGGACGTGAAGCTGCGGTCGACCAGCCAGGGCACCACCGAGGGCGTGAACTACACCATGGGCCGCGAGGAAGACCTTGTGCGCACCGACGAGCTCATCATCAAGAACCTGAAGGCCAACAAGGTGTTTCAGATTAGCCAGGAGATAGGCAAGGTGCCCGTCCTCTCCTTCGGTAACAGCGGCGGCGACGCTGCCATGCACAACTACTGCCTGAGCAATCCCACCTACCGCACTGCCGCCTTTATGCTCATCGCTGACGACGAGGACCGCGACCACGCCAGCCGCGAGAAGGCCCTCAAGCTGGGCGAGCAGTGGCGCGAGGCCGGCTACCACGTCATCTCCATGCGCGACGACTTCAAGACCATCTACGGCGACGGCGTGGAGAAGACCGACTTCACCTTCCCCGCTGACACCAGGGTGCTCACCCAGTGGCAGGCCGGGCGAATCGTCAGCGCCGAGACCGTCGAGGCCTTCGGGGGCGTCGACAAGTGCTTCGCTGCCGACCCCATACCCGACGGCGTGTGGCAGCGCATGCAGGGAAAGACCTACAAGGAGAACCCCTACATCGGGCGCAATGACCTGCGCCACATCCGTGCCCTGCACTGGGACTACGATGGACAGATTCACGTAGGCGAGATGATTTGCAACGCTCAGATTGCCGACCGCGTGGCACGCATCCTCCGCCAGCTCTACGACGCCAAGTACCCCATCGAGCGCATGGTGCTGCCCGACGTCTACGATGCCGACGACGAGACGCAGATGCGCGCCAACAACTCCTCGTGCTTCTGCTATCGCCCCATCGCCGGCACCACCAAGCTCTCGAAGCACGCCCGTGGGCTGGCCATCGACATCAACACCCTCTACAACCCTTACTATAAGGACCGCGAAGACGGCACGCGCTACATCCAGCCCGCCACGGCAGAGAAGTATTGCGACCGCACCTGGGACTTCCTCTACAAGATTGACCACGACGACCTCTGCTTCCGGCTCTTCACCGAGGCTGGCTTCGAGTGGGGCGGCGACTGGACGTCGTGCAAGGACTTCCAGCACTTCGAGCTGATAGAAGAGTAGGGGAGACCGGGCCTGAAGAGATGCTCAGATGGTGGGCTACCATGACAGCATGCTCATTTGCAAGAATATCCCCCGCAGAATGGCCTCGCAACGCGAAACAAAGTGCATTCTGCGGGGGATATAAAAATGTGTATAAAAGAACTGGATAATCAGGGAAAATCGGGAAAAACGCGCCAAACCGAAAAAAGAAACTCGCCAAGCTGTTGAACTTCAACAACTTGGCGATTTCTTTTGTTGGGGTACCCGGACTCGAACCAGGAAAGGCAGGACCAGAATCTGCAGTGTTACCATTACACCATACCCCAATTCCTTGTTGCAATCAGATGTCCTTCCTGAATTGCGGGTGCAAAGTTACGACTTTTTCTTGAACCAACAAAATTTTTTCGGACTTTTTTCTAAAAAATCTTATATTTTTTTCTTTTTTGTGTGCTAATCGGATAAAAAGCCGTACCTTTGTGCCGTCAATACACCTTATTATATTAATGGAACAAACAGAAAGATTAGTAGACACTATTGTTAAGGGAATACAAGAGAAGAAAGGAACGGGTATCGTCATCGTCGACCTAAGCGGGATTGACGGCACTATCTGCCGCAGTTTCGTCATCTGCCAGGGTGGCTCGCCGGCGCAGGTGGAGGCCATCACCGAGTCCATCGGCGACGTGTGCCGTCAGCAGCTCCAGGAGCGCCCCAGTCGCGTGGCGGGTCTGGAGAATGCGCAGTGGGTGGCCATGGACTATGGCGACGTGCTGGTGCATGTGTTTCTGCCCGACGTGCGCCAGTTCTACGACCTGGAGCACCTCTGGGCCGATGCTCCGCTGAAGCGAATCCCCGATTTGGACTGAAATAATTGAAAGAATATCAGACTACAGGCTTTAGAGCATCATATTGTTGTTCAGAGTTGTTGAAGTTGTCTTTAATAATAACGGAATAAATGAGTCAACCAGCAAATAACCAGCCGAAGATGCCCAGATTCAACATGAGTTGGATCTACGTCATCGTTTTAGCCATACTGGCTTTCGTCTATTTCACCAGCGAGAACGGCGGCGTGCAGCAGCCGCGTTCATCGCAGAAGGAAGAGTCGTACGACGTTTTCAAGGCCCGTGTCGACAGTGGCTATGCTGCGCGTGTAGTCATCAACAAGGATGCGAAGATACTGAAGATGTATGTGAAGCCCGAGTATATACGTGAGGTGTTCAACCGTCCGCCCAGCGAGGTGGGCAATGAGCCTTATCTGTCGGTGGAGTTCGGAAGCATCGAGAAGGTGGAGTCGTTCCTGGAAGAGGCACGTCGCAACCAGCGTTTCACCGGCAGCCTGACCTATGAACACGAGGAGACGGGCGGCATCCTCAGCTTCCTGATGAGCATGATCCTGCCTGCCTTCTTCTTCGTGGCCATCTGGATGCTGTTCATGCGGCGCATGGGCGGCGGCGGTGGCGCGATGGGAGGCGGCATCTTCAGCGTGGGCAAGTCGCGTGCTAAGATGTATGAGAAGGGTGGCGACCTGGGCATCACGTTCAAGGATGTGGCCGGACAGGCCGGTGCCAAGCAGGAAATCCAGGAGATTGTGGACTTCCTGAAGAATCCGCAGAAATATACTGATCTGGGTGGTAAGATTCCCAAGGGCGCCCTGCTCGTGGGACCTCCGGGAACGGGAAAGACGCTGCTGGCCAAGGCCGTGGCTGGCGAGGCTGGCGTGCCATTCTTCTCGATGTCGGGTAGCGACTTCGTGGAGATGTTCGTCGGTGTCGGTGCCAGCCGTGTGCGCGACTTGTTCCAGCAGGCCAAGGCGAAGAGCCCCTGCATCATTTTCATCGACGAGATCGACGCCGTGGGCCGTGCCCGCTCGAAGAACCCCGCCATGGGCGGTAACGACGAGCGCGAGAACACGCTGAACGCCCTGCTGACCGAGATGGACGGCTTCGGTACCAATAGTGGCATCATCATCCTGGCCGCTACCAACCGTGTGGACATGCTCGACTCGGCCCTGCTGCGTGCAGGCCGTTTCGACCGTCAGATTAATGTCGACCTGCCCGACCTGAACGAGCGCAAGGAGGTGTTCCAGGTGCACCTGAAGCCGCTGAAGCTCGACCCCAGCGTCGATGTGGACTTCCTGGCTCGTCAGACACCTGGCTTCTCGGGGGCCGACATCGCCAACGTGTGTAACGAGGCTGCGCTTATCGCTGCCCGCCACAATAGCCATTCCGTGGGCAAGCAGGACTTCCTCGATGCCGTGGACCGCATCATCGGCGGCTTGGAGAAGAAAACGAAGATTATGACCGAGGCCGAGAAGAAGTCGATAGCCATCCATGAGGCTGGCCACGCCACCATCTCATGGTTCACCGAGTTTGCCAACCCGCTGGTGAAGGTGAGCATCGTGCCACGCGGACGTGCCCTCGGTGCTGCATGGTATCTGCCTGAGGAGCGCGTGCTGCAGACGAAGGAAGCCATGCTCGACGAGATGTGCTCGCTCTTGGGAGGCCGTGCCGCCGAGGAGCTGTTCATCGGAAGCATCTCCACCGGAGCCATGAACGACCTGGAGCGCACCACGAAGCAGGCCTACGGCATGATAGCCTTCGCCGGCATGAGCGAGAAGCTGCCCAACATCTGCTACTACAACAATCAGGAGTATCAGTTCCAACGTCCCTACAGCGAGACGACGGCAAAGATCATGGACGACGAGGTGCTGCGCATCATCGGCGAGCAATACGACCGTGCCAAGCAGATTCTGCTGGAGCACAAGGAGGGCCACGCCCAGCTGGCACAGCTGCTGGTGGAGCGTGAGGTCATCTTTGCCGACGACGTGGAGAAAATCTTCGGCAAGCGTCCGTGGGTGAGCCGTAGCGAGGAGCTGCTCGAGGCCCAGATGCGTGCCGAGGCCGAGCGCATGGCTGCCGAGCGGGAGCGCGAGCTGGCAGAGAAAGAAAACGATAAGAATGAAAAGCCTAAAGAGAATGAGTAATTTTATTGTAAGAACCATTACTGGCATTATTTTCGTTACCGCCATCGTGGTCAGCTTCCTCAATCCGCGGGCCATGGTGCTGCTGTTCAGCATCGTCACGGGCATGACCGTTTGGGAGTTCTGCGGACTGGTCAACGAGCGCCCCGGCGTGCGTGTCAACCGCTTCATTTGCACCGTTGCCGCCGTCTACCTGTTCTACGCCATGGCGGGCTTCAACAGCGGACTTACGCCCAGCACCGTCTTCATTCCCTACCTTGTCAGCATCGTCTATCTCCTCGTGGCCGAACTCTACCTGAAGGAGCAGGACCCCATCAATGACTGGGCCTACACCATGCTCTCGCAGCTCTACATCGCCCTGCCATTCTCGTTGCTCAACGTGCTCGCCTTCCGCTATAACGGTCAGGAGGTGCGCTATGACTATGTGCTGCCCCTGTCCGTCTTCGTCTGCCTGTGGCTCAACGACAGTGGGGCCTATTGCTTTGGCTCCATGCTGGGGCGCCACAAGCTGTTCCCCCGCATCTCCCCAGGTAAATCGTGGGAGGGCAGCATCGGTGGAGGACTCCTCGTCGTAGCCGCTGCCGTCGCCTTCGCCCTCGTTGCCGAGAGCAACGGGCTCGATACAGGCTATAACGCCCTGCAATGGGCTGGCCTCGGCCTCACGGTCGTCGTCTTCGGCACCTGGGGCGACCTCGTTGAGAGTCTCTTCAAGCGCACCCTCGGCATCAAGGACAGCGGCAACGTCCTTCCCGGCCACGGCGGCATGCTCGACCGCTTCGACTCCTCGCTGCTTGCTATTCCCGCCGCCGTCATCTATTTGTTTACGCTTACATTATTATAAAGTATGAGACGTTTCGTTTCAATTGCAAGTGCAGTCCTTTTAGTGACTGCACTTTTTGCTCAGCCCTCACCCTTGCAGGTGCGCGAGCTGACCCTGAAGAACGGCATGACGGTATGGCTGAATGAAGACCATACGCAGCCGAAGGTCTATGGCGAGGTGGTGGTGAAAGCGGGTGCGAAGGACTGTCCCAACACGGGCATCGCCCACTACTTCGAGCACATCATGTTCAAGGGCACCGACCGCCTGGGCACCGTTGACTATGAGGCCGAGCGCCCCTGGTTAGACAGCATCTCACACCAATATGACCTGCTGAGTCAGACGACCGACGAGGTCTGGCGAGCGGCCATCCAGCGCCACATCAACGAGCTGAGCCTGCGTGCTGCCGACTACGCCATTCCCAACGAGTTCAACCGCCTCATTTCCAAATACGGCGGCAGCGGCCTCAATGCCTCTACCGGCCCCGACATGACGTGCTACTACAACACCTTCCTGCCGCAATATATCAGCCAGTGGTGCCACCTCAACGCCCACCGCCTGCAGCACCCCGTGTTCCGTGGCTTTCAGGGTGAGCTGGAGAACGTCTACGAAGAGAAGAACCGCGGCTCCGATGGCCTGATGAGCGTGCTCGACAAGGCGATGAAGGCCGTGTTCAAGGACCAGCCCTACGGCGACCCCGTCATCGGCTCTACCGAGAACCTGAAGAATCCCCGTCTCAGCGACATGAAGGCGTTCTACAGGAAATACTACGTGGCCTCCAACATGGGCCTCATCCTCTGTGGCGACATCACGCCCGACAGCACCCTCGTCGACCTGCTGGAGCAGACCTTCGGCCAGGTGCAGACGGGTCCGGCGCCCGAGCGCACGCCGTCGCCCATACCTCCTTTTGCCATGGGCGAGCAGGTGCAGCTCAAGCTGCCCATCCCCATCATCGGTGCCGAGGGCCTGGTCTATAGCAGTCCCACGGCTTTCCACCCCGATGCTAACGCCATGCGGCTGGCCCGCCTGCTGCTGTCGAACGGTGAGACGGGCATGATCGACTCACTGGTCAGCAGCCACGCCGTGATGGAGGCTGGCCTGGAGAATGCCTCCCTCAACGATGCCGGCGTCGAAATTCTCTACGTCATCCCCAAGATACCCTTTGGCAAGCTGAAGAAGGCCGAGGCGCTCTGCCTGTCGCAGATAGAGCGCCTGATGCAGGGCGACTTCAGCGAAGAACAATTAGAGCGCCTGAAGTGCCAGTGCATCCAGGACGAGGAAAAGGAGATGGAGACCATCGGCGGACGGGCCGACATGATGGTCGACGCTTTTTCGCGGGGCTACACCTGGCAGCAGAAGCTGCAGCAGGTAGAAGCGCTCAGGCAGGTGACGAAGGCCGACGTCATACGCGTTGCCCGCAAGTACTTCGGGGCTAACAGCTTGAAGCTGGTGAAGAAATATGGCACCGAGAAGAAGGAGACGCTGCGCCAGCCGGGCTATCAGCCCATCGCACCGAGGAACGCCGATGCCAAGTCGGCCTTCGCCCGCGAGTTGGAGCAGCTGCCTGTGGGCGAGCAGCCCATCCGCCTGGTGGACTTCGGGTGCGACGTGCAGCGCTCGGTGCTGAGCGACCACGTCACGCTCTACTACAAGCCCAATCCCGTGAACGACATCTTCTCGTTCTCCATCCGCTATCAGGATGGCTCGCGCCACACCCCGATGCTCAGCCTTCTGGGCGAATATCTGCCCCAGGTAGGCACCGACTCACTGGGCAAGCTGCAGCTGGAGGCCGCCTGGGAGCGGATAGGCGTGACGATGGCCGTGGTGCCGGGCGACGAGCGCTTCACCTTCACCATCAGCGGCCGCGACGAGCAGCTCGAGCCTGCCCTCCGCCTGCTGGCCCACTTCCTCACCTCGGCAAAGGCCGACAACGAGGCGCTGAAGGAGGTCAGGCAGTCGAAGCGCGTGGCCGACAAGGCCTTCGGCAAGCAGAAGGACGATGTGCTGGCACCGATGGTGTCCTATCTGCTCTATGGACAGCAGTCCGACTACCTGCGCCAGCCCTCGCTCGACGAGGTGAAGCGCCTTTCCACCGCCGACCTCCATCGCCTGCTGGCCGACCTGCTCACCTACGACTGCGAGCTTTTCTACTGCGGTCGCATGCCTTCACCGTCTGTTGCGACTCTGTCGCAACAATTCCTCCCCCTCGCCCGCTGCCGCCAGCCCAAGGCTGACACCTATCGCCGCCCCGTCGTCCCGTCGTCCCCCGTGGTCTATTTCTACCATGTTCCCAAGTCGCGCCAGAACCTCGTGGGCACCTGCGAGTCCCTGGGGCCTATGGCCACATGGAAGGACCGCGCCACCGCCGAGCTCTGGGCGCAGTATATGGGCGGCGGCATGTCGTCGGTGCTCTTCCAGAACATCCGTGAGTTCCAGTCGCTGGCCTACAGCACGTTCGGTGCCCTGCGCCAGCCCAACTACATGCGCCATGCCGAAGATGCGCTGGCCTACCTCACCGTCACGGGCACCCAGGCCGACAAGACGCAGCGCGCCATGCAGGCCGTTGACTCGCTCATGCAGCACATGCCCATGAAGCAGGAAAACCTCGACGCCGCCCGTCAGGAGCTGCTCAGCGACGTGCAGAACGGCTATCCCACCTTCCGCACCCTCGGCTTCTACGTGGCCAATCAGCTGGGTGAGGGCTACACCGCCGACCGCAACACCGAGAAGGTGAGGTTGCTGCCTCAGCTGACCGCCTCCGATGTGGAGCGTTTTGCCCGCGAGCATGTAGCCGCTAACAGCCGAGTCTGGTTCGTCATTGGCGACCGCAAACAAATCGATTTTCAGGCGCTCCAGCGCTTCGGTCGTGTAGTAGAGTTGAAAAAAGATGAAATCTACAAATAGTGTTCAATATTTCCTTAAAATCCGTTAAATCAAAAGTTCGTGCAGACGACGCATTCTGGAGTGAAAAATGGCCTTTTTGAGCCGTTGGGGTGGGGCTGCGACGGTCGAAAACGGTGACGGAAGGGGTGATTTTTGCACACAAGGGGTAGTTTTGTGCGGCATTTTTCGCGTTTTTTTGCCCTGTTTCTCTCATTTTTAAGCACGCCAAATTTTCAAAAGTCAACGCCTTTTGAAAATTTGGCGTTGACTTTTTCAAGCGGGAAAGCAGGAAAATTTGCTAAATTTGATCTAATGGCCTGTTACTTAGCTGTTTAGCAAAACCTCTCAAAACTCGCGTATTTTCAGCCAAAAGTATTCTCGTGCAAAATTTTCGCGTATTTTCGAGGGTCGAGTGTTCATTTTTACCTCGAATTTAATATTCTTTAAGAGTTTTGCAAAATAGAAAAAATCTAAACAAGAGACTCTGCGTCTCTGCGTTCCAAAAAGTGCGCCAGATACTGCTGAGGAGTGATGCCCTCAATCTTCTTGAAGGTGCGCTGCAGCACAGTGCGGTCGGTGAAGCCGCAGGCCCGTCTTCAGCTGTATGGCGAAGTGGACCACCATAAGCGCCGTGCCGCCCGCCATCAGCCAGCGGGCCTGACGTGCCAGACGGCTCTTAATGCGCCTTTCGCGCAGGAAGAGCAGCTTTATCGTGAGCAGCAGCATCAGCACCACTGCCGTGAATTGCATCATGGGGAGTGTAACCATAACGGCGACAAAAGTACGAAAAAAAAGTTCGAAATATCGCCTTTGGGGTGTGACAATTTTGAAAATCGTCACACCTAAATGCCCCGAAACCTTCAAAATTGTCACGCATAGTGCAAAATTGTCACACCCTTTATTATATAAAAGATGTACCTTCGCGTCCGAAAGTATTATATAGACCAACCCGCTCATGGACGAACTGACCCGCTTCATTGCCGAGACACCCCTGTGGCTCACCATCAGACGATTGGTACTCACCATCGTCTTCTTCGCCGTCTTCGCCGCGATGTGGATATGGTGCCTCGTGCTCCTGGTGCAGGCGCTGCGTGGCAAAAAGCATGACTATACATAAAGGTCAATCGAAAAAAAAGGCGAAATAATTTGCGTAGTTGAAAAATTAGGTGTAACTTTGCCACCAGCAACAAACTATAACCATATTCATTAACTAATAACAAAATTTATGACAAAACATTACTTCAAACTGGCAGCCCTCGCCGTGGCGATGATGACTGCACAGGGCGCTATGGCCTACGATGAGCCGTTTGCCAAATTTGCCAAGGTTCCCGCCGACGGCCAGACCTACACGCTGGTGAGCAAGCTCGACCTGACGCGCTTCACCCGTCCCACCAGCTGGGATGGTGCTCTCTACCTGCAGCCCTACGACCTGGACCAGGTGACCAATGCCAGCCTGACGGCCATCGGGCATGAAGACGGCTCGTGGAGCTTCTCGCACACCGATGCCAACGGCGCTACGCTCTACATGGGCATCCACTCCAGCGGCGACAACCTGCGCATACAGGAGGCTGAGCCTGCCATCTGGTATGTGGAGCAGAGCGACGCCGAAGGCTACTACCTGCTGAAGGCCGGGGCCGGACAGGGCAACCCCTTGACCGAGGGCGGCTACCTGCACCTGAACAGGGGTGGCGAATACCTGGTCATCACCGAGCCGACGAACTACTGGTTCCCCGACTTCTATGGCGGTCCGCAGACCAGCGAGTCGGGCGACTACGTCTACGACCAGAGTGGCTTCGTTGTCCCGCTCGACCCCATCTCGCGCTATTGGGGCTTCGTTGAGCTGAGCGACGTTCCCCTCTATGTGCTCAACGTCGACATCTATACGCTGTTGCAGAACATCGAGCAGAACTACCTGCAGCAGACCGACTATGCCGCAGGCTTCCAGAGCCTCTACGACTACTGCCTGCAGTGCTATGAGAAGGCCGATGCCACTGCCGAGGAGCTGACGATGGTCAAGGCAGCTGCCGATGCCAAGATGGAACTCTACAACGAGATCCTGAAGGCCCGGGAGCTGCTGGCCAATGGCAATCCCAGCAGCGTCTTCTCTGAGGCCATCGCTGCCGCTACCGCTGTCTTCAACGCCAGCAACGATCCCGAAGCCCTGAAGGCTGCCACCAGTGCCCTGAAAGAGGCTGAGACGACCTATGCGCTCGGTGGCGACGACCTGACGTCGCTGGTGCAGAACAACAGCTTCGAGGACCTCTCGTCGCAGGGCGGCTCGATGACCTCGGGCGTGGCCGGTGCTCCCACGGGCTGGAATGTGTTCATCAACGGCAAGCAGGTCACCACCGCCGCCGAGGTGCAGGCTGCCGGCGTGTCGGCCTGGCACGGCATCAACGACGATGCCGACGGTGCCAAGGACGGCGAATATGCCTTCGGACTGTGGACCAGCGGCGTGCCCGAATACGAGGTGTCGCAGACGCTGAGCGGACTGGAGGACGGCTCCTACACCATCATGGCTGCCGTGATGGTGGGCGCCAACGGTAACGGCTCGCGCCGCACCACGCAGCGCATCTTCGGCAATCACAACTCGAAGTATTTCGGTGCCGACTACGACTATAACCCTGAGCGTCTGGACAAGACCGAGGTCTATGGCTTCGAGGGCCTGGAAGAGCTTTACACCGACCGCACCCTGCAGGAGATGACCGTGCGTGCCTTCGTCTACGACGGAACGCTCACCTTCGGACTGCGCACCAATGGCGACTATGCCGCCGCCAACCGCGAGGGCAGCAATAGTGCCGGTGGCGATGGCTGGTTCAAGCTCGACAACTTCCGCATCTATAAGGAAGGCTACATCCAGGACGATGCACTGGCCGTCTACAACAACTTCGCAGCACTCTTAGACGACCTCTCGGGCGAGAGGATGCAGGAGAGCGTGAAGCAGCAGCTCGACGCTGTCATCGGCGGCAACATCGGCGCTGCCAGCTCGAAGGAGGAAATCATCAATGGCATCGTCGTCCTGAAGAATCTCTATCCCACCGTCAAGGCTTCGGTGCAGCTCTATGCCGAACTGTGGGAAGCCATCGTGCGTGGCTACGCTGCTTTGATTGAATACGACCACAGCGCCAGTGCCGGCGACTTCGCCGACCTGCTCGAAGAGGCCAGCGACGGCTACGACTTCGGTGAGCTTGGTGAGGAGGAAATCAGGGAACTGATTGCTAAGATTAACGACGGCATCGAGTTGCTGAAGGCCACCGAGATTGTCGTGGGCGACGTCACTTATGTGCTGAAGAACCCGAGCTTCGAGGACCTGAGCGCACAGGGAGGACAGCCCAGCGATGGTGCCGTGAACGTTCCGGCAGGATGGACGCTGAAGGTGAACGGCGAAGAGGCTACGACCGTGGGCGGTGGCTGGTGCGCCATCAACCGTGGTGACGGCATCGATGTCAGCGACGAAGAGGGCAACTACTACGACCATCAGTACACCGATGGTGAGTTCCTCTGGGGTGTCTGGAACGGCAGCATGCCCGAGGTGGAGCTCAGCCAGACGCTGACCCACATGCCCGAAGGCGCCTATACCCTGACCGCCGACGTGATGGTGCAGGCACAATGGGCTGGCAACTGCCTCACCACGCAGCGACTCTTTGCCAACCGCAGCGTGCAGATGTATGGCACCGAGGCCGACCACGAGCTGAACCTGCCCGAAGACGCCCGCAACGCCCTGCTGCTCACCTATGCCAACTACGACTGCGAGAAGGTCGACGGGCTGGCTGACCATCAGCAGCCCTCGGCCCTGCTGCGCCCCATGACCGTGCACTTCGACGTGACTGAAGACGGTATCGCCACCATCGGCTTCCGCACCAACAACGTGGAACGTGAGACGGGTGAGCTGGGCGGAAACTGCCACGGCTGGTTCAAGCTCGACAACTTCCGCCTGGTCTACGACAGCACCGAGCGCCTCGCCGTGGAGGGCATCACCCTGAACAGCGACAACGCCACCACCAGCTTCTACACCATCGACGGTCGTCGCCTGCAGGCTCCGCAACGCGGACTGAACATCATGCGTACGGCTGGCAGAACGGTAAAGATTATGGTGAAGTGAGCCGCCGAAAAGCGGAAAGTTGCCAAAATGTTTGGCTATATGAAAAAAAATGTGTTACTTTGCAAGTTGAAAGGTAACATATATTAACTAAATTAAAGAATAGACAATGAAAAAGATTCTTGTAGCTATCTTGGGCGTGCTCTTCGCAGCCCCTTCGTTCGCTCAGTACAGCAGCGGCGGTTTCAACCTCAGTGAGAGCAGTGTCTACTATGGCATCCGCCTTGGTATGAATATCGCTTCGCTCACAGGCGATGCTCCCGACCTGAACTCGAAAATGGGCCTGAACTTCGGTGGTACCATCGGCCTGCGCCTCAGCGACACTACCCCCATCTTCCTGGAGAGTGGTCTCTACTACACCGGCTGCGGCGCCAGCAAGGACAAGACTACCATCAGCCTGAACTACCTGGAGCTGCCCATCCTGATTAAGTATGGCATCCAAGCTACCGACGACATCGCCGTCCTGCCGTTCATCGGCCCCACTTTCCGCTATGGCCTCTTCGGTGGTAAGTGGAAGACCAGCGGTGCTGGCAAGGTGGACTCTTTCCACGACGGTCGCTTCAAGCGTGCCGACATGGGCATCAAGCTGGGCTGCGGTGCTGAGTACAACAAGCTCTATCTCGAGGTGGGCTATCAGTTCGGCATTACGAACATCGCCGACTGGTCGCTGGCTAATGGTGACGATGCTTCGGCTCACAACGGCGCCATGTTCATCAACCTCGGCGTGAACTTCTAACAACATGATATGAGTAACGCTCTATCAAAGGTGTTCCTCCTGTCGCTGCTGGCGGCAGGAGGAATTATGTTTTCTGCCTGTAAGGACAAAAGCGCTAAAACCGATGCTTTGCCTCTTGAAGCCCCGGAGACGCTGGAGCCTGCCGAAGAGGCTGCTGTCAGCTTTCGCTTAGAGGGAAACAGGCTGACCTACGGTAGTCATGTCTACACCGTGGAGGGGAATATTGGCGAGGATTACGTTGCCAGTGCGAAGGCTCGTGTGACCTTCACCCATGTGCCTGCCGACCTGCATGAGTTCCAGACCGTCTACGAGCAGCTGCTGGGCAAGACGAGCTATGGCGTGTGTGCGATGATGCCCATGGCCTTCGAGCTGTGGGGGCGCAGCCATGAGGAGGGTGAGCAGTGCCTGAAGCTCATTTGTGGTGCTACGTGCTACAACGAAGTGCTGCGCGAGCTGCCTCGCCACATGGAGGCCTCGGAGCATTCTTCGGCTGGCGACAGCTATGTGCAGCGTTGCCTGCCTGCCGCCCTGCTTGAGGGTGCGACGAAAGAGAATGGCTATAACCCCGCTGAACCCTATGCCGTGAACATCAGCGTAGGCAGGAAAGAGGCGTGGAAGCAGGAGAGCGAGCTGTTGCAGGCCGATGTCTTCGGCCTGAACATCGTGGCGGGCAACGCATGGAACACGGCAGAGCGGGGCATCAGCGTTATGCTGCCCTGGCGTGGCGACAAGCTTTTCAAGGTGAACTCCTGCCCTGCGCTCTATGTGAATATCTTTGCCCCGCGGAAGGACTGGAACGGACTAAAATGACATGACCAACATGAAAAGACTTAACTTCCTATTCCTTTTGCTGCTCCTGCCCATGCTGGCATCGGCGCAGCTGGTGAACGGACAGCCGTGGCCCGATGCCGACGGGCAGCATATCAACGCCCATGGCGGCTGTATCCTGAAACATGGCGATACCTACTACTGGTATGGCGAGCAGCGCCCCGACCGTGGTTCCACTATGGACGTCGGCATCAGTGTCTATTCGTCGAAAGACCTGGCGAACTGGCACCGTGAGGGCGTGGCACTCAGCGCGAGCAGCGAGGCGGGCAGCGACATCGAGCGCGGCTGCATCATGGAGCGCCCCAAGGTGCTCTTCTGTCCGAAGACACAGCGCTTTGTCATGCTTTTTCATCTGGAGCTGAAGGGTCGTGGCTACGAGGCTGCACGCGTAGCCTTCGCCGAGAGCGACAGTCCCACAGGACCTTTCCGCTTTCTGCGTAGCCAGCGCCTGCATGCTGGACGCTGGCCGTTCAATATGACAGAAGAGGAGGTGGCTGCCGCTAAGCAGACGCATCCCGAGGAATGGAAAGAATGGTGGACACCCGCCTGGCGTCGTGAGGTAGAGAAAGGCATGTATCTCTGGCGCGACATGGAGGGCGGACAGATGAGCCGCGACATGACCGTCTTCGTCGATGACGACGGCCGTGCCTACCACATCACCTCGTCGCAGGAGAACCTGACACTGCTCGTCAGCGAGCTCACCGACGACTATCTCGACTATACTGGCCGCTACGTGATGGTGGCTCCAGGCGGGCAGAACGAGGCTCCCTGCATTTTTAAGAAGGATGGTGTCTACTGGCTCATCTGCTCTGGCTGTACGGGATGGGCACCCAATGAGGCCCGCATGTTCCGCTCCATTAGCATCTGGGGGCCTTGGCAGCAGTTGCCCACGCCCTTCGTCGGCACCGCTACGGGCTATCGTGACATGCCTGCCTCGAAGACTTTCGGCGCCCAGGGCACCTACATTCTTCATGCTCCCGATGGGCGGTTGCTCTTCATGGCTGACATCTGGAACCCTCGCCATCTGGCGCAGAGCCTTCACCTTTGGCTACCCATTCAGTTCAATGAAAAAGGCACGCCCGTCATTCCCTGGACGGACATGCCCTTCTAATCATTCATTGAGATGTAAAATCTATGCTTCTGCGGCAGCGAGGAGAATCTCAGAGAGGGTGGGGTGGATGTGCACCATGTGGCGCAGCTGCCCCACCATCGTGTTGCGGCACATCAGG
>CACYME010000034.1 GCA_902775475.1 uncultured Prevotellaceae bacterium
TCGCTGCAAAATTACAAAATCTTGGGGGAATGGCTCAGGTCTGGCCCCCTATTTTTATGGAATCTATACTACTTCGCACTTTTATCGGACAGCAATAATAATTATTCATGAATATTCTTTGATCGTTTCTGTCAATTCTCCCATTTCACCTGCGTTAAGGAATATTAAGAGCTTCTGCCCTCTTAGTTTCAATTTGCAAAACTAAAGGCATAGCAAAGCGGCAAAGCCGAGCGCGCGGGTCATTCACGGACATTCGTGTAGCGTCGCAGACAATAAATATTATTCGAGGTCTGTCTGCGACGCTACGTATAATATCCATGAATGAACCGAAAATTATTCATGAATATTTGCGGGGGCATTCACGGACATTCGTGTAGCGTCGCAGACAATAAATATTATTCGAGGCCTGTCTGCGACGCTACGTATAATATCCATGAATGAACCGTATAATTATTCATGAATATTCGTGGGTCATTCACGTAAAAAAAGAGAAGACAACCAAAACTGTCTTTCTTATACG
The DNA here is from genome assembly GCA_902775475.1 of uncultured Prevotellaceae bacterium. GTDB lineage: Bacteria > Bacteroidota > Bacteroidia > Bacteroidales > Bacteroidaceae > Prevotella. The sequence continues at coordinate 521 of CACYME010000034.1, forward strand.
GTTTGGGTAGCACCGTGTAAAACCGTAGAGCATCTTTGATGCAACCGTCAATCGCCGAAACCGAGAAAAGCGTTTGAAACCGTGGCCATAAATCAGGTAGGAGTAAGGGGTTGGCTACGCATGATATGGTTCGCTGAACGGTCTCCAAAAGCCAATAAACCGTTATATTTTGTTAAATAATTGCCTTGATTGGTCTTTTTTGATGGGCTTGTTTAGGTTTTTCCATATAAATGTTGTACCTTTGCAGCCCGAAATACACCCTCACGTAACGAGGGGGTATTGTGATGTGCTGAAATTTCACAAAATAACATATAAAATAATAAACAAAAAAAGTAAATTTAATTATGCCTACAATTTCACAATTGGTTCGCAAAGGCAGAAAGGTGATCGTAGACAAGTCGAAGTCGCCCGCCCTGGACAACTGTCCTCAGCGTCGTGGCGTATGCGTGCGTGTTTACACAACGACACCTAAGAAGCCTAATTCGGCTATGCGTAAGGTAGCCCGTGTTCGTCTGACTAACCAGAAGGAAGTCAACAGTTACATTCCCGGCGAGGGACACAACCTGCAGGAGCACAGCATCGTGCTGGTGCGTGGCGGTCGTGTGAAGGACCTCCCCGGCGTACGCTATCACATCGTCCGCGGTACGCTCGACACCGCTGGCGTGGCCAACCGCCTGCAGCGCCGCTCGAAGTACGGTGCCAAGCGCCCGAAGGCCGCTAAGAAAAAGTAAAGAAGTGAGTTTGTGAGTTTGTGAGTTTTTGAGTTTGTGAGTTGGCTCGGTGAGGAGCGGCACTCAAAACCAAAAGCTCCGCAGAAGAGAAAAAACTCAGAAACTCAAAAACTTAAGGACTCAGAAACTTACAACAACCCGTTTTGCTGGAGAATCTTAATAAAGGTTGAGTAAATGCCCGGGAGTGGGCGTTGAAGACGAGAAAGAAGACAGCCCCAAGCAGACAAAAACAGTAAAAACAAACAATGAGAAAAGCAAAGCCAAAGAAGCGCGTGATCCTGCCGGATCCCGTTTTCAACGACACGAAGGTGTCGAAGTTCGTTAACCACCTGATGTACGACGGCAAGAAGTCGAAGTCGTATGAAATCTTCTACAACTCGCTGGAGATTGTGAAGAACAGGATGAAGGAGGCTGAGAAGACTCCGCTGGAAATCTGGAAGCAGGCCCTGGACAACATCACCCCGCAGGTGGAGGTGAAGAGCCGCCGTATCGGTGGTGCCACGTTCCAGGTTCCTACCGAAATTCGCCCCGATCGTAAGGAGAGCGTGTCGATGAAGAACATGATCAGCTTCGCCCGCAAGCGCAGTGGCAAGTCGATGGCCGACAAGCTCGCCGCCGAGATTATGGACGCATTCAATAACCAGGGTGGTGCCTTCAAGCGTAAGGAGGACATGCACCGCATGGCAGAGGCTAACCGTGCTTTCGCACACTTCCGCTTCTAATTAGAGCCCCCTAAGTCAGGGGGTTGGGGGTCTGAACAACCAAGCCCCCAACCCCTTTGCTTAGGGGCTAATATAAGGATAACTTAGTAAAAACAATAGGTAGTAACAATTTAATGAGGGAAAGAACAGTGATTGTTCAGACCCCCCGACCCCCTCGCTTAGGGGGCTAATGACAATGGCAAAACAAGATTTACATTTGACGCGCAACATCGGTATCATGGCACACATCGATGCCGGTAAGACCACAACTTCAGAGCGCATTCTTTTCTACACAGGTAAGACCCACAAGATTGGCGAGGTGCACGACGGCGCTGCCACCATGGACTGGATGGCCCAGGAGCAGGAGCGCGGCATCACCATCACTTCGGCAGCCACCACGTGCTACTGGGAGTGGAACAAGAACAAGTATAAGATTAACCTTATTGACACTCCGGGACACGTCGACTTTACTGCCGAGGTGGAGCGCTCGCTGCGTGTGCTCGACGGAGCCGTGGCTACCTACAGTGCCGCTGACGGCGTGCAGCCCCAGTCGGAGACCGTGTGGCGCCAGGCCGACAAGTACAATGTGCCCCGCATTGGCTATGTGAACAAGATGGACCGCTCGGGTGCCGACTTCTTTGAGACGGTGCAGCAGATGCGCGACATCCTGGGCGCTAACCCCGTGGTCATCCAGGTGCCCATCGGCGCCGAGGAGAACTTCAAGGGCGTGGTTGACCTGATTAAGATGAAGGCCATCCTGTGGCACGACGAGACCATGGGCGCCGAATACGACATAGAGGAGATTCCTGCCGACCTGCAGGACGAGTGCGACGAGTGGCGCAACAAGCTGCTCGAAGCTGCCGCTGAGTACGACGAGGCCCTGATGGAGAAATACTTCGACGACCCCGCCTCGATCACCGAGGCCGAAATCATGGCTGCCATCCGCAAGGGTACCTGCGCTATGCAGTGCACGCCGATGATCTGTGGCTCGTCGTACAAGAACAAGGGCGTGCAGCCCCTGCTCGACTATGTGTGCGCCTTCCTGCCCTCACCAATGGATACGGAGGCCGTCGTAGGCACCAATCCCACCACCGAGGAGGAGGAGAGCCGCAAGCCCAGCGAGGATGAGCCCACGGCAGCCCTGGCCTTCAAGATTGCCACCGATCCCTACATGGGACGCCTGGTGTTCTTCCGCGTCTACTCGGGCAGCGTCAAGGCCGGCAGCTACGTCTTCAACCCCCGCTCGGGCAAGAAGGAGCGCATCAGCCGCCTGTTCCAGATGAACTCCAACAAGGAGATTCCCATGGAGAGCATCGACGCTGGCGACATCGGCGCAGGCGTAGGCTTCAAGGACATCCGCACCGGCGACACCCTCTGCGACGAGGAGAAGCCCATCGTGCTCGAGAGCATGACCTTCCCCGACACCGTGATCAGCATCGCCGTGGAGCCGAAGAGCCAGGCTGACATCGCCAAGCTGGACAACGGCCTGGCCAAGCTGGCCGAGGAAGACCCCACGTTCACCGTGCGCACCGACGAGCAGAGCGGACAGACCATCATCAGCGGTATGGGCGAGCTGCACCTCGACATCATCATCGACCGCCTGAAGCGCGAGTTCAAGGTGGAGTGCAACCAGGGCAAGCCCCAGGTGAACTACAAGGAGGCCATCACCAAGACCGTCGAAATCGACGAGACCTACAAGAAGCAGTCGGGTGGTCGCGGTAAGTACGCCAAGATGCTCGTGCAGGTGGGACCCGTTGACGAGGATTACGACATCAAGACCAACGGCGGCCTGCAGTTCGTCAACGAGGTCAAGGGTGGCAACATCCCCAAGGAGTTTATCCCCAGCATCCAGAAGGGCTTCGAGACAGCCATGAAGAATGGTATCCTCGGCGGCTATCCCCTGGACTCGCTGAAGGTGACCGTCGTCGATGGCGGCTTCCACCCCGTGGACTCCGACCAGCTCTCGTTCGAGATTGCTGCCCAGATGGCCTACAAGGAGGCTTGCGCCAAAGCAAAGCCTGTGCTGATGGAGCCCATCATGAAGCTCGAGGTGGTGACACCCGAGGAGAACATGGGCGACGTCATCGGCGACCTGAACAAGCGTCGCGGACAGGTGGAAGGCATGGACGAGGCTCGCAGCGGTGCCCGCGTCATCAAGGCTCAGGTGCCCCTGTCGGAGATGTTCGGCTACGTCACCGCCCTGCGCACCATCACCTCTGGTCGCGCTACCAGCTCGATGGAGTACGACCACCACGCTCCCCTCTCCAGCACCATCGCCAAGGCTGTGCTTGAGGAGGTGAAGGGCCGTGCAGACCTCGTGTAAGAGTTTAGTATCATCTTACTATAAATCCCGGAATCGCCAGACGCGATTCCGGGATTTTCTGTGTAGAATAGGAGCAAACGGCTATCATTTCCGTGATTTGATAGTCGTTTCCTGCGTTTTGATAGTCGCTTAATAAGGGAATTTGGCTATATTTGCACAAATTTTTAACTAAACCTCATAAAAGTATTATGAAGAAACTACTCATCAAACTGGCACTCCTTGCGGTGCCGATGTTGGCGGCGGCCCAGACTGCCGACAACCTGAAGCAGTCGCTACCCTCCGAGTGGGGCGGCTGGCAGAACCTCACTTACGGCGTGACCGACATCACGACGTACACCACCAGTCTCTTCACCATGGAGGTGGAGACCAGCGGCAAGACCATCCACATGCTGTGGCAGGAGAACGGCAAGGACGCCGACGGCCTCTACCGTATGTACTACCGGCGCAGCGCCGACCTGGGCCGCACATGGGAGGAGGCCAGGCTCATCAGCACCTCGAAGGAGAAGCTCTATCGGGAGAACAACCACCTGCTGGCTGTCAACGGCAGCAGCGTGTACATCTTCTGTCCGTCGAAAGATGCCGATGACCGCTGGAAGCTGCGCTTTGCACGCAGCACCGACGGCGGCGCATCGTTCACAACCGTCGACCTGGAGCAGTTCGGCACAGGCTCCGTCACGCAGCACCTCGACATGTACTACGCAGGCTGCGACGGGCAGACCGTTGTGTTCGCCACGCACCACAGTGACGGCACCGGCCGCAAGGAACTGCGTGCGTACACCAGCATCGACGGCGGCCAGAACTTCCAACTGCTGAAATGGCAGCTGGAGGGCTACCCGTTCGGCGAGCGTCGTACATATCCCAGTTTCCATCAGATAGCCGACCTTCAGGTGCAGAACGGCAAGTGGACGATGGTGTGCTGGGACGACGACAAAAGTACCAAAGTCCTGCTGAACTCGTCATCCGACGGCGGCAAGACGCTCGTCACGCAAAATGTGACACAGCGGGGCACTGGTAAATTTAACTACTGGAGCAACATGCCCGGCTACCGTCCGCAGATGGTGATGCAGGGCAATACCATCGACCTCATCTACTACGGCAAGCTCGACGAAGGCGACGAGGAAATGATTGTCTATCAGCGCTCAACCGACGGCGGCAAGACCTGGGGAGAGCCGAAGTATCTGCCCGACAGCTATGACTCGGGCACGATGACCATCGCCGGCAAGGGCGACAACCTCTACGTGATGGGCTACCGCTGGACGGGCGAGAACGGTCGCTGGGGCCGAGTCACCCACCGCACGCTGTGGTACTCGCACGACGGCGGCAAGACGTGGCAGCAGCAGCACCGCTGCTTCGACACCTACGAACTGAACAACTCTGCCTTTTGCTTCACCATTGCTCCCGACGATGCGTCGGGACGCCACGTCATTGTTACCGGCGAGCAGGGCTTCTACATGGAGACGAAGGACGGCTTCGAGACCGTCTGCCGCAACTTCCGCAAGGGCAACCAGTCGTGGGACCCCAACAGGGACAGGAACAACGAGGCACTGACCGTGCTCTTCGACAGCGAGGGCACCGAGCACTGGTTCATGCAGTACAGCCCCCACCAGGCTGGTATCGCCGGCTACGACGGCTACTTCTGGAATATCTGCCATCGCCGTGTGGAGCGTCCTGAAGTGCCCGCAAAAACCAAGGAGATGGCCTACCACCTTACCAACACCGTAAGGAACGACATCGTCATCCCCATGTCGCCCAGCATCGAGGCCACCAGCGAGGCTATCACCGTCGAGGCGTGGGTACGCTTCGACGACGTGAAGAGTGGTTTCGGCTTTGCCAGCCTGAACAACACCAACGCTTCCTTAGGAGGCTCGAACTTCATGGACGGCTGGTACCTCGAACTCTACTATCAAACGGGCGGCGCCACGCCCGGCGGTGCTGCCTTCAACGGCTGCGTACACCCCGAAAAGTCCAATGGCGCCAATCTGTTCACACCATGGACATACCTCATCCGCGAGATGGGACAGTGGCACCACGTGGCCATGACCTACGACTCTAACGTCGCAGAGAACAATGTACACTTCTACATTGACGGCCTGCCCTACAACACGCGCACTGAGATCGGCAAGATCCTGATGGGCAACAACCCCATCCTCATCGGCCGCTCCGAAACGCAGAATGACGGCGACGTTCTCATCGACAACTTTGCCATCTACAGCCGTGCGCTGACGCTCGACGAGATCCACCAGCACATCTACGGCAAGCCCGACGCCACTGACAAGGACTGCCGCCTGCTGCTCACCTTCGACGGCACGCTGCGCGACGAGAGCCAGTACCACAACGACCCCGTTCCACTGATGGATGCGCCCCTCGTGGAGCACAACGGCATCAACCTGCCCAAGGCCGACTTCACCCTGACCAAGGACACGAAGGGCACCACCGTCTATGTGAACGACGTTACCCCCGACGGCGAGGTCTATTGGTGGTTCAAGCCCAGCCCCACGACGCTCGGTACCTACGACGAGAGCTGGAAGAAGCACGAGAGCGTGAACTACAACGGCCACAGCGGTAACTACGCCTTCTGGATGGTGGCCAAGGGCGACGGCGAGCATACCAATGCCTTCGCACCCGTGGCGAAGCAGTTCAGCATCAGCGGACTGAGCCGTGTGGAGCCAAGCGTGGTCGGTAGTACCCCGGCTGCCCGCCTGCGTATCTACGGCGGCTACGAGCTGTCGGAGAACCACCGGCCAAAAGTGGTGCTCCACACCTCCGATGGCGTTGACATTGAGGGACGTTGGGAGATGGACAAAGGCTACAGCTCCACCAGTATCAAGACACTCAATGACGTAGCATACGCCGTGTTCGACCTGTCATCGGCAAAACTTGGAAAATACGACGTCGTGGTAGCCTCCGACACGCTCAAGGGCGCCCTTGAAGTGCAGGCCGTGGAGACACCCGACGTGTGGTTGAGCGTCAATGGTCCACGCCTGATGCTCGGAAACCGCTGGACAACATTCACCATGGAGTATGGAAACCGTTCCAACACCGATGCCTACAACGTTCCGGTGTACCTCTTCTTCGATGACTACGACGACATTGAGGTGGAGTTCCCCTTCGACTATGTGCTCACGCCCGAAGAGGGCGTAGTCAGTGCCGAGGCCATCAAGTTCACCCTCGACAGTATAGGCATGTACCAGCAGTTCACTACCAACATGGGTGAGCGCAAACGCTGCTACTCATTCATCATTCCCTTTATTTCTGCTAACGGCACCGCACAGAAGCGGTTCGTCATACGACGTGGTGCGCTCAATTCCGCACAGCCAGCCACCAATCAACTCACCGTCACCTACGCTATAGGTGAGCCGTGGGGACCGGCTGAATACTTCGATGCTGAGACGGCCATGGCTCGTGGCGGCATCACCCGTTCCTCGTCATGGGAAGATCAGGAGGCAAAAGCCCTCTGTATGTGGAAATATTTGGCGTGGGGTGTCTTCGACATCGCAGCCTCGCTGCCCTTCGGCGGTTGTGCCGTAGGAGCCTTCAAAACTGTCGTGCAGCCGTTTACCGAGAAGCCGGAAGATCGCTTTTCGTGCATGGTTACCAATCTGGTGTGTACTGCTGTTAACTGCGCCATAGATTCCAACCCGCTTGGCTGGGGATGGTGTGCCATCAAGCTGACGGAAGCTATCTGGAACACTGCTAACAACATCTATTCAGCCCAGTCGTGCGTAGATGCCAAGGGTGGCAAAAAGGAAGTAAGCCGTGTGTATAGTATCGACCCCAACGAGATGATTGGCCCGTGGGGACCTGACGACGACAAGCATTACATCCAGCCCATCCGCCAGATGCCGTATATGATAACCTTCGAGAACAAGTCGACGGCATCGGCTCCTGCCAACGAGGTCTTCGTCACCGATACGCTCGACCTGACGAAGCTCGACGCCGAGACCTTCTCGTTCAGCAGCTTCGGCTGGGCCGACACCACCTTCGTCGTGGGCGGCAGCCGGACGCAGGAGTTCACGCGCGACGTGAATTATAAGGTGAACGGCCATGACATCCTGGTGCGCGTCAGCGGACAGTTCAACCCCGCAACAGGCGTCGTCAACTGGAACTTCGCATCACTCGAGGCGAACGGCAACGAGCTTGACGACGTGATGAACGGCTTCCTGCTGCCCAACGACCAGAACGGGCGCGGCGAGGGCTTCGTCAGCTTCATCATCGACCACAAGCCCAACCCCGCCAACGGTTCCACCATCAGCAACAAGGCCACCATCGTCTTCGATGCCAACGAGCCTATCGTGACTAATACCTACACGAACACCTTCGACACCGACTACCCGACATCGAAGGTCGTCAAGGCTGAGGAACCGTCGGAGGGTAAGCTCACCGTCACCGTCAGCGGTAGCGACCAGACCAGCGGCATCGACCACTACACCGTCTTCGCCCAGAAGAACGGCGGCAAGTGGGAAGCCGTGGCTATTATTACCGAGGGCACCACCTGCACCATCGACGTCGAGACGGGTACGAAGTACGGCCTCTGTGCCATCGCCACCGACCGTGTGGGCTTGAACGAACCGAAGAACTATAAGGTTGAGGCCGAACTGACCACCAGCGGCACCGCTCCCGTCATGGCCACTTACGACCTCCGTGTGGCCGAGGCCGGTTATGCCACCTTCTACGACTCCAAGGTCGACTACCAGCTACCCGCCGGTCTGAAGGCCAGCACCGTCAGCGGCATCAGCGGCGACCGCCTCACCTACCAGCCGCTCAGCAGCAGCATCGTGCCAAAGGGCACTGCCGTCCTCATTGAGGCCAGCGAGAAGAAGGCCGCCACCTACACGCTCACCGGCGTTGCTGACGGTTCCACCGCCAGCACCGTAGGCACCAACCTGCTCCACGGCAGCGACGACTCAGCCCTCACCGGTCAGGATGTCTCAACGCCCGACGACTACCTCTACTACAAGCTGGCCTACGGCCCTGCCGGCACATCGCTGGCCACGCAGTTTGGCTGGTTCTGGGGCGGTCCCGATGGCATGAACTTCAACATCAACGGCCACCGGGCCTGGCTGGCCGTGCCGAAGACAGCCGGCGCCCGCGGCTACCTCATCGACGGCGAAGCCACCAACATCGACTACGTTGGAACTGAACAGTCCGCCAACCGACTGTACATCGACCTGCAGGGCCGAAGGGTGGCACAACCCACACAGCCCGGCATCTACTTCCAGGATGGCCGCAAAGTAGTAATCAAGTAATTATTCTCCATCATTCAAATTTAGTTCAAGCAATATGAAGACGATAAAGATTCTTTCCATAGCGTTCACAGTATGCCTGGCCCTGCTGGCGTGCGGCGGTGGCGACGACGACCCAACACCCACGCCGCCCCCCACACCCCCTACGCCCACTGCCAAGGGCAAGCACATGACAAAGATTTGCAACATGCCCGCCGATGCCTCAGAGCAGCAGGTGGAGCTGACAGGCCTGACATCACAGGCCACTCACAAGGGCGGTGTAGCCAAATGGCTCACCACGACACTGAGCACCTACACTGGTGGCACGCCCCAGGTGGTGGTGGCCTGCAGGCAGAACTTAGAGGTTGATGCCCGCCAGATAGATGTCACCTTCGTTGCCGCCAACGACACGCTGGTGCTCACCGTGCGCCAAGCTGCCTACACCGGCGGTGGCACTGACGTGGACAATCCCAACGAAACGTACACCGACCAGCCGGCCTATTCGCGCGAGTATTGACATCCTTTCGACGGAAAACTGAAAAAATGGGCGTTGGCGGTTTGGCTATTCGCCCACTTTTCCTTAACTTTGCACCACTTTGACAGCCTACAAGGCTGCCCCCTTGTGCGATGACGATAGAGAAACGATTGTTGCTTTACATGCTGTTTGCCGCGCTGCAAGCCAGCGCTGCTATCGACCATTCATGCCCCGAAGTGCGCATTGTGCCCGAGCGTCTGCCCAGCATGAACGTGCCGCGCAGCGGGCACAACATCTTCTATGCCGACGGCGAGCTGACGGCAGCGGGTGGCCACACCACCAACTTCGTGCCAACGCCCACCGCCGAGTACTACGCCGACGGCGAGTGGCACCTGATGGATATGGCCTACAGTCACGACAATGGCTTTGCCGTAGTCCTGGGCTCGGATGAGGTCGTTTTAGGCGGTGGGCACGCCGAGCCGTTAGGCATCGGGCAGACCTTCATGGTGGAGCGCTACCAGCCGTCGACGCACACGTTTGAGGGCTTTGGCTGCTTAGACCGTCGGCGCGTGCTGGCTGCTGCCACCCTGCTGGCCGACGGGCGCATCATCATCAGCGGCAATCACTATGCCGACGATGCCATAGGCTGCTTCGACGGGCAAAGCCAGGTGCAGCATCTGCGTAGTGTAAGGCAGGGGCGCAGCAATCCCTACGTACTGCGCATAGGCGGCGACGAGGCGTTCATCCTGGGCGGCAACGACGAGCGCGACCGCCACCTGGACACCATCTATGTAGACCGTCTGAAGGGCGATGCCGTGCGTGTGCCGCTGTTAGAGCAGTGGCGACCGGTCTACACCGACCAGCCGTTCAGCAGTGATGCCTGCCGCATAGGCCACGACACTTATCTATTGACGGCTACCGACAAGACAGGTCAACTGGCAGTCTTCAAGGTGGGCAACCAGCAGGGGGAGCCCGTCATCTCGCTGCTGCCAACGGCCACCCCGATACCGATGCGGAGCCAGTGGGGAACGATTGCCTACAAAGGCCCGGTCGTGGTCGACAGTGTGCGCCAGCGGGGCTACGTCATAGGCGTCGACAGTCTGTACCACCGCCAGTATGTACTGGCCATCGACTATGGTCGGCAACCAGCAGGACTGACGCTCTGCTATACCGACCCGATGGAGCACGCTGCCATCACCACCCCCGTTGTCACGCCCGACGGCGACCTACTGCTGGCGGGCGGCATCCCCGGCGACAACTACAAGCCGCTGGCCGACGTCTGGCTCTACCATTTCGGCACCGAGGCGGCTGCAGCCGCCACTTCGTGGCCGGCGTGGCCGTGGGCGGCCGTCTTTGCTGCGCTGTCAGTAGCCTTTCTCGCGTACATTATATATATACGCCGCCGCAGCAGCAGACAGATGGTGACCGATACTGATACTGAGCTGCCGCCGGCAGCCGTCCAGGGCGATACGTCTCAGCCTGACGCTAAGGCTGCTGAGCTCATGGAGCGCATCAGCCGGCTCATGGATCAGGACAGGCTCTACCTGCGCAGCGACCTGAAGGTGCAGGACGTGGCCGTGGCCCTGCAGACGAACAGCAGCTATGTCAGCGAGTGCATCAACAGCCTCCGTGGCCAGTCGTTCTCGCAGTTGGTCAACACCTGCCGCGTGCGCCATGCCCAGGAGCTGTTGCGCCGCCAGCCCGACTTAAAGACGACCATCGTGGCCATCGAGTCGGGCTTCAGCACCGAGGCCTCCTTCTTCCGCAACTTCAAGGCCGTCGCGGGCATGACCCCTCGCGAGTGGCTAACCACCTTATCGGAGGCTTAAAAATAGTTAAATGTGGACATCTTCAGGCCTTTTCGGTTGTGTATGTCGGGAAATATCCGTAACTTTGCAGCCCCAAATAGGAAAAAGCAGATTGCCGCTGAGCAAATGACTCTTTAGCAGCTCTGTCCAAATAGAAAATAGTAAATCAGTAAATCGTAAATTAAAACAATGAGTCAGAAAATTCGTATCAAGCTGAAGAGCTACGACCACAAATTGGTCGACAAGTCAGCCGAGAAGATTGTGAAGGCCGTGAAGGCCACAGGTGCCCAGATCAGCGGCCCGATTCCCCTCCCCACCCACAAGCGTATCTACACCGTCAACCGCTCGACCTTCGTCAACAAGAAGGCTCGTGAGCAGTTCCAGCTGAGCGACTACAAGCGCCTCATCGACATCTATAGCTCGACCGCCAAGACCGTTGACGCCCTGATGAAGCTCGAACTCCCCAGCGGCGTGGAAGTGGAGATCAAGGTATAGGAATATAGCTTTGACAGCAATAGACTGAACAGCGGAGCACTGCCCTCAAGGGTGTTGCTCCGCTGTTAGGTTTTCAGGACGCCGTGCATGCTGATAGCTGCCGTGGCTATTACATTGAAACCGAAGACGGCCTGTTAAATAATCATAAATTATTAGTGGCAACTATTGCGTATATATATAATTCTTTGTACCTTTGCACCCGCAAAGTGTGTATTGCGCTGGCCTTGATGCTAACAATGCACTGAAAAAGAGCGATTTAGCCTTCAATTATGAACAAGCTGTCGCACCCTTTTTAAGTGTGTTTGTGTGTGAAAGGAAGTAAGATGGCACTTAAAAAGAAACAAAATATTTTTTTTACATTATTCAAAATTATTAAAACTGAAATGCCAGGATTATTAGGAAAGAAAATCGGAATGACTTCCGTTTTCAGTGCCGACGGCAAGAACGTGCCGTGCACTGTTATCGAAGCTGGTCCTTGCGTTGTGACACAGGTCAAAACCGTTGAGAAGGATGGCTATAAGGCCTTCCAGCTGGCTTTTGGCGATGCTAAGGAGAAGAACACAAGCAAACCCATGATGGGCGTGTTCAAGAAGGCAGGCACAAACCCCAAGGCCCACTTGGCCGAGTTCAAGTTTGACGAGGACTACAACCTGGGTGACACCATCACCGTAGAGCTTTTCGCTGACGCAGAGTTCGTAGACGTTGTAGGAACCTCGAAAGGTAAGGGATTCCAGGGCGTTGTGAAGCGTCATGGTTTCGGCGGCGTAGGCCAGAGTACTCACGGTCAGGACGACCGTCTGCGCAAGCCCGGTTCTATCGGTGCCTGCTCGTACCCCGCTAAGGTGTTCAAGGGAATGCGCATGGGTGGCCACATGGGTGGCGACCGCGTGACGACGCAGAACCTGAAGGTGCTTAAAGTGATTCCTGAGAAGAACCTGCTCATCATCAAGGGCAGCGTGGCAGGATGCAATGGTTCAACCCTCTTAATCAAGAAGTAAGAAAATGGAAGTTAGTGTATTGAACATCAAAGGTCAGGAGACCGGAAGAAAGGTGACCCTGAACGAGGCTATCTTCGGGATTGAACCTAATGACCACGTCATTTATCTCGACGTGAAGCAGTATATGGCCAACCAGCGCCAGGGCAACGCCAAGTCGAAGGAACGCAGCGAGATCAGCGGTTCTACCCGCAAGCTCGGTCGCCAGAAGGGCGGCGGCGGTGCTCGTCATGGTGATATCAACTCGCCCCTGCTGCGTGGTGGTGGCCGCGTGTTTGGTCCGAAGCCCCGTGACTACAGCTTCAAGCTGAACAAGAAGGTGAAGCAGCTCGCTCGCAAGTCGGCTCTGTCCTACAAGGCCCAGGAGAATGCTGTGCTGGTGCTTGAAGACTTTGCTTTTGACGCCCCCAAGACTAAAGAAATGGTAAATATTGCTAAAAATCTTAAAGTCGACGGCAAGAAGCTCCTCTTCGTTTTGCCAGATGCAAATAAAAATGTATATTTGTCGGCTCGTAACCTGCAGGGTACAGATGTGATTGAGGCTGCGAAAGTCAATACGTACAAAATTCTGGACGCTGACGTGCTCGTCATCACTGAGAAGTCACTGGAGACAATCGACGGAATCTTAAACAAGTAAAAGGATAGTAAGAGATATGGCATTTATCATTAAACCGCTGGTCACTGAGAAGATGACCAAAATCACGGAGAAGCGCCCCAATATGTATGGCTTCCTCGTGCGTCCTGAGGCTAACAAGGTCGAAATCCAGAAGGAAGTGGAAGCTCAATTCAACGTTACGGTTGAGTCGGTGAACACGATGCGCTACGCTGGCAAGCGCAGTCAGCGCTATACGAAAGCCGGTCTCGTGAGGGGACATAAGAGCGCTTTCAAAAAGGCTATCGTCACTTTGAAGGAGGGCGATGAAATTGATATTTACAGCAATATTGAACAATAAAAATGGCAGTACGTAAATTAAAGCCCGTAACTCCGGGCCAAAGGCACAAAATTATTGGCACGTTCGAGGATATTACTGCATCCGTGCCAGAGAAGTCTCTCGTTTACGGTAAGCGCTCTACCGGCGGTCGAAACAACACCGGTAAGATGACCGTGCGCTACATGGGCGGCGGCCACAAGAGGAAGTATCGTCTCATCGACTTCAAGCGAGAGAAAGATGGTGTTCCTGCTGTGGTGAAGACTATCGAGTACGACCCGAACCGCTCGGCTCGCATAGCTCTTCTCTTCTATGCAGATGGTGAAAAACGCTACATTATTGCTCCCAATGGACTGCAGGTTGGCTCGACACTGCTCTCTGGGGCTGAGGCTGCACCCGAGGTGGGTAATGCCCTGCCGCTGGCCAACATCCCTGTGGGTACGGTGATTCACAACATTGAGCTCCGTCCCGGTCAAGGTGCCCTGCTCGTTCGTTCGGCTGGTAATTTTGCTCAGCTTACTTCTCGTGAAGGAGACTATTGCGTGATTAAGCTCCCCTCGGGTGAGACGCGCAAGGTGCTCTCTGCTTGTAAGGCTACCGTTGGTGCCGTTGGCAACTCTGACCACGCTCTTGAGCAGTCGGGTAAGGCTGGCCGCTCGCGCTGGCTGGGTCGCCGCCCCCACAACCGTGGTGTTGTGATGAACCCGCACGATCACCCGATGGGTGGTGGTGAAGGCCGCCAGAGCGGTGGACATCCGCGCTCACGCAACGGTCTGTACGCTAAGGGTCTGAAGACGCGCGCACCGAAGAAGCTTTCAAACAAGTACATCATTGAAAGAGCTAACAAGAAGTAATCAAGAAAACAAGAGTAAATTATGAGTCGTTCATTAAAGAAAGGTCCGTACATCAATGTCTCTCTCGAGAAGAAGGTTCTCGCCATGAATGAGAGCGGCAAGAAAAACGTCGTGAAGACTTGGGCCAGGGCATCAATGATCTCACCCGATTTCGTGGGTCATACTGTTGCAGTTCATAACGGTAACAAATTTATCCCTGTTTACATTACTGAGAACATGGTTGGCCATAAGCTCGGTGAGTTCGCACCCACGCGTCGCTTCGGTGGCCACGCCGGTAACAAGAAGTAATCCCAGGGAGAATTGAAAATTGAACAAAAGAAAATTGAAAATTAACAATGGGAGCAAGAAAACATATTAAGGCTGAAGAGAGAAAAGCAGCTCTTAAGACACAGTATTTTGCAAAGCTGAAAGGCTGTCCTTCTTCCCCTCGCAAGATGCGCTATGTCGTTGATATGATTCGCGGCATGGAGGTGAACCGCGCACTCGGTGTGCTTCACTTCTCGAAGAAGGCTGCTGCCGCTGACGTGGAGAAACTCCTCCGCTCGGCCATTGCCAACTGGGAACAGAAGAATGATCGCAAGGCTGAGGCCGGCGAGCTGTTCATCACCCGCGTGTTCGTTGACGAGGGTGTTACTATGAAACGAATGAGACCGGCGCCTCAGGGACGTGGATATCGTATCCGCAAGCGTTCTAACCACGTGACCCTGTTTGTCGACGCTAAAACTAATGACGTAAAAGAATAATCAGCATGGGACAGAAAGTTAATCCGATTAGCAATCGTCTGGGCATCGTCCGCGGTTGGGATTCAAATTGGTTCGGAGGCAAGGACTTCGGAGACAACCTGGTAGAGGATCAGAAAATCCGCAAGTACCTCAACGAGCGTCTGGCCAAGGCCAGCGTGTCGAGAATTGTCATCGAGCGCACACTGAAGCTGGTTACCATTACTATCTGCACGGCACGTCCGGGTATCGTCATTGGTAAGAGTGGACAAGAGGTAGACAATCTGAAGGACGAGCTGAAGAAGCTCTTCGACAAGGAGATTCAGATTAACATCTATGAGGTGAAGCGTCCGGAACTCGACGCCACAATCGTTGCCAACAATATCGCTCGCCAGATTGAGGGCAAGATTGCTTATCGCCGCGCTATCAAGCAGGCTATTGCCAACACCATGCGTGCTGGCGCTGAGGGTATCAAGGTACAGATCTCGGGCCGTCTGAATGGCGCTGAAATCGCACGCAGTGAGATGCTCAAGGAAGGCCGTACGCCTTTACACACCTTCCGTGCTGACATCGATTTCTGCCAGGCAGAGGCTCTGACCAAAGTGGGACTGCTGGGTATCAAAGTGTGGATTTGCCGTGGTGAAGTGTATGGTAAGGTTGACCTTGCCCCCAACTTCTCACAGGAGAAACAGGGACCCCGTGGCAACGGCGGTAACAGGGATGGCCGTAAGTTCCGTGGTGATAAGAAAAGAAATAACCGTTAAAAGAAAGAGAAGCTATCATGTTACAGCCTAAAAGAGTAAGATATAGAAGGCCTCAGGACGGACGTGGCAACAAAGGCAACGCCCACAGAGGTACGACGCTGGCTTTCGGCTCCTTCGGCATCAAGACCCTTGACGCCAAGTGGATTGACAGCCGCCAGATTGAGGCAGCTCGTGTTGCCATCAACCGTTACATGAACCGTGAAGGTCAGGTGTGGATCCGCATCTTCCCCGACAAGCCCATTACCCGCAAGCCTGCTGACGTGCGAATGGGTAAAGGTAAGGGTGATCCCGCTGGATGGGTGGCACCCGTCACTCCTGGCCGCATCCTCTTCGAGGTAGAGGGCGTTCCCTTCGACGTGGCCAAGGAGGCTCTGCGCCTCGGTGCACAGAAGCTGCCCGTGAAGACCAAGTTTGTTGTTAGACGTGACTATGATAAAAATGCCTGATTGATATGAAAACGAAGGAAATTAGAGAACTCGAGACCAAGGATCTGGCCGAGCGCATCGAGGAGTCGGTTGCCAAGTACAACCAGATGAAGTTCAACCACAACGTCACTCCGCTGGAGAATCCATCGTTGATCAAGGCTGCACGTCGTGACATCGCACGCATGAAGACGGAGCTCCGTCAGAGAGAACTTAACAAATAACAATGGTCCAGATGGAAACAAGAAATTTAAGAAAGACAAGACAGGGTGTCGTTATCAGCAACAAGATGGATAAAACCATTGTTATTGCCGCTAAGTTCAAGGAGAAGCACAGAATGAGTGCAACGTTGGCGACACCGTGCTCATCATGGAGACACGCCCGCTGTCGAAGACCAAGCGCTGGAGATTAGTACAAATCGTAGAAAAAGCTAAGTAATTATGATACAGACAGAATCAAGACTTACGGTAGCTGACAACAGCGGTGCACGCGAGGCTCTCTGCATCCGTGTGCTCGGTGGTACACGCCGCCGCTATGCAAGCGTTGGCGATGTCATCGTCGTCGCCATCAAGAATGCCATTCCTACGAGTGATGTGAAAAAGGGCACAGTATCGAAGGCTCTGATTGTTCGTACGAAGAAGGAAATCCGTCGTGCTGACGGTTCGTATATCCGCTTCGATGACAATGCTTGCGTGCTCCTTAACAATGCGGGCGAGCTCCGCGGTAGCCGTATCTTTGGCCCCGTGGCTCGTGAGCTCCGTGCAGTAAACATGAAGGTCGTGTCTTTGGCACCTGAGGTTCTTTAACAATTAAAGTATTAAGAAGTAATGAGCAAGTTACATATCAAGAAAAACGACACAGTCTACGTTCTGGCCGGTGAGGACAAGGGCAAGACTGGCAAGGTGCTGAAGGTCTTGGTTGAGAAGCAGCGCGCTATTGTTGAGGGTGTGAACATCGTCAACAAGAGCACGAAGCCCAGTGCCAAGAATCCTCAGGGTGGCTTCGAGAAGGTCGAGGCTCCCATACATATCTCGAATTTAAGTTTGATTGACCCGAAGAGCGGCAAGCCTACTCGTGTTTCCATTAAGCATGAGGGCAAGAACGTTATCCGTGTGGCCAAAAAGTCAGGGGAGGAGATTAAGTAATGAATACAGCACAACTTAAGAAGACCTATGCTGAGCAGATTGCTCCGGCATTGATGAAGCAGTTCAACTATACTTCTGCCATGCAGATTCCTGTCCTGAAGAAGATCGTGGTCAATCAGGGTCTCGGCGATGCCACTCAGGATAAGAAGATTATTGAGGTGGCTATCAATGAGATTACCACTATCTGCGGTCAGAAGGCTGTTGCTACCTATTCGAAGAAGGATATCGCAAACTTCAAGGTTCGTAAGAAGATGCCTATCGGCGTGATGGTCACACTGCGTCGTGAGCGCATGTATGAGTTCCTTGAGAAGCTCGTGCGCATCGCCCTGCCCCGTATCCGCGACTTCAAGGGTATCGAGAGCAAACTGGACGGACGTGGCAACTACACTCTTGGTATCCAGGAGCAGATTATCTTCCCCGAAATCAACATCGATTCCGTTGACCGCATCCAGGGAATGAACATCACCTTTGTTACCACTGCCAAGACTGATGAGGAGGGCTATGCCCTGCTCAAGGCTTTCGGACTTCCTTTCAAAAACGCTAAAAACGACTAAAGAGATATGGCAAAAGAATCAATGAAGGCCCGTGAGGTCAAGCGTGCCAAGCTGGTTGCCCGTTACGCCGAGAAGCGTGCTGCACTGAAGAGCATCATTGCTCACGCCGATGTGAACACCGAAGAGGGAGCTATCGCTGCCTATGAGGCTGCCCGCAAGCTGCAGAGCATTCCCCGCAACGCCAATCCTATCCGCCTGCACAACCGTTGCAAGATTACTGGCCGTCCCAAGGGATATATGCGCCAGTTCGGTCTCTCGCGTATTCAGTTCCGTGAGATGGCTTCCAGCGGTCTCATCCCCGGCGTGAAGAAGGCAAGCTGGTAAACAATTGCTGAGAAAAGTAGTAATTTTAATATTGTCGGGGGAGTCCCGATTAATTAAACAATTCATTTTATGACAGATCCAATAGCAGATTTTCTGACGAGGTTGAGAAACGCCATCATGGCTCATCACCGTGTGGTTGAAGTTCCAGCTTCAAACTTGAAGAAGGAGATTACGAAGATCCTCTTCGAGAAGGGTTACATCCTGAACTACAAGTTCGTTGAGGATGGACCTCAGGGTACAATCAAGGTGGCCTTGAAGTACGACCCTGTAACCAAAGAGAACGCCATCAAGTATCTGAAGCGCGTCTCTACGCCTGGTCTTCGCCAGTACACTGGCTACAAAGACATGCCGCGAGTTATTAACGGACTGGGTATCGCCATTCTATCCACGTCTAAAGGTGTAATGACAGACAAAGAGGCTTCACAGCTCAAAATTGGCGGTGAGGTGCTCTGCTACGTCTATTAATTGGAGGATTGAAATATGTCAAGAATAGGAAAATTGCCAATTAGCATTCCTGCCGGTGTTACTGTTTCGCAGGATAAGGACGGTGTCGTTACCGTGAAGGGCCCTAAGGGCGAACTCTCTCAGAAAGTCGACAAGTCGATCAATGTGAAGATTGAGGACGGTCATGTGACATTTGAGGTGGATGAGAACAGCCCTGTGAATGTCAAGCAGAAGCAGGCTTTCCATGGCCTCTATCGCGCTCTCGTCCACAATATGGTTGTTGGTGTTAGCGAAGGCTACAAGAAGGAGATGGAGCTCGTTGGCGTGGGCTATCGCGTCAGCAATCAGGGCAACCTCATAGAGTTCTCGCTCGGTTATACCCATCCCATTTTCATTCAGCTTCCTAAGGAAGTGAAGGTGGAGACGAAGTCTGAGCGTAACCAGAACCCTCAGCTCATCCTGGAGTGCGCCGACAAACAGCTGCTCGGACTTATTTGCGCTAAAATTCGTTCTTTCCGCAAACCTGAGCCGTACAAAGGAAAGGGTATTTTGTTTAAGGGTGAAGTTATCCGCCGCAAGTCGGGTAAGTCAGCTTCAGCTAAGTAACTTTAAATGATTTACGATTATGACGACAAAGAAAGTTGAAAGACGAATAAAGATTAAATACAGAATTCGTAAGAGCGTTTTCGGGACCGCTGAGCGTCCCCGCATGAGTGTCTTCCGCTCTAACAAGCAGATATATGCTCAGGTCATTAACGACGTAGAGGGCAGGACACTGGCTTCTGCCTCTTCGCTGGGACTGGAGGCAATGCCGAAGATCCAACAGGCCGAGAAGGTTGGCGAGCTGATCGCTGCCAAGGCTCTGGAGGCTGGCGTTAAGGCTGTGGTTTTCGACCGTAATGGTTATCTTTACCACGGACGTGTGAAGTCGCTTGCTGATGCAGCTCGTAAAGGTGGACTTAATTTCTAAACGATTATGGCAATGAACAGAGTAAAAGTAAATAGTGACATTGAACTGAAAGACAGACTGGTTGCCATCAACCGTGTTACTAAGGTGACCAAGGGTGGTCGCACCTTTACCTTTGCAGCTATCGTCGTGGTTGGTGACGGCAATGGTGTCATCGGCTGGGGCCTGGGTAAGGCCGGCGAAGTGCAGGCTGCTATCGCCAAGGGTGTCGAGTCTGCAAAGAAGAATCTTGTCAAGGTGCCTGTGCTCAAGGGTACTATCCCTCACGAGATGGAGGCACGCTTTGGCGGTGCTCAGGTGTTCCTGAAGCCGGCAGCAGCAGGTACTGGCCTGGTTGCAGGTGGTGCTATGCGTGCTGTGCTGGAGAGTGCTGGCGTGAAGGATGTGCTGGCCAAGTCGAAAGGCTCGTCCAATCCCCACAATCTGGTGAAGGCTACCATCGTTGCACTGAGCAACATGCGTGATGCATACACCGTGGCTGGCACGCGCGGTATCAGTATGGAGAAAGTTTTTAGAGGATAAGTAGGAGGTTTTGACTATGGCAACAATTAAGATTAAGCAGATTAAGAGTAAGATCGGTTATCCCGTTGACCAGAAGCGTACCCTTCAGGCACTTGGTCTTCACAAGATTGATCAGGTCGTCGAGAAAGAGGACTGCCCTGCTATCCGTGGTATGATTCGCAAGGTTCATCACCTGGTGACCGTTATTGACTAAAACAGTAATCACATTAAACGAACTTGAGATTATGAAACTGAATAATTTGAAACCTGCTGAGGGCTCTACACATTCACGTCGTAGAATCGGCCGTGGTCCTGGTTCCGGACTTGGAGGCACGTCTACTCGTGGCCATAAAGGTGCCAAGGCTCGTTCTGGTTATAAGAAGAAGGTCGGCTTCGAAGGTGGTCAGATGCCTCTGCAGCGTCGTCTGCCGAAGTCTGGCTTCAAGAACATCAACCACAAGGAGTATTTCGCTGTCAACCTGTCTACACTCCAGAAACTGGTAGAAGCTAATGGCTATACCAAGATTGGTGTGGAAGAGTTGGTCGCAGCAGGACTTACCAACGGCAGAGAACTGGTTAAGATTCTTGCCAATGGCGAATTGAAGACCAAAGTTGACGTCGTGGCCAACGCTTTCTCGAAGAAAGCAGAGGAAGCTATCAAAGCAGTAGGTGGTAACGCAACAATAATCTAATCAAAAGATGAAGAAGTTAATAGACACCCTAAAGAACATTTGGAAGATTGAGGACCTGCGCCAGCGCATTCTCATCACAGTCTTGTTCGTGGCAATCTACCGTTTCGGTTCAAAAGTATTGCTCCCAGGAATCAGCTATAATCAGCTGGACGAACTGCGCAAGCAGACAGAGAGTGGTCTGATGTCGCTCCTTGACATGTTCTCGGGTGGTGCATTTTCCAATGCTTCTATCTTTGCATTGGGAATCATGCCTTACATCTCAGCTTCTATCGTCATGCAGCTTCTTGCCGTCGCAGTGCCATATTTCCAGAAAATGCAGCGTGAGGGCGAGAGTGGCCGCAAAAAGATTAGCGCATATACTCGGTACCTGACAGTGGGCATCCTGCTGTTTCAGGCACCGAGCTACCTCGTTAATCTGAAGATGCAGATTGGTGCAGCCTTCGATCCTGGTGTGAAATGGGGCATGTATCTTATCATTGCCTCTGTCATACTTGCCGCTGGAAGTATGTTCATCCTCTGGCTCGGAGAGCGAATCACAGACAAGGGTATTGGTAATGGTGTCTCGCTGATCATTATGATTGGTATCATCGCCCGTCTGCCCGAAGCATTTTTCCAGGAAGTGGGTTCTCGCTTCGCAGCAGCCACCGGTGGTGGTCTTGTCATGTTCCTCATTGAGATTATCATCCTCTATGCTGTGGTCTGTGCAGCCATCGTGCTGGTACAAGGCGTTCGTAAGATTCCTGTGCAGTATGCAAAGCGAGTAGTGGGCAACAAGCAGTATGGAGGAGCTCGTCAGTACATCCCCCTGAAGCTCTTTGCTGCAAACGTGATGCCTATCATCTTTGCTCAGGCTTTGATGTTCATCCCGCTGGCTGTCGTTCGCTATTCTGACCCCCAGAATGCTAGCTGGTTCATGCGGTCAATGATGGATCATCACAGCTGGTTGTATAACGTGATTTTCGCCGCATTGATTATTGCCTTCACTTACTTCTATACTGCCATTACCTTGAACCCCACACAGATGGCTGAAGATATGAAGCGCAACAACGGTTTTATTCCCGGTGTTAAGCCTGGTAAGGATACTGCCGATTATATCGATACTATTATGTCGCGTATCACGTTCCCTGGATCGTTGTTCATCGCGTTCATTGCCATCATGCCGGCTTTTGCTAGCCTGCTGGATGTGCAGGATGAGTTCTCGCAGTTCTTTGGAGGTACATCACTCCTCATTCTTGTTGGTGTTGTGCTTGACACCCTCCAGCAGATTGAGAGTCACCTGCTGATGCGTCACTATGATGGCCTGCTGAACTCAGGTCGCATTCGCGGACGCGGTGGAGTAACTGCTTACTGATAATGGTTCGATGAAGATATTTCTGAAGACCGAAGATGAAATTGAGCTAATGCGCCAAGCGAACCAACTTGTTGGTAAAACGCTTGGCGAATTGGCCAAACATATCAAGCCGGGAGTGTCGACTCTCGAATTGGACACCATTGCCGACGAGTTCATACGTGACCATGGGGCAATACCAACCTTCAAAGGCTTCCCCAATCCGTATGGTAATCCTTTCCCTGCCAGCATTTGTGCATCGGTTAACGATGTGGTGGTGCATGGCGTGCCAAGTAAGGATTGTGTGTTGAAAGATGGCGACATCATTTCTGTTGACTGCGGAACGTTGCTCAATGGATATAATGGAGATTCTTGCTACACTTTCTGTGTTGGTGAAGTGTCTGATGAAGTGAAGCAGTTGTTGAGGGTTACAAAAGAGTCTCTCTATAAGGGCATTGAAAATGCTGTTGCAGGAAGACATCTTGGTGACATCAGTTCTGCTGTTCAGGAGCATTGCGAACAAGCAGGTTACGGCGTAGTTCGCGAACTTACTGGTCACGGAATAGGTCGGGAAATGCATGAAGACCCGCAAGTTCCCAATTATGGACGACGTGGGAATGGTGTGATGCTGAAAGCTGGCATGTGTATTGCCATTGAGCCTATGATTACCATGGGCGGGCGTCAGATCTACATGAAAGCCGACCGTTGGAGTGTCTGCACACGTGACGGTAAGCCTGCGGCTCATTTTGAGCACACAATAGCTATCCGTCGTGGAAAGGCTGAGATATTATCATCATTCGAGGAAGTAGAATCATTAGAAGGTAAACTTTACTAACATCAAAGCATGGCAAAGCAATCCGCTATTGAGCAGGATGGGACAATCATCGAGAGCCTCTCGAATGCAATGTTCCGCGTAGAACTGGAGAATGGTGTGCAGATTATTGCGCACATTTCGGGCAAAATGCGTATGCATTACATTCGCATCCTGCCTGGTGACAAGGTGAAGGTTGAGATGAGTCCATACGACCTGACTAAAGGAAGAATTGTTTTTCGATACAAATAAAAGCTGATAAAAACATGAAGACAAGAGCATCACTGAAGAAGCGCACTCCCGACTGCAAGATCGTTCGTCGCAAGGGTCGCCTGTTCGTAATTAACAAGAAAAACCCTAAGTACAAGATGCGTCAGGGCTAAAATTGTTAAATAAGCATAACAAAGTAAGGAAATATCAATTTATTTCCTTACCTTTGCATGCTTTTTAGCAATTCCGAAAAGTTTTAACTTATTTTTTTTATTTTTTTTCAAACAAATGGCAATAAGAATTGTTGGAGTAGATTTGCCCCAGAACAAGCGTGGCGAAATCGCATTGACCTATATTTACGGTATAGGTCGAAGTAGTTCAGCAAAGATATTGGACAAGGCCGGCGTGAGCCGCGACCTGAAGGTCAACGAATGGAGTGACGATCAGGCAGCCAAAATCCGTGAAATCATCGGTGCTGAATTCAAAGTAGAAGGTGATCTCCGTAGTGAGATTCAGTTGAACATCAAGCGCCTGATGGACATTGGTTGCTATCGTGGAGTGCGCCATCGTAACGGCCTTCCCGTCCGTGGACAGAGTACGAAGAATAATGCCCGTACTCGCAAGGGTAAGAAGAAGACTGTTGCAAACAAGAAGAAGGCCACGAAGTAATTTTTAAGTTTAACGTTGAAAGATTAAAGTTTAAAGATTATGGCAAAGAAAACAGTCGTATCGAAAAAAAGGAATGTGAAGGTTACCGCACTTGGTCAGTTGCATGTTCACAGTTCCTTCAATAACATTATAGTGTCTTTGGCTAACGATGAGGGTCAGGTGATTTCTTGGTCGTCGGCAGGTAAGATGGGCTTCCGTGGCTCAAAGAAGAACACCCCGTATGCTGCTCAGATGGCTGCTGAGGATTGCGCCAAGGTGGCTTTCGACCTTGGTCTTCGCAAGGTGAAGGCTTATGTGAAGGGTCCTGGTAACGGTCGTGAGTCTGCTATCCGTGCTATTCATGGTGCTGGTATTGAGGTCGTGGAGATCGTTGACGTTACTCCGCTGCCGCACAATGGCTGCCGTCCTCCGAAGCGTCGCAGAGTATAGTCCTTTAATGGCGTAATAACGTAATACCGTAATATCGTAATAACGAGAATAATTTTTTTAATTTATGGCAAAGTATATTGGACCGAAATCTAAGATTGCCCGCCGTTTTGGTGAACCCATTTACGGACCGGACAAAGTTTTGTCTAGGAGAAACTTCCCTCCTGGACAGCATGGCAATAACCGTCGCCGCAAGCAGTCGGAGTATGCTGTCATGCTGGCAGAGAAGCAGAAAGCCAAGTACACCTATGGAGTGCTTGAGCGCCAGTTCCGCATCATGTTTGAAAAGGCAGCTAAGGCTGATGGCATCACTGGTGAGGTGCTGCTGCAGCTTCTTGAGAGCCGACTCGACAATGTGGTGTTCCGTCTTGGTCTTGCTCCCACTCGTGCAGCTGCCCGTCAGCTGGTAGGTCATCGCCACGTCGTGGTTGATGGTAAGGTGGTCAACATTCCTTCTTTCTCCGTGAAGCCCGGACAGATTGTGGGCGTCCGCGAGAAGTCGAAGTCCTTGGAGGTTATTGCCGACGCTCTTGCTGGTTTCAATCACAGCAAGTATCCTTGGATTGAGTGGGACGAGCAGCAGAAGGCTGGCAAGTTCCTGCATCGTCCGGAGCGTGCCGACATCCCCGAGAACATCAAGGAGCAGTTAATCGTTGAGTTGTACTCTAAGAACTAAAAATCATTAAATTAATGGCGATATTAGCATTTCAAAAACCCGATAAAGTGGTAATGTTGGAAGCCAACGACCGGTTCGGCAAGTTCGAATTCCGTCCGTTGGAGCCGGGCTTCGGTGTAACCATCGGCAATGCCCTGCGCCGCATACTCCTTTCATCGCTTGAGGGCTATGCTATTAACACCATCCGTATAGCTGGTGTAGAGCATGAGTTCTCATCCGTTCCTGGTGTAAAGGAAGATGTGACCAACATTATCTTGAACCTGAAGCAAGTCAGGTTCAAGCAAGTAGTAGAAGAATTCGAGAACGAGAAGGTCAGCATCACCGTTGAGAATTCTACCGAGTTCAAAGCCGGTGATATCGGCAAGTATCTGACTGGATTTGAAGTGTTAAATCCCGATTTGGTGATTTGTCATCTCGACTCAAAAGCTTCCATGCAGATAGATCTGACGATAAACAAAGGTCGTGGCTACGTCGTTGCCGATGAGAACCGCGAGTATTGTTCTGACGTGAATGTCATCGCCATTGACTCTATCTACACCCCCATCCGTAATGTCAAGTTCGCAGTAGAGCCCTATCGTGTTGAGCAGAAGACTGACTACGACAAGCTCGTACTCGAGGTGACGACGGACGGTTCCATCCACCCGAAGGACGCCCTGAAGGAGGCTGCCAAGATCCTCATCTATCATTTCATGCTCTTCTCCGACGAGAAGATTACGCTTGAGAACACTGAGAGCGAGAGCAATCAGGAGTTTGATGAGGAGGTATTGCACATGCGCCAGTTGCTGAAGACGAAGCTCGTCGACATGAACCTCTCGGTTCGTGCCCTGAACTGTCTGAAGGCTGCTGATGTGGAGACGCTCGGCGATCTCGTGCAGTACAATAAGACTGACCTTCTGAAGTTCCGCAACTTCGGTAAGAAATCGCTCACGGAGCTTGATGATTTGCTCGAGAGTCTGAATCTGTCGTTTGGAACCGACATCAGTAAGTATAAACTGGACAAGGACTAGTCGTTGATGACCACCAACTTGTCCATAACAAAAGTAAACAAACAAAATGAGACATAACAAGAAATTCAATCATCTGGGCCGTACTGCAGATCATCGCCGCGCCTTGCTTGCCAATCAGGCCATCTCGCTGATCATGCACAAAAGAATCACTACGACCCTGGCAAAGGCAAAGGAACTCAAGAAGTATGTAGAGCCCCTCATCACCAAGGCAAAGGAGGATTCTACCAACTCGCGCCGCGTGGTGTTCAGCTACCTGCAGAACAAAGTGGCCATCAAGGAACTCTTCGGCCCTGTGGCTGAGAAGGTCGGCGACCGTCCCGGTGGCTACACCCGCATCATCAAGCTGGGCTTCCGTCAGGGTGACGCTGCACAGATTTGCTTCATTGAGCTCGTTGACTTCGATCCCGAAATGGCCAAGGGCGAGACCAAGAAGAAGACCACTCGCCGTAGCCGTCGTGGTGGTCAGAAGGCTGCTGCTGAGGCCCCTGCCGCTGAGGCACCCGCCGCTGAGGCACCTGCCGCTGAAGAGGCTCCCGCAGCCGAGTAATGACATTATCTTACATACGATAAGATCGACTCTGAAGAATGCTCTCGCCTTCCTGGGTGGGGGCATTCTTTGTTTCTATCCCAGTAAAACCATTTACTAAAAACTTATTCTATGAGACTTTACAAAGTAGCTTTGGCCTCGGCTGTTGTCAGCTTGCTCTCAGTTGCCGCAGGTGCTCAGGTTAGCCTTAACCAGGTAGGCATGTATCCCCATCAGGAGAAAAGTGCCGTAGTAGAAGGGACTGTCAAGTCGTCCCAAGTGTCTATTACTCCTAAGACCGCAGTCCGCCCGAAGGTGCTGCGCGTGTCGCAGTCGCCGTGGTCGGGTAAGAAGCGCACTGTCATTGACCTTACCTCTGTCACACAGCCCGGCACCTATACCCTCCGTTGCGGAGGGCAGACAGCCCAGTTCACCGTTGCTGACCATGCCCTTCGCAGCGTCACTGCCGCCACGCTCAAAGCCTTCTACCTGATGCGTTCCGGCGTCTCTCTCGACCAGCGATATGCAGGGGTCTATGCCCGTCCGGTAGGCCATCCTGACACGCTCGTCTATGTCCATCCCTCTGCAGCCTCCCTTGGTCGTCCGGCCGGCAGCGTCATTTCTTCGCCCTATGGGTGGTATGACGCTGGCGACTACAACAAGTATATCGTCAACTCCGCCTATTCAGTAGGCATTATGTTGTGCAGCTACGAGCAGAACCCCGCTTATTTCGATGCCCTGCGTGTTGACATCCCCGAGAGCAATAACCGGACGGCCGATGTGCTCGACGAGCTCTACTTCAACCTGCGCTGGATGCTCACCATGCAAGACCCCTACGACGGTGGCGTCTATCACAAACTGACCACGCCCAACTTCGAAGGCTTCGTCATGCCCACCGCCTGTCGTCAGCCGCGCTATGTCGTGCAGAAGAGCACCACCGCCACGCTCGACTTCGCTGCCGTCATGGCCCAGGCGGCGCGCATCTATCGTGCCCATGCCGACTATTCCGACTTTGCCTGTCAGGCCGCCCATGCCGCCATGGCCGCTTACGGTTGGGCCGAGCGCAATCCGAGGCTGTTCTACCAGCAGGAGCGCATGAGCGCTGAGCACAAGCCTGCCGTCACCACGGGCACCTATGGCGATATGTTTGCTGGCGATGAGTGGTACTGGGCAGCCACCGAGCTGTTCCTTCTGACGGGCGACGAGCGTTTTGCCCAGGTGGCAGCACAGCACCAGCCCGCCCGCTTCACCGCTCCCACGTGGGGCAACGTCGCCTCCCTGGCTGTCTATGACATTCTCACGCATCCCGTTCCATCAGCCTTCCAGGCACCATCGCTGCAGACAGGCCTGCTCAGCTATTGCGACAGTCTTTTGGCCACTACGCCTTCCTCGTCGTTCCAGACGGCCTGCGGCAACTCACCGCGCGACTTCGGCTGGGGCTGTCTGGCCGAGGCCTTCGGCGCCAACGGTGTCTCGCTGCTCTATGCCCACCGCCTGACGGGCCGTCAGCAGTATCTCACGGCAGCCCTACAGAATGCTGACTACGTGCTGGGGCGCAATGCCACGGGCTACTGCTACGTCACCGGCTTCGGGCAGAAGAGTCCCATGCATCCCCACCACCGCATTTCTAATGCCGACGGCATCGAGGCCCCCTTCCCCGGCATGCTGGTGGGCGGACCCAATCCCGGACAGCAGGACAAGAGCGAGCAGCTCCACTATCCCTCGTCGCTCCCTGATGAGAGTTATACTGACGAGACGGCTTCCTACGCCTCTAACGAGATTGCCATTAACTGGAATGCAACCATCGTGGCACTCCTCGGATGGCTCGATGCCTCCTGCAACTGATGGCTCTTACGCGAATGCCCCAGTAATTATTGCCTGCGGCGCAACACGAATGTTCGTGAATGACACGCGAATGGGTCATGAATGTTTTTATTGATGAATCATTCGTGTGTCATTCTTTCACATTCGTGTAGCGTCGCAGACATTTTTTTTCTTCTGTTTTCCGTGTTGCCCAGCAGGCAAAAGGGTGGCACTTTTGTAACACGTTTTTGTGACACCCTGAAAATAGTTTGAAATTTTTTCCATAATTTTTTTTCTGTATCATTAATTCTTAGTAATTTTGCAGCGGAGTAGGTGGGCAGTGGCTTGCCGGCTCCGAATTTTCGTTGGAGACGACCGAGAGGCGTTATGCTGTACTTGTTAAGTGAAACCTAGGATATTTCATTTGAATGACAAGAGGCATAGTGAATCTCCACGCGATAGCGTG
Source organism: uncultured Prevotellaceae bacterium (assembly GCA_902775475.1). Taxonomy (GTDB): domain Bacteria; phylum Bacteroidota; class Bacteroidia; order Bacteroidales; family Bacteroidaceae; genus Prevotella. The sequence goes on from CACYME010000034.1 coordinate 29,507, forward strand.
GGATTGTTGCACTATTCTTTTTCATTCAATGGTTATCCTAGGACCACACTTAAGAAAGATGGCGTGAAATCTACAATTCCACGTTTTCTTTGTGTGCATATTTTAATAATGTGTACGCTCAAGGACAGCAACAAGGAACAGAGCATATCGATACATAGTTCACACATTATTATTAATTAAATTGAAAAGCTTATGAAAAAAATGAGGAAACTCTTCGTGGCTATCTTTGCCACCATGCTACCCTTTGCCGCAGCTTGGGCCGACAATGTTGCCAAGATCGGGGAAACGGAGTATGAGACGCTGGCGGAGGCTGTTTCTGCCGCAAAATCAGGAGAAAACATTCATGTGGTTGCTCAGGGAACCTACACCATTCCAACAATCTCTAATAACATCACTATTAAAGGTGATGTTGAGGGCATTGCTTTTAATTGTATAGGTGATGAAAAAACAAGTGTCGCTTCCATTCCCAACGGTGCTACCTTTGAGAGCGTTTCCTTTGACTTCGGAAACGTCAATTATCATGGCTTCCAGCACGCAGGAAAGATCACGATGAACGGCTGTACCCTCAACGGTAGGCTCACTTCTTATGGAGACATGGACTTCACCAATTGCCAGTTCATCCAGACATATGCTGACTACCACATGTGGGTATATGGTAAGGGTACTGTCAATTATACCAACTGTACATTTACTGGGCTGGGTAAGTTCTTAAATCTTTATAGTGAGAGCAGTACTAATGTCGGCAATGTTAATGTTTCAGGTTGCAAGTTCATTAACACCAGCAGTACAGCAAGTAAGGCTGCCCTCAACGTAAAGGCCACTTCTGGCTCTACCCTTTTGGAATATGCAGTAAATGTAGAAAACTGCTCCACCGAGGGCGCTTTCCCCGCTGCCAGCAGTTCATCTTCTCTTATCGTCTTCAACGAACTGATACAGGTTGACGACCGTCCTGCAACTGGCACCGACAACATCACGGTATCTCAAGACGGAGTGGTTATTTACCAGAATGGTTCCACACCTGCTCCTGGAGTTGCAAAGATTGGCGATGTGGAGTATGAGAGCTTGCAGGCCGCATTGGACGCTGCCGAGGCTACGGACGCTGCTGATATCGTCATTGACTTGCTGGATGACGCTACTCTTGACATTACTGCATGGGACGGTACTAAAAATTCACTCTCCATCGGTACCATTAACACCCAGTCGATTATCATTAACGGAAATAACCATACGCTGACCTTCAACCAAAAGAACAGCGACTGGAATAACGTGGCCACGATGAATGACGCTCAGACGAAATTGATTCTGAACGACATGAACATCACTAACAGCGGCTATAACAATGGCCCGTGGAACCGCCACGACATCAATTTCAACTGCGCTGTTGAACTCAACAATGTTACCTCAGACAAGGCTCTGGCATTCAAGAACGATGCTATTTTGAAGGACGTGAACGTCACTGACACATCGGGAAGTATTTATGGTATTTGGATTCAGCCTAATGGTCAAAACATCAAGATCGAAGGACTGACCTTGACAGTTGGGCGCGGTATCAAGATTGATCAGCAGTATGTTGACAATCCTGCACTTGTCACTTTGGATGTCAAGAATGCTACGTTCAATACCACGCAGAAGGCTGCCATTCTTGTCTTGTCAGATGCTGGTGCAACAATTACAGCAGAGAATATAAATATCGGAAACGTTGCCGCCGACAAGGTGAATGCCGTGTGGGTTGACGAGGCAAAGGCAGATAAGTATGGCCTCGTGACCGTAACAGGTGCAAGCAAGGGTGTTGAAGGTGGCACTGCTTCCTATGAGGCAACCCTCTCTACCAGCGATAATATTGATGGTTACTATAAGTCGCTGGCAGCTGCCATCGCCGCTGTGTCAGAAGGGCAGACTGTTGGACTTGTTAAGGACATCACATTGAGCGAAACCATCGCCTGCGAGCGTTCGCTTGTCCTGAAACTGGGTGACTTCACCATCACGAAGGGCGAATACAGCATCATGCTGAGCCAAGGCCTGAGCGTTAGCACCGACAAGAAAACCGACGTCTTCGCTACAGATGCTGAAGGCTGCAAGATTGTGGAGACTGCTACCGATAATGGTTTCACCTATACTGCTGCTGACCTGAAGTCAACAGACATCGTGCTGAAGGATGGTGAGGCTTGCACGATTACAAATGCTCAGGTGAAGAGCGCCAGCTACGTCCGCTCGTTCGGCGATGATCGTGTGAACAAGTTACAAGGTTGGTTTGTTCCGTTCGACTATACGATAACGGATAAAGATGCAGAGAACTTTAAGTTCTTTAAGATTAGCATGATTGCGAATACTCCCAATGCTGGCGAAGGCGAAAGCTCTGACGAGGTTCGGATTTTCCTGACGAAGGTAGGAAGTGGCACAATCCTCAGAGCTAATAAGCCCTATGTATATAAGCCGATATCAGCTCAAGAGAATTATAGTTCTACAACAGAAGGAGCCGAACTGAAAGCTTATGATGGGGCCGTCGCAGTAAAGACCGAGACTACAGAAAATGTCTATTCTTTCTATGGTAATTATGGTTATGTTACAACAAGTGCGAGCGATCCCTTCTACTACATGGCTTATAGTGGTGAACTTAGCTTTGATGATGGTTCTGCAAATGTAACTGTAGGCCTGTTCAGGTGGATTCTACGAGTAACCAGCAAGTCTGGCGAAGCAGACTATTCGCGTAGCATCAGCTTCATCGACGGAAATGAGCAGACGGGTGTAAACTATGTGGTTGCAGATAGCGATGCAGTAGAGTTCTTTATGTTGAATGGTACCAAGGTTGACCAGCCTTCCAAGGGTGTCTACATTGTAAAGAAAGCAAACGGCGAGATGAGAAAGGTTTTTGTTAAATAATATTTTTAACTTACAAAAAATGAAAAAGAACAATTATGTACAGCCTCTGGCAGAAATGGTCAAGGTTGAGATGGTGCAGATGATTGCTGAATCGGATGAGAAAATCGTTCCTGGAAAGCCTGGACAGCCTGCAGGTTCTCGCACAGAAGACCATTCTTGGGACGAGGAGTAACGGTATCTGAGCGGGCCTAAGCGTTGTGGCGTAGTTGCCATGCTGGGTTGCGAAGGAACAGAAATCTTCCCACACATTGCATTGAACCAAAGCCGATAGGCTAAATGAGGACGCATCCCAGACTTCGTGAGAGGTCTGGGATGCGTCTTTTCTGCTGATGGCGTTGCGCGGTGATTTTGGGCGTGGTAGGAGAAAGCCTATAGACCAATCAAATTGCTACAAGAGACGCTTTATTCTTCATCGTCTTCCATACGGCTGATGCGGCGCGTTTCGGCGCGTGCTTCGCGCCAGCGGGGGAAGTAGCGGTCCATGAGGGCGTGGAAACGGGCGTTGTGGCTGGGCTCCAATAGGTGGCACAGCTCGTGCACGACGACGTGCTCCACGCACCACTCGGGCAGCAGGAGCACGTAGGCCGAGATGCAGATGGTGCGTTCTTTGACGTCGCATTTCCCCCAGCAGGAGATGAGCGGCCTGTAGTAGACAAGGGTGGGCTTGACGCCCATGAGCTTGGAGTAGCGCTCCACCATCGGCTCCACGAGTGCTATCAGCCTGTCCAGGGACTCGTTGAGCTGCTGCTGTGTGCGCAGGGGCAGCTGGTTGTAGAAGTTGGCGCGTTGCTTCTGCCGTTCGTAGGTGTTCTGTCGTGCCTGGGCTATCCACTCGCGGTTTTCTTCAATGAACTGGTCTACTTTTTCGCGGGGAACGCCGAGCGGCACCGACACGTGCACGTCGTAGTTCTTAGCGATGCGCATCGACATGCGGCTGGTGCGACGATAGGTGATGAGGATTGACATGGGAGGGAGAAGGGAGAAGTCATAAGTGATAAGTGATGAGTGATAAGTGATGAGTGATAAGTGGTTAGGGGATGCTGACGGTGCGTGTGCCGTCGGGCTGCTCGCTGATGGTGACGCGCACGGCATCGTCGGGCAGCAGCGGCTCGATGAGCTCGGGCCACTCGATGAAGCAGAGGGCTCCGCTGTAGAAATAGTCTTCGTAGCCCATGTCGTAGACCTCTTCTAAGCGCTTGATGCGGTAGAAGTCGAAGTGGAAGAGCCTCCCCCCGTTGCTCTCCGGCTGCAGTGGTAGGCTATATTCGTTGACGATGGCGAAGGTGGGCGAGGTGATGACGTCTTCAACGCCCAGTTCCTCGCAGACGGCCTTGATGAAGGTGGTCTTTCCGGCACCCATCTTCCCGTAGAAGGCGAAGACGGTGTGCTGACCTATCTGGCTGACGAACTGCTGCGCTGCCTGGCGTATGCTGCCGAGGTCTTTGATGTCTATTTGCATGGTGTTTTCGCTTTTTTGGCGCAAAAATACTTAAAAAACAGCAATTGGCAAAACATTTAGTGGGCTTTCTTTCTTCATTCTCGTAAGTTTTGCCTAATTTTGCCCTCCGTTATGAAGATATTTGGCGTTGGCATGAACTACCTCCTGCACACGCAGGAGCTGCACGGACGGGCCTACCGTCCGGAGGAACCCGTGATATTCCTGAAGGCCGACTCGGCGCTGCTGAATCAGGGAAAGCCGTTTTTCGTTCCTCAGTGGAGCGAGCGCATCGACCACGAGGCCGAGCTGGTGGTGCGCATCTGCCGTCTGGGCAAGGGCATCCCCGTGCGCTTTGCCCATCGCTACTACGACGCGGTGACCGTGGGCATCGATTTCACGGCGCGCGACGTGCAGCGGCGGGCGCAGGCCGAGGGCCTGCCGTGGACCATCTGCAAGGGCTTCGACGGCTCGGCGGTGGTGGGCGAGTGGCGGCCGAAGGGGGGCGAGACGCTGGCCGGCACGACGTTCCGCCTCGACCTGAACGGGCAGACGGTGCAGCGGGGCTGTGCCGACGACATGGTCTACTCCGTTGACGAGCTCATCAGCTACCTTTCGCGCTTCTTCACCCTGAAGACGGGCGACCTCATCTTCACCGGCACGCCCGCCGGCGTGGGGCCGGTCAGCATCGGCGACCACCTGCAGGGCTTCCTGGGCGACGAACGCGTGCTCGACTTCTACTGTCGCTGATGTTCCCCTTTTTTTCGAACTGTCCGGTTGCCTTAGTGAGACGAGATGGGCGTAAAGTCAACGTACGGCTCAAGAAAAAAAGTTGTCCAAGTTGTTTTGTTGTCTTCTTTTTTTTAACGCGAATGACCGTGAACGGCCCAGCCAGAACGTGGCTGATTTTTTTTGAAAGATATTGACAAAATGGCCATTTTAGGCCTCCATATTTCAAAAATTCTCCACGGAAAAACTTTTGGACGAAAAAATGCCAATTTTGAGAGGGGTTTGCAAATGGTTGATTATCAGTGACTTGGTTTGATTTTGGCGAAAATCGGCGTTCGTTGAGAAAAAAAAGTCAACGACTTTTGAAAATTTGGCGTTGACTTTTGAAAATTTGGCGTGCTTACAAAAACGCGAAAAGTAGCAAAATTTGAGCAAAAAACGTGCACAAAAGTATGTCAAGTGTGCAAATTTTGGCCTTCTGCGCCTTCAATTTTTATCGGACGAGGGTTGGCAGAGGGGTAAAAATGGCCATTTTTCACTCCAGAATGCTTCGTCGCCGTGATGCAAATTTTTTGTGAAATGTTTTGACAAAAGAACGTCTGGTTTGTTGAATTATTTAAGTCAGTAACCAATCAAATTTAGTTTACACAAACATTGTCTTCAGATGATTTTGATTTGTTACTTACTTAGATAAACAGATGGTATAATGTTGTTTTTGCTTGGTTGCTTAGTTGATAATTCTGCCCCTTCCCGGCATGGGAGGGAGCAGGCTGATTTTCGTGAATGAACGGTTTTGTGGGTGCAGACGCAATAAAACGAGGGTCGCATGCGTTATATGAAAAGAAAAAAGATGAAAAGAGTCTTGCTACTGCTGTTGCTCGTGTGCGCCTCGATGAAGATGGCCGCACAGGATTTTGTCAACCTGACTGCCGAGGAGGTCAGGATTGACTCTGTGCTGCCCGTCTGCTACCACGAGTTCCCCCTCGGTACCGGCTATGCCGACTCCGTCTATACCGTCAGCATCGAATATCCAGAGTTTATCGATATGCAACCCTCCGACGTGGAGCGCCTGCAGCGTGCCGGATATGGCCAGCTGCCGTCGATGCCCGTGGTGGAGCAGTTCGTGGGCGTCAGCCGTCGCCAGGGCACGCTCTATGTGCAGTTCGTGCCGCTGGTGCTGCGCGACGGTAAGTACCAGAAGCTGGTGAGCTATCGGCTGAAAGTGAGCGCCGAGGAAGCCGTTTCAGAAGCGCCTTCCAGGGCAGCCAAGGCATCGGCGTCATCCTACGCTGCCCACTCCGTGCTCTCTTCGGGCCAGTGGGCCAAGATCAGCGTGCCGCAGACGGGCGTCTTCCAGCTCACCGAGTCGCTGGTGCGCCAGGCCGGCTTCAGTAATATCAACCGCGTGAAAGTCTATGGCTATGGTGGCGAGCTGCAGCCCGAAGTGCTCGCGACCAGCTATCTCAGCGCCACCGACGACCTGCAGGAGGTGCCGCAGTGCATCGTTGGCGGTCGCCATCTGTTCCACGCCGTGGGTCCGGTGGGGTGGGCCAGTGCTGCCGCCACCGCCCGCACGCGCAACCCCTATAGCGACGTGGGCTGCTACTTCCTGACCGAGAGCGACGGCGAGCCGCTCACCGTCGACAGCTCCGCCTTTCTGTCGTCGTTCTATCCTACCACCAACGACTATCACAGCCTGAGCGAGACCGATGACTATGCCTGGTATCACAGCGGGCGCAACCTCTATGAGAGCACGCCCATCCCCACCGACGGCTATCGCAGCTACGAGCTGGCTGCCCATACCACCAGCGGCACGCTCAGCGTGGTGATGACTTACAACGGGCCGGGCGAGGTGAGCGTCGAGCTAAACGACTCGGTGGTGGGCTCCGTTCTCTGCCCAAAGGTGTCGGATGAAAACATGAAGGCCGACACACGCACCTTCAACTTCACCCTCGACGGGGTGCTCCGCGAGCGCAACACCGTGAGGCTGCGCCAGCTGAGCGGCGAGGGCACCCTGCGCCTCGACTACCTGTCGCTCACCATGCCCACGCCGGCACCCGCCCCCGACCTGGAGCACGGCTCGTTCCCGTCGCCGTCGTTCGTCTACCGCATCACCAACCAGGACCACCATGCCGACGAGGCTGCCGACATGATAATCATCATCCCCACGACGCAGAAGGTACGCTCGCAGGCCGAACGGCTGAAGCAGCTCCACGAGGAGCGCGACTCGCTGCGCGTGCGCATCGTGCCTGCCGACGAGCTGTTCAACGAGTTCAGCAGTGGCACCCCCGACGCCAATGCCTACCGTCGCTACCTGAAGATGCTCTACGACCGCGCCGAGAGCGAGGCCGACATGCCCCGCTACTTGCTGCTCTTCGGCGACGGTGCCTGGGACAACCGCATGCTCACCGCAAACTGGCGGACCTACTCGCCCGACGACTTCCTGCTCTGCTACGAGAGCGAGAACTCGTTCAGCGCCACGATGAGCTACGTCTCCGACGACTACTTCGGCATGCTCGACGACGGCGAGGGCGGCAATCTGACCAAGCGCGACAAGGTCGACGTGGGCGTAGGGCGCCTGACGGCCCGCACCGAGGAGCAGGCCAAGGTGCTCGTTGACAAGATTGTGGACTACGTGGCCAACGCCTCGGCCGGCGACTGGCAGAACACCATCTGCTTCATGGGCGACGACGGCAACAGCAACGTGCACATGAGGGACGTTGACGCCGCTGCCCAGCAGACGCAGGGCGCACATCCCGCCCTGAACATCAAGAAATACTACTGGGACGCCTATGAGCGCTCCTCCATCGCCACCGGCAACCGCTATCCCGACGTGGAGCGGCTGGTGCGCCAGCAGATGCAGAGCGGTGCGCTCATCATGGACTATTGCGGCCACGGCTCCGACTACTGCATCAGCCACGAGCAGGTGCTGCGCATCGAGGACTATGCCCAGCACGCCTCGTCGCGGCTGCCTCTGTGGGTCACCGCCTCGTGCGACATCATGCCCTTCGACTCCCAGGAGGACAACATCGGCGAGACGGCCATCCTGAACACCCGTGGCGGTGCCATCGCCTTCTTCGGCACCACGCGTACCGTCTACACCAGCGACAACAAGAACATGAACCAGGCCTTCCTGCGCCATCTGCTCACCATCAGCAACGGACGCAGCACCACGCTGGGCGACGCCGTCAGGCTGTCGAAGAACGAGCTGCGCACCTATGGCGAGGACGTCTTCGACCGCGAGCATCAGGAGCTCTATCCCATCAACAAACTGCACTACACCCTGCTGGGCGACCCTGCCATGCGGCTGGCCATGCCCACGCTGCAACTGGTCATCGACAGCATCAACGACCGGCCCATTGCCAGCGAGAGCGTGCGCATCATGGCCGGCGAGGAGGTCACGGTGAAGGGCCACGTGGTGAGCGAGCAGCCCTTCGACGGCGTGGTGTCGCTGACGGTGAAGGACGTGGAGAGCCGTGTGGTGTGCCGCCTGAACAACCGTGCCTCGGACAACGATACGGTCTTCGTGTTCAACGACCGTCCTACCACCATCTACAACGGACAAGACAGCCTGCGTAGCGGGCGCTTCAGCATGAAGTTCGTGCTGCCCCAGGACATCAGCTACTCCGATGCCCCCGGCCAGATGATTGCCTACGCCGTGAGCAGCAACAAGCAGCTGGAGGCCCACGGCCAGACGCAGGCCTTCACCATGGGCAGCGGTGCCGACGTGCAGAACGACGGCGTGGGACCCTCTATCTTCTGTTACCTGAACACCAGCGACTTCCAGAACGGCGGCCAGGTGAACAGCACGCCCTACTTCTACGCCGAGCTGGCTGACAAGGACGGCATCAATGCGGCAGGCAGCGGCGTGGGCCACGACCTGGAGCTGGTCATCGACGGCGAACTGTCGATGACCTACAACCTGGACAGCTATTTCGCTTTCGACTTCGGCGACTACCGCAGCGGCTCGGTGGGCTACAGCCTGCCGCAGCTGGCACCGGGCGAGCACTCGCTCACCTTCCGGGCATGGGATGTGCTGAACAACTCGTCGGTGGCCGAGCTGAAGTTCAACGTGGTGAGCGGCCTGCGGCCCAGCTGCTTCAGCGTGGAGTGCACGCGCAATCCCGCCACCACCAGCACCTCGTTCGTCATCAACCACGACCGCACGGGCAGCCAGATGACCGTAGAGCTCGAAGTGTTTGACTCCTCGGGACGACTGCTCTGGCGGAAGTCGGAGACCGGCGTGCCCACCGACCAGACCTACACCCTCGACTGGGATCTGACCACCAGCAGCGGCAGTCGTCTGCAGACAGGCGTCTACCTCTATCGTGTGCTCATCAGCAGCGATGGCAGCAAGAAGGCCTCGCAGGCGCAGAAACTCATCATCCTGAAGAAATGACGACAAGACGAATGGCACGAATCCTGCAGATGCTCCTCTTCCTGCTGCCTTTGACGGCCTTGGCTCAGCGGCAGCAGTTCAGCCTCGGTGCCGACGAGCTGAAGATTGACACCGTGGTACCGCTGTTCACCTACAGTCAGGAGCTGGGTGCCGGTTTTGCCGATTCCACCTACGAGGTGAACATTGTCTATCCAGAATTTGCCCCCCTGAAGCGCCGCGAAGCCCGTCGTTACCGGAAATTGCTGGGCGAGTCGCTGCCCGAGACGCCCCAGGTGGATGTCTATACGGGTGTTTCGCGCCGCAAGGGCAGCCTCTATGCCTCGTTCATGCCCTTCGTCCGCCGTGATGGCAAGAACCTCAGACTGACTAACTTCGGGCTGGAAGTGACGGCGCATCCGCTGGCAGCTTCCTCGCGGCCAGCCACTGTGCCGCGTCGTGCGGTCATGACTGAAAAGTCGCGCCTCAGCGAGGGCACGTGGGTGAAAATCAGCGTCCCGGCATCGGGCATCTATCAGCTCTCCGACTCGCTGCTGCTGGCAGCAGGCTTCAGCCAGCCCGAGCGGGTCAGGGTCTATGGCTATGGCGGCGCTTTGCAGCCCGAGAAGCTCACCCCTGCCTATCTGGCCTCCACCGACGACCTGCCCGAAGTGCCGACGTGCATCGTGGGTGGACGTCGCCTGTTTCATGCGCAAGGGCCGGTGAGCTGGGCATCTGAGACGGCTCAGCAGCGCCAGCTCAATTACTACGCTGACCAGGCCTGCTATTTCCTTTCCGACGCAGACGACGGCCAGCCGCCCCTGCTGCTTGACAGCCTCGAGTTCGTGGCTGACTGCTATCCGCTGCCCGATGACTATCACTCGCTCTATGAGGTCGACGACTTTGCCTGGTATCATGGCGGTCGCAATCTCTATGACCACCGCCTCTTCGGCGCTGGCGTGGCCCGCAGCTATGCGTTGCCGTCGCATCAGAGCGACCGTGCCCTGCTCAGCATCACCATGAGCTATAATGCCTACTGCAATGCTACCGTCATGGTGGGCGACTCGGTGGTGGGGCAGATATTGATTGACGAGAAGACGACCAAGGGGAGCGGTCGCAAACAATACATGGACACCTACATGAAGGCAGCCGTCGACGTGTGGCAGTTCCCGCTGACACAGCTGACCGAGGACAGCGTCAGGGTGACCATTCGCCAGCTGTCGGGCGGCAACATGCGGCTCGACAACATCGTGCTCACGTTCAGTGCCCCGCGGCCCCTTGCTGACTTCAGCCAGGCACCACAGCCCGTGATTGCAGGGCCGGTGGCACAGCAGAACCGCCATGCCGACAGCGCTGCCGACATGATTATCGTCATTCCGCCCTCTGACCTGTTGCGCGAGCAGGCCGAACGGCTGGCACAGCTGCACCGCGACTACGACGGAATGCGTGTCCGCGTGGTGAGGGCCGACGAGCTCTACAATGAATTTTCCAGCGGCACCCCTGATGGCAATGCCTATCGCCGCTATCTGAAGATGCTCTACGACCGTGCCGAGAGCGAGGCCGACATGCCGCGCTTCCTGCTGCTCTTCGGCGATGGCGTCTTCGACAACCGCATGCACATAAGCGAGTTCGCTTCGCTCCATCCCGATGACTTCCTGCTCTGCCACGAAAGCGAGAACTCGGTCAGCGAAACCGCCTGCTACGTCAGCGACGACTTCTTCTGCATGCTCGACGACGGCGAGGGCGCCGACATCATCAAGACCGACAAAAGCGATGTGGCCGTGGGCCGTCTGCCGGCGCGCACCGTGGAGCAGGCGAAGACGATGGTGGACAAAATTTACAGCTATCGCCTGGGCGAGCATGCCGGGGGCTGGCAGAACACCATCTGCCTGATGGGCGACGACGGCAATGCCAACATGCACATGAACGATGCCGAGAGCGTGGCTGCCATCATCAGCCAGGGCTGGCCGTCGTATCATGTCAGGAAAGTCTACTGGGATGCCTACGAACGGGTGGAGTCGGCACACGGCTATGCCTATCCCGACGTGGCGACGCTCATCCGCCGGCAGATGTACGACGGTGCCCTGCTCATGAACTACAGCGGACATGGCGGACCCTATATGCTCTCGCACGAGTATGCCGTGGAGCTCGACGACTTCAAGGCTCCCACGACGCTGCGCCTGCCTGTGTGGTTCACCGCCTCGTGCGAGGTGGCCCCCTTCGACGGCTATATAGAGAACATCGGCGAGCAGGCCATGTTCAACCCCTGCGGCGGGGCCATCGCTTTCCTGGGCACTACGCGCACCGTTTATGCCATCCACAACCGCTCCATGAACAAGGCGTTCATGAACCATGTGCTTGAGGTGGCTGACGGCCAGCCCCATGCCATCGGTGAGGCCGTCCGCCTGTCGAAGAACGATCAGGTGCAGGGCACGAAGACCCAGCAGCAGGCAGGCATTAACAAGCTGCATTTCGCCCTGCTCGGCGATCCTGCCCTGCGGCTACCCGTTCCCACGCTGCGTGCCGTCATCGACAGCATCAATGGGGTGGGGGATGGTGCTATTGCCCAGCTGACGGCAGGCGATACGGCCATCGTGAAAGGACACATTGAGGGACGGCCCGATTTCAGCGGCGTCGTGTCGCTCACCGTGAAAGACGTCGAGCAGACCATCACCTGCCGCAAGAATATCAATACGGGTGAAGAGGCCCCCAAGACCCCGCTGGTCTACAACGACCGCCCGACCACGCTTTTCGTGGGCAGTGACAGCGTACAGGCAGGGCAGTTCACCATCGCCATGGTGCTGCCCAAGGACATCAGCTATTCTGACGGTACGGGCCTGATGCTGGTTCACGCCTACAGCGACGACCGCAGTCTGTCGGCTCACGGGCGTTCGGAGCAGTTCGCCATGAGAAGCGCGCCGACCTACGAGAGCGATGCCCTCGGCCCCGTCATCAAGGCATGGCTCGACCGTCCGGACTTTGCCAATGGCGATGTGGTCAGCGCCACGCCCCATCTGCATGCCGAGCTGACCGACGACGATGGCATCAACGCTTCCGAGGCTGGCATTGGCCATCATCTGGAGCTCGTCGTCGATGGCGAGATGCGCTACACGTACAATCTGAACAGCTATTTCGAGTATGCTTTCGGCGACTTCCGTCATGGAACGCTCGACTTCACGCTGCCAGCACTGGCCAGTGGACACCATGAGCTGCTGGTGCGGGCCTGGGACGTGCTCAACAACTCGTCGGTGCTCACCCTCACGTTCGTGGTGACCGACACGGGGCATCTCACGGGCATCCTCTCCCCCCTCTCCTCATCCCCCTCCCTTCCACCCACCTACTTCGACCTGCAGGGACGTCGTCACACCACCGTCTCTGGCAGCCGTTCCTCGCTCGTGCTCTACCGCACGGAACAAGGAAAAATGAAGAAAAAAGTGCTCAGGGGGCAATAATCGGCTATCCATCCTCGTTTTTTCTTAGTATGACCAAATAAGAGTAAGAATGAAATACAAAGCTTTGACCACCGCGAAAGGGCTGGCAACAGCAATGCTGCTGGCCGTGATGCCGCTGTTCGCTTGGGCCGACGACTACAAGACCACTACCTTCAACCCTGTGGAGTATGCTGTCATCTCGCAGACCATCGCCCCCGACGCTCGCGCTGCCGGTATGGGCGATGTGGGTGCCGCCACCGACCCCGACGTGAACTCGCAATACTGGAACCTGGCCAAGTACCCCTTCTGCATCAGCCGTGCCGGCGTGTCACTGAACTACACACCGTGGCTGCGCCAGCTGGTGAACGACATCGACATGGCCTACGTGGCAGGCTATTATCGCATTGGCGACTATGGCGCCCTGTCGGGCTCGCTGCGCTACTTCTCGCTCGGCGAAGTCTTCACGGCTGACGAGAGCGACATGACCGTCAACCCCTATGAGATGTCGGTCGACGTGGCCTACTCACGCATGCTCAGCGAGACGTTCTCCATGGGCGTCGGTCTGCGATGGATCTACAGCGACCTGCGCTACGACTACTCCGAGGACTCCAAGCCCGCCTCGGCCTTCGCCGCCGACATTGCCCTCTACTACAACAACTACATCATGATGGGGTCGCGCGAATGCCAGCTCGGCCTGGGTGCCACGCTGTCGAACATGGGTAGCAAAATCTCGTTCTATGGCGACGAGGAGAGCCAGTTCATCCCTGCCAACCTGCGCTTAGGTGCTTCGCTCATGGTTCCCGTCGACGAGTACAACCGCTTCACGCTGGCCGCCGATGCCAACAAGATACTCGTGCCCACCGTGCCCCGTCAGGGCGTTGACGAGTCGAACAGCGACTATCAGGACCGTGTGCGCCGCGAATACAGCGACATCAGCAGCATCAAGGGTATGTTCCAGAGCTTCAGCGATGCCCCCGGCGGCTTCAAGGAAGAGATGGAGGAGGTGCAGTGGAGCGTGGGTGCCGAATACGTCTACCACGACCAGTTCTCGCTCCGTGCTGGCTATCACCATGAGAGCCAGTCGAAGGGCAACCGCAAGTATTTCACCGTGGGTGGAGGCTTCCGTATGAGCGTTTTCTCACTCGACGTGGGCTATGTCATCTCCACCGCCCAGTCGAATCCCCTCGACCAGACGTTGCGCTTCTCGCTCTCCTTCGACATGGACGGCATCAAGGATTTGTTCAAAAAATGACAAGAATAGGATTTGGATACGACGTCCACCGCATTGTGGAAGGACGCGAATTGTGGATGGGTGGCATCTGTATTCCGTTTACACGCCCCTCCGTTAGTGAGGAGCCAGAGGTACATCTGGGACTGCTGGGCCACAGCGATGCCGACGTGCTCATCCACGCCATCTGCGACGCCCTGCTCGGCGCAGCCAATATGCGCGACATTGGCTATCACTTCCCCGACACCTCCGACGAGACCGAGGGCATGGACAGCAAAATCATCCTGAAGAAAACCATCGAGCTGATAGCCACCAAGGGCTATCGGCTGGGCAACATCGACGCCACCATCTGTGCTGAGAAGCCCAAGATGAATCCTCACATTCCCCAGATGCAGCAGACGATGGCCGAGGTCATCGGCTGCGACCCCGACCAGATTTCCATCAAGGCCACCACCACCGAGCGACTCGGATTCACAGGTCGGCAGGAGGGCATTGCTGCCTATGCCGTAGCACTCATCGAGGCATGAGGGCGTGCCAGGCTTTCGCCACTTTCTTTAAGGGCGCACAGCCTGGAGGCGATTAGCTAAAAGCCACAGATATATGAAAAGAAAACTACTACTAATGACTTTACTTCTGCTCCTGATGATGATTGGAGTCAGGGCACAAGACGAACATCTGAAACTACACTTCGACTTCAGCCAAGTGGCTGGGGCTAACGTAACTGATGTTGCTGGAGGCATCACGGCCAGGTTGCTGGGTGCGGCCAAGGTGGAGCAGGTGGGCCGCTACAGCGTGCTCAGTCTGGGCAATGCTTCGGGCTACCTGAACATGACCAACGCTGCCGGTGCCGTGGTGCGGTCGTTGGCCGACTTCACCGTGTCGGCCTGCTATCGTGTCGACGCTGCCGCCTCGCTGTCGGGCAACGGCTTTTTCCTTTGGGCTTTCTCCACATCGACAGCATGCACGCAGACCGAAGGAAAATACATGGCCTATCGTCTGAACGCTCAGCGCATGGCCACATCAATAGGCGGCTGGGGCAGCGAAAGCGGTATCGAGACTGGCTCAGAATCGGCAAAGGGTAAGTGGATTCATGTACTCTATCGGCAGAAAGGCCAGCTGGGTGAACTGTTCATCGACGGCAATCGCGTGGGGCAGAATGCGGCCATGCCTGTACTGAGCACCACCTTCACCGCCACGCCCGCCAGTTGCTGGATAGGCCGGGCACCGTTCTCAGGTGACAGCTATCTGAGGCAGACACTGGTTGCCGACTTCCGCATCTACGACGTGGCTGTGACTGACGGGCAACTGGCTGAACTGGCTGCCGTGGCTACCGATATAGAACAGGAATACAAATACGGACAGCCTGGCGACTTCACAGTCCTGCAGGCCAAGGTTGAAGAATGCAAGGCTTTCGTCGCTGGCGCTGCTTCGGCCTATGCGCCTAACGCCATCGCCGAACTGCAAGACGAGATTATCGTTGCCGAGAAAGAAATAGCAGCCGCACGCGCCTCGCAGGCCCTGATTGACCAATACGTGGCCACGCTGACACAGTTGCTGGCCAATGCCAAGGCCACCAGTGGATACCAGGCAAAGCGGGTCTTCGAAGTGACGGCCGACCACGGCTTCGTGCATCCTGGCGGCATCGTGTCGCAACAGGACATCGACCGCGCCAAGCAGCTGCTGGCCAGTGGCGACGAGCGCATCAAGCGGGCCTGGAACATCCTTTGTGCCAACGAATACTCAAATGCCAACGTAGCCACATGGCCCACTCCGACGGTCATTCGTGGTGGCGGTTCGGGCCAGAACTATATGAACTGTGCCCGAGGTGCCGCCATGGCCTACCAGAACGCCCTGCGCTGGAAGATTGGCGGCACTCGGGCCAATGCTGACGCTGCCGTGCGTATCATGATGCAGTGGGTACGCGAGTGCAACGGCCTGGGTGGCGACACCAACATCTCGCTGGCTGCCGGCATCTATGGCTATGAGTGGGCCAATGCTGCCGAGCTGATGCGCGACTATGACGGTTGGAGTCGTGAGGACTTCGACGCCTTCCGCCAGTGGATCATTCGCGTGTTCTACAACCCCGCTATCGACTTCCTGCGCCGCCGCCACGATACATGGATGAACTGGCGCTATCCCAACATGGGCGAACGTCCCGGCCACTACTGGTCGAACTGGGGGCTGTGCAACGCGCTGTGCGTCATGTCTATCGGCATTCTGTGCGACGATGTCCACATGTACAACCAGGGCGTGTCGTTCTATAAGTACGACCATCAGGGCACCTTCCAGGCCGACCGCAGCCAGCTCAGCCAGATTGTTAACGACGGCTGCAATGAGTTCATCGGCAACCTGGTGCCCATCGTATTGCCCGACGAGCGTGGCCCCCTGGGCTATCTCGGACAGATGCAGGAGAGCGGACGCGACCAGGGCCACGCCCTGATGGCACTCGGTCTGGCGCTCGACATCTGTCAGGTGGGCCTCACGCAGGGCGACGATCTCTTTGCCTACATGGACGACCGTATTGCTGCCGGACTGGAACACGTGGCGGCCCTCAATTTCGGTGGTGTGGCTGCTGCGTCGTTGCCCTGGAAAAACTACAATTATTCCGACTGCCGTGGCTACCTGGGGCAAGGCTGGCTCATGACAGGCCCCAACGAGGGCGGCAAGGGCGAATACCGCCCCTACTGGGACCGGGCCATCGGCTATTACGAGGGACTGCGTGGCGTGAAGCTTCTGTATGCCGAGAAGGCCAGCGCAGCCGTCTGCCCCGACGGCGGTGGCGGCAACTATAGTCAGAACTCCGGCGGCTTCGACCACGTGGGCTTCTCGACCCTCACCAGTTGGCGACCCGCCATCGACAAGGCACAGGCCATCACGCCCCTGCACGGCGACATTGTATATAAAGGTGTGACCTACCAGAACCAGACCAACCTGGGTGGCCTGAAGTACAAATACGAGGTAGAGCCTTCGCGGGCCATTCCTGCCGACGGTGCCGACATCACGCTCATTCCCCAGCTGCCCGAAGGCACCGAGGACAGCGGACAATGGCAATGGAGCACGGGCGAGACTACCCGCCAGCTGACCGTGAAGGCCGACCGCAGCTACATCTACCGCGTCACCTATACCGCCCAGAACGGCACCCGGAGCCAGCAGGCCTTCGCCATCGCCGTGAGCGGTGACGCCGCACCCGACCCGATGACCAACGAAATCACCATCGGCGGAACCATCTATCAGGACACCGTGCAGAGCGTGCTCAGTGGCAGCAGTGTCATCCTCTATGCCGGACCGACGACGGGCTGGACGAATGACTACCTCTGGGACAACGGGCAGACGACGAGCGTGATTACCATCCCCGTGCTGACCACCAGCCGCACCTACACCTGCCAGTATGCCAACCAGAGCGGAGCCGTGAGCGAGAGCCGCTTCCACCTGAACGTGGTGCCTGCCATCCAGCTCATCAACGGTGCAACGACCGACGAGGCAACCCTGCTGCCTGGCTGCAAGGCCAAGCTGCAACTGGCCATTCCCACCTTTGCCAACGCCACCGATGTCGTCTGGGAGGATGGCACCACGGGAACCACCCGGACAGTGACCATATCCGACAGCGACACAGATGTTTCGGCCTCCTACCAAGGCATGGACTATCGTTTCCATCTGCATCCGATGGGTGGTGGGCAGTATCCCATTGATGCCACCTCGCTTATCGTCAATCCCGACTTCGCCACCATCGACGGTACGGGCTGGACCATGACCGGCATGTGGGGCAACCAGCGCTACAACGGAGCTGTTGAGGTGTGGCACTCCACTAATTTCCACTTCACGCAAACCGTCAGCGGACTACCCAATGGCAGCTATACCGTGACCTGCCAGATGGCCAATGGCGAGGGCAGCAACACGGGCTATCTCTATGCCACGTCGGGCAGCAACACCGTGAAGGCCACGGTGAGGCAGAGCTGCGCAGGCAGCGACTTCGACGCCCAGCGCGACAAGATGGGCGCCAATGCTAACTACGGACGACTCAAGGTCGACATCGACGTGACCGACGGCTCGCTCACCCTCGGCATCCGTGAGCCGTCTTCTGGCAACACCTGGCTTGTGTGGGACAACTTCACGCTCACCTATCACGGTCCGAGTGCTTCTGGAATCTACGACATGGAAACAGGGCTCTCGCCTGCCGACGGGCTCATCTACGACATGCAAGGGCGGTCATTGTCCGAGGCTCCGCAGAAAGGCATCTATTTCAGAAACGGAAAGAAGTACGTCAGATGAAGAGCCTCAAGCCCATTTGTGGCTTCAATGCCATGCGCACAAAGAAAAACCAGTCTTTAGCATACCAAAGACTGGTTTTTCTCTGTTTTGGTAGGGCCGCTTTGCGGTAAGTCTATAAAACACCTTGGGGCATCCGTACAGCTTGAAATTCCTTTCCTTTTCTTGAGCTGTTGCACCACTCGTCCTTAAATCTAAAAAATAATTAATTTTAAGGAAATAATGAACACTCACCCCCCTCAAATACTCAAGAATTTTGCGCGAGAAAACTTTTGGCTGAAAATAAGCGAGTTTTGAGAGGGTTTGTTAAATACTTGATAAATAGCATCTTACGCTGAATTTGACAAAAATTGGGGCTTTTTCGCTTTCAAAAGTCAACGCCAATTTTTCAAAAGGCGTTGACTTTTGAAAATTTGGCGTGCTTAAAAACGAGTGAAACGAGGCAAAAAAACGCGGAAAAAGCTGCGCAAAACGCTTCGTTTGTGCAATTTTTGACCCTTCCAGCCCCTTTTTTCGATTTTGTCGCCGAGTAAAAACGGTCCAAAACGGCTCAAAACGGCCATTTTTCATCGTAGAATGCATCGCAATTCTGTACTTTTTGTTTTAGGATTTTTAAGGAAATTTTGAACAGTGGCGGCTTAAAAAAAACGAAGAACTGCGACCCTCACGAGCCGCAGTCCTTACAAGCCTATGTTTAACTAAAAATCCTTTTCTCTTAAAGAAATTTTCAGCCCAATAGGACTAAAAATTTGAAAGTTTAAAAGGGAGCTTCACAGCGACCTCCTGTTATCCACAGTTGAAAACTTTCTTTTTTACCAATAACTAAAAACCTAAAACTATAAATATTACTACTAACCTAAAACAATCTATTAACCTTTTGACGGTGCAATTCTTGACGAAAATCAATCTATATATAGGGCTTGGAGCGAATCTTTTCTGAAAAAATGATGGCTGAATGGAGAAAATGTTGTAACTTTGCCGCGCAAAAAAAACGCTTAGAAGAAAATGAAGAAACTACTCATTCTGGTGGCCGTGCTGTTGGTGGCCGTGCTGATGGTGCTGACACGTCCTGACAAGGCTGCCCACAAGGAGGCCATGATGAAGGCGGTGAAGGAGTTCGTTGACGAGGAGGCTGGCAACCGCGGCTTCGGCGACAACGTGCTGACTGACCTGGGCAAGGGCATCGTGAACAAGACCATCGAGACGGCCCTGAACGCGAAGCTGAAGATGAACGACTACTACCTGTTCAACACCACCTACGTGCGCCTGAAGGGCGAGAACCAGCTGCTCTCGGTGGGCCTCTTCGGTCAGGTGATTACTTTCGACAAGAAGATGCTGCGCGAAAAGCTGGAGGAAGCTACGAAGGTGAAGGAGGAGGCCGAGACCGAGCGCGAGGCCGCCAAGCAGAGCGAGAAGGAGCTGAAGCGCCTGGAGAAGGAGCAGAAGAAGCGCCAGAAGGAACTGGAGAAAGAGCGCAAGCGCCACGAGCGCGACTCGCTGAAGGAGGTGCGCCGACAGGAGAAGGAGGCCGAGAAGGAGCGCAAACGCTTAGAGAAGGAAGCGCGGAGGAGTGATGAGTGATAAGTGATGAGTGATGAGTGATGAGTGATAAGTGATAAGGCTCTGTGGTAAAGTCTCTCAACTCTCAACTCTCAACACTCAACACTAAGTAGGAAGAGGAATGAAAGTACTGATTGTCAACACGAGCGAGCTGACCGGCGGAGCTGCCGTGGCAGCCAGCAGGCTGTGCGACGCGCTGAACGCCAACGGCGTGAAGACGATGATGCTGGTGCGCGACAAGCAGACCGACGACATCACCGTGGCCCGCTGTGGTGGCGCGTTGCAGAACCGCTGGAACTTCCTCTGGGAACGCTTCGTCATCTGGCTCAGCAACCGCCTGAGCCGCGAGAACCTCTTCAAGGTGTCCATCGCCAATGCGGGCATCGACATCACCCGCACGAAGGAGTTTCAGGAAGCTGATATCATCCACCTGCACTGGGTGAACCAGGGCCTGCTCTCGCTGAAGGGCATCCGCAAGGTGCTGCAGAGCGGCAAGCCCGTGGTGTGGACCATGCACGACATGTGGCCGCTGACGGCCATCTGCCACCACGCCTATGAGTGCACCAGCTACCAGTCGGAATGCAGCGAGTGCCCCTTCCTGAACCATCCCGGGCGACATGACCTCTCCTACCGCGTGTTCCGCCGCAAGCAGCAGGTGCTGCATGGCATCGCTGGGCACCTCTCGTTTGTCGCCGTGAGCCAGTGGCTGGCCGACAAGGCGTGCAGCAGTGCGCTCACCGGTGCTTTCCCCGTGCACGTGGTGCCCAACGTGCTCTCCATGCAGCAGTTCATCATCGTTGACCGCATCGACGCCCGCACGGCCCTGGAGGCTGAGGAGCGCTATGTCATCGCCTTTGGCGCGGCCCGCATCGACGACCCCATCAAGGGCTTCGGCTATCTCTGTCAGGCGCTGCGCCTGCTGGTGGAGCAGGGCAGGGTGAAGGCCGACGAGGTTCGCCTGCTGCTCTTTGGGCAGGTGCGCGACGGGCAGGTGCTCCAGCAGATTCCTGTGCGCTACACCCATCTGGGCTATGTGGACGATGCCTACCGCCTGTCGCAGATTTACTCTGCTTCTAATGTCACCGTTTCTTCCTCGCTCTACGAGACCTTCGGCCAGACGCTCATCGAGGCGATGGCCTGCGGCAGCGTGCCCGTGTCGTTCGACGGCTCAGGGCAGACCGACATCATCGTCCACCAGAAGAATGGCTATCTGGCCCATCGTCTCTCGGCAGAGAGCCTGGCCGATGGCATCGCCTGGGGGCTGCAGTGCCCGCTGTCGCCGCAGGACCTGCGCCGTAGCGTCGTGCGCCGCTACAGCGAGAGCGTGGTGGCTCAGCAATACATCAAACTCTATAACGACATGCTGAAATGATCAAGTTCACGGTAGTCACCATCACCTTCAATGCCGAGGCCGTGCTGGGGCGGACGCTGCAGAGCGTGCTCCAGCAGACGCATACCGACGTGGAACACCTCATCATCGACGGTGCCTCGACCGACGGCACGCTGGCCCTGGCCGAAGCCTACAAGGCCGAGAGCGATGCCTCGGGATGCGGCCATAAGGTCATCATCCGCTCGGAACCCGACGACGGCATCTACGATGCCATGAACAAGGGGCTGACACAGGCCTGCGGCGACTATATCATCTTCATGAATGCCGGCGACTGCTTCCCCCAGGCCGACACGCTGGAGCAGGTGGCCCACCGCTGCCGCCTGAACGAGCTGCCCAGCGACGGGCTGCCGGCCGTGCTCTACGGGCGTACCGACATCGTCGATGCCGAAGGGCGCTTCCTCTATTCCCGACGGCTGCAGCCTCCCCAGAAGCTCACGTGGCGCTCCTTCCGTCAGGGCATGCTCGTCTGCCATCAGGCCTTCTACGCCCGCACCGACATTGCCAAGAACGTGCGCTATGACACGCAGTACCGCTATTCAGCCGATGTGGACTGGTGCATCCGCGTGATGAAGGAGGCCGACCGCCTGGCGCTGCCGCTTCAGAACATCGGCATGGTGGTGGCCAACTATTTAGAGGAGGGCGAAACAACTCGCCATCACCGCGAGTCGCTGCGTGAGCGCTACAGGGTGATGGCGAAGCATTATGGGCAGGTGAGTACGTTCCTGATGCACTGCTGGTTCGTCGTGCGGTCGCTATTCCGCAGGTGACGTCAGTCTATTTAGCGCCGACAGTTCCCTTCAGACCGTCCTTGTTGTAGTAGCCGCCGTTCTGGAAGAGCAGGTCGTCGGTCTGTGGCGAACCATCGTTGTTGAAGATAATCTTCTGTGGGCGAGTCTTCAGCGTTCCTGTATAGGTCCACTTCCAAACCTTGTTGCCGTTAGCTGCCGTGCCGATGGACTCGCAGGCTGTGCCGGGCCAGGTGCCGCCGGTGAAGTTGTCGCCGTTGTCAATCCACGCCCAGCACTTGATGGTTTTCGTCCACGTGGCGGGAGCCTCGAAGAAGGCGCAGGTCTCGCCCTCGCTGACCGTGCAGAACGAGGGAATCTCGACGGGCTTCTCGCTCTCCTTTTCCTTCACCTGATAGGTGTTCGTGACGATGCCGCTAACCGTTCCGCCTACGAGCAGGCCCACCTTCAGCGTATGGCTGCCGACGGGCAGGCTCACGCTGTAGCCGCTGCTGACGGCGGTGCTGCTGGCTGTGGGCGTGGTGCCGTCGGTGGTGTAGACCAGCTGTGCGCCAGCGGTGGCGGTGATGGCACTGAGCCTGACGGTCAGCGTGCCCTCGTAGGTGCCTGACGGCAGGTCGGCGTAGGCCGTGTTCAGCGACGTGGGCAGATAGTAGGCATAGTGGTAGCCCTCTACGGCCTTCGCCCACTGCTGGGTGTTGAGGAAGCTGCCTTCGTTGGCATCCACCTTTCCGACGGCGACGAGCAGGCGGTCTTCGCCGCCCGTGCTGATGGCGTTGGCGTAGCAGTCTTTGTTGCTCAGAAGGTTGGTGTAGCTGCTCTCGTTGGTGATGCCAGCCAGCTTGCGGGCAGCTGTCATGGCCTTGATTTCATGAGGATAGGCCTGCCAGTGCTTCAGGAACACGCAGGGCGTGCCGGGCATGGCCAGCAGATAGGCGTTGGCAGCCAGCGTGTCCTTCTTCAGCGGGTCCTGGGCAGCATTCGAGCGCTTCTCGGTGTCGTGGTTCTCGACGAAGGTCACGGCGTAGCGGCGGAATCTGCCAGCATCCTGGTTGCTGCTCACCAGCGGCCAGTTGCCTTCGTTCTGCTGCGACAGACGGCCATAGTTTTCGTTGTTCATGGCGTTGCGCACGGTGTAGCGGAACTGGAAGTCGAAGGCGGCACTCTGAGGCTGGCTGTTGATGGCCGTGCCCAGAATCCAGCTCTTGATGGTGCTCGTGGCGTCCCAGCACTCGCCGACGCTGAACTCGGGCTGGGCAGCGGCGTTGTACTGGCCGGTGAACGAGGCGGAGTAGCCCTTCACCATGTCGTAGCGGAAGCCGGCATAGCCCAGGTCGTTCTTCAGGAAGTCGAGGTAGGCCTTGACGATGGTCTGCACGTTCTCGCTCTTGTGGTCGATGTCGCGCATGCCGTCCCAGCCCTCGCCGGAGTCGCTGTTCGCAGACAGCTCGTAGCCGTTCTGGCTGGCCCATTGCTTTGTCTTGCCGCCATCGTCGTTGGAAACGATGTCGGTGGAAAGCATCTCGTAGGTGACGCCCTTGTAGGTCTCCTTGGGGAAGTCTACCCAGTTCGAGACGTTCTTGCGGTGGTTGATGACCACGTCGGCAATGGTCTTGATGTCGTTCTGCTTAAAGGTCGTGATGAGCGAGCGCAATTGTGCCTCGGTGCCGAAGGAGCTGTTATAGTCGGCGAACCAGTAGAGGTCGTCGTAGCCCATCGACTGCCCGCCGCAGTTGCCGCTCTGAGGTAGCCAGACGAGGTCGAAGGTGCCCTTCAGCTGGTCGGCCTGTGCCTGCAACACGGTCCACTGAGAGTCGTCGAAGGAGTCCCAGTAGAATGCTTGCAGCATGACGCCGCCATAGTTGGCAGGCCAGCCGATGGCAGGGGTCACTTCGGGTTCTGGCTCTGGCTCAGGTTCCGGCTCCGGCTGTGGTTGGGGGTCCGGCGTAGGCGTGACGACTTCTGCCGGGTCGTCGTCGCCACAGGAAGTGATGGCTGTCAGGGCTATCGTGCCCAGCAGGAGCATCAGGATGGTGAATGTCTTTTTCATATTGTCGTTAGCTGTTTGCGTTAATATTCTTTTAGAATCAAATATTGGTAGGGGGCCAGCTGCAGGCTGTCGTCCAGGGCGTCCAGGGCGCCATTAGGTGCCTCGTCGTGTACGCTCTTGCCCTGCCACTTGCTGGGGATGGCTGCGGTGACGGCTTGGTTGCGCACGTTGACCAGCACAAGGAAATGCTCATCGCCGAGTGACTTTTTGAACATCAGCACGTCTGGGTCAGCCCAGGTGGTGAGCTGGCCTTTGCGCAGGGCGGGGTGGTCGTTATAGAGCTTGATGAGGGCTTTGTATTCCTCGTAGAGCGGTGAGTTGGCCGTCCAGTCAACAGGCACGTACTTGAAGAAGTTGATGGGGTAGGGATAGCCCACCTCTTGCGAGCCGTAGATGAGGGCACCGCCATGCATGAAGATGCTGGCCACATAGGCCGCCATGGAGCCTCGCTCGCTGGTAAACTCTACCACGGGAGCCGCCTCGGTGGCGTGGTCGTGGTTGGTGGTGAAGCGCATCTTTACTTTGCCGGCGGGCAGCTGGGCATACTCGGCACTGTCGGCCTGGATGAGGAACGAAGCGGGTAGCCCGTTCTGGAAGACATGTACGATGGAGTCCTTGAAGTCCCAGCCGTAGTTCATGTCGAAGCCTCCCACGGTGAAATTATCGACGTTCTTGCCCTCGGCCAGCATCACGATCTGACGAGGCTGTGCAGCCTGGCGCAGCTCGTCGATGGCTTCTTTCCAGAAGTCGGCAGGCACGCCGTCGGCCACGTCGCAGCGGAAACCGTCGATGCCCACCTCGGTAATCCAGAACTTCATGGCGTCAATCATGGCGCGCCGCATCTCACGGTTGTCATAGTTCAGGTCGGCCACGTCGAGCCAGTCCCAAGGGCGCGGATGGATGATGGTGTCGGCCACTTCGTCGTGGGTGTACCAGTCGGGATGCGCCTTCACCCAGGGATGGTCCCAGGCGGTGTGGTTGGCCACCCAGTCGAGGATGATGGCCATCTGGTGCTCGTGGCACACCTGGGCCAGGTGCTTGAAGTCGTCGATGGTGCCGAACTCAGGCGCCACGGCGGTGTAGTTGCTGATGCAGTAGGGCGAGTTCTTGCCTTTCTCGATGCCGATGGGATAGATGGGCATGACCCACATCACGTTGACGCCCAGGTCGCGGATGCTGTCGATGCGGTCGGCCACGGCATTGAGCGAGTGGTCAGGGGCAAAGACGCGCGGATTGACCTGATACATGGCGATGTCGTCGACGGCAGGGAGCTGGAAGTCGGTGGCAGCTTTCTTTTCGGGCTTGCAGCCAATCAGGATAAAGGCAGCTGCAGCAAAGATGATGGATAGTTTCTTCATTTTTGTGTCTAATAGTTTTCGGTAAAAATCAGGCGAGCCGTTGCAATAAGCGGCTCGCCTGATTCAATTAATGGTTGATGTTACTTCTTGGTGATTGTGCAGTAAGCCTTTGTCTCGCAGAGCGGATAGAACTCAATGTGAACATCTCCCGAGACGCTGACGGGGATATTGTCATTAGAGCCGTTGATGATGTTATCGGCTGTACCACCCCAGTTACCGTCTTCAGTATCCCAAGTGCCATTACCCTTGAACTTGATGACACCGGCCTCGGTGAAGGTAGCATCACATTCCCAGCAAAGCTTGTCGAAGTTGTAGGTCATCTCGACACCTTTGTCCCAGTCGTTATTCACTGCACTGCCAACAACGAATACACTCTTGATGGGTGTAAGCTTGTAAGTCATATCGGCTAAATTGACATCTGCACGATAGAATCCCGGTTCAGGCATGATATTGCCGGAATTGCCATCATCAATCAGCGTGCCGGTAAGGCCGTCGGCATTGAGCGTACCCGTTCCATAGTTGCCATTGTCCCAGTTGTCAGCTGCACCACGCAATTTGAAGGCACCCTTTCCGTCTGTCCAGCTGTCTTCTTTGGCATAGAAGAATCCGGTATAGATGCCATTGCCGTCAGCGCAGTAGAGTGGCTGTTCCGTGCCTCCCCAGCCATTGTTTACGCCAGCCTCGTAGATGTACTGCTGGAAGTTTAGCGGAGTGATGACGTAGGTCATGTCGGCCATGTTTACCTGGAAGCGGTAGAACTTAGCCTGCCCGTCGACGTGGAAGGAATGGTCGCCGTCGAGGTTGTAGCGACGGTCGAACGAGCCGCTGAGGTCCTCGCTGGCACCTGTGGTGCCGAAGAGTTTGTTCCATGTGCCTTCGGCCACGGCGTCGATAGCTTCCTTATCGCCAAAGGCGAACCAGAGCTCACTACCCGTGCTCTCAATGGTATAGGTGAAGACGGGGTCGTCGACCACGCTGGCACTGCTGTGCGAGAACTGCATGGTCATAGCCGACTCAGCACTCCACTCGCCAGGACCGCCGATGAGGTAGTAGGCCTCAGCGATGTTGACAGACTCTACCTTGAAGGTGTACTCGAGCATGTTGAGCGTCACCTTGATCTTCTTCGGACCGGCAGGTACGCAGAACGAGTTGTCGGCACCCATGTTGTAGCGGAAGTCAACCTGTCCCTCGGTGGCTTGGCTGTTACCACCCACGATGCCGAGTAGCTTGCTCCAGTCGCCGTTGCCGATAGCGTCGCAGGCAGCGTCGTCACCGATGGCAAACCAAGTATCACCCTCAGCGGCAGCGTCGAAGATGACGGTGAAGATAGGATCCTCATAGACGTCGGCTCCGCTGTGGCTGAACTTGATCATGCGCTCGGTAGCTGAGGACTGCCAGTCGTTGGGACCTCCGATAAGGTAGTAGGCGGCCGAGATGTTGGCACGGTTCTCAGGGGTGAAAGCTACCTTCTGGGTGCCGTAGTAGTTGTTGCCAGGTGTACCGACAATGGTCACAGCCTCACCGCCAGTGACGGTGTAGAGCAGCGTGCGCAGGTAGAGGTCGGTAGAGGCCGGGTTCTTTGTGATACTGCCAAAATAGGCATCACTAAGAACTGAAGGCATCACGGTGATGATGTTCTTCTCGTTGACGTTGGCGTCAAGGGTGACGACCTGCGAGAAGTCCTCATTACGTGAGATCTGTACCTCGGCCTTCATCTCAGTGTTGGCGGGCAGCGGTGATGCCAGGTTGATGGTACCGATGGCAATGGGCTGCTCTTCCTCAGCGGCAAGCAGGTCGACGAGGTTGATGGTCGAAGCCGATGGTGTGACGCTGACGGCATTGGCCGGGAATGCATTTTCAGGAGCATTCGTCTGAGGCACGAACTCAGTGGGGAAGTCGTCGTTACATGCGGCGAATCCCATGGTGAGCAAGGCCATCATATATAAGCTTAACTTTTTCATCTTTTCTTTTGTCTTTGGGAGGCGGCAACGGTTTGTCACCGCCTCTGGTTAAACATTACTTCTGCTTACAATCACTTAACGGTTTCGAATGTGACAGTGTTCTTGTTCATGTCGACGGTCATCTTGAGCTGTCCTCCAGCCCAGTCGTCGAACTCCCACGAGCCCTTACCGTTCACGGCAGGACCAGTGTACTTGCCGTCGGCATCGAAGTCGCAGACGATAGGTGCGTCGTCGACCTGAGTACCATACGAGTTGCCGCCGTCCCAGCCGGTGAGCTTGGTGTAGAAGCGGAACTGGAGCATGCCACCAGGAATGTCGAATGTACCGACAAAGACGTTGCTGCCTATCTCAGTCTCCATGATGCGCCATGCTGCAAGTGCCTCGGCATTGCCCTTGGCGGGTTCTGTCCATCCAGAGCAGTTACCAATGACATAGATGCTTGCCAGACCCTTGATGCTGTTGTCAGGACGCATCGACTTGAAGGTGACGGCATTGGAATAGATGCCTGTGCCTTCGATAGACTCCTTGGCAGTGGTCTGAATGTCGGCATAGACACGGAAGGCCACTTCAAGATAACCGGGATCTGTCCAGTTGTTCTCGTCGGTGATGCCGTTGATGTGATTGATGCTCTGAGAAATCTCCTCACCGCTGAGGGTAGCCGAGCATGAGGTGAAGGCGGTCTCCAGGAACCTTGCACTTCCGTTGTCCTCAGTGTCCCATTTGGTGTTGCCACCCTGTACCAGACCGACCTGCACCTTGTAGTTCACAACGGTGTTGACGGTGTAGTTGGGCTGTGACCAAGTGAGGTTGATTTTGTTGTCCTTGAAGATGTCGATGTACTGGTTAGCCAGTGGCGAAGCGTTCAGCACGAACTCCGTGGGCGCATTGGCCGGTCCCAGAACGGGGTTGTCGTCGCGGTCGGAGTCGCAGGCTGTGAACATCATGGCGATGGCTGCAAACAGCAGACCGGTCTTGAAATATCTTGCTTTCATAACTATATTCCTTTTCAATGTTCAATATTAATAATCTATGATCAATATCCCGGGTTCTGCTGGAGGTTCGTGTTCGACATGACATCGCTCGAAGCCAGTGGGAAGAGGTTGTACTTGGCATCGACAGCATGGGGTGTGCCCACGTTGCTGTTCATGCCCTTATGGCTCCAGAGGTATTCGGCCGTGGTGAGCTGGTTGAAGCGCACCAGGTCGGAGCGGCGATGGCACTCCCAAGCCAGCTCACGTCCGCGCTCGTCGATGATGTCCTGCTTGGAGGGATTGGCAATGGCGGGCACGCCGGCACGTGTGCGGATGTCGTTGAAGCGGGCAATACCGTCGCAACTTACACCGCCCACCACCTGACACTCAGCCAGCATGAGGTAGACATCAGCCAGGCGGAAGATGATAAAGTCAGTGTCGGGGAAGGCGTTGGCACCGCTGATCATCGAGCCGTTGGCCTTCAGGTTGGTGAACTTCGTGTAGGCATATCCGCTCTGGAAGTTGCTCAGGTCAGCAATGGCCTTCGACTGTCCGTCGGTGAAGAAACGTGCACGCTGGTCGGCCGTCTCGTCGAACTTGTTGACGAACTGCGGGGTAAGGCGGATGCCGCCCCAACCGTCGCCGCCGAGTCCATAGTCAGCAGGATTCATGTTGCCGCCGATAGAAGCGCATACGATGTAGGTAGAGCCACCATAGGCCTGCGTGTTGATGTGATCCTGATAGACGCTGAAGATAAGCTCGTGGCCGGTGCCCAGCAGCTGGTCGTTGTCGGCACAGAACATCTTGTACCAGTCGGCAGCCGACTCAAGCTTGTAGCCCAGGTCGATGATTTTCTGGCAGTACTCGGCGCACTTAGCATAGTTGGCTGTGCCTGTGTAAACCTGAGCATTCAGGTAGAGCTTGGCCAGGATCATATAGACCATACCCTTGCCGCAGCGGTACTTCTCGGGATTGGCGGGCAGGTCGTTGGCACATTCCTCCATGTCTTTGACAAGCCAGTTGAACAGGTCGGCACGGCTGATCTGCTGAGGATTGGCACCACCCACCTCCGAGTTCTCGTCGGTGAAGGGAACATTGCCGAAAAGGTCGATGGCGTGCAGATAGCTCAGTCCGCGCAGTGCACGTGCCTCAGCCTTGTACTGCTTCAAGGTGGCGTCGTCGGTGTTGCCGATGCGGCGCATCACCTCGTTGCACATCGAGATCTGGTAGAATATGCGGCTATAGCAAGCCGAGATGAACACGTCGCTTGAGGTCCACTGCAGTCCGTGCAGGTCCTTGATGGTCTGGTCGTTCCAGCCCATGACGCACTCATCGGTGGGCAGCTCCTGCAGGTTGAACAGGGCACGCAGGTACTGACCGAAGCCACCGTCGATACCTTCGATGTCGGGACCTCCGCCGGGGCCGTCGGCCGAACTGACTGCAAGGCCTATATAGCACTTGGCCAGAATCTGATTATAAGCATCGTTACTGGTGAGTACGTTTTCGGGGGTGTCCAGATTGGGGTCAATAGGGGTCACGTCCAGGTCGCCAGTGCAAGCTGTAAAGGCAAAGGCCGTGGCGACGGCAGGAATCAAACCGTATTTCTTGATATTCAGTTTCATATTTCTTGTCCTCCTTAATGATTAAAAGTTAAAGCTTGCACCCAGGATGAAGTTACGTGAGCGGGGATACATGTTGTTGTCGATGCCGCCAGCCACCTCAGGATCAACACCTTTGTAGTTGGTGATGGTGAATACGTTCTGGGCAGTTAAGTTCAGACGGCACCAGTCAGTGAGGTTGTAGGCCAGTGTCACCTTGTCGAGCTTCAGGAAGGAAGCGTTCTGCACGTAGTAGTCACTCTTGTACTGTGCCTGCGAGAAGTTGCTGAACGGAGCCGTGGTCACGCGGTTGGCGATGAAGTTGTTGGTCCAGAGGTCGGCCAGCATCTCAGCGTCGGAGGCTACATTGTTATATACGTAGTTACCCAGGCTCGAACGGAGTGATGCCGAGAGCGTCCACTTCTTGTAGCTCAGCTCGGTGTTGAAGCCAATATTCACGTCTGCATCGGGCTTGTAGTATACATAGCGGTCGTCGTCGGTGATCTGTCCGTCGTGGTTGCGGTCTACATAGACACCTTCCAGGGGCTTGCCATCCTCAGCATAAACCTGCTGGAACACATAGAACGAGTTGATGGGATTGCCCACCTTCTGTATCTGCACCTTGTTGCCTACACCACCCGAGATGCCGCCAGTCTCCACGCCGGGATAGGTGGGATCGTCGCTGGCAGTGATCTCGTTTTTGTTGTAGGCCACGTTCACGCCCACTTCCCAGCGCAGGTCCTTCTGCTCGATGGGAACGACGTTCAGGGCAATTTCAATACCCTTGTTCTCCATGTCGCCAACGTTCTGCAGCAGATAGTTGGTGAGGTTGGTGCCAGCGGAGACGGGCACGAAGTTCAGCAAGTCGTTGGTCTTGCGCTTGTAGAGATCGATGCTACCATTAATGCGGTTCCTCATGAAGCCGAAGTCCAAACCGACGTTGTAGGTTGTGGTCTCCTCCCACTTAATCTGGGCTGCATAGCCCTTCGGTGTAATAGGAATAATCATGCTGTTGCCGAACCAGTAGTAAGAACCGGCCTGGTTGGTGTGATAGGTAGCAATGGAGGGATAGTCACCCTGTCCGATGTTCTGCTGACCGGTGATACCGTAGCCCAGACGGAGTTTCAGGTTCGACAATGCATTCACGTCCTTCAGGAACGGCTCCTCGCTGATACGCCATGCCAGAGCTACCGATGGGAACAGACCCCACTTGTTGTTTTGGAAGCGCGAAGTACCATCGTTACGCAGCGTAGCGGTGAGCAGGTAGCGATCCATGAGGGTGTAGTTCAGACGTCCGTAGAATGAAACGAGGTAGCTCTCGGTCTTGAACAGCGGCGTGGTGGCAAATTCTGTGCCCAGGCCGTCGTTAGATACCTTATAGCTGGTAGTCCTGTTGAAGAAGCGCTGCCATGAATAACCGCCGAGGATGTCGAAGCGGCTCTTGAGCTCCTCAAGTTCCTTGGCATAGGCCAGATAGAACTCAAGGGTCTGGTCGCGACGCAGCTGTGAGTAGCTCTCCCACAGGCCGCTACCGTTCTGTGCCTTGTCGTGCCAGGAGATTTCACTGTTCTGCTCGGTGACGTTCCAGCCGCTGGTGGTGGAGAAGTCGAGACCGAGGTTCAGGTTGGCACGGAGGCCTTCGAGGAACTTGAACTTATAGTCGAACTGAGCATTGCCCACGAAGCGACGAACGTATGAGTCCTTGTTCTGTTGGTTGAGCTGGGCCACGGGATTGAGCAGGGCCATTGAGTTGGGCAGTCCGCTGTTCATCCAGTAGTGATAAGTGCCGTCATCATTGTAGACGGGCTTAAGGGGATTGTACTTCACAGCCTGTCCGATGGCGCCTTCGTCAGCGTAGGCGTTGTGAGTGAAGACACCCTTACCGTTGAGGTTGATGGTCAGACGGTCGTCAAGCAGGGTGGGGGTGAGGTTCAGACCAACTGTACCGCGGTTCATGTTCGAGGTCTTCAGGGTACCATCGTTGTTCAGGAAACCTGCACTGAAACGGTAGGGCATCTTGAAGTTGCCTTCCTGAGCTACATAGCCGCCAGTGACGCTAGCATTCACTTCCTCGGCAAATGCGGTCTTATAAATCTCGTCCTGCCAGTTGGTGTTGGCGTTGCCCAGGGCAGCCATTGCATCGGCATTGTCACTGTAGCGTGAGGTGAAGAGCTCTCTCAAGCCCTCGGCGCTAAGCACGTCGACCTTCTTGCCTACGGTCTTGAATGTTCCACTCAAATCGACATTGATGCGGGGCTTGGCACCAGCCTTACCCTTCTTTGTGGTGATGAGAATCACACCGTTAGAAGCACGGCTACCATAGATGGCCGTTGCCGATGCATCCTTCAGGATGGAGAACGACTCGATGTCGTTGGGGTTGATGGTGTTCAGCACTTGCCGATGCATCCTTCAGGATGGAGAACGACTCGATGTCGTTGGGGTTGATGGTGTTCAGCACGTCACCGCCGCTGATGCCCGTCGAGCTAATGGGCAGACCGTCGATGACAATCAGCGGGTCGTTGCTGGCTGATAGTGACGACCCACCACGAATGCGGATGGTTGATCCTGCACCAGGGGCACCGCTGTTGGTAGTGATCTGCACACCGGGGGTCTTACCCTGCAGCAGATCGGCGGGCGACGTGGCCAGACCCTTGTTCAGCTGATCGGCCTCGACCGACATCACCGAACCGGTGGCATCGCTCTTTTTCACGGTACCATAACCGATGACCACCACGTCTTTCAGCATC
Organism: uncultured Prevotellaceae bacterium; assembly: GCA_902775475.1. Lineage (GTDB taxonomy): Bacteria > Bacteroidota > Bacteroidia > Bacteroidales > Bacteroidaceae > Prevotella. The sequence continues at coordinate 62,232 of CACYME010000034.1, forward strand.
TGGGCATCGTCCTGCAGTGTGATCGTCACGTTGGGCGCAGCCTTGATCTCGGCCGTCTGGTAGCCCACATAGCTAACGCTGAGCGTCTGGCCCTGGTTGGCCGAAATCACGAAGTTTCCGTCGAAGTCGCTCACCACGCCAGTTTGCGTGCCGACCACCCGGATGGTAGCTCCGATGATGGGTTCACCAGTAGCATCTTTCACATGGCCTTTCACAGCAATCTGCTGTGCAAAGGCCCCTACCGAAAGGAAGAGCCCCAGCAAAAGGGTCATCATCCTTAGCGGCAACTGAATGTTTACCTGCTTCATCATTACATTTTTAGTTAGTTAATATTGTTAATTCTGTCTCTCTCTTTGAGCCATTAGGTAAATTCGTTGCAAAGGTAGAATAAATTTGTATTTCTTGACAATTTTTCAGTACATTTTCTCGTTAGTGTAATATGCAAACGTTTGCGCTTTCGCGCACGCAAATATAAATAAGGTGTTTCCGTCCACTTGGAATCTTTGCATTATCTTTGCAAACGGTTCCAAATCGTAAATCGTAAATCAGTAAATCGTAAATCAGTAAATGAGCATGATGACGATGAAGGACATAGCCCGCGAGCTGGGCATCTCGGTGGCCACGGTGTCGCGGGCGCTGAGCGACTCGCCGCGCATCTCGCTGGAGCGTCGCCAGCAGATTCAGCAGTATGCCCGCGACCACAACTTCACCCCCAACGTGCTGGCCGAGAGCCTCCGCCACTCGCGGGTGAAGCCGGTGAAGGTCATTGGCGTCATCATGCCCGAGCTGGTGCACTACTACTTCAGCACCATCCTCAAGGGCATCGAGGAGGAGGCCGAGCAGCACGGCTACCGCATCATGGTGGCCCAGAGCGGCGAGCACTATGAGCGCGAGGTGCGGCTGTGCCAGTCGTTCTACGAGAACAAGGTGTGCGGCATCATCGTCTCGCAGGCGAAGGACACGCAGCGCTACGACCACTTCCAGCGCCTCATCGACGCCGGCGTGCCGCTGGTGTTCTACGACCGCATCTGCACGGGGGTTAACGCCAGCCGCGTGGTGGTGGACGACTACATGGGTGCCTACAACGCCGTGAGCTACCTCATACAGACGGGCTGCCGCCGCATCGCCTTCTTTGGCGCGCAGATGAACCTCGAGATCTCGAAGAACCGCTACAACGGCTACAAGGACGCGCTGCTGAAGCACGGGCTGCCCTTCGACGAGCGGCTGACGCGCCACTGCGACAACCGCCAGGATGCCGAGATCATCACCCCCGACCTCTTCGACGGCGACAGCTACCCCGACGCCTTCTTCGCCGTGAACGACGACACGGCCATCGGCATCCTCTACACCGTGAAGCGCATGGGGCTGCGCGTGCCCGAGGACATCAGCATCTGCGGATTCACCAACGGCGAGCGCGCCATCGCCTGCGACCCCATGCTCACCACCGTCGAGCAGCGGGGCATCCGTGTGGGCGAGGAGGCCGCCAACATCCTCATCGGCCACGTCGAGGGCCGTCTGCCCATGGACCGCGCCGAGAAGCGCATCGTGCGCACCCGCCTCGTCATCCGTGGCACAACGCGATAGCCACTGAGAATACAACGTTGCTGTAGCTGTCGTTGTTCTTTTAGTATAAATTAGTAAAAAATTATAATAATGAAACAGAAACCTGATTTGTCGTTTTGGAAGCTCTGGAACCTGAGCTTCGGCTTTTTCGGAGTGCAGATAGCCTACGCACTCCAGAGTGCTAACATCTCGCGCATCTTCCGCACGCTCGGCGCCGACCCCCACGACCTGAGCTTCTTCTGGATCCTGCCGCCGCTGATGGGCATCCTCGTGCAGCCCGTCATCGGAACCCTCAGCGACCGCACGTGGACCCGCTTCGGCCGCCGCATCCCCTACCTCTTCATCGGTGCCACGCTGGCCGTGGCCGTCATGTGCCTGCTGCCCAACAGCGGCTCGCTGGGCCTGAGCCTCTCGGCAGTGATGATTTTCGGACTGTTCATGCTCATGCTCCTCGACACCAGTATCAACATGGCCATGCAGCCTTTCAAGATGATGGTGGGCGACATGGTCAACGAGCGGCAGAAGGGCAAGGCCTACAGCATCCAGTCGTTCCTCTGCAACGCCGGCTCCGTGGTGGGCTTCCTCTTCCCCTTCCTCTTCACCTGGATTGGCCTGAAGAACGTGGCCCCCGAGGGCGTCGTGCCCGACTCGGTCATCTGGTCGTTCTACGTCGGCGCCGCCATCCTCATCCTCTGCGTCATCTACACCACGGTGAAGGTGAAGGAGTGGCCGCCGAAGGAGTATGCCGAGTACAACCCCGTCTCCACCGAGAACGAGACGAAGGCCAACTGGTTCGCCCTGCTGAAGAACGCCCCGGCAGCCTTCTGGCGCATCGGACTGGTGCAGTTCTTCTGCTGGGCAGGCATGCTCTACATGTGGACCTACGTGGTCGACGCCGTGTCGCTCACCGTGTGGGACACCGCCGACTCGAAGACCGAGGCCTACCAGATTGCCGGCAACTGGACGGGCGTGCTCTATGCCATCCAGGCCATGGGCTCCGTGGTGTGGGCCACGCTCATCCCCCGCTTCCCCAACATCAAGGTGGCCTATTTCGTCAGCCTGCTGCTCGGTGGCCTGGGCTTCGCCCTCATCCCCTTCTGCCACGACCAGTACCTTCAGATTCTGCCCTTCCTGCTCATCGGCTGCGGCTGGGCGGCCATGCTCGCCTGTCCGTTCACGCTGGTGACCAATGCCCTGCAGGGCTACGGCCACATGGGGGCCTACCTCGGCCTGTTCAACGGCACCATCTGCCTGCCGCAGATTATCGCTGCCGTCTGTGGTGGCACCATCCTGAAGCTCGTGGGCAGCTCGCAGTCGTCGATGATGTTCGTCGCCGCCGCGCTGTTCATCATCGGCTCCCTCTGTGTCTTCGGCATCAAGGATAAGAAAGTGGAGTAGAATGCCTCTCCCCCGTCCCCTCTCCACTGGAGAGGGGGGATATATAGGCCTGCCGCTGAATACGTAATACGCTGTCAACGGCAGGTCTATTCATTTCTCATTTCTCATCCCTCATTTCTCATTCGCATCAAGGTTGCCAGGCTGCTTTTGAAAGTGTTGTTTTTCACTTGGATAATGTCAAGAAACGCGAACGGAAATTTTTCTTGATCTTTTACAAAAAAAAATTTCAATCTACGCAAAAAAGTTGCACATTTCCGTCCGTTTGTGCAGCTTTTCGCCGTGAACCAAGCGCCGTGTTGGCCCAAAAACCTGCACACACCCACCGATTCTGTGCAATATTCCGCTCAAATTTTGCCTCGAACCGCGCTTTTGTAAGCACACTAAATTTTCAAAAGTTAACGCCGCAGAAAAATTTGGCGTTGACTTTTTTGCGCCGTCCGTTCTTGTTTTTGCCCGTTTTAGTCGTAATCGTCTGTCAGCCAGCACTTTGCTTAAAACGCTCAAAATTCGCTTATTTTCGTCCAAAAGTTTTTTCGTGCAGAATTCTCGAGTTTTGAGGGCCCTTAATCTTTCCTTTTGTAAAAATCTTTCAAAAGATTTTGGGGCACTTTCCCCCGCGCAGAGGCGCAGGAGGACGCAGCGTCTCGCAGAGAGAGCATCATTCCCCTGTTCAGGCGAATATCATCGTTTCTTGCAAATCTTTTTTCCCAAAAATCTTCATTATTACGCAAATTCTTTGTAATTTTGCAGGCAAGTACAGGCCCATCGCCGTAGACGGCGCAAGCTGAGGCTTGATTCCCTGAGCGCAGGGTGGCGGTACGACTTTTGAGGGAAATAAAAAATAACGACATGAGCAGTTATTTGGAGGATATAGAAACGTGAGAAATTTCTAAAACCAAATCGAAATGAGGTAATTGTGCATGTTCGCGCTTTTAGCGTGGACGTCACTTATCTTTCGATTGGGCAATTCTCACGGCCTCTATATCCGATAAGAGCGGACACGCTTTTATCGTGTATAGAGGTCTTGATGGTAGAATAGCCCCAAAGGATTCCGATAAGTGCTTGTTGTCCTAAAGCTATAAGCGCAAGAATGCCAAACAACGACGAGACCCCTTCCTGCATAGACGTCAGGGAGGACGACCTGCTGGCATTGTCGGCACCGGTGCTCAGCGCACTGCTGCACGACCATACCACGGGCAAGCATATCTTCTGGGCGACGCACGACTATGAGTCGCTCGGGGCGGCGTATGATTACCATGCCGAGATGCTGCCACGGCTGATAACGGGCGAGCACGGGATGGTGATTCGCCCCCGTGTGCTCAAGACCAAGGCCGAGCAGACCGACCGCTCGAAGGACATGGCCGAGGTGTTCACGCCCGCATGGGTGGTGAAGAAGATGGTGGACTATGTGGACATCGGCGTAGGCACCCGCTGCCTGGAGCTGACCTGCGGCGAGGCGCCCTTCCTCGCATCCCGCTACGACGCCACCACGGGCCAGCCCATCGCCATCGGCGAGCGGGTGGGGGTGCTCGACCGAAAGCTGCGGCTCGTGAACAGCCGGCAGCTCACCGACGAGGACTGGCTGGAGCAGGTGCGGCAGGCCTTCCAGACCACCTACGGCTACGAGTGGCAGGGCGACAGCCTGCTGCTGGCACGCGAGAACCTGCTCTACACCTTCGCTGACTACTATGAGGACCGCCACGGTCGTCAGCCCGACACGGCGTTGCTACAGGAGTTTGCCGAAATCATTGCCTGGAACCTCTGGCAGATGGACGGGCTGACCTATCGCATACCCCGCGAGAAGCAGGAGCAGCAGCCCCAGGCCCAGCTATCCTTCTTCGACGAGGCCCCGGCACAGTCTCTCGCTCCCCTCTGCATCATCAAGGACTGGCAAAGGGGAAAAACCTTCAAAGTGAACGACATCAAAAAAACACAAACTAAAAACCAAAACAGTATGAAATTCGATGTGATTATTGGGAATCCGCCGTATCAGCAAGAAGCAAAAGGTGCAAATGAAAGCGACACACCTTTGTATCATTACTTCTATGACGAATCTTTCAAGGTCGGAAATAAGGTAGAACTTATTTCGCCTGCTCGATTCTTGTTTAATGCAGGTGGAACGCCGCAATCATGGAATGAGAAAATGCTTGCTAATACTCATTTGAAAGTTCTTCACTATGAAGCTGATGCCAGAACTTATTTTGCTAATACCGCTATTACTGGAGGCTTAGCTATAACTTATTATGACTCTGAAACTACCCACGAACCTATTGGGGTATTTACAAGTTTTGAAGAATTAAATGCTATTAAGAAGAAAGTTAGTGCAGTTTCTAAAGCCAGCCTCTGTGAGATTATAGCGAGCAGGGGATTATATCGCTATTCAGATAAAGCATACGAGGAACAGCCTGATGAAATGAAAAAGACTGCTGATAGGCGAATAGCACCAAGCTGTTTTGAAAGAATGCCGTTATTGTTTACAGAAACAAAGCCCGACGATGGAAAAGAATATGTACAGATTTACGGAAATTTGAATAATGAGCGTGTGTATAGATGGTTTAGGAAAGATTATATAGCACCAAACAATAATCTTTCAAAGTTTAAAGTTATGGTTCCAAAAGCAAATGGAGCTTCTGGAATGCTTGGAGAAGAAGCTGCAAGAATAATTAGTAAGCCAACATTGGGAACTCCTTCTGTTGGATTTACTGAAACTTATATCGGGGTTGGAAATGTTGATACCCAATCAGAAGCTGAAGCAATTTTGAAATATGTGAAAAGTAAATTTGCGCGTACTATGCTTGGTATCCTAAAAGTCACCCAGAATAATGCAAAGCCTACCTGGGCTTACGTTCCCCTTCAAGACTTCACCTCTTCCTCCGACATAGACTGGAGCAAGAGCATTGCGGAGATAGACGAGCAGCTGTTCGTCAAGTACGGCTTGGACGATGAGGAAAAGAATTTCATTCGGACAAAGGTGAAGGAGATGTTATGACGGACAACCTATTTGTCATCGTAATGCCCATAGGCTCTAAGAACGAGCACCAGAACGGCATCGTCGTAGATTCGTCAATGGTGTACATCGAACTCAAAGGCTGTTAAGAAAACTGTGTAATTCCTCTGGAGAGTTAATACGATGCGTCTTCCCCTGGCGATATTCCTCTTCACCTCTTTCTATGCTGGCGAAAAACTCTTCACGAGGTATGAGCGTTTGGTCGGCCTGCTTTTCAGCCACGAGCTTGCGCAGATACTTGGCAGCCCGCTTCAGCAGGTTTTCATCGTCGGCAATGATGCTCATATTCCTGAGCAGTTCGGCATACATCTGTATTGCAGTCATAACTTCCATGTTTTGTATGCAAAATTACTAATAATCGCTGAGATAACAAACAAATAAGAGATAAAAAAACAAAAAAACTGCATCTATGACTAACGACAAGACCCTCATCAGCAGCTTCCGGCGCGTGGTGCCGATGATCTATGCCTACCAGACACCCGGCTACCCTATGCACGAGGGCTGGACGAAGATCGGCGAGACGAAGAACGGCGTGGAGCGGCGCATCCGCCAGCAGGTGCACACGGCGTGGATAGACTACGAGCTGCAGTGGCAGGACAACGCGCTGTTCAAGGACGGCAGCGGCGAGTTCTTCAGCGACCACGACTTCCACGACTTCCTGGAGCGCCGCAAGGGCGTGGAGCGCCATCAGGGCACGGAGTGGTTCCGCATCAGCGGGGCGCAGTCGCTCCTCTTCTTCAACGAGTTCGCCTCGCGGCAATATCCCCGGACGTCCGTCGGCTCCACCTACGTGCTGCGCCGCCAGCAGGAGGAGGCCGTGCAGCTGACGCTCGACTACATGCGGCAGGGCCGCGGCGACGCCCGCTTCCTCTGGAACGCCAAGCCCCGCTTCGGCAAGACGCTCTCCACCTACGAGCTGATACGCCGGATGAAACACGACAAGCCGCTCAACGTGCTCATCGTGACCAACCGGCCGTCGATAGCCAACTCGTGGTACGACGACTTCGAGCGCTTCATCGGCTGGCAGACGGGCTTCCGCTTCGTGAGCGACAACGACGCCCTGCGCGGACGGCGCGACGTGATGACGAGGCAGGAGTTCCTGGAATGGCTCCGCATTCCCGGCGTCAGCGACGGCTTCGACGGACAGATATGCTTCGAGAGCCTGCAGGGGCTGAAAGGCTCGGTATTCTTCGGCGGCAACTACAACAAGCTGGAGTGGATGAGCAAGCTCCGCTGGGACCTGCTCGTCATCGACGAGGCCCACGAGGGCGTGGACACCCGGCGCACCGACCGCGCCTTCGACAACATCCAGCGGCGCTTCACCCTCCACCTCTCGGGCACGCCCTTCAAGGCCATTGCCGGGGGACAGTTCTCGAAGGAGCAAATCTTCAACTGGAGCTATGCCGAGGAGCAGGAGGCCAAGGCTGCGTTTGAGCGAGAGAAGAGCCAAACTTGTTTGGGCTCTTCCGAGCGTGATCAGGCTCGTCCGGAGGACAAGGCGTCGTGGGACAGCCTGGACCGCAACCCCTACGAGGACATGCCGCAGCTGAACCTCTTCACCTACCGCATGAGCGACATCGTGCGCGACGAGGTGAAGCGTGGCATACAGCTTGACGACGACGAGGGCGCAACGGAATATGCCTTCGACCTGAACGAGTTCTTCAAGACCGATGGCGGACGCTTTGTCTATGAGCAGGACGTGAGGAAGTTCCTGCGGGCACTGACGACGCAGGAGAAGTTCCCCTTTTCCACCGAGGCGCTGCGCACCGAGCTGGCGCACACGCTCTGGCTGCTGAACCGCGTGGAGAGCGCCAAGGCGCTGGCCCGCCTGCTGCAGGAGGAGGGCTCGGGCTTCGAGGACTACGAGGTGGTGCTGGCCGCCGGCGACGGCCGTCTGAGCGAGGACGCCGAGACGGCCAAGTCGTACAACAAGGTGAAGGAGGCCATTGCCCACCACGCCCGCACCATCACCCTGAGCGTGGGGCAGCTGACCACGGGCGTCACCATCCCGGAATGGAGCGGCGTGCTGATGCTGAGCAACATGAAGAGCCCGTCGCTCTACATGCAGGCCGCCTTCCGGGCACAGAACCCCTGCGAAATCACCCGCGACGGCCAGCGCTACCGCAAGGAGCAGGCCTACGTGTTCGACTTCGACCCGGCACGCACGCTCATCATCTTCGACGACTTTGCCAACAACCTGAGGGCAGAGACTGGCGGCACGCCCGACAGCCGCGAAGAGAACATCCGCCGGCTGCTCAACTTCTTCCCCGTCATCGCCGAGGACGACGAGGGGCGCATGGTGGAGCTCGACGCCCGGCAGGTGCTCTCCATCCCTCGCAGCATCAAGTCGCAGGAGGTGGTCAGCAGGGGCTTCCTGTGCAACTTCCTGTTCAAGAACATCGCCAACATCTTCGGCGCTCCCGGCGTGGTGCAGGGCATCCTGGAGAAGCTCGACAAGGCCCACGAGGACCGTGCCCGCAGCACCAATGCCACGCTCAGCGAGGCCGGCGGGGTCCAGGTGGATGGCGACGGCAACGCCCTGGTGCCCGAGGCCATCATCATCGGGCAGGAGCAGCAGGTGTTTGGCAACAAGGTGTACGAGAGCTTCCAGGCCGTTCAGGAAGGGTTTGAAGATGTGGCCCGCGACGAGGTGATGCACATCGACAAGATGGAGGCCACGCTGGCCAAGACCATCGAGGCGAGCATCATCAAACCTGCTGCCGACAGCTACGGCTTCAACCAGAAGCAGGCGGCCCGGCTGGCCAAGGAGGCCGCTAAGGAGGAGCACAACAAGATAGACAAGATTCGCGGCGACTACCGCCAGCAGGCACGCATCGCCGAGGTGAAGCACGAGGAAGCCATCAGGCAGGCCGACAGTGAGGAAGCCGTGAAGGCCGCCGACGATGCTTTCCAGCGGGAGATGGAGCAGGCCATGCACGACCTGACGAGCTCGGTGAAGAAGCATATCGACGACGTGGTCAACGACAAGCCCCGCGAGGTCATCGAGCGCATAGAGACCGAGCGGGCCAACAAGAAGAAGGCCGACATAGAGGAGGAAGTGCGCAGCCACCTGCGCGGTTTCTCGCGCACCATCCCCAGCTTCATCATGGCCTACGACGACGATACGCTCCGCCTGAGCAACTTCGACCGGGTGGTGACGCCTGCCGTCTTCGAGGAGGTGACGGGCATCACGCTCGACGAGTTCCGATTCCTGCGCGATGGCGGCGACTATACCGAGGACGGCATCGAGAAGCATTTCGAGGGCGACCTCTTCGACGAGGTGGTGTTCGACGACTCCATCGAGGTGTTCCGACGGAAGCGAGAGACGCTGGCCAACTACTTCGACGAGAGCCTCGGCGAGGACATCTTCGACTACATTCCCCCGCAGAAGACCAACCAGATTTTTACGCCCCGCTGGGTGGTCAGGAAGATGGTGGACTTGCTGGAGCAGGAGAACCCTCACATCTTCGAGGACCCGCAGAAGACGTTCGCCGACCTCTATATGAAGTCGGGCCTGTACATCACCGAGATTGTGCGCCGACTGTATAACAACGCTGAGATGCGCCGCCAGATTCCCGACGACCGCGAGCGCATCATGCACATCCTGCGCCGTCAAGTCTATGGCTTTGCCCCGACGGAAATCATCTATCGCATCGCCACACGCTACATCCTCGGCTTCGACCCCTCGCTGCTGCTGGAGCAGAGCCATCTGGCGAAAGATGGCACGGCTGGGACCATGAACTTCAGGCAGGTGGACACTGTTCCCTACGCCAAGGAGGGAAGGATGGAGGAGCTGCTGGAACGGGAATTTGGCCACGGGCTGACGCGGAATTAAGGGGCCAGGACTGACACGGACTTGTTCATGCTGATTGAAAATCCGCGATTGTCGTATTCTTTTACGATGACCGCGGTTTTTTGTCCGCCCACGTCGGATTCGGACGGAGAGTGTTAAAAATGTGGCGAAGAATGACTTTTTCTCGGAAATAATGCGTAACTTTGCGCCCTGCTATGACACTATATCCGAAACTGATTATGGATGCGCTCGCCACGGTGACGTATGCGGGCACGAAGAAGAATCTGGTGGAGAGCCAGATGGTGGCCGACACACCGGCCATCAATGGGCAGAGAGTGAAGGTGGTGCTGGAGTTCCCCCGCGACACCGACCCCTTTCTGAAGTCGACGGTGAAGGCGGCTGAGGCTGCTATCAAATACCACTGCGGACAGGACGTGGAGGTGGAGATTGTGACGGAGTTCAAGTCGAAGCCACGCCCGAAGGACGAGGACCTGCTGCCCGGCGTGAAGCACATCGTGGCGGTCAGCAGCGGTAAGGGTGGGGTAGGCAAGAGCACCGTCGCCGTCAACCTGGCCATCGCCCTGGCTCGCCTGGGCTATCGCGTCGGTCTGCTCGATACCGACATCTTCGGCCCTTCTATTCCGAAGATGCTGGGTGTGGAGGACGCGAAGGTCTACGCCGTGAACAAGGACGGGCGCGACCTCATCGTGCCCGTCGAGAAGTATGGCATCAAGTTTCTTTCAATAGGCTTCTTCGTGAAGCCCACCACGGCGACGCTCTGGCGTGGTGGAATGGCCTGCAACGCCCTGAAGCAGCTCATTGCCGATGCCGACTGGGGCGAGCTCGACTACTTTATCCTCGACACGCCGCCGGGCACCAGCGACATCCACCTGACGCTGTTGCAGACGCTGAAGCTCACCGGGGCCGTCATCGTCTCGACGCCCCAGCAGGTGGCTCTTGCCGATGCCATCAAAGGCATCGACATGTACAGGAACGAAAAGGTGGGTGTGCCCATCCTCGGACTGGTGGAGAACATGGCGTGGTTCACGCCTGCCGAGCTGCCGCAGAACCGCTACTATATCTTCGGCCGCGAGGGCTGCAAGCAGCTGGCTCAGGAGATGCAGGTTCCGCTGCTGGCGCAGATTCCGCTGGTGCAGAGCATCTGCGACAACGGCGACCAGGGCACGCCCGTGGTCACCAATATCGACTCCATGTCGGGCCAGGCGTTCCTCTCGCTGGCCCAGGCCGTGGTCACGAGGGTGAACAGGTCTATGGAAAATGAAAAATGAGAAATAAGAAATGAGAAATGAATAGACTTGCCGCGCTGGCTTTACCATTCTGCAGGCTTGGGTCTATTCATTTCTCATTTCTCATCTCTCATTTTTCATTTTTCATTTCTCATTTTTCATCTGGGGTTAGGGTCTCTACATCATCAAGTCGGCCTCCCCACAGATATTTCTTGGTTTCGCGGGCTGCCACGCCGCTGAGCAGCAGGAGGGCCACTAGGTTGGGTATGGCCATGAGGGCGTTCATGCAGTCGGCAATGTTCCAGATGATGTCGAGGCTGATGATGCTGCCGAAGAACAGGGCAACGATGTAGAGGATGCGGTAGAAGCGGTTGATGCGTCGGCCTTCAATGTAGTTCACGGCACTTTCGCCATAGTAGCTCCATCCCAGGATGGTGCTGAAGGCGAAAGTGAGAATGCCGAAGGCCAGCAGCGGAGCACCCACGTAAGGAATCTTTGAGAATGCTACTTTCGTTAGTGCCGCCCCGTCGGCATAGCTGATGTCGGGGTAGGCCAGGATGCTGCTCACGAGTACCAGTCCCGTGAGGGCGCAGATGACGACGGTGTCCCAGAACGTGCCGGTGCTGCTGACCAGCGCCTGGCGCACGGGGTTGCGCGTCTGTGCTGCCGCCGCCACGATGGGTGCGCTGCCCATGCCGCTCTCGTTCGAGAACAGGCCACGGGCAATGCCGTAGCGGGCGGCCATCATCACCGTTGCTCCCACGAAGCCGCCTCCGGCTGCCGACGGGTTGAAGGCTGCGCTGACGATGAGCTTCAGGGCAGGCCACACGTAGGCACCGTTCATGCAGAGAATGACCACACAACCAATGACGTAGAGCACGGCCATGAAGGGCACCAGCACCGTACAGACTCGGGCGATAGCCTTCACGCCGCCCATGATGACAAGGGCCGTGAGCAGGCAGACGAAGAGTCCCACAATCCAGGTGGGCACGCCGAAGGTCTCGCTGGCCAGCAGGGCGATGCTGTTGGCTTGCACCGTGCAGCCGATGCCGAACGAGGCGAGCGCCGTGAAGATGGCAAAGAGCAGCGCCAGCCACTTCATGCCCAGTCCGCGCTCTAAGGCATACATCGGTCCGCCGTAGGTGCGTCCGTCTTCACCTCTTACGCGATATTTTACAGCCAGCAGTCCCTCGGCATATTTCGTAGACATGCCGAAGATGCCCGTCAGCCAGCACCACAGCACCGCGCCGGGGCCGCCCAGTGCCACGGCCGTTGCCACGCCGACGATGTTGCCCGTGCCGATGGTGGCGGCCAGTGCCGTGGCCAAGGCCCCGAACTGGCTCACGTCGCCCTCGGCGTTCTTGTCTTTCTGAACAGAAAGGCGGATGCCCGTCAGCAGTTTACGCTGAGGCACCCGCAAGCGGAAGGTCAGATATACATGCGTACCGAGCAACAGGATAATCATGGGCCATCCCCAGAGGAAGTTGCTCAGCAGCGAGAAGAGGTCGTTAATGGTGTCCATAAGTCAGTGTTGGTTGTCTCCTCGGCTCTTATTTCAGATAGTCCTCGAAATACTGCGTGATGCGCTCATGTAGATGCACGCTGGCGTGTCCCATCATGTTGTGACCCTCGCCGGGATAGACGAAGAAGTCGGGCTGCGTGCCAGCCTCTACGCAGGCTTTCAGGAACGAGAGGGCATGCTGGGGCACGACGGTGGGGTCGTTGTAGCCGATGATAATCTGCAGTTTTCCCTTCAGGTTCTTCGCCTTCGAGATGAGGCTGGTCTTCGCATAGCCGTCGGGGTTCTGCTGCGGGGTGTCCATGTAGCGCTCGCCGTACATCACCTCGTACCACTGCCAGTCGATGACGGGACCACCGGCCACGCCCACCTTGAACACGTCGGGATAGTTGGTCATCAGCGAGATGGTCATGAAGCCGCCGAAGCTCCAGCCGTGTACGCCGAGGCGGTTGCTGTCGACGTAGGGCAGGCTCTTCAGAAACTCCACGCCCTTCATCTGGTCCTGCATCTCCACTTGGCCCAGCTGGCGGAAGGTGGCCTGCTCAAAGTCGCGGCCACGATGCTGGCTTCCCCGGTTGTCAAGGATGAAGACGATGTAGCCTTTCTGCGCCATGTAGGTCTCCCAGGTACGGCTGTACCAGTGCCAGGAGGCTTCGACGTTGTGGGCGTGGGGACCGCCGTAGACGTAGACCACGGTGGGGTATTTCTTGGCGGGATTGAAGTCGCGCGGCTTCACCATGCGCCAGTAGAGGTCGGTCGTTCCGTCGGCGGCCTTGATGCTGCCGCTCTCGTAGATGGGCTGCTGATAGTCTTTCCAGGGGTCGGGGGCGGTGAGCAGGCGTTTGCTCTTTCCGTCCTTGGCGTTGACCAGGTCGATGTTGTTGGGCGTGGTGGGATTCTGCCACTTGTCGTAGAGCAGGGTGCCTGTGCCCTTGGAGAGCACGCCGCGGTGCACGCCCTCGCCATTGTCGAGCGGGGTTCGTTTGCCCGTCTTGACGTCAACGGCATAGATGTTGCGCTGCAAGGGGTGCTTCTCGTTGGAGGCGATGATGACGCTCTTGTCCTTCTGGTTGAAACCCAGCACGTCGAGCACCACCCACTGTCCGCTGGTGAGCTGCTTGATGCACTCGCCCTTGATGCTATAGAGATAGAGGTGGTTATAGCCGTCTTTCTGGCTCTGCAGGATGAAGAGGCTGTTGTCCCACGGCAGGAACTGAATGGGGTTCAACGGCTCCACGTATTTGTCGCTGGTCTCGCGGCAGAGTTGATACTCCCGGTTGCCCGTCTCGGCGTCGTAGCTGACGAGGCGGCAGTCGTTCTGGTCGCGGTTCAGCTCCTGCAGGAAGATGTGCTTCGAGTCGGGGCTCCAGCTGATGTTGGTGAAGTAGCAGGTTGGCTGCAACGCTGTTGCAGCATAGTCGACAGGCGGGGTCTGGAGGTAGATGGTTTTGTCGGTGGCGAGGTTGTAGACGCCGATGGTGACCACGTGGGTGTTCGTGCCCGCCATGGGGTATTTGTCGGGCTGGTGCTCAGCAATGCGAGGGTCGGTGTCCACCTGCGGATAGTCGGTGACCATCGACTGGTCCATGCGGTAGAAAGCCAGACGCTGGCCGTCGGGGCTCCAGAAGGTGCCCTTCTCGATGCCGAACTCGTCGCGGTGGACGCTCTGTCCGTAGACGATTTCGCGTGAGCCGTCGGTAGAGAGCTGGTGCTTTCCGCCCTGGGCATCGACCACGAAGAGCTGGTTGTCCTGTACGTAGGCGGTGGCTTTCGACTGCGGGGCCCAGTCGTTGGCCTGCTGGCCGGAGATGCTGTCCTGCCAGACAATCTGCTTCGTCTTGAAATCGATGAGCACGAAGGCACGGCGGTTGCCCACGGCCACGATGGGCTTGTCGGGGTAGGGGAACGTGGCGTTCATCAGGTGTCGGACCTGGCGCACGTCGCCGTCGCTCTCAGCCCATTTGTTGATGTCGTCGAGCGAGAAGAGCTGGGTCTTCTTACCCGTCTTCGCGTCGATGAGGTTGCACTCCTCCACGTCGGTCTGCACCAGCTGGTCGCCCCACCAGGTGAGGAACATGTTCTGCGGACGCAGACTGTGGTAGTTGCGGCCTCCGAAGTTCAGGTCTTCGAGGGTAAAGAGCTTCTGTGCAGACATCGGTAGGGCTAAAATAGCAAGCAGAATTAAGAGTGGGAGCTTAGTCTTCATCGCCGTTGAATCGTTTGTTGTTTCGTTTGCTGCTGCCCTGACGGTTGAAGCGCTCGTGGCCACCGCGGTTCTGGTTGTCGTTGCTGCGCTTGTTGCCGCCACCCTTGCCGCCGAAGGCCGGCTTGCGGCGGTCGTCGCCGTCTTTGTTGAAGCGAGGCTTCCGCTCGCCCCTCTCCTCTCTTCTGTCTCCTCTCTTCTCCTTGACGAACTCATGGCGATGGAAGGTGAACGAGCGGATGTCGCCCTCTTCGTTCTCCTCCTGCTCGGTGAGGCGCTGCTTGAACTCACGCTCCTTCTTGAAACGGTGGGCCTGAGCCATCTGGCGCTTCTCCTCGTCGGTCTTCACGGTGCCGCCCTCGCTGCGGAACTGCTTCATCTTGCCGTCGAACATCTGGTATTTGCGCAGCTCGCACTCCAGGCTTCCGTTGTAGAGGGGAATCTTGATGCTGGGCTTCAGGCCAATCTGCTCGAAGCACTCCTCGCGGTAGGAGAGAATCCAGGCGTCGTTGCCCATGAACTGGTGCTTCAGACGCTCGCCAATCATGCGGTAGGTCTCCAGCAGGTTGGGCGTAGAGATGCGCTCGCCGTAGGGCGGATTGGTCACGATGATGGCCTTCTCCTGCGGCTGCGTGAAGTCCTTGAAGTCCTGCTGCTCCACGCTGATGCAGTCGCTGAATCCGGCGGCCTTCACGTTCATGCGGGCGGTGTTCACGGCCTTGAAATCCACGTCGTAGCCGTAGATGTGGTGGGTGAACTCACGCTCCTGCGAATCGTCGTTATAGATATGGTCGAAGAGGTCGGCGTCGAAGTCGGGCCACTTCTCGAAGGCATACTCCTTGCGGAAGAGTCCTGGCGCCATGTTGCGGGCGATGAGCGCTGCCTCGACGAGGAAGGTGCCACTGCCGCACATGGGGTCGATGAAGTCGGTGTCGCCCTGCCAGCCCGTCATCATGATGATGCCGGCGGCGAGCACCTCGTTGATGGGTGCCTCGACGCTCTCCTGGCGGTAGCCGCGTCGGTGCAGGCTCTCGCCGCTGCTGTCGAGGCAGAGTGTGCAGTCGTTCTCGGCAATGTGGATGTGCAGGCGCAGGTCGGGATTGCTCACCGAGATGTTCGGCCGTTTGCCCGTCCGTTCGCGCAGCTGGTCAACGATGGCGTCCTTCACCTTGTAGCTGACGAACTTCGAGTGGCGGAACTCGTCGGAGAACACCACCGAGTCGACGGCAAACGTCTTGTCGTCGGCCAAATACTCTGTCCAGTCTATCTTCTTGATTTCCTCGTAGACGTCGTCGGCGCTGCTGGCCTTGAAATGGCGGATGGGCTTCAGGATTTTGATGGCCGTATGCAACTGGAAGTTAGCCCGGTACATCAGTTCCTTGTCACCCGTAAACGACACCATGCGTCTACCAATCTGTACGTCGTTGGCCCCCAGTTGAGTCAGCTCTTTCGCCAGGACGGGCTCCAGTCCCATGAATGTTTTGGCGATGAGCTCAAAGTTTTGCTCCATTATTGAATGAAAAATAGCTATTTGCGTCTGCAAAGGTACGAAAGAGTTAGGAGTTAGGTGTTAGGAGATAGGAGTTTTTGCCCCTCAGTTAATCTTTTTTAACTCATTGCCGTCAACTCCGAATACTTCTCAGATGAGAAATCATTTCTCATTTCTCATTTTTCGCTCCTCGCTCCCAACAAGTGTTGTATTTTGGCCAAGTCCTCGGGGTAGGTGAGCTTGTCGTAATAAGGCGCGTCGAAATCCAGATACACCTTCGACGTCTCCGGCAGTTGCTGTATGGACTCCGTGAGGGGCGACTCTGCCCTGAAATGCTGCTCGAAGAGAGCAAAGCGGAAAGCCTCTGGCGTGCTCAGCGTGTAGTATTCCTCGCGGTTCACAATCCACTGTCCGAAGCGGCCCAGGCTGTCGGTAATCTTGCGGGCGCAGGCCGCGGCATCGTAGTCGTCGAGCAGCGTGAAGAAGCGGTCTATCACACTGGTCTCAACGGCAGGCCTTACGGCATCGACCACCACCAGCTTCTCGCAGGCACTGTGGGTGCGCAGGTAGTCGAGGCCGTTGCGCTTGGTGCCGTTCAGCGTCGGTCCGCTCCCGGCCACGTCGACGCCAAATTCGCCGACGAGCTCGTCGTGATACTTCGGATGGGCCACCACCAGGATGCCGTCGGCCAGCTGGCTCCGCTTGCAGGCATCGATGACGTAGCCGATGACCTTGCGGCCGTTCACTTCCACATACTGCTTGGGGATGTTGCTGCCGAATCGCTCGCCCACGCCCCCGGAGGTAATCATGATGATGTTCTTGTCTGTCTGTTTCATTTCTTTGTTTGCTATCGTGAGGTGCAAAGTTACGATTTTTTTCTGGAACAGGCAAGTAAAAACTGCTTTCAAATTGTAAGCACTTTTCTGTGAGTTTTCTAAAAATGGGTCGATTTACCCCCAAAAAAACAGGGGTCTTCTGAAAAAAAGTGTTCGCGGCCGAAAATAAGCCAATTTTGAGGGGTGTTCGTAAGTGGCTGGTTCACAACGCTTTTTGCTTAAAATAGAAAAATTTGGCGGTCGATGGCTCGAAAAAGTCAACGCCGCAGAAAAATTTGGCGTTGACTTTTTTCAAAAAAGCGTTCGTTTGGAAGTGAAAAAAACGGCAAAATTCTCAAAATAGAATGCACAAAACGGGGTGGAGTGTGCAAAAATCGGGCCTTTTTTCACATTTTTTTTCGCAGCCGACAGTCGCCGAGACGCACAAAACGGTTCGAAAACGCCATTTTTCGTTCTATTTCGCGTCGTCGCCATGACGTTTTTTTGTCGAACTATTTTCTACGAAAAATTGTAAGCACAAAATTTGAGTTTTCATATTTTCTTCAACAGCTCGGTTGCCCCAACGTTCTTACGGACTTACCGCAAAGCGGGTGCTCAAAAACTGTGAAAAGCCATCAGAACCCATTCTGCAGAATTGAAAATAAGCCTGAACTGGGGTGGGTGAGTGCTCCTCAGATTATTAAAAAAAACAAATATAAACGGCAAAAAAGCTGTGTTATCACATAAAATGATTACCTTTGCACACTCAAAAGAAAACTCAATGCCGAAACAGAGTTTACAAACGTGGCTTCGGCTTCTGAGTATCTGAATGGTTTAGTAAGAATGGATAAGAGTTTCAAACAACTGTTACAAGAGTCGTTCAAGTCGAACGACACCGAAGAGACGCTCGACGTCTATTTCACCCGCCCCATCGGCCTTGTCTTTGCCCTGATGTGGATAAAGATTGGCGTCACCCCCAATTTCGTCACCATCCTCTCCATGTTCCTCGGCGCCGGAGCCGGCTTCTGCTTCTACCACACCGAGCTGTGGTGGAACGTCTGTGGTGTCGTCCTGCTCATGCTGGCCAACTTCTGCGACAGCACCGACGGCCAGATGGCACGTCTGACGAACCACAAGACCGCCATCGGGCGAATGCTCGACGGACTGGCCAGCGACGTCTGGTTCTTCTTCTGCTACCTGGGCATCGCCCTGCGCCTGTGGAACCAGCCGCTGCCCTTCCAGACGGAATACAACTGGACCTTCTGGGGATTCGTGCTCTGCGGCTTCGCCGGCTTCTACTGGCATGCCCGCCAGTGCCAGCTGGCCGACTACTACCGCCAGATACACCTCTATTTTATTAAGGGCGAGGAGGGCAGCGAGCTGAACAGCACCGAGCAGGAGCAGCGCCTGCTCGACAGCATGCCCAAGCGCAAGATGGGGCCGTTCACCGTGGGCGAGGGCGAGCACTTCTGGGACTATCTGTTCCACCATTTCTACATCGGCTGGTGCCGCAAGCAGGAGAAGAACACCCCCGAGTTCCAGAAGTTCTTCCGCAAGGTGAAGGCGAAGTACCCCAGCGCTGCCGACATGCCCCAGCAGCTGCGCCAGGACTTCCGTGCGAAGAGCCTGCCACTGATGTGGATGACGAACACGCTGACCCACAACACCCGCGCCATCGTCATGTTCATCAGCTGTCTGGTCAACGAACCGTGGATTTATCCCCTTTTCGAAATCACCGTCCTCGCTGCCCTCTACTACTACATGCACTACCGGCACGAGACGATGTGCCGGACATTTGAGGTTTGAGATTTGAGTTTTGAGAATTGAGATTTGCAACGATGACAAAGCGACAGCTGGCGATAGCCCTATCATTTATCATTTTTCATTTATCATTTAGCCACGCAGTGGCGCAGACCATCACCGGCCACATCCTCGATGCGCAGACCGGCGACACCATCCCCTACGCCAGCTGCATCTACCGAGGACATGGCGTGGCCGTGGCCAGCAACCTGCAGGGCTACTACTCCATAGAGCGCCATGACGGCTGGCCCCTCACTTTCAGTGCCGTGGGCTATGCGCCACAGACGGTCATCGTCGACAACCGCACGCCCCACTACCTGCGCATCAAGCTGAAGCCCGACTCGAAGCTGCTCGGCGAGGTCACCGTGAAGTCGAAGCGCTCGCGCTACAGCCGCAAGAACAACCCCGCCGTGGAGCTGATGCGCAAGGTGGTGGCAGCCAAGAAGCGCACCGACCTGAGCAACCACGACTTCTACCAATATAACAAATACCAGAAGCTGACGCTCGCCTTCAACGACATCACCTCCTCCTTCCTCGACTCCACACGGCTGGGCAAGAAGCAGTGGCTGCTCAACCAGGTTGAGGTGTGCCCCTACAACAACAAGCTCATCCTGCCCATCTCTGTCGACGAGACCGTCTCGCAGAAAATCTACCGCAAGAGCCCCCACGACGAGAAGACCATCATCAAGGGCATGAACAACCAGGGCATCAACGACCTCATCCAGACCGGCGACATCCTCACCACGCTGATGAAGGATGTCTTTACGGACATCAACATCTACGACGACCAGATACGCCTCTTGCAGTATCCCTTCACGTCGCCCATCGGCAACGATGCCATCGCCTTCTACCGCTACTACATCGAGGACACCGTCTACGTCGACCACGACCTCTGCTTCCACCTCTCCTTCCTGCCCAACAACCAGCAGGACTTCGGCTTCCGCGGACAGCTCTATATCCTGGCCGACTCGAGCTATCAGGTGAAACGCTGCGAGATGACCATTCCTAAGCGCTCCGACGTGAACTTCGTGGAGAACATGAAGGTGACGCAGGAGTTCCGCCAGCTGCCCTCCGGCGAGTGGGTGCTCACCGTCGACGACATGTTCACCGAGCTGAAGGTGGCATCGTTCCTGGCGCAGTTCGCTGTCATCCGCAACACCCGCCTCACTGACTATGCCTTCGACGAGCTGCCACGCCAGCTCTTCAAGGGAAAGAAGAAGGAGGTGAAGGACGTGAACGCCATGATGCAGGGCGAGGACTTCTGGGCACAGTACCGGCAGGTGGAACTGACGAAGAGCGAGAGCTCCATGGACGCCTTTGTGCACGGGCTGGAGCAGATCAAGGGCTTCAACTACATCATCTTCGTGGCCAAGGCGTTCATCGAGAACTTCGTGGAGACGGGAACACCGAAGATTCCTTCGAAGGTCGACATCGGGCCCATCAACACCATGATCACCCGCAACTTCGTCGACGGCCTGCGCCTGCGCTTCTCGGCGCAGACCACCGCCAACCTCGACTCGAACTTCTTCGCCGCCGGCTACATTGCACGAGGCCTCGACTCAAAGAAGACCTACTACAAGGGCGACCTCATCTGGTCGTTCAACAAGAAGGAATACCTGCCCCGCGAGTTCCCCAAGCGAACGCTCACCCTGCAGTCCACCTACGACGTGATGTCGCCCTCAGACAAGTTCATGCACACCGACAAGGATAACGTCTTCACAGCCTTCAAGTGGGCCAAGGTCGACAAGATGATGTTCTACAACCGACAGTCGCTCACCTTCGAGCGCGAGGAGGACTGGGGCTTCCGCACCACCGTGGCCCTGAAGACCGAGGAGAACGAGGGCGCAGGCTCCCTCTTCTTCATCCCCCTCACCCAGAGCCCCGACCGCACCACCTGGACCAACTGGAGCACCCCCACCGTCGAGTATGCTGCGATGCCATCGCAGCCCAATCCCACCCCCGTCCCCTCCCAGAAGCTCCGCACCACCGAGCTGCGGGCCGAGCTGCGCTTCGCCCCCGGCGAGACCTTCATCAACACCAAGCAGCGCCGACTGCCCATCAACCTCGACTCGCCCGTCTTCACCATCAGCCACACCATGGGACTGAAGGACTTCCTCGGAGGCGACTATGCCTACAACTTCTCCGAGGCCAGCATCTACAAGCGCTTCTGGCTCAAGTCCTGGGGAAAGCTCGACTGCTACATCAAGGGAGGAATACAGTGGAACCAGGTGCCCTTCCCCCTGCTCATCATGCCCGAGACCAACCTCTCCTACATCATGCAGGACTACACCTTCACCGCCATCAACAACATGGAGTTCCTCAACGACCGCTATGCCTCCTTCATGCTGCTCTGGGACCTGAACGGAAAAATCTTCAACCGCATACCCCTGCTGCGAAAGCTGAAGTGGCGCGAATGGCTCACCGTGAAGTGCCTATGGGGTGACCTCAGCGACAAGAACAACCCCACGCTCAGCCAGAACGCGGGCGACGCCACGCTGATGTACTTCCCCGAAGGCTCCTACGTGATGGACCCGAAGAAACCCTACTGGGAGGTGTCGGCAGGCATACACAATATATTTAAGATTGTACACGTGGAGTACGTCCGCCGTCTCAGCTACCTCCACCTGCCCACTGCCCACAAGCATGGCATCCGCTTCATGATACGCATGACGTTCTAAAAGGCCCACCACAGCCTTAACATTTACGAATCATTCGCGTTTCGTTCGCGGTCATTCATGCTACAAATTGATTCATGTCCATTCGTGTCTCATTCATGCACATTCGTGTAGCGCCGCAGGCATGATATCATTCGTGCTGCTCTGGGGTAGGAAATAGCCTTTCCGTAAGAATCCGACGTTGGCGGACAAAAATCAGCAGGACAGCGGATAGAAAAGGGCAATGATATAGCAGTTGACCTTTTTGTGCGTAGCTCCCTCTGTCCTCAGCAGGGAAGTCAGTGGGCGCTGCCATTGTTTTTCCCGCCCGCTGCCATTATTGGCAGCGGCCGCTGCCAATATCGTCCCCGTCCGCTGCCAACGGAAAAGGCGAGGTTTTTTTCCCGCTCCGGCGTGTCCTGGTCCCAATTTGTCGCCACCTTTTTCCTCTCATCCCTGTTGCTGTGGGGAACCGAAGACCCCTTTTTTTGCTCTTTCTCCTCGTTTTCTTGATGATTTCTTTGGCCAAACCATTGAAAATCGCTAACTTTGCACCCGAATTCATTTTAATGAATATGCTCGTGCGCGAGGCATGGGCACCATAATCTAACAAAAGAATTATTGCTGTCCGATAAAAGTGCGAAGTAGTATAGATTCCATAAAAATAGGGGGCCAGACCTGAGCCTTTCCCCCAAGATTTTGTAATTTTGCAGC
>CACYME010000035.1 GCA_902775475.1 uncultured Prevotellaceae bacterium
CAGAGTCTGCAAGATTTATGGATGACGGGGCTACCTCTCAGTTTATGCGGTCATGCATGGGCTGTGTGGGTTGCCACGGAAAAATCCGGGTGCGCCAAATTTGGCGTGCTTAAAAAAGCGTGGTGGAGGGCAAAAAAATGCGGAAAAAGCTGCTCAAAACGCTCCGTTTGTGCAGTTTTTGCCCCTTCTGGCTCCTTTTTCCAAGCTCAAGACAGCACAGAAACGACCCCAAACGGCCCAAAACGGCCATTTTTCATCCTAAAATGCGTCTCAATTCTGAACTTTTTATTTTAGGAATTTTAAGGAAATTTTGAACAGTCGAGCCGCTGCGATTGATGCTTTTTGAGCAGCAACTCGGCCCTCTCGCTGGGCTTCATGCGTGCATATCGGCGCCAGCCGTTGGCTCCCCCCTGGCAGTGCTTCTCTAAATAGTCGGGTTCGTACATGTGCTCGTAGGCTTCCATCTCGAAGGGGTTGAGCCTGTAGGCGGCGTTATGCAGATGGCGGTTCATGGGCAGGGCTCGCAGGTAATACCATATATATATAATGTAGTAGCAGAACCACGAGTTGTGGCACGCCTGTGCCTGACGCAGGTGGATGGTCTCATGGCGCTTCACGCTGCCGTTGGTGGCGTTGATGTGGTCGCACTCCTCTTGCGTGTGGGCGATGATGTGGCCGAAGAACATCATGGCGGCATAGTTGCGACCGAGCCAGAAGTTCTCGGGCACCGCCCGCATCTCGCTGATGCGGCTGGGGCGGCGCGTCTTGAACATCAGCCAGAGGAGCTTGAAGGGGTTGCGCAGGCGCAGAGGTGCGGAGTCTTTCTTTATTCTCTGTGTCTCTGTGTCTCTGTGTTGATATGAACTATTTGTGCTCATCTACTTATATAAATATAGTCATTATGGTGTCTCTACTTGTGGGTGCAAAGTTACGGAAAAAGTGAGCGAAAGCAAAAAGAAAAACGGGTTTTCTTTTTGCTTTTTGCTCACTTATTCGTACCTTTGCAATCACTATGGGAAAGATTATAGTAGCAGGAATTGGTCCTGGTAGCCCCGAAGACATGACGCCTGCCGTCATCGATGCTGTGCGTGATGCCGATGCCATCGTAGGCTACAAGTATTATTTTCAGTTTGTCGAACCCTATCTGCCGGAACGCTGCACCTGCATCGACACGGGCATGAAAAAGGAGCGTGAGCGCGCCGAGCAAGCCTTCGAGCTGGCTGAGGGGGGGCGGACCGTGGTGGTCATCTCGTCGGGCGATGCTGGCATCTACGGGATGACGCCGCTGGTTTATGAGATGCGTGCCGCCCGGCGGTCGGACGTGGAGATTGTGTCCTTGCCGGGCATCTCGGCGTTCCAGAAGGCGTCCTCGCTTCTGGGGGCACCCCTTGGCCACGACCTCTGCCTCATCTCGCTGAGCGACCTGATGACGCCGTGGGAGGTGATAGAGCGCCGCATCAAGGCTGCTGCCGTGGGCGACTTCGTCACCGCCGTCTATAACCCCCGTTCGCATGAGCGCTACTGGCAGCTCTACCGGCTGCAGGAGCTGATGCTTCAGCAGCGCGATGCCGCTACGCCAGTGGGCATCGTTCGCCAGGCGGGGCGCGAGGAGCAGCGCGTGGAGCTGACGACGCTCGGCACCCTCGACCCCGAGCAGGTGGATATGTTCACCGTGCTGCTCATCGGCAACTCGCAGACCTATGTAGCTGATGGGAAGATGATTACCCCGCGTGGCTACTACCGACAGGAGCAGAGCGAAGTCAGCGGGGTGGGGCAGGGCATCATGATAGAGTCGTTCCGCACCATTGAGCGCGAGCTGCGCCGACAGGACTGGCCGCTGGACCACAAGTGGGCGCTGCTGCATGCCATCCATACTACTGCCGACTTCGACATGGAGCGCATCCTCTACACCGACGAAGGGGCCGTGGAGACTATATATAATAAAGTAGCGTCGGGTCAGCTGAAGACCATTGTGACCGACGTGACGATGGTCCTTAGCGGCATCCGCAAGGGGGCACTGAAGCGCCTGGGCATCGAGGCGAAATGCTACCTCGGCGACCCTCGCGTGGAGGCGATGGCTGCCGCCGAGGGGGTTACCCGCACGCAGGCTGGCATACGGGTAGCTGTGGAGGAACATCCCGACGCGCTGTTTGCCTTTGGCAATGCCCCGACAGCGCTGATGGAACTCTGCACGCTTGTGCGCCGGGGTAAGGCTCGTCCGGCAGGCATCATCGCCGCGCCGGTGGGCTTCGTCCACGTCAGGGAGTCGAAGCACATGGTGAAGCCGTTCAAGGACATTCCCAAAATCATCGTCGAGGGTCGCAAGGGAGGCAGCAACCTGGCCGCTACGCTCTGCAATGCCATCCTCACCTTCGACGATGCGGAGCAGCTGAAGCCGGGGAGGGATGTGTAATGAATAGATTTTTCGTCATTGGCATAACGGACCAGCCGCGTCCTTTCTTTCCGCCCGAGGTGCTGGAAGTCATCAAGGAGGGAAAGGTGTTCTCAGGAGGCAGGCGGCATCACGAGATGGTGGCGCAGCTGCTGCCTGCGGGAGCACGGTGGATTGACATCACCGTGCCTCTCGATGCGGTTTTTGAGCAGTATAAAGAGGTGTTCTCAACTCCCAATCCTCAAACCCCGACTCTCCGTTCAGTCGTCGTCTTCGCCTCGGGCGACCCGCTGTTCTTCGGCTTTGCCAACACCATCCGGCGCGTGATGCCCGAAGCCGACATTGTGCTCTATCCCACGTTCAACTCGCTGCAGCTGCTGGCGCACAGGCTGGTGGTGCCCTATCACGACATGCGCGTCGTGTCGCTCACGGGGCGTCCGTGGCCAGCCTTCGACCAGGCGCTCATGGAGCGTTCGCCAAAGATTGGCATCCTGACCGACCGCGAGCATACCCCTGCAGCCATTGCCCGGCGTATGCTCAGCTACGGCTACGGTCATTATGATGTGCACGTGGGAGAGCATCTGGGAAATCCTGACCGTGAACGGGTAGTCAGCTGTACGCTGGAGGAGGCGGCAGAGACGGTGTTCGACCAGCCTAACTGTGTGCTGCTCGTGGCCAATACTCCCTTGACGCCTCGTCGCTTCGGCATCCCCGATGCAGCGTTTGCCCTGCTCGACGGACGTGAGAAAATGATTACCAAGATGCCCATCCGTCTGCTCACGCTGCAAGCCCTCGACCTGCCCCGTCGCCATGTGCTTTGGGACATCGGCTTCTGCACGGGCAGCGTCAGCATCGAGGCCCGCCAGCTGTTCCCCCAGCTGCATGTCGTCGCCTTCGAAGTACGTCCTGAATGTGAGGCCATCATCGCAGAGAATGCCCGCAGACATGGAGTTCCCGGCATCGAGGTGGTCATGGGCGATTTCCTCACGGTGGGTTGCGACAGAGTCGCAACAAACCATGGGGCTGACAGGGCGCCCGACGCCGTCTTCATTGGGGGGCATGGCGGTCAGCTGAAAGCCATCATGGCCAAGGTGCTCGAAAACCTGTCGCCCGACGGTGTCATCGTGATGAACAGCGTGACCTCAGCCAAGGTGCCGCAAAACAGTCGGCAGCTGTGGGACGAGGCCTGCCACGAACTGAACTTGCAGCAGGAGCCGCCACTGCGCCTGCAACTCAACGACTATAACCCCATCGAAATACTGAAATGCAGAAGAAAATAGCCATCATTCCCATTAGCGAGGCTGGAAACCCTGTTGCCGCTGCCCTTTCACATGGTCTTACGCTGTCGCCAAAGATGGAGCCGCGCCGGACTTACACCATCGCCCGGACCGACGTCGGCGCCTGCTGGCACGACTACGATGCCTTCGTGTTCATCGGTGCCATGGGCATCTGTGTGCGAACCATCGCACCCTACATCGAGGACAAGCATACCGACCCAGCCGTGGTGTGTGTCGACACCACCTGCCATCACGTCGTGGCCGTCTTGTCAGGCCATGTGGGTGGAGCCAATGAACTGACGGAGGAGATAGCCCGCAAGCTGCATGCCCAGCCCGTCGTCACTACGCAGAGCGACAATCTGGGGCTTTGGGCCATCGACACCTTTGAGCGGCGCTTTGGATGGGCTGTGATGAGCGACTACGCGATGAACGAGCTGGTGTTTGCCTTCGTCGGCCAGCGGCCCACCGCCCTGCTGCTCGAGGCGCAGGACGAAGGCACCGACTATTTGCTACGGACGCTGCCTGCCCATGTCCACCTGATTTATGACATCGGCGAAGCCAACGGCTATGAGCTGTTCATCATCGTCTCGCCATTCCATAGAACCTGGCCCGACAGCCAGATGACCATGACAGTGCAGTTCATTCCGCAGGTGCTCACTGCCGGCTTTGGCCTGGCTCACCATCCTGCCGACTACGCCACCATCCTCGACCAGATGGATGATGCCCTGCTGCATCAGGGAATCCTGCCCGGGGCGGTACGTAGCTGGTGCACCATCGATGTCAAGGCTGACGAGCCTTTCGTCGGTGAGCTGCGCCGATACCTTGAGGCAAGTGGGGCCTCCCTCGACGAGGCACTCCGCTTCTTCACCGCCGAGGAGCTGGCAGCCATTGAGACCCCCAACCCCAGTGCGACGGTAGAGAAGCATGTGGGCACCCCCAGCGTCAGCGAGGCTGCTGCCATCCTGGGCAGTGGTCACGGTCAGCTCATCGTTCCCAAGCTCAAAGGGAAAACCTGGACGCTGGCGGTAGCCCAGACTCGTCGCCAGGCCCATATAGAGATTGTCGGCGCAGGCCCCGGCGACCCCGACTTGGTGAGTGTGCGTGGCCGTAGGTTCCTGGAACAGGCTGACCTCATCCTCTATGCTGGCAGTCTCGTGCCCCGTGAGCTCACCGACTGCCATAAACCTGGCGCCGTTGTGCGCAGCAGTGCCGACATGGCCTTAGAGGAGCAGTGCCAGCTGATGAAGGAGCACTATGAGCAGGGTCACCTCATCGTTCGCCTGCATACTGGCGACCCCTGCATCTTTGGGGCTATCCAGGAGCAGATGGCCTTCTTCGACCGCGAGGGCATGGACTATCACATCACGCCGGGCATCTCGTCCTTCCTTGCTGCTGCCGCCGAGCTGCGCAGCCAGTTCACCATTCCTGAGCGCACGCAGACCATCATCCTCACCCGTGGTGAAGGCCGCACCCCCATGCCAGAGCGGGAAAAGCTGCACCTGCTGGCCCGTTCGCAGAGCACCATGTGCATCTTCCTCAGCGCTGCCATTGTCGACGATGTGCAGCGCGAGCTCATGCAGGAATATCCCGAGGACACCCCCGTGGCTGCATGCTATCACCTGACGTGGCCCGACCAGCACATCTATCGTGGACGGCTGAAAGACCTGGCCCGCATAGTCCACGACAACCACCTGACCCTCACCACAATGCTGGTGGTGGGCGAGGCCATCGACAACCGCAGGGGGCTATCAGAACTCTACAACCGACATTTCACCCACTTGTTCCGAAAGGGGGAGGAATCCCCCGAACCTTAACTGATGATACTGGTATTCGGAGGCACGACAGAAGGCCGCCAGGCGATAAAAACCCTCGAGGAGGCTGGCAGCACCTACTACTATTCTACCCGCAGTGATGGGCAGGAGGTGCAGCTGGTGCATGGCGAGCGGCTGACGGGCACGATGGATGAGGAGGCCATCGTTGCCTGCTGTCAGGCTCATGGCATACGGCTCCTGGTGGATGCTGCCCATCCCTTTGCCGTGGTGCTTCACCGCAATCTGCTGCGTGCGGCCTGTAGGCTTCAGGTGCCTGTTGTCCGCTATGAGCGCATCTATCCCCCTCGTTCTTCCGACCTTTTCTGGTGTGAGGACTACCAGGATGCCATCAGGCAGATGGAGGAGCAGGGCATCGATCGCCTCCTTGCCCTTACAGGAGTGAACAACATCGGCACGCTGAGGCCCTTCTGGCAGCAGCATGAGTGCTGGTTCCGCATCCTCAGCCGCAGCCTGTCACAGCAGATGGCCCAGCAGGCTCAGTTTCCCGAAGACCATCTTGTCTACTATGAAGAGGACGACACCGATGCCCTGCTTTCCCGTCTCAGTCCGCAAGCCATCCTGACGAAAGAGAGCGGTCTCAGTGGCGGTTTTCAGGAGAAGGTGGAGGCAGCCCGTAGCAGGGGCATCAGCGTCTTTGTCATCAAGCGTTCTCAGCTGTCGTTTGCTGCATTCGGCCTTCAGCCTGCTGCTCCTCTGCTCACGGTCGATGGCCCTCATGGCCTTCGGCGTGCTGTAGAGAAGTTCCTGCCTGATTTCTACCCCCTGAAGAGCGGTCTCACCACGGGCACCTGTGCCACGGCTGCTGCCCTGGCTGCTATGCTCTTGCTGACACGGGGCGAGCACCCTGCCGAGGTGCCTGTTATTCTGCCCGATGGCGAGACCATCCATGTTCCCGTCAGCTATGGCGAGGGCTATGCTGCGGTCGTGAAGGAGGCGGGCGATGACCCTGACGTGACCAATGGCCTGGAAATAAGGGCTGCGGTCAAGTTCCTTCCCGATGGTCATGCTGGAGCAGAGCCTCCTGCCGACCACCCCACAGTGACTATCCTTGGGGGCGAGGGCGTCGGCACCTTCACGCTGCCAGGCTTCGACTATCCCCCCGGTTCGCCAGCCATCAACAAAGGCCCCCGTCAGATGATAGTCCGCAATTTGCAGCCTCTGATTAGCGATGGAAGCGTGGAGGTGACCATCACGGTTCCGCAGGGTGCCGAGATTGCCCGTCGCACCTTCAATCCCCGTCTGGGCATCGAGGGTGGCATCAGCATCATTGGGGTAAGCGGCATCGTAAAACCTTTCTCAGAAGAGGCCTTCATCGACAGCATTCGCAAGTGCATGCAAGTTGCCAAGGCAAGCGGCACCAGCCATGTGGTTATCAACAGCGGTGCCAAGAGCGAGCGTTTCCTGCGCGACCGCTACCCTCAGCTGCCCCAGCAGGCTTTCGTGCAATATGGCAACTATGTGGGCGAGACGCTCAAGATGGCCCGCGACCTGCAGATTCCCCACGTCACCCTCGGCGTCATGCTTGGCAAGGCCGTTAAGCTGGCTGAGGGACAGCTTGACACCCATAGTCGTCGCGCCACCATGAACCGAGACTTCATCTGCCAGCTGCTACAAGAGACGGGCTGCACCGTAGACATCAGCGGCATCACGCTGGCCAGGGAACTCTGGACCCTCATCCCTGCCGACAAGCTATCTGCCTTTGCCAGCACCGTCATCCGTCATTGTGCCTCCCACTGCCAGCCCCTTCTGCCCGATGCAGAACTCATGGTCCTGCTCATAGGAGAAGAAGGCACCATTTTCACATACTAATCATCATGAACGAACAAAGAAGATATGACCCGCAGACGGCGGAAGACTTGTTTGCGGAGCTGCAGGACAGCTATCGCCAGCTACCCGACTATGAGCAGGCCTACCGATGGCTGAACCGCGTTTTCCAGCAGTGCCTGAACGAGACCACGCGCTTCGAGGGCATCCGCTTCAGCGGCCCCTTTGCCAAGACCGACTTTCTGCTGAAGGAGAACCGTGCCCCGCGAGGGCTGCAGCGCTCGGTGAACCAGGCCCGTGTGCGACTGCGGGAATGTAGACAGCGCGAGCCCGCCGAGCTGGAAGCTAACTATCTCTACGACCTCAAGGCCGTCAGCCAGTTCGTGGGCCTTGTCTTCCGTCTGCCCGTCCCTGGCGTGCTCCAGGCCGTCTTCCCTGCCGACCGCCTCAGCCAGCGAGGGGCGCTCAAGGGCGAGAGCCTGCGCATCATCGTGAACCACTGGGACGACACCTACATTTACGCCCAGGCCGACGCAGAAGGGCTGGACGACGTGACGGTGTTCTACGGTGGGAAGAGCCCGCACAGCGTCTACGCCGACTGGGACTGGAGCTACCTGAAGGACTATCTGAAAGAGGGATGCCAGATGAATCTGGTGAGGCCCCGCGAGGTGAACGGCGTGCTCTATGCCGAGCTGCTGATATGGGAACCCGACTTCCTGGTCGACATCTCGGCCATCTCCAACTGCTTCGAGAGCTACGCCGTGTCGCCGCTCCTCCACCTGCTGGCGAAGCTCAGGCCTGCCGCCAACTCGCAGCCCATCGTGCTGGGAAATCTGGCGGGCCAGTTCCTCGACGAATGCCTGCAGCGCTATCCCGACGACAGCACCTACGAGGAGAGCGTGCAGCGCTTCTTCAGGCGCAACGCCATCAGCCTGCTCACGGCTGGGCTCGACGCCGATTTCCACTCACAGGCACGCAGGCAGAAGCAGAACATCCACCTGACGCTCAGGAACACGCTGCCCGAGCTGATGCAGGGGCAGGGCATGCACTTCGACGCTACCGAGATGATGGTCGAGCCCTCGTTCTTCTCCGAGATGCTGGGCCTGCAGGGGCGCATGGACTTCCTCCAGCTGGGCCAGAAGCTGCTCATCGAGCAGAAGTCGGGCAAGTCGCGGTTCCCCGAGACCGACCCGCCACGGGCCCAGGAGAAGCACTACGTGCAGCTGCTGCTCTACATGCTCCTGCTGCGCTATAACTTCCGCGACACCTACGAGCGCAACGGCCACAAGCTCTTTGCCTTCCTCCTCTATTCCAAATACCAGAACGGACTGCTGCCCCTGGGCTTCGCTCCCGACCTGATGTTTGCCGCCATCAAGGTGCGCAACGGCATTGCGGCAGGCGAGTTCAGCTACAGCCTCGGCGGACTGAGCATCCTCAGCAACCTCACAGCCGACGCCCTCAACCTGAACCACGTGCGAGGCCCCCTCTGGGAGCGCTATCTGAAACCGCAGCTCGACGCCCTGCTGACGCCCATCCACCAGGCCACGGAGCTGGAGCGGGCCTACTTCCTGCGCTTCCTGCGCTTCATCCAGACCGAGCACATCCTCTCGAAGGTGGGCACGCAGACGAAGGAGAACTCGGGCTTCGCCGACAAGTGGTACAGCTCGCTCGAGGACAAGCTCCAGGCTGGAAACATCTACTACGACCTCGACCTCGTCTCCCCCTCGGCTGCCGACACCGGCACCGTCGACCACCTGGTGCTGGCACTGACGGAGCGTACCAGCAGCGACATCTCTAATTTCCGCGTCGGCGACATCGTCATCCTCTATCCCTATGCCGAGGGCGAGGAGCCCGATGCACGGCGCACCATGGTTTTCCGGGCCTACATCGAGCACATCGAGGCCGACCACATCGAGCTCAGCCTGAGGGCACAGCAGGTCAGCGCCGCCGTGTTCTGGTATCAGGGATGCCGGCGGTGGGCCATCGAGCACGACTTCCTGGAATCCTCCTACGCCTCCCTCTACCGCGGCATGCACGCCTTCCTCCTTGCCCCTGCCCACCGCCGAGAGCTGCTCTTGCTCCAGCGCGAGCCACAGGCCGACACCACCAGAAAGCTCGTGGGCGACTATGGCGCGTTCAACGAGCTGGCTCTGCGTGCCAGGCAGGCCACTGACCTTTTCCTCATCATCGGACCGCCGGGCACGGGGAAGACCTCCTTTGGTCTGCTCAACACCCTGCAGGAGGAGCTGGCCTCCGACGCCGATGCCTCGGTGCTCCTCCTCTCCTATACCAACCGTGCCGTCGACGAGATATGCAGCAAGCTCATCGAGAGCGGCATCGACTTCATCCGCGTGGGAGGGCGCTTCTCCTGCCACGAGAACTGCCGCCCCTTCCTGCTGGAGTCGCGGGCCGAGCACTGCGTGCGCCTCGACCAGCTCCAAGCCCTCATTGCCCGGACGCGAGTCTTCGTGGGCACCACCACCACCTTCAACGCCAACATCCACCTGTTCCAGCTCAAGCAGTTCTCGCTGGCCATCATCGACGAGGCCTCGCAGATTCTCGAGCCTCACCTCATTGGCCTGCTTAGTGCCACAACGGCTGAGGGAACCCCGGCCATCAGGAAGTTCATCATGATTGGCGACCACAAGCAGCTGCCCGCCGTGGTGCTGCAGAGCCAGCAGGAGTCTGCCGTCAGCGAACCGCACTTGCAGGACATCGGCCTCATCGACTGCCGCCTCTCGCTCTTCGAACGGCTCCTCAGACGCTATCGGCACGACCCCGCCGTCACCTACATGCTCACCCGTCAGGGGCGCATGCATCACGACATCGCCCTCTTCCCCAACGAAGCCTTCTATCAAGGCCGTCTCACCGAGGTGCCCCTGCCTCACCAGCTGGAGCCCCTGCCACCGGCCGAACGCCCTGCCGCCGTGCCGGGCGCTTCTCCGTCCGAAACCATCAGCCTCGTGCTCCGAACCCGGCGCGTCGCCTTCGTGCCCGTGGTGCCCGAAGGCCCCAGCGCGTCAGACAAGGTGAACACCGCCGAGGCGCAGGTCATTGCAGCCACCATAGCAAGCATCTACGACCAGACACGCGACCACTTCGACCCCCAGCAGACCGTAGGCGTCATCGTGCCCTATCGCAACCAGATAGCCGAGGTGAGAAACTGCCTTGAGCGCTACGACAACCCCCTGCTGCGCCAAGTCACCATCGACACCGTGGAGCGTTTTCAGGGCAGTCAGCGCGACTACATCATCTATGGCTTCACCGTGCAGCGCCACTACCAGCTGGCCTTCCTCACTGAGAATATGTTCGAGGAAGACGGCTACATCGTAGACCGAAAGCTCAACGTGGCCATGACGCGGGCACGACTCCACCTCCTCCTCGTGGGCAATCCCCAGCTGCTCTGCCAGGTGCCCACTTTCGCCCGCCTCATAGAAAGCCTCAAGCCCCTCTCCGGCCTCACCCCCAACCCCTCTCCAACTGGAGAGGGGAGTATATAGACCTGGAGGCGAAAGGGGGAATGGACAGGATGAGAAATTAGGATGAGAAATGAGGGATGAGAATTTCTTATCGCCCTTTCCTGAACAGCACGGCGGCCACCACCGGCGCCCCCACGAGGGCGGTAACACTGTTCACGGGCAGGGCACCCTCGAAGCCCGGCATGCGGGCTATCAGGTTGCAGGCCAGGGCCAGCGCTGCCCCGCAGAGGGCGGTGGCAGGCATCAGCACCCGGTGGTCGCTGGTGCGGAAAATGCCCCGGGCAAGATGGGGAACGGCCAGGCCGATGAACATGATGGGGCCGCAATAGGCGGTGACAATGGCCACCAGCACGCCGGCACTCACGATAACCATCATGCGCGACCGACGGATGTTCAACCCCAGGTTCGACGCATAGCGGTCGCCCAATAGCAGCAGGTTCATGGGCTTCACCAGCAGGAAGCTCAGCGGCAGCAGCACCGCCATGAGCACCACGAAGAGCACCATCTGGTCGCCAGAGACGCGCGAGAACGACCCCAGCCCCCACACCACGAACGCCTTCACGTCCTCCTCGGGCGAGAGAAACTTCAGCACGCCGATGATGGCATTGGCCAGATAGCCTATCATTACGCCGATGATGAGCAACGTGACGCTGCTGCTAACGCGACGGGCCACCCACACGATGAGCAGCATCACCGCCAGTGCGCCCACGATGGCGGCCACGCTGATGGCGGCATCGCCGAGATAGCCCAGACGCGAGAGTGCCACGCCCCCCAGACGCCCCGAGAGCAGCACCACGAAGGCCACGCCCAGCGCACTGCCATTGCTGATGCCCAGCACCGACGGGCCTGCCAAGGGGTTGCGGAACACCGTCTGCATCTGCAGGCCGCTCACGGCCAGTCCTGCACCGGCGGCAATGGCCGTCAGCGCCTGTGGCAGTCGGGCCTGGAAGATGATGTTCTGCCAAATCTCCGACTCGCTGCTGCTCCCCATCAGAATTCTCACCACGCTCCCCACGGGTATGTCCACCGTGCCAATCATCAGGTTGGCCACCAGCAGCACCACGATGACGGGCAGGAGCAGAATAATAGAAAAGGCGGCCCCAGCCCCCACAGCCCCCCTCCTGACCTCCCCCGAGGGGGAGGAATAGTCACCTTTAGCTGCGGAAACCCCAGCGGAAGGTGCAGGCGTATTTTCAGCGGAAAGTCTATTCATTTCTCATTTCTCATTTCTCATTTTTATTTCTCATCTCTCATTTCTCATTTTCATGTGGGCGAGGCTTTCCCCCCTCTCCAGTTGGAGAGGGGCTGGGGGTGAGGCTATAGCAGCCTATAGTACTTCCCCACATATCCCTTCTCCACCAGCTCGGGGTGGAAGATGGCCACGAAGTCCTTCAGCAGCACGTCGGGCTCCACGGGCGACAACTCGTAGTAGGGCGAGAGGCGCATGTTGCTGTAAATGACTTTCCGTTCGCGGAAAGCCTTGAAGAGGGCGTTGCGCGGCTCGCTGGCCTGTAGCGCCTCGTAGGAGAACTCGTCGGGGTAGCTGTTCAGGATTCGCCAGAAGTCGGCCTCGGCAGCCAGGGCATACATCTTCTCAAACTCCAGGTTCTCGCCAGCCGTCTCCTCATCGTGAATCACGTAGTCGGCCCCGGCATCGCGGAACAGCTGAGCCAGGTAGTTCCTGCCCCCCACGGCGTGCCATGTGCCGTAGTGCATCTCGCCACTCATCACCGTGGGCCGTTGCCCGCCGTCGCTCGCCAGCAGGCTATCCACCCGCTGCTTCAGCCCGTTGTAGCGCTGCTCGATGCCCTCGAACACCGCGTTAGCTTCCTCCTCCCTGCCGATGAACATGCCCACGAGCTTCACCCACTCGGCCTGCCCCAGCGGCGACAGCTCCTTGTAGCCCAGATGGGGCACCAGCGTGATGCCCGTCTCCTGGATGGCATCATAGCCTCCGCGCTTGAAGGGCGAGATGAAGATGACGTCGGGGTGGGCGGCCAGTATCAGCTCTGTGTCGAACTCCCCCTCCATGCCAATCTTCACCGTGCGGCCGTCCTTCACCCGCTGCAGCATGTCGGCATCCTGCAGGTTCTTCGTGCCCGTGATGCCCGTCACCACGTCGTGGGCGCCCAGCGCCGTGAAGTTCGACAGCTGCAGCGCCGTCATGCAGATGGTGCTCCTGATGGGCACCACCACGCGGCGGTAGCCTGCGGGCACCGCGGCGTCGGCCTGTCGCGTCAGCGCGAAGCGGTCGCTGCCGCCCACGTCCACCAGCCTCATGCCTGCCGAGTCGCGCACGCTGAACCCCGTGGCATAGTCCACCGTCACCGCGGCCAGCTTCTCGCCGTTCTCTGCTCCGTCGACACTCTGATTCCCATTGTTCCTCTGCCCCTGGCAGCCCGCTGTCAGCAGAGCGGCCATCATCAGGCCATAGACTATTTTCTTCATCATTCTAATATGGTGTTTTGTTTTCTCTAATTCTTTTCGACATGCAAAGGTACAAATAAAAATGAAAAGAAAGGAAAAAAAGAAAACTCAAATTTTGTGCTTACAATTTTTCGTAGAAAATAGTTCGACAAAAAAACGTCACGGCGACGAAGCAAAATAGAACGAAAAATGCCCTTTTCGAGCCGTTTCGCTCACCTCAGCGTCCATCGGGTGCGATAAAAAATGTGAAAAAAAGCCCAATTTTTGCACACTCCACCCTGTTTTGTGCATTCTATTTTGAGAATTTTGACGTTTTTTTCACTTCTGAACGAACGCTTTTTCGAAAAAAGTCAACGCCAAATTTTTCTGCGGCGTTGACTTTTTCAAGCCATCGACCGCCAAATTTTTCTGTTTTGAGCAAAAAACGCTGTGAGCCAGCCATTTACGAATACCTCCCAAAAAAGGCTTTTTTTCGGCCGCGAGCACTTTTTTTCAGAAGACCCCCTATTTTTTGGGGGGTAAATCGACCCGTTTTTAGAAAACTCGCCCAAAAGTGCTTACAATTTGAAACCTCCTTTAACTTCCATTAGTGTCTACTGGGTCCTAAAAGATTTCGTGTGGATATACTTGTCTAAAGATGTAAAAGATTTGAAAGATTTCTGCCCCAACGGGGGCACTCCTGCCAAAGGCTGGTTTTTTCTCAGTTTTTATTGTTTTTCTCTGTTTTTGAAAGACCGCTTTGCAGCAAGTTTGAAAAAGACTTTGGACTCGCGCAGAGACTCTGCGCCCTCTGCGTCTCTGCGCGGGAACAAATGATTTGCCGCTCGATTAATTATTCAAGCAGCACGCTTGCCGCAATAAGACGAGATGGGAGTAAAGTCAACGCAACAGCTCGCATATTTTTCCGCAATTCCTTTGGAAGTTGCAAGATTTTTTGTACTTTTGCAGTCGGTTCGGGGAGAAATCCGGGCCGACAAAAGCATTCGCTATTATTTCGCGTTAAGCCAAGAGCCTCGGAAACTCTTTTTGGTATAATAAGCACGATAATAATATGTGAAGGTGGCTGACGTTAGTTGGTGGCCTTGATGTCTGGTCAATATGCGGTGCACACGCTAAGGCGTGATGCATTCTTAGACCAGACAAACTCCGGGGTACCATTCCGAGGCCGCCCCGTGCTTAACGCGATAAGAATGGCGTCACGCTTTTCTTGTGCGCGTTGGCGATTGATAGTTGGGTGCGCTTGACCAACAACTATCAATCTATGGCAAACAAGAATCTGAACGCCGCAAAGACGGCAAAGAAAGATGAGTTCTATACGCAGCTGACTGACATAGAACGTGAATTGCAGCACTACTGGCCACATTTCCGCGACAAGGTGGTGCTGTGCAACTGCGACGATCCCTACGAGAGTAATTTCTTCAAGTATTTCGCGCTGCGGTTCAACCAACTGGGGCTGAAGAAGCTGATTTGCACATGCTACAATGGCTCTCCCGTGCT
The DNA here is from genome assembly GCA_902775475.1 of uncultured Prevotellaceae bacterium. Classification (GTDB taxonomy): domain Bacteria; phylum Bacteroidota; class Bacteroidia; order Bacteroidales; family Bacteroidaceae; genus Prevotella. The sequence goes on from CACYME010000035.1 coordinate 14,669, forward strand.
GGGAAATGAATTGCTTTTGCATTTCGAGGGCTTTGATAGCGAACCGTCGAAAATTGCTTATAAAGTAGAGATAACAGAAGTCCGTGACATGAATGGTGATGGGGCTGTTGACTTGACTGATGTTCGATTCCTGTTGCAGAATGATAAAAACGTGTTATCAACGCTTAATACTGGCGACTTTCGCGACCAGGAATGTATCGAACTGTTGAAACAAGCTGATGTCGTCGTGACGAATCCACCGTTCTCACTCTTTCGTGAGTACATCGGCCAGCTGATGGAATATAAAAAGAAGTTCCTGATTGTTGGTCATCAGAATGCCATCACCTACAAGGAAGTTTTCCCGCTTCTCCAATCAAATCAAGTTTGGCTTGGCTATGGATTTAAGGGTGGTGCTGCTCACTTTTCTTCTCCCTATAATGATATTGCAACGGCTGGCGACCATCGTGAAAACATGATTCGTGTGTCAGGCGTGAATTGGTTTACAAACCTTGAAATACCAAAGCGAAATAAGGAACTGGATTTAGTTTGCAAATACACTCCTGAAGAATATCCTCGATACGACAACTACAATGCTATCAATGTTGGCAAAACACAGGATATCCCTTGTGACTATGCTGGCATAATGGGCGTACCAATTACTTTCCTTGACAAATATAATCCAACGCAATTTGAAATAGTTTGGCAAGCAAGTGAGAATACGAGAGCTTCAGCTCCAACTGCAGTCCTTAAAGAGGTAGGTTACACAATTCATCCTGAAGATCGTGGCGGCTGTGGGGTCGTTAAAGGTAAAAGACAATATAGTAGAATCCTCATTCGCAACAAACATCCTCAGAAGATATGATGACAATAAAGCAAATCAGCGTGACCGTGGGCGAGATTACCCGTGGTTACGTGAACAACGACGAGCAGGGTGTGCGTGGCTACGACGGCCAGCTCGACATCCGTCCGCCCTACCAGCGCGAGTTTATATATAATGAACGTGAGCAGCAGGCCGTTATTACGACCGTGCTTAGGGGCTATCCGCTGAATGTGATGTACTGGGTGAAGCGGTCGGAAGATGCCGAATGCCCCTACGAGGTGATGGACGGCCAGCAGCGCACGCTCTCGCTCTGCGAGTACGTGGCGGGCAAGTTCTCTTACGACTTCAAGAACTTCTTCAACCAGCCAGAGGACATCCGGCAGCAGATACTCAACTACAAGCTGACGGTGTACGTCTGCGAAGGTAAAGCCTCGGAGAAGCTGGAGTGGTTTCAGACCATCAACATTGCTGGCAAACCGCTCAACGAGCAGGAGATTCGGAACGCCATCTATGCCGGGCCTTTTGTCTCGGATGCCAAGCGCCATTTCTCAAAGTCGAACTGCGGTGCCTATCGCCTTGGCAAGGATTTGGTGAATGGTACGCCCATCCGTCAGGACTTCCTGAAGAAAGCCTTGGAGTGGATGGCCGACCACGAGACACGGCAAGGCAAGCGGCAGACCGCCGTAGGCTATATGGCTGCCCACCAGCACGACCCTAACGCCAACAATCTGTGGACGTATTTCCAGACGGTGCTCAACTGGGCCATTACGAACTTCGACATGAAGAAGTTCAAGAAAATCATGAAGGGTCTCGACTGGGCCGAGCTCTACGACAATTACGGCTCGGAGACGCTCGACACAGTAGCGCTTGGGAAACGCATCTCGGCACTGATGCGCGACAGCGAGATTCAGCGACTGTCGGGCATCATTCCCTATGTGCTGACGGGTGACGAGCACTATCTGGATTTGCGAGCCTTCCCCGAGGACATCAAACTGGCGGTGTGGGAGCAGCAGAACCACATCTGTCCACATTGCGGCAAGGAGTTCGACCTGGAGTTCATGGAGGGCGACCACATCACGCCCTGGCGCGACGGTGGCCGCACGGTCATTGAGAACTGTCAGATGCTTTGCAGGGAGTGTAACAGAAGGAAGGGGGCTAAGTAAATTCTCTGATTCTGAAAAAGTACTAATTTTCGTGGGCTTTGTGTGGTGCTTCGGTATATTTTTATTACTTTTGTGGCGTAATAACTGAAAGGCATGCAGAAAGAACTGACAGGACAACGGTGGTACGACGCGCTGTGGGCGTCGTTCATGTTTTTCACCCGTCTGCCGCTCTGGCGGGTGTATCAGCCGCCGCGCGCGAGCTTCAGGGCGGTGGTGGAGTGGTGGCCGCTCGTGGGCTGGCTCACGGGCGGTCTGACGGGAGCGGTGCTCTATGTGGGCAGCCTCAGCCTGCCCTGGGTGGTGGCGGTGGGGCTGGCCATCGTCGTGAGGCTGCTGCTCACGGGTGCGCTCCACGAGGACGGGCTGGCCGACTTCTTCGACGGCTTCGGCGGCGGTGGCACTGACCGCGACCGCATCCTGGCCATCATGAAGGACTCGCGCACGGGCACCTACGGCGTGCTGGCGCTCGTGATCTACCACCTGCTGCTCCTGGCCGCGCTCTGCTCCATGCGCCCCGAGGTGGCGGCGCTGGCGCTGCTGGCAGCGGGGCCCTTTGCCAGGATGACGGCGGCGCAGACGGTGATGATGCTGCCCTACGCCCGCCATGAGAACGAAGCGAAGGCGGGGGTGGTCTACCGCCGCATGGACACCCGTGCGGGCATCGTGCTGGCCGTGCAGGGCCTGCTGCCGATGGCGGCGTTCCTCTGGATGACACATGCCCGCTGGGAGCTGGTGGTGTTCATCCCCTGCGTGGTGATGTATTTCCTCTACCGGCTGCTGCTCAGCCGTCTGCGTGGCTACACGGGAGACTGCTGCGGAGCGGTGTGCCTGCTGGTGGAGCTCTCGGTCTACGTGGTGCTCTCGGCACAGAATCTCTCGCTTCAGCTATGACACGACGCATCATCCTCATCACCGGCGGACAGCGCTCGGGCAAGAGCCGACACGCCGAGGAGCTGGCGCTGAGCCTCAGCGCAAGGCCCGTCTATGTGGCCACGGCCCACGTGTGGGACGAGGAGTTCCGCCAGCGGGTGCTGTTGCACCAGCAGCGCCGTGGCCCCCAGTGGACGAACATCGAGGAGGAGTGTCGTCTGGGCCAGCTCGACCTGACGGGGCGCGTGGCGGTCGTCGACTGCGTCACGCTCTGGCTCACCAACCTGTTCTATGCCCAGGGGGGAGGCACGGAGGCCGACGGCGATGCCCTGCCCGACGTGGAGCAGGTGCTTAGCCGGGCGAAGGACGAGTTCTGCCGCTTCACGGCCCACGAGGCTACCTACATCTTCGTCACCAACGAGCTGGGCAGCGGCGGCGTGAGCACGAACGCGCTGCAGCGGCGCTTCACCGACCTGCAGGGCTGGATGAACCAGTACATCGCCAGCCGGGCCGACGAGGTGGTGCTGATGGTCAGCGGGATAGCAGTGAAGATTAAGGGGGGGGTATAAGGGAGTTAGGGGGGAGTAAAAGGACGATAGTCCTGCGCCCCCAAAGCCCTGCTCCAAGGGAATCTCAAGGGAAAAAGGTATCGTCCTTTAACTCCCCTCTAACTCCCCTCTAACTCCCCCTTAACTCCCCCCTACAAAACACATTAAATATGAGGACTTTTGACATATCGCCTGTGGAACGCTCGATGCAGCGGGCCATCCAGGCAAAGATTGACAACCTGAACAAGCCGAAGGGCTCGCTCGGCAGGCTGGAGGAGCTGGCGCTGCAGGTGTGCCTCGTGCAGCAGACGATGACGCCCAGCGTGGCCCGTCGCTGCCACCTGCTGTTGGGCGGCGACCACGGCATAGAGCGCGAGGGCGTGAGCCTGTCGCCGCGCGAGGTGACGTGGCAGCAGATGCTGAACTTCACCCGTGGCGGCGGCGGGGTGAACATGTTCTGCCGCCAGCACGGCTTCCACCTGCGCATCGTCGACGTGGGCGTGGACCACGACTTCGCGGGCGCCGAGGGCATCGTCGACCGCAAGATTCGCCGGGGCACCCGCAACTTCCTCCATGAGGCCGCCATGACCCCCGCGGAGCTGGAGCAGGCCATCGGCGTGGGGGCTGCGCTGGCCGACGACTGCCATGCCGAGGGCTGCCATGTGCTCTGCATCGGCGAGATGGGCATCGGCAACACGTCGCCCTCGAGCATCTGGATGCACCTCTTCGGACGCATCCCCCTGGAGGAGTGCATCGGCGCCGGGGCAGGGCTGGGCAATGAGGGCATCGCCCACAAGCGGCAGGTGCTGCGGCAGGCCGTGGAGCGCTTTCAGAGAGAGGTGCCGCAGGCCAGCGTCGAGGACATCATCCGAGGGTTCGGGGGCTACGAGATGGCGGCTGCCATCGGGGCCATGCTGCGCGCTGCTGAGCATAGGATGCTGGTGCTCGTCGACGGCTTCATCATGACAGCCTGCGCCATCGCCGCCATCAGGCTCTGCCCCGCCGTTCAGGACTACATGGTCTTCACCCACGTGGGCGACGAGAGCGGCCATCGCCGCATGCTCGGCATCGTGGGGGCTCGACCGCTGCTCAGCCTCGGCCTCCGTCTGGGCGAGGGAACGGGGGCGCTCTGCGCCTTCCCCATCGTCGACTCGGCGGTGAGGATGATGAACGAGATGAACAACTTCGACAATGCCCGGATTACAAAATACTTCTGAGCCCTGCGAGTAGCAGCAACATGAACACCTCAGCCATTCGGTTCACCCGGATGGCTGTTTTCATGTCGGCAGTGGTGAGCGGGCGGTCGTGCTCGCCGATGTAGGGCTTGTCGACGAGCTCGCCGAAATAGTAGTGAGGCCCACCGAAACGGCAGTCGAGAATGCCTGCCAGCGCGGCCTCGGGATAGCCGCTGTTGGGGCTGGCGTGGCGTGGGCCATGCTTCACGACGAACTTCAGAAGCGTGGGGTGCAGCGGCAGCAGCATCAGCAGGGCCGTCAGACGGGCAGGCACGTAGTTGGCCACATCGTCCAGACGGGCGGCCACGGTGCCGAAGCGCCGGTAGCGCTCGGTGCGATAGCCTATCATAGAGTCGAGTGTGTTCACCATCTTGTAGGCCAGCATGCCGGGCGTGCCCAGCAGGGCGAACCAGAAGAGGGGGGCGATGACGCCGTCGCTGAGGTTCTCGGCCAGCGTCTCCAGAGCTGCCGTGCGCACCTCCTGTGCCGAGAGCGCGCTGGTGTCGCGTCCCACGATGCGGGCCACCTGGCGCCGCCCTTCGCTGAGTGAGCGGTCGACGGCCAGGAACACGGCCCTGACCTCGCGGATGAGCGTCGTGCCGGCCAGGCAATAGAAGACGACGATGGTGTCGAAGAGAAGGGTAGCCACAGGACTGAGGTGGGAGATGAGGCCGCGAACGAAGAAGGCGGCGAAGAACACCAGCAAGATGAGACCGACGGCCAGCAGGCCCCCTTTCATGCGGCGGTGGCGTCCGCGGTTCAGGCGGTGCTCGCCCCACGCAATCATCTTCCCGAAGCCAACGACGGGGTGGGGAAGCCAGGCAGGGTCGCCCAGCAGAAGGTCGAGCAGCCAGCCCGCCAGCAGGGGAGAGAGGTTGAAGAGGAGTGATTCAGGTGTCATGGCTGTAGGTTCAGGAATTGGGTGATGGCGGTGGCCAGTGCGTCGTCCTCCAGCGGTGTCTGCGCTGCCACGCGGAAGTGCTGCGGCGTGAGCCCCTGGAAGTTGGAGGCGTCACGGATGAGCATGCCGTGCCGTGCTGCGAGGTAGTCCTTCAGCTGCAGAGCCGTCAGGTCGGGGCGCTCAATGTGGCAGAGCATGAAGTTGGTCATCGTGGGGCGCACGCTGATGCCGTCGAGGTGGTCCAGCAGGCTGCGCAGTCGGCGGGCTTCCGCCAGGTCTGGCTGGCAGCGCAGCTCGCGGCTGTGCTCCAGCAGGTATTTGCCTGCCTCGACAGCCAGCGCCGACACGGCCCAGGGGCGCAGCCTTCGGCGCAGGGTCTCGGCCAGCCTCGGCGGCGCGGTGATGAAGCCCAGCCGCAGGCCAGGCACGCCGTAGGTCTTCGTCATGGAGTGGATTTGCAGGAGGTTGGGCTGTAGGCATGCCCAACGGGGATGTGCCACGAAGCTGCTGGTGTAGCCTTCGTAGGACTGGTCGACAATGGCGAGGTCGTGCTGCTTCATCATCAGCTCTATCTGCCGGTGGTTATAGACGTGGCCCGTGGGGTTGTTGGGGTTACACAGCCAGACGGCGGTGCCCGCCTTCGTGGGGCCGTACATCCGGCAGGCATCCTCGTATTCGTTGAAGGTGGGAGCGGGGATGACGGGCTTCAGGCGGAATGTCTGTGCCACGAGGTAGATGGCATCGGTGGCTCCGCTGGTGACGATAACGCAGGTGGGGTCTATGCCGAGGTGCTCGGCCAGCTTGCGCTCCAGCGACCAGGGCTCAGGCTCGGGGTAGTGGCTCAGCAGCTCAGGGCGTGAAGCCAGGTGGGCCATCAGCTCGCGGTGCTGGTGTGTCGGCACACAGATGTTCGACGAGAAGTCGCTGACCATCTTCTGCTCATACGTGTAGGCATCGTCGCCGTGGCCCTTAATCATCGGTGGTCAGTATTTGGTATAGTTTCTCCATGTCGAGATACTTGCGCACGTGGTCGGCCAGTAGGTTGTACTGCTCTTCCTTGTAGGCCCGGTAGTCGAAGGACTGGCAGCGCTGCTCCAGCTGGTCGGCGAAGGGAGCCAGCAGGAAGTCGACCACGGCCTGGTTGTCGAGTGCGCCGTGCAGATAGGTGCCCATGCAGCGGTCGCTGGCCATGTAGCCGTCGGTCTGGCCGTCGTCGAGCAGGGCGAAGGGGCGCTGTGGGGCATCGCCGAGGGGCACCGTGCGGCCCATGTGTATCTCGTAGCCCAGCAGGGACTCGGAGTTGCCCGGTCTGTCTGGAGCCTCGGTCTTGCACGGACTGGGGCCATGGGGAGCCAGCGAGAAGCGGCTCTGGCGGGTGCGCTTCTCGCCGCTCATGGTGGTGCTGACGGGGAGCAGGCCGAGGCCGGGCAGGCGTTCCAGCGAGCCTTCCACGTGGTCGGGGTCGAGCACCTCCGCGCCCATCATCTGGTAACCTCCGCAGATGCCGAGCACGGTGGCCCCCTGCCGGTGCGCCCTGACGATGGCCTGGGCACAGCCGTTGCGGCGCAGCTCGTAGAGGTCGCTCAGCGTCGACTTCGTTCCTGGCAGGATGATGATGTCGGCCTGCAGGATGTCGTGGGCGTTGTTGGTATAGAAAAGATGCACGCGAGGGTCTTGCTCCAGGGCGTCGAAGTCGGTGTAGTTCGACAGGTGCTTCAGCATCACCACGCCGATGTTCACCCTTCCCCTTTCCAGTTGGAACGACTTCTGCGCCAGCGCCACGCTGTCCTCCTCCTCGATGTGAATGTCGGTGAAGTAGGGGATGACGCCCAGTACGGGCACGCCGCAGACGTCTTCCAACATGCGGCGCCCCTCGTCGAAGAGCCGCATGTCGCCGCGGAACTTGTTGACGATGATGCCCTTGATAAGCCGTCGGTCTTCCGGCGTCTGCAGGGTGATGCTGCCATATACCGAGGCGAAGATGCCCCCTCGGTCGATGTCGCCCACCAGCAGCACGTCGGCCCCGGCATGGCGGGCCATCGGCAGGTTTACGAGGTCGCGGTCGCGCAGGTTGATTTCGGCCACGCTGCCCGCCCCCTCCATCACGATGGGGTTGTAGCGCAAGGCCAGACGGTCGAAGGCATCGCACACCTCCTTCCTGAAGTCTCTCTTCTCTCCCCCCCTTCCCCCAAAAAAGTCATAGGCATCGCGGTTGCCGATAGGGCGTCCGTGAAGCACTATCTGGCTCGTGTGGTCGCTCTGTGGCTTCAGCAACAGGGGGTTCATGTCGGTGCAGCAGGGGATGCCGGCGGCCTCGGCCTGCACAGCCTGGGCGCGCCCTATCTCCAGCCCGTCTGGTGTGGCGTAGCTGTTCAGCGCCATGTTCTGGGCCTTGAAGGGTGCAGGATGGTAGCCGTCCTGAAGGAAGATGCGGCAGAGGGCAGCGGCCACGACGCTCTTTCCCACGTCGCTTCCTGTGCCTGCCAGCATCAGGGGGTGGAGAGACCTATTCATTGACGATTTACGGATTTACTGATTGACGATTGATTAGTTGCGAGGGCGAACAGGTAGTCGCTTAGCCTGTTGAGCATGCGAAGGATGCTGGGGTCAAGGGGATGGAGCCGGTTCACCGTCCACAACCGTCGTTCGGCGGTGCGGCACTGCGCTCTGGCCACGTGGATGATGCCGCTGGGAATCACGAAGCCCGTCGGCTTGCCTTCGGCCGTCAGGGTGTCGATGGCCTGCTCCATCTGCTGCGTCAGCGTGTCGCAGTGCAGCTGGCGTGGGTTCTCCTCGCCATCGGGAGTGGCCACGTGGCTCATCACCGTCATCAGCTCGCGCTGCACCTGCTGAATGAGGTGAAGCGTGAGTGGTGAAGATTGTAGAATAGTGGGTGAGGTGAGGAGCCCCAGCAGCGAGTTGAGCATGTCCAGCTGGCCGTTGGCCTCTATGCGCGCATCGTCCTTTGCCACCCGTTCGCCGCCGCGCAGGCTGGTGGTGCCGTCATCGCCGGTCTTAGTATATATCTGCTTCATAGTTCGGATAGAGGTGAGTATAGCTGGCCAGCACGTTCTTCCAGCGGAATACGGGAGTAGGCACAGGTTCGCCCAGAGCGTTGAACACCTGACAGGCCGAGGGCGGAATGGGCTCCAGGAACTGAGTGTAGTGAAACTCGTGTCCACGATAGGAACGCCCATCGAGCGTGAACTGGCGGTAGCCCAGCGACAGACGGCGGTCGGCTCGCCGGGCGCTAATCGAGTAGGGGAGCACGCCGCACATGGGATAGCTGCCCTCGTCGCTGACAATCTCCCGGCAGAGGTACATCATCCCTCCACACTCGGCCACCACGCGTCCGCCCCGCTCAGCATAGTCGCGTATGGCCTGGCGCGCTGCCTCGTTCCCCGCCAAGGCCTCCAGATGCTTCTCGGGATAGCCACCGGGCAGGTAGAGCAGGTCGCAGCCCTCCAGCTGCGGCACCTCCTTCTCCGGGTCGAAGAAGCTGACGCGGGCAAAGCCGTCGAGCGTCTCCTGATAGAGGAACGAGAACGACTCGGCGTTGCGGGCCACCACGGCCCCCCTCAATCCCCCCAACTGGGGGGAAGAAGCCCCCCCTACGGCCCCCGAGGGGGCTTCTATAGTTTTGTCATGAAGGGCAGGGGCTATAGTGGCCCCCTCGGGGGCAGAAGGGGGGGCTTCCCCCAGTTTGGGGAGGTTGGAGAGGGCTTGGGGGAAGCTGAAGGGTGCCGACAGCTGCTGCCAGTCCACGTGTTGCTCCAGCAGTTGCGTCAGCATGCCGATGGGGGCATGCTCCGAGAAGTCGAGGCCCAGGTAGCGCGAGCCTTGTTCCAGCTCGGCATTCTTGGGCAGATAGCCCAAGCAGCGCAGGCTGAGGTCTTGGCACACTTGCTGCAGCATCTTGTAATGGCGCTCAGACCCCACGCGGTTGAAGATGACGCCGCTGATGCGCACGCCCTCGCGGAAATGGATGAATCCTGAGAGCAGGGCAGCGGTGGAGTAGGCTGCGGCCTTGGCATCGACCACCAGCACGACGGGCAGGCCGAGCACCTGGGCAATCTCTGCCGAGGAGCCACGGTCGCGGTCGTAGCCGTCGAAGAGTCCCATCATGCCTTCCACGATGCACACGTCAGCGTCGGCACCATAGCGGGCAAATAGCTCGCGCACATGTTGTGGCGAGGCCATGAACGTGTCGAGGTTGATGCTGGGACGATGGCACACAGCCTCGTGAAACTTCGTGTCGATATAGTCGGGGCCGCATTTGAAGGGCTGCACCCGCAGTCCCTTCATCGTCAGCAGGGCCATCAGTCCGCGGGCTATCGTCGTCTTCCCCGAACCGCTGGTGGGAGCCGCTATCAGAAATGCCGTTTTTGTCATCTGTTCCGTAAATTTGGTGCAAAATTAAAAAATAATTGGATATTTTGTGCATACATTGGCGAAAAAGTTGTAATTTTGCACCCGCAATTGGAAATCTGGCAGCCGAATGCCGCCATGATGCAAGGGAATCCGGTGCGAGTCCGGAACTGTACCTGCAGCTGTAATCCCTGTTATAGGTCTGCTTGTATAACACCACTGAATCGTCCTCCTGGAGCTGTGTGCCCAGGGTGGTCGTCGGGAAGGTAAAGCAGGCTGGGGAAAGTCAGAAGACCTGCCATTGCAACTAAGGAAAGACGCACTGCTCAGGAATAAGCAGAAGCGGGAGCAAAACGACAGATGAATCGAATACTCTTCATGGGGGTGGCGTTCAGCCTTGCCCTTACATGTAATGCGCAGACCATCCTCGAGGGCGACTCGCTGCAAGAGGTGGTGGTGACGGGTACTGGCACACAGCACCTGCTGAAGGATGCGCCCGTGCAGACGGAGGTCATCAGCCACCGCCAGCTGCAGCAGTATGCCGGGCGGTCTATAGAGGACATCCTCTCTGGGCTCACCGCCTCGTTCGACTTCAACGAGAACGACATGGGGTCGCACCTTCAGATGAACGGCCTGGGCAACAGCTATGTGCTTATACTCATCGATGGGCGCCGCCTGCACGGTGACAACGGCGGCGAGAACGACCTCTCGCTCATCGACCCACATAACATCGAGCGCATCGAAATCGTCAAGGGAGCGTCGAGTGCCCTCTATGGCAGCGATGCCATTGCTGGCGTCATCAACATCATCACCCGCAAGCACCACGAAAGGCTGCGGGCTGCCGATGGCACGTCGGAAGTGCAGGGCATGATGCTGGAGAACACGTCGAGGGTGGGCAGCTATGGCGACCTCCGCCAGCACAACGGACTGGCCCTGAGCCGTGGGCCGCTGTCGAGCTACACCAACTTCCAGCTGCAGCACAGCGACGGCTGGCAGAACACCCAGGAGGAAGCCATCAGCCAGACGGAATACCACATCACCGACTCGCGCAACAAGACCGTGAACCGACACACCAACTGGCAGGTGGCCGAGCACCTGACCTATCAGCCAGTGCCACAGCTGGAACTCTATGCCGATGGCAGCATCTACTGGAAGCGCATCTACCGACCCAGCGGCCATCATCCCGGCGTTGACGTGAAGACCTACGACTTGCAGTACGACAACAACTCAGTTTCCGTTGGCGGCAAGTGGAAACTGGGCGGTGACAACGTGATTTCCCTCGATGCCGACTGGAAGCGCCATGCCTACAACTATGCCTTCACCGACACCACGCTGACCGACGGCTATGTCAATGGGCGTTTCACCAACTATTACCCCTACTTTCCCGGACAGAAAGACCTACAGAGCGACCAGCGGCTTGCTGACGTCAGTCTTAAGGGTGTGTTCTCGCTCCCCTTCAACCAGCGTCTCAGTGCTGGCATGGACTATCGCTACGACTGGCTGAAGGCGCCTATGCGCGTGGTGGGGGGCAAGGCCACCGACAACACCGAGGCCCTCTATGTCCAGGACGAGTGGAGCCATGCCGAAGACGGCAGCAGCATGGGCGTCTACCTGACGGGTGGCCTCCGCCTGACCCGCAACGAAGGCTTCGGCAGCCGCCTGACTCCCAAGCTCTCGGTCATGCTGAAGACCGGCGACCTGCGCCTGCGCGCCACGTGGAGCCAGGGCTACAAGACGCCCACGCCCAAGGAGCTGCACTATCAGTACATCCGCAACATGAGCGGCGTCTACCTCTACCTGGGCAATACCGACCTGAAGCCACAGACCTCGAACTATTTCGCTGTGAGCGGTGAGTACACCGTGGGAAAGCTGACGCTGACGCTCTCTCTATATTATAATAAGGTGAGCGACATGATTGCGCTGGTTACCATTCCGACCCGCGATGCCCCCGGCGACCTCCTCGCCAAGTACGACCCGCAGCGCGTCCGACAGTATCAGAACATCGAGGACGCCACCACTCGCGGGCTCGACTTCACCGCCCGCTACCAGACGCGCCACTTCACGCTGGGTGGTTCCTACAGCTACCTCGACACCGAGGCCAACCAGTATGACACGGAAGACGAGGTGATGCGCCGAGTCACCATCGACGGCATGGCTCACCATAAAGCCAACTGGTATGCAACGTGGAGCCACGACTTCTCCCGCTCCTACCGCCTCGGCATCGGCCTCTATGGCCGGGCTTCCACCAAACGCTACTACCAGATTGACGGCAATGGCAAGGGCTATCACCTCTGGCGCATCAGCACCACCCACCAGCTGGGCAAGTCGTTCAGGTTCGATGCCGGCATCGACAACATTCTGAACTACTGCGACCGCACTCCCCACGGCCTCCATCTTGGAACCACCACGCCGGGTCGCACCGTCTATGCCTCGCTCGTCTTCCGTTTTAACCAAGGAAAAAAGCTTACAAATAATTATAAGTCTAACTTAAATTCACATCAAAACAATGAACAAGATTAAATTTCTGATGATGGCCATGATGGCCTTCGTCCTGAGTGCAACGTTCACCGCATGTAGCGACGACGATGACGACAACGTACAGTCGAACTACGTGAAGTATCAAGAGGCTGTCAACAAGACCGTGAACAGCCAGAAGAAGAGCGACAAGGTCATCCTGCTCGTGGCCTTCGGCTCCACGTGGGAGCAGGCCTACGACACCTTCGACCAGATTGTCAGCGACTACAAGGCAGGCTTCACCGGCTGGGATGTCTACCTCTCGTTCTCCAGCGCCATCTGCATCAACAACGCCCGTGCTGGCGAGAACGTGGCTCCGAAGGACTACTACGACCCTGAGCACTGGCTCACGGCCATCGGTCTGGCAGGCTACAAGCAGGTGGTCATCCAGTCGCTGCAGGTCATTCCCGGTGAGGAGTACCGCCGTGTGCGCGACACCTACGTGAAGGACTTCATGAACAACCGCAACGGCGACTTCACCGACAGCTACATGAAGAGCCTCGACCTGAACGTCGCCGTTGGCACTCCCCTCATGGCCGAGGAGAGCGACGCCGAGCAGCTCGCCAAGGTGCTCAATCAGGAGGCCGACGTGAAGGCCGCCCTCGCACAGGGTATCGTCGCCTTCATGGGTCATGGCAACCCCGAGGGTTACGACTACTACGGTGGCAACATCCGCTACATCCAGCTGGAAGAGCAGCTGCGTGCCCTCAACGAGAACTTCTATGTGGGCACCGTCGACATGGCAGACACCTACGTAGACAACGTGCTGGAGCACATCGCTGGCGGTGAGTTCACCTACGAGATTGGCGACATCAAGAAGACCGTCAGCTATGCTGCCAACGGTGCCAAGAAGGCCCAGCTCTATCCCCTGATGTCGATTGCCGGTGACCACGCCCACAACGACATGGCCGACGAGGACGACGACGAGAGCTGGTTCTCCATGTTCAACGCTGCCGGCATCGAGACCCAGGCCTACGAGACCAACTACACCGCTGCCTGCTGGAAGAAGTACAAGCAGGGCGAGGGCTACATCCCCGCTCTCGGCGAGCGCCGTGCCGTGCGCCAGCTGTGGATGAACCACACGCGTGAGGCCATCAGCAAGCTCGGCACCGAGGAAGCCATGTCCACCCCGACGACGGCTCCTGAAGAGTAATCCAGACCACGGCCCTCTCCAACCTCCCCCAACTGGGGGAGGCTTTAGAAGTTACTCCTGCCGCGGAATCCTGCGCAGCCCCCCCAGTTGGGGGAGGTTGGAGGGGGCTGATAAGTAATTATGATTAGACTTGCAATGTAGAGACGTCACATTGTGGCGTCTCTACCTTTCCGACCTCGTTAATGAGCAATCCATGGACATGGCGTGCACGGTAATCATAATTACTAATTTCTAATTAACTTATACATCCATGCATGAAAAACAATAGATTTCTTACATTTCTTCTCCTGCTGCCCTTCGTTCCTGCCGATGCACAGATTCACAAGATGGAGCACCGCGACACGGCGGGAGTCAACCGCGTCTATAACCTCAACCCCGTCGTAGTCACTGGCTCTGGCCACCACCAGCGCCTGAAGTCTACCGCCACGCCCGTCCGCGTGCTCTCCGCACAGGAAATCAGCGAGCAGGGCATCTCCACCTTCGAGACCGCCATCGGGCGCATGCTCCCGCAGGTGTCAATGTCCCCCAACTCCATGGGAACATTCCTGCGCATGAACGGCCTGGGCAACAAGTATATCCTCATCCTCGTCAACGGGCAGAAGCTTTCGGGCGACATCTCCAACAACGTCGACCTCTCGCGTATAAACATGTCGCGCGTCAAGCGCATCGAGGTGCTCGACGGGGCCGCCTCGTCGCTCTATGGCAGCGATGCCATTGCCGGCGTCATCAACATCATCACCGACCAGCCCACGCAGCAGCTGCTCAGCGTCACTTCCGACACTCGTGTCTCGGGCGAGGGGCAGCTCACCGAGTCGGTCATGCTCGATGTCTATAAGGACGGCTTCGGCTCCTACACCTCGTTCACCCACGACCGCGCCGACAGCTACCAGACCACCGACCAGGAGTACGTGAAGGGCAGCGACACCGAGACGCAGCGCACCATTGCGCCCCTCTTCACGGGCTATCGCTCCAACGTCGTCGGCCAGAAGTTCACCTACGCTCCCACCCAGCATCTGGCGCTGAACGCAGGCCTTAACTATTCCCACAAACTGACCGACCGTCCCGACACACGGGCCGACATCACCGGCGGCACCGACTACGAGATGCGCTACAAGGGCCTCAGGCTCACCTCCGGCTTCATCTACAAGTTCGATGCCAGGAACTCGCTGCAGGTAGACTACACCATCGACCGCTTCCGCTACGGCAAGGAGTATGACGTGGCAACGAAGACCTACGCCATTGGCGACTATGTACAGTCGAAGAAGCAGCGCACCATCGAGCGGCAGGTGAAGGCCATCCTCGGCATCGTGCCTGGCGGCACCACTATCGTGGGTAACGACTGGCAGCTCGACAAGCTCGTGGCCACCTCGGGCAACATCAACCAGGAGGCTTACACGCTGGCCTACTATGCGCAGCACGAGCAGCGCCTCAGCCTAGGACGGCAGACCACCCTCTCGGGCACCCTCGGCCTGCGCTACAACTATCACAAGACCTTCGGCAACCGCCTCACGCCCAAGGCCACGCTGATGCTCAGCAGCGGAGCCGTCAACCTCCGCGCCACCTACTCAGCGGGCTTCCGCGCTCCGGGCCTCGACGAGCTCTACTACCACTACTTCTCCGTGAACCGTGGCAAGGCACAGATCAGCTTCGGCAACCAGCAGCTCAGGCCCGAGAAGAGCCACTACCTCGCCCTCAACGCCGAATACCGCACGCAGACCGTGGCCCTCAGCGCGACGGGCTACCTGAACCGCATCAGCGACATGGTGGTGAAGAACAACGTGGAGCTCGACGACGACGGCCGAACGATGCTGCAGGCCGAGTTCCCCGAACTCACTGCCGAGCAGGCCGCCAAGATGGTGAGCTACGCCCGCTATCAGAACAGCGACAAGGGCGACGTGAAGGGCCTGCAGCTGAATGCCTCGCTCAACCTTTTCAGGGGCTTCAACCTCTCCGCCAACTACGCCTACACCTATGCACGCACCAAGAGCGGCGACGAGTGGACCGTGCTGGAGCGAAGCATCCGACATGCCGCCACCCTCTCGGCCAACTATCACCACGCCTGGGGAAAGTATGGCCTTAACGTCAACCTGAGCGGGCGACTGCAGTCGAAGACCTACTACACCGGCAGCTACGAGAATGCACCCGGCTTCGGCATCTGGAACCTGCACACCACCCACCAGCTCGACATGCTGCACCATCTGTACTTAGAGCCGGGCATCGGCATCGACAACATCTTCGACCGCGTTGACCGTCGCACCGACAGCAGCGTACGCAAGTATGCCCTCTACAGTCCAGGGAGAATGCTGCTGGTAAGCCTGAAGGTGAAAATAAAGTAAAAAAGTGAAAACTCAAATTATGTGCTTACAATTTTTCGTAGAAAATAGTTCAACAAAAAAACGTCACGAAGACGATGCAAAATAGAACGAAAAATGGCGTTTTTGAGCCGTTTTGTGTGCCTCGGAGTCCGTCGGCTGTGAAAAAATGAACGCCAAAAGGCCCTATTTTTGCACACTCTACCCTATTTTGTGCATTATTTTTTGAGAATTTTGCCGTTTTTTTCACTTCCGAACGAACGCTTTAGCGAAAAAAGTCAACGCCAAATTTTTCTGCGGCGTTGACTTTTTTGAGCTATCGACCGCGAAAAATTCTTGTTTTGGGCGAAAGGTATTGAGAACCAGTCGTTTATGAACACCCCTCAAAATTGGCTTATTTTCGGCCTCGAACACATTTTTTTAGAAGACCCCCTGTTTTTTGGGGGGTAAATCGACCCATTTTTAGAAAACTCGCCCAAAAGTGCGACCTATAGCTCAATTTGCAGGATGCGACAGTCTTCAAAGGCCGATTCCTACAGGTGTTTTGAGCGATTCAAACGTTTCAGAGTACAATTCGACGTTTG
>CACYME010000036.1 GCA_902775475.1 uncultured Prevotellaceae bacterium
ATAAATTGCCAAGCGAACGGCGGCAAAAGTCATCCTGCAATTTGAGCTATTGAATACCTACTACTCAAATTTATCCTGCAAATTGAGCCATACGCCGAATTTTGGCGGTTTCGATATGAGAGAGACAAGAGCAGAAAGCTCAAGTATCTAAAAAGTGCCGAATGGGGGCCGACGCACTTTCCGAGCACATTCTACGAAGCCAAAGCTACGATGTACCACTAAAGTCGTTTTTGAATTTTTTGTTAATTTTGTTCCGAAAATGAACAGTTGCCCCCCTTCAAATTTCGAAAATTCTGCGCGAGAAAATTTTTGGCTGAAAATAAGCGAATTTTGGAAGGTTTTGCTAAATGATTGGAATATAGACGTTTGCGCTTGTTTTTGGCGAAAAAAGGCGACGGACGGCTGAAAAAAGTCAACGCCTTTTGAAAATTTGGCGTTGACTTTTGAAAATTTGGCGTGCTTACAGAAGGGGAACTCGAGGCAAAAAAACATCCAAAAAATGTAAGAAAATGCACAGAACGGGTTAGTGGTGTGCAAAAATTAACTTATTTTAATCGTCGACAGAGTGGCCAATCCACTTTCGAAGGGCCGAAAAAGGCCGTTTTTTGAGCCAGAATCACTCTTCAGGACGAACTTTTTTTAGTGGTAATTTTGAACACTATTTTTTTCTTGATGAGCCCCAAGTGTTCCGTTCCTCACCAACTGGAGCTTTGGTGATACAATTGCGGACAATCATGTTTTTACATGCTCACAGCAGACAAAAATCCGCCGTGGGCAGATTTTTGCGAACATAAAATTTTTGTTTTTCTTGCTAAACTACATTTTTTTTTGTAATTTTGCGGGCGAATAAAGTATACGTTATTTGTGATAGAGAAACATATTGTTTTAGAGGATATCGACCCCGTCATCTTCTATGGCGTGGGAAACTCGCACCTGCAGATGCTGAAGGCGCTCTACCCCAAGCTGCGCATCGTGGCGCGCGACAACGTGATTCGCGTGCTGGGCGACGAGCTGCAGACGGCTGCTTTCCAGGAAAGTGTGGAGAAGATGCGCCTGCATGTGCTCAAGTTCAACTCGCTGGCAGAAGAAGACATTTTGGACATCACGCGCGGTAAGCGTCTGAACGACGACGTGCCCGACGACGTGGTGTGCTATTCCATCAGTGGCCGGCCCATCAAGGCTCGCTCGCATAACCAGCAAAAGCTGATTGAGGACTTCAATGCCAACGACATGCTCTTCGCCGTGGGGCCTGCAGGAACAGGTAAGACCTATCTATCTATAGCTTTAGCCGTCAAGGCGTTAAAGGAGAAGACCGCGAAGAAGATTATCCTGTCACGCCCGGCCGTTGAGGCGGGCGAAAAGCTGGGCTTCCTGCCCGGCGACATGAAAGACAAGATTGACCCCTACCTACAGCCACTCTACGATGCGCTCGAGGACATGATTCCCGCCGTGAAACTACAAGACATGATGGAGAAGCACATCATACAGATTGCCCCGCTTGCGTTTATGCGAGGGCGTACTCTCTCCGACGCTGTTGTCATTCTCGACGAGGCACAGAATACCACTCCCGCACAGATTCGGATGTTCCTTACCCGCATGGGATGGAACACCAAGATGATTATCACTGGCGACACCTCACAGATTGACCTTCCCCCAAAGGCAAAGAGTGGCCTCATCGAGGCGCTACACATCCTGACGGGCATAGAAGGAATCGGCGTTGTAAACCTGACGCAGAAAGATATCGTCAGACATCGGCTGGTCACCAGAATCGTCAACGCCTATGAAGCATTCGACAAGGAGCGCAACGGCGAAATACTATCAGACAATCAATAAATCACACAATAGCAATGGCAAACGCATTAACAAAAACCGATTTCCACTTTGAGGGACAGAAAAGCGTGTACCACGGAAAGGTGCGCGACGTGTACAACATCAACGACGACCTGATGGTCATGGTAGCTACCGACCGCATCTCGGCTTTCGACGTGGTGCTGCCGAAGGGCATTCCCTTCAAAGGCCAGGTGCTCAACCAGATTGCCGCCAAGTTCCTGGATGCCACCACCGACATCTGCCCCAACTGGAAACTGGCTACGCCCGACCCGATGGTGACCGTGGGTCTGAAGTGCGAGGGCTTCCGCGTGGAAATGATCATCCGCAGCATCCTTACCGGTTCGGCTTGGCGTGAGTACAAAAACGGCTGTCGCGAGCTCTGCGGTGTCCGCCTGCCCGACGGCATGAAGGAGAACGAGCGCTTCCCCGAGCCTATCATCACCCCGACGACCAAGGCCGACGAGGGGCATGACCTGAACATCTCGCGCAAGGAAATCATTGCACAGGGCATCGTCTCGAAAGAAGACTATGCCGTGATGGAGGACTACACCCGGCGCATCTTTGCCCGCGGTCAGGAGATTGCCGCCAAGCGGGGCCTGATTCTGGTCGACACGAAGTATGAGTTCGGCAAGCGCGACGGAAAAGTGTATCTCATCGACGAGATTCACACCCCCGACAGCAGCCGCTACTTCTATGCTGACGGCTACGAGGAGAAACTGGCCAAGGGCGAACCGCAGCGCCAGCTTTCCAAGGAGTTCGTGCGCCAGTGGCTCATTGAGCACGACTTCATGAATGAGCCTGGTCAGGTGATGCCCGAGATTACCGACGAGTATGCCGAGAGCGTCAGCGAGCGCTACATCGAGCTCTACGAGCACATCGTGGGCGAGAAGTTCGACCGCGCCACCGAGACCGGCGATATCGCTGCCCGCATAGAGCGCAACGTCAGCAATTACCTGGCTAATAAACATTAATATATGTATCGGCAAGAAGAGATAAACCCCTATCACGAGGGAGAGAAGGCGCAGCAGGTGGAGGCCATGTTCGACAACATTGCCCCCAACTACGACAAGCTGAACCATCGCCTCTCGTGGAACATCGACCGCGGCTGGCGGCGCAAGGCCATTCGCCTGCTGGAGCCCTATAAGCCCCAGACGATGCTCGACATTGCCACGGGCACGGGCGACTTCGCCATCCTCGCCGCACAGATGCTTCATCCAAAGCAGCTCGTAGGGGCCGACATCAGCGAAGGCATGATGGCCGTGGGCGCCAAGAAGGTGAAGAAGGCGGGGCTGGAAGCGGTTATCTCTTTTGCCAAGGAAGATTGTCTGAACCTCTCCTACAACGAAGGCTCATTCGATGCCGTGACGGCGGCTTTCGGCATTCGCAACTTCGCCAACCTCGACCGAGGGCTGAGCGAGATGTGCCGCGTGCTGAAACCCGGAGGACATCTGAGCATCGTGGAGCTGACGACACCTGTCAGATTCCCGATGAAGCAGCTCTTCAGAATCTACAGCCACACGGTGTTGCCGGTCTATGGGCGTCTCGTTTCGAAAGACAAGAGCGCCTACACTTATCTGACGAAGACCATCGAGGCTTTCCCGCAGGGAGAGCTGATGATGGAGATACTCCGGCAGGCCGGTTTCAGGGAAACCTCCTTCCGCAGGCTCACCTTCGGCATCTGCACCCTCTATACGGCTACGAAGTAGGGCTTCTGCCCAATTGTTAATAGGAAATCTGAAAACATTGTAAACAGCAAGATGGAAAAGTACGGACTGATAGGCTATCCACTGGGGCATTCGTTCTCCATTGGCTACCACAACCAACGTTTTGCCGACGAAGGCATCAACGCCAAGTATGTAAACTTCGAGATTCCTACCATCGAAGAGCTCAACGAGGTTCTCAGCCAGAATCCCGAACTGAAAGGACTCAACGTGACCATCCCCTACAAGGAGAAGGTGATGGAATATCTCGACTACATCAGCCCAGAAGCCCGTGCCATTGGCGCCGTCAACGTCATTCGCGTCGTTCACGACGGCAAGAAGATTCTGCTGCGAGGCTACAACAGCGACGTCATCGGATTCACGCAGAGCATTGAGCCCATGCTGGAGCGCTACCACAAGAAGGCACTCGTACTGGGCACGGGCGGTGCTTCTAAAGCTGTTGCCTATGGCCTGAAATCACTCGGCATCGAGTCTGTTTTCGTCAGCCGCTATGAGCGACCGGGCACTATCCAGTACGAGAGCATCACGCCCGATGTGGTCCATGAGTATCAGGTTATTGTTAACTGCACGCCGCTGGGCATGTTTCCAAAAATCGACACGTGCCCCACTCTGCCCTATGAGGCACTCGACGAGCACAACATCCTCTACGACCTTATCTACAACCCCGACGAGACGCTCTTCATGAAGAAAGGTGCTGAACACGGTGCCGCCGTCAAGAACGGTCTCGAAATGCTGCTGCTGCAGGCCTTCGCCTCGTGGGAGTTCTGGCAGGGCAAAGAATAGCACAACATTAATAGCAAATACATGGACCAAACGAACCAATCACTAATCGAAGCCAGCAATGCGGCAAAAAACTCAGGCAAATCTTCCCTGGAGTCACGTGGATGCCTGATATTTCTCGTTGTTGGCGTCTTGCTTGTCGTTGCTTATATGGTAGGCAAGGACAGCGGCGACAGCGACATGTCGTCAACCATTTTGCCCGTCCTTGCCCTTGGCATTATCGGCCTTGCCGCCGTTGGCTATGGCATCAACAAGAAGAATGCCAGTCAGTTAGAGACCATCCAGGAGCGGAGAAACATCCTCAACCGACTCACGTCGGATTACAACGCTAAAATTGCTGGCACGAAGAACACCCAGGAGTACAACGAGCTGAAGAAGGACTACGAGCGCGAGCGCAAAGCCCAGCTCAGCGTGTGGGAGGTCACCGACCAGGGGCAGCCCATCACCGTGGGCAGTTCGTGGAAGCGGCTGGCAGCCGCCGGAGCCGTAGCCACTGCGATGGCAGGCTCGTTTGGATTCGGCTCCTTCGTAGGCCCCGATGAAACTACGCTGGCCGACAGCCGCTCATGGAGTGCCGAGACCATCGTGCTGCCCCACATGCAGGACCACAGTCTCTATGTGTCCAATCCCGACAGTATCCTTTCCGAAAGCACAGTGGCCAGCATTAACGAGACACTGGGCATGCTTGACGACACCATCGGCATTGAGTCAGCCATGATTGTTGTAGGCCACATCGACGGCGACGACCCCTACCGCATGGCCATTGACGTTGGCAACAAATACGGCGTGGGTCGTGACGATCGTGGACTGGTCATCGTCGTTGGCTATCTCGACCACAGCTACCATATAGCTGTCGGACGAAGTCTGGAAGCTGACCTCACCGATGCTGAATGTGGCCGACTGGCTAACGCATACCTCATTCCAAGCATGAAGGCCGAACAGCCTGACAGCGGCATGCTTTACCTGGCGCGTGGCATCTACGCCTACATGCAAAAAAAGGAGATGCCGCAGATGTCAGAGCTGACCAGTTCCAAGAAGGACGACGAAGGCAGCGGAACCAGCCTGCTGCTCTACCCCCTGCTTTTAGGCGGATGGGGGGCTTTCTGCGGCAGAATGGGCCGTAAAGTGGGAACCACCATAGGCATGAATCAGCTGATGGGCAATCCCCACTACGTACCATCCTCTCATGGAAGGTCGGGCAGAAGTTCACGCGGCGGAGGCTTCGGTGGCGGAGGCTTCGGTGGCGGAGGCCACTCCGGAGGCTATGGCGGAGGCAGCTTCGGCGGTGGAGGTGCCGGAGGCCGATGGTAGGACAAGGCGCATTTAGGTGTTAAGATAAAAAATACACAGATAATATTAACTAAACATTAAATCTTTATGAGTAACAACGCAACAAAGACTGGTGGACTCTCGAAGAACACCCTGATTATCGGTGCCGTAGTGGCAGTCATCGCTCTGTGGGCCATCTCTGCCTACAATGGTATGGTAAAAGAAGAAGAAAGTGCCACCACGGCCTGGGCCAAGGTGCAGTCGGCCTATCAGCGCCGTGCCGACCTCATCCCCAATCTGGTGGAAGTGGTCAAGGGCTACGCCTCTCATGAGAAGGAAACCCTCGAAGGAGTCATTAACGCCCGTGCCAAGGCCACATCAATCACAGTCGATCCTGAGAATCTCACCCCCGAGAAGCTGAAAGAGTTCCAGGCAGCACAGGGCGAGCTGTCGCAGGCACTGGGCCGACTGATGGTGGTACAGGAACAGTACCCCGAACTGAAAGCCAACGAGAACTTCAAGGACTTGCAAGTGCAACTTGAAGGAACGGAGAACCGCATTAACGAGGAGCGCAACAAGTTCAACGATGCCGTGCAGACCTACAACCTGAAGATTCGCAAGTTCCCCAACTCGCTGCTTTCTGGCATCTTTGGCTTCGACAAAATGGCGAAGTTTGAGGCTGACGCTGAGGCACAGAAGGCACCGGATGTTAAATTCTAAATCTATGAGGCACCTGCAGGAACGGCGGAGAACACTACCGACCTCAGCAGAAAGTAAGAAGAATAACCAATGAAAAAGAATTTTCTGTTATTTGACTTGACAGCCTTTGCCGCCCTTGGCACGCTTGCCTCCTGTGAGGAGGAAGAAGAGGTCTGGAAAGACATCTACGATACGAGGCTGAGAATCTACCGTAGTGGCAGCTACGCCCCAGATTACGATTATGAGTTCATGTATGTTGAGGCTTCTGAGAACGAGCTAAAGGGGCAGATCTTTATCGATACCAATGTCTTTGAGCCGTTCACCCTGAAGCGCATTGCCAATCCAGACTGGAGCGTCATCAAGAACTGGGGCTTCAGCAAGTGGTTCCCTAAATCTAACTGATTTACAAATGGACAACCGTTATATGCAGCGTGGCGTCTCAGCAGCCAAGGAAGACGTCCACGCTGCTATCAAGAACATTGACAAGGGTCTCTTCCCACAGGCCTTCTGCAAGATCATCCCCGACATTCTGGGGGGCGATCCAGCGTACTGTAATATCATGCACGCCGACGGTGCTGGCACTAAGTCATCGCTGGCCTACATGTATTGGAAAGAAACGGGCGACCTATCCGTCTGGAAAGGCATAGCCCAGGACGCCATCGTGATGAACACAGACGACCTGCTCTGCGTGGGCGCTACCGATAACATTCTTGTCAGCTCTACCATCGGGCGCAACAAGATGCTGGTTCCCGGCGAAGTTATCTCGGCCATCATCAACGGCACCGACGAACTGCTTAGTGAGCTACGCCAGATGGGCATTGGCATCTGGCCCACTGGCGGTGAGACGGCCGACGTGGGCGACCTCGTTCGCACCATCATCGTAGACAGCACCGTCACTTGCCGTATGAAACGTAGGGATGTGATTGACAACGCAAACATTCGTCCGGGCGATGTCATCGTGGGACTCAGTTCCACGGGTCAGGCCACCTACGAGCACCGCTATAATGGCGGCATGGGCAGCAACGGATTAACTTCCGCACGCCACGATGTCTTCGCCAAATACCTGGCTGAGCGCTATCCAGAAAGCTATGACCACGCCGTACCCAAAGACCTGGTGTACAGCGGTAAGTACGCCCTAACAGACAGAGTCCCGTATGCTGACGTATCACGTCAGCCCCTCCCTGATGCCGCCCAGCTGGTGCTCTCCCCCACCCGCACCTACGCTCCCGTCATCAAGCGCCTGCTCGACGAGCTGCGCCCCGAGGTCCACGGCATGGTGCACTGCACGGGTGGCGCACAGACCAAAGTGCTTCATTTCGTAGGCGAGAACTGCCGCGTCGTCAAGGACAACATGTTCCCAGTTCCCCCGCTGTTCCAGGTGATTCACGAATGCAGCGGCACCGACTGGCGCGAGATGTACCAGGTGTTCAACATGGGCCATCGCATGGAAATCTACGTTCGCCCCGAAGTGGCCGAGCAGGTCATAGGCATCAGCAAGGCATTCAACATCGACGCCCAGGTGGTGGGCCACATCGAGGAAGGACCTCGCTCGCTCACCATCAAAAGCGAGTTCGGCGTCTTCGACTATTAAAGCCCTAATTAACCGGAAGTCAAGACTTCCGAAAAAAACGGCGCTGTTTTCATCTGGAAACGGTGCCGTTTTCTTTTGTAAACAGCCCGTTTTCATCAGGAAACGGCGCCGTTTGCTTGGAAAAGAGATTGAACTATAGAGAAAAGAAAAAGGCCATGATATAGCATTTGTGCGTAGCTCCCCCTATTCTCAGCAGGGAAGGCAGCAAGCGCTGCCATTAATTTTCCCGCCCGCTGCCATTATTGGCAGCGGCCGCTGCCAATATCGTCCCCGTCCGCTGCCAACGGAAAAGGCGAGGCTTTTTTCCCGCTCCGGTGTGGCCTGGTCCCAATTTGTCGCCGCCTTTTTCCTCTCATCCCTGCTGCTGTGGGGAAGCAAGAGGTCTTTCGAGTTGCTCGGCTTTTCTTTGTGCGCAATAAGAATGGGCCATTCGGAGCTTTATCGGCAGGTACGACTACTTACAAACAGGTCAACTGCTATATCATTACCAAGAAAAAAGCGCTTTTCCTTTGCATTTCTCTCGTTTTTTTGTATCTTTGCACACAATTATGGAGAACAACAGTATTTTAGAAAAACTCGATGGGTTGGAAGCCCGTTTCGAGGAGGTTTCGACGCTAATCACCGACCCAAATGTGATTGGTGACCAGCAGCGTTTTGTGAAGCTGACAAAGGAATATAAGGATCTGAGCGACATCATGGATGCCCGTCGCCGTTATATCGCCTGCCTGAACGGCATCAAGGAAGCCAAGGATATTCTTGCCAATGAGGACGACCCCGAAATGAAGGAGATGGCCCGCGAGGAGCTGGCCACCAACGAGGCCCTGCAGCCCAAGCTGGAGGAGGAGATAAAGATTGCGCTGATTCCCAAAGACCCCGAAGACGCTAAGAATGTGCAGATGGAGATTCGTGCCGGAACGGGTGGCGACGAGGCATGCCTTTTCGCTGGCGACCTGTTTAAGATGTATAAGAGCTTCTGCGACTCCAAGGGCTGGCAGCTCAGCGTGACCGACGTGAGCGAAGGTGCCGTTGGGGGCTATAAGGAAATCGACTTCGCCGTGAGTGGTGCCGATGTCTACGGCACTCTGAAGTACGAAAGCGGAGTGCACCGCGTGCAGCGTGTTCCTGCCACCGAGACACAGGGCCGCATGCACACCTCGGCTGCTACGGTGGCCGTGCTGCCCGAAGCCGACAAGTTCGAGGTGCACATCAACGAGGGCGAAATCAAGTGGGATACGTTCCGCTCCAGCGGTGCCGGTGGCCAGAACGTGAACAAGGTGGAATCGGGTGTCCGTCTGCGCTATATGTGGAAAAATCCCAATACGGGTGAAACCGAGGAAATTCTCATCGAATGCACTGAGACCCGCGACCAGCCGAAGAACAAGGAACGCGCCCTTTCCCGCCTCTATACGTTCATCTACGACAAGGAGCATCAGAAGTACGTCGATGACATCGCCTCACGCCGCAAGACGCTCGTCTCTACCGGTGACCGCTCGGCCAAGATTCGCACCTACAACTTCCCTCAAGGCCGCGTGACCGACCACCGCATCGGCTACACGACGCATGACCTGCAGGGCTTCCTCGGTGGCGACATCCAGCCCATGATTGACGCGCTGACCGTCGCCGAGAATGCTGAAAGGATGAAGGAATCAGAACTATAAGCACCACACAAGAAAGAAAAAATTGATAGACAAATGACAAGACAAGAACTGATACAGCAAATCAAGCAGAAGCGCTCTTTCCTCTGCGTGGGTCTGGACACAGACCCGAAGAAGATGCCGCAGTGCGTCCTCGACCTCTACGACCCCGTGTTTGAGTTCAACCGCGCCATCATCGACGCCACGGCGCCCTACTGCGTGGCCTACAAGCCCAACCTGGCATTCTATGAAGCCTATGGGCTGAAAGGTATGGAGACGTTCGTGAAGACGATAAAATACCTGAAAGAGCATCACCCCCACCATCTCATCATCGCCGATGCGAAGCGCGGCGACATCGGCAACACCTCGCAGATGTACGCCCGCACTTTCTTTGAGGAGTACGACGTGGACGCACTCACCGTGGCCCCTTACATGGGCGAGGACTCGGTGACACCGTTCCTGCAATACGAAGGCAAATGGGTGGTGCTGCTCGCCCTCACCTCCAACAAAGGGTCAGAGGATTTCCAGCTCACTCCCCTTCACACTCCCCTCATCGGCCGCTGGGGACCGGGGAATTTCAAGGGTGAGCGTCTGTTTGAAAAGGTGCTCAAGACTTCCCAGCAATGGGGCACGGACGAGAACATGATGTACGTCGTGGGCGCCACGCAGGGCAAGATGTTCGAGACGGTTCGCGAGATTGTGCCCCACCACTTCCTGCTCGTCCCCGGCGTGGGTGCCCAGGGCGGCTCGCTCGAAGAGGTGTGCCTCTACGGCATGAACGACGAGTGCGGCCTGCTGGTGAACTCCAGCCGCGCCATCATCTACGCCTCGCAAGACGACCACTTCGCAGAGATTGCCGGCAACAAGGCCCGCGAGCTGCAGCAGCAGATGGACGCAGAGCTGAAGAAGCACCATCTTTAAGCAATAATCGCAAAACTTTCAACAATAAAAACTCAACCATAGAACAATGAAGAACATTAGTCTTGACATCACAAAGGCTGCCTGCTTCCTGGAAGCTGGCGCCGTGGAGGCTTTCGAGCCGAAAGTGAAGGCCGCACAAGAGGCCCTTGAGAACGGAACATGCCCCGGTAACGACTTCCTAGGCTGGCTCCATCTGCCCACAGAAATCACTCCTGACTTCATCGCCGAGATTGAAGCCACGGCCAAGGTGCTGCGCGACAACTGCGAGGCCATCGTGGTGGCCGGCATCGGAGGCAGCTACCTGGGTGCCAAAGCCGTCATCGAGGCACTTAGCAATTCGTTCGGCTGGCTGCAAAGCCCCAAGCCCGCCATTCTCTTTGCCGGCAACAACATCGGCGAGGACTATCTCTTTGAACTCACCGAGTACCTGAAGGGCAAGAAGTTCGGCGTCATCAACATCTCGAAGAGCGGCACCACCACCGAGACCGCCCTCACCTTCCGTCTGCTGAAGAAGCAGTGCGAGGCCCAGCGTGGCAAGGAAGAGGCAAAGAAGGTCATCGTGGCCGTCACCGACGCCAAGCGCGGCGCTGCCCGCACCTGTGCCGACAAGGAGGGCTACAAGAGCTTCATCATTCCCGACAATGTGGGCGGACGCTTCTCGGTGCTCACCCCCGTGGGACTGCTGCCCATCGCCTGCGCCGGCTTCGACATCAAGGCGCTCGTAGAGGGTGCCCAGCAGATGGAGAAGGCCTGCGGCAAGAACATTCCCTTCGCCGAGAACTTGGCAGCCCAGTATGCCGCCGTGCGCAACGGCCTCTACCAGAATGGCAAGAAGATTGAAATCATGGTGAACTACCAGCCCAAGCTGCACTTCGTCTCTGAATGGTGGAAGCAGCTCTACGGCGAGAGCGAGGGCAAGGACAAGAAGGGCATCTTCCCCGCCAGCGTCGACTTCACCACCGACCTGCACTCTATGGGCCAATGGATTCAGGATGGCGAGCGCACCATCTTCGAGACCGTCATCAGCATTGAGGAGCCTGAGAAGAAGCTGCTCTTCCCTGAAGACGAAGAGAACCTGGACGGACTGAACTTCCTGGCTGGCAAGCGTGTGGACGAGGTGAACAAGATGGCCGAGCTGGGCACGCGCCTGGCGCACGTCGACGGTGGCGTGCCCAACATCCGCATCAGCGTGCCACGCCTGAACGAGTTCTACCTGGGCCAGCTCATCTACTTCTTCGAGATTGGCTGCGGCATCAGCGGCAACGTGCTCGGCGTGAATCCCTTCAACCAGCCCGGCGTGGAGGCCTACAAGAAGAACATGTTCGCCCTGCTCGACAAGCCCGGCTACGAGGCTGAGAGCAAAGCCATCAAGGAACGTCTTGAAAGTGAGAAGTAAATTGTAAAGGGAAATAGTTTGCTTCCACTGTCAAGTGAAAAGAGAAGAATTCGATTCCGCTATAGATCTATATCTTGAGAAGCACGGCTTTAAGGCGCTTGTCCCTAAAGCCGTGCTCTTCGACATGGATGGCGTGCTCTATGACTCTATGCCCAATCATGCAAAGGCCTGGCACGAGTCGATGGCCAAGTTCGGCATCAGCATGACCGCCGAACAGGCTTATGCCACAGAAGGGCAGCGAGGCATCGACACCATTAAGCAGATGGTGCGGGAACAGCAGGGCCGGCGCATCTACGCCCAAACAGCCCAGCGCATGTATGATGAGAAGACGCGACTGTTCCACCTGATGCCAAATCCCCCCATCATGCCAGGAGTTCTCAATCTCATGGAAAAGCTTCATCATCAGGGCATAGCCATTTGCGTGGTAACCGGCAGCGGACAGCGGCCACTCATCGACCGCCTTCAGCAGGACTTTGGCAAATACCTCCAGCGCGACCACATCGTGACAGCTTATGACGTGAAGCGTGGCAAGCCCTACCCCGACCCCTATCTGCAGGGGCTGAAGAGGGCCGGAGGTCTGAAGCCCTGGGAGGCCATCGTCATCGAGAATGCCCCGTTGGGCGTTCAGGCAGGCGTGGCAGCCAACATCTTCACCATCTGTGTCAATTCCGGTCATCTCCCGCTGGAAGCCTTCACCGAAAAAGGCGTCAACCTCATCTTCGACAGCATGCAGAAGCTGGACCTCACGTGGCAGAGTCGCCCTTCTCCCATGTTGAAAATATTGCCGGCAACCGATGGGAAGAGCACTACAAGGAAATCGTAGATTTCATCAAGACGCATGGGCACCGTCCTTCAAAGTACGCCGCAGAAGAACGTCAGATGCTCAACTGGATTAAGTACAACCGCAAGCTCATCAGTCACGGTCAGCTGTCAGCCCAGCGGGCCGAGCGTTTCGCCATCCTCGAACAATTACTCAAAGAAAAAAGGCGCATCAATCAATACGCCTTTGTTCACTCTCAGGAAGGAGAGCTGTTTTCTGAATAAGCAGCTCCCCTACTCCTCTTCCTCGTCCATCATTTTCAGGTCGTCACGGTCGTTCTCGTCGAACGGCGCTATGCTTACGTCGCCCAGACGGCTCACCGATAGCTGCAGGTCTACGGCTTCGTCCTCGCCTGACTCCGGATAGTTGAGCCATGCCACGAAGAGCAGGTTGTCACCTTCAGCGCGCTGAAAACTGATGCCTTGCAGTATGGCATTCTTCTTGTATTCTCCGGCAAGCCAGTTGGCAAAGGCCGACTTCGTGAAGCGCCGATGGAAGAAGACCGAGCTGTCGGCCCGCATCACCTGTACATCCACCAGATTGTCAATGAATTGCTGTCCGTAGGCATTCGACACCTTCGGCAGCGAGTCAACGGCCATGCGTGCCACTTTCACCATGTAGCGACGGCCTTCCACCCACTCCACGTCCGTCCTGTCCGTCTTGTCAGCCATAGCGATGGGAGCCTTCGGCTGGGGAACCTCGTAGTCGGTAGTGATAATCTCATTGCTGGCCGACTTCTTGTCTTTGCAGGCCACCAGCAGCATGGCCGCAGCAGCCAGGCACAATACACTCCATTTCATCGTCATGCTGTCTATCCGTTCATTGACATGAGGAACTCCTCGTTGTTCTTGCTTTGCACCAGTCGGTCGTAGACCGTGTTCATGGCTTCGATGGGGTTCATCTCGGCAATGAACTTGCGGATAATCCACATGCGGTTCAGCGTGGTCTGATCCTGCAGCAGGTCGTCGCGGCGCGTGCTCGACTGCACCAGGTTCATCGACGGGAAGATGCGCTTGTTCGAGAGCATGCGGTCGAGCTGTATTTCGCTGTTGCCCGTTCCCTTGAACTCCTCGAAGATCACCTCGTCCATCTTCGACCCCGTGTCAACGAGTGCGGTAGCGATGATGGTCAGCGAGCCGCCGTTCTCAATCTTACGTGCTGCACCGAAGAAGCGCTTTGGCTTCTGCAGGGCATTGGCGTCAACGCCGCCGGTGAGCACCTTGCCGCTGGCAGGGGCTACCGTATTATATGCTCGTGCAAGACGGGTGATGGAGTCGAGGAAGATGACCACGTCGTGGCCACATTCCACCATGCGCTTGGCTTTCTCCAGCACGATGCCGGCAATCTTCACGTGGCGGTCGGCAGGCTCGTCGAAGGTCGAGGCGATGACCTCGGCATTCACCGTGCGTGCCATGTCGGTCACCTCTTCCGGGCGCTCGTCGATGAGCAGCATCATGATGTATGCTTCGGGATGGTTGGCGGCAATGGCATTGGCAATGTTCTTCATCAGGATGGTCTTACCCGTCTTGGGCTGGGCCACAATCAGCGCGCGCTGGCCCTTGCCGATGGGTGCGAAAAGGTCAACGATGCGTGTCGAGGGGTTGGTGGTCTGGGCGTCGCCCGTCAGCTGGAATTTCTCTTCGGGGAAGAGGGGCGTCAGGTGCTCGAAGCTCACGCGGTCGCGCACTTCCTCCGGGTTGCGCCCGTTGATGCTGTTCACCGTCGACATGGCAAAATACTTCTCATTGTCGTGCGGCGGACGGACGGTGCAGTCCACCACGTCGCCCGTCTTCAGCGAATACCTCTTAATCTGCTGGGGCGAGACGTAGATGTCGTCGGGCGAGGAAAGGTAGTTGTAGTCGCTCGAACGCAGGAAGCCATAGCCATCCTGAAGAATCTCGAGCACGCCGTTGCCGGTGATGATGTCGGAAAAATCATAGCGGCCACCGCCGTTGGCAGCGGGCTGCTGCTGAACAGGGGCAATCATCACTTCCGGCTGCTGCGGAGCCAGCGGGCGGTCGAAGATGTCAAGCGTCGGAATGGCGCTCTGGTCCTCAATGGGCAAGTCCACTACGGTGATGAAGTCAGTGCCGTCGCCGGGGTCATCCATCCACACGTCGGGGTCCATCTCGTTCATATTATTATAAGCAGCTCCCTCAGCCGCCATCTGTTCCCCCTCGGACTGCATGCCGTCCTCGTTGTGGCGCGCCATCTTCTCCTGAAGCTGTTCCAGCAGTTCCGTCGACACGCTGGCATCGGCCTCATCCGTATGCGTGGCTTCAGGCACATCGTCAACCATTTCCGCCTCTTCCTTGCTGGCCGTCATGGCAGCCTCAGCGGCAGCAATAGCCGCCAGCTCGGCCTTCGACTTCCGGCCACGGTGCTTGGGGAAGGCTGCCAGCGGGTCGGCCACCTTGGCTGGTGCTTCCAATGCCTTTTCCCCACCTACGGGAAGGTCGGAAAATAGCGACGGGGCCTCTACCGTCCTGCCCTTCTGGCTCTTCACGTCGTGGTTCTCACCATCTTTACCATTAACGGTATAGACGTGGTCGGGATCCTTCTTCGCAATCCGTGTGCGCTTGCGCTTGGGTGCCACGGTCTCATTGGCGGCACTGTCAATGGCTGCTTTATCGAGAATGTCATAGATGACGGTTTCAAGTTCGTCGTTCTGCGAAACCTTCACGCCCAGCTGTGAGGCAATGTCCATCAGCTGAGTCACATCCATCTGTTCTAACTCCTGTTTGGTGTACATATAATAATGATTAGAATTCTGTTTCTACGGGATTGATGCTTATTTGATGATGATGATGAAAGAACAAACGCTTCGATTTTGCATTGGAATAAGAAGCGGTTTTCAAAATCGGGTGCAAAGGTAGCATTTTTATTTCACTTTCCTGCCTGTATACACTCATTTTTACATCCGGCTTAATGTTTTTTAACGGCAAGAGCCCCATTGCAGCAGTTCTGCAAATGGTTTCATGGCGGAATAGTCTTAATGACTGAATAACCGCGGTTGTCGGATTATTATTCAATGATACAGCATTATCCTATTTGTGCATAGCCCTACCCTTTCTATTTTTCATTTTCTTTTTTGAATAAATTTGACAAAATGGCCATTTTTGGCCTCCATATTTCAAAAATTCTCCACGAAAGAACTTTTGGACGAAAATAAGCGAATTTTGAGAGGGTTTACTAAATAATTGATTGTCAGAGAGTTGGTTCAATTTTGGCAATAAAAGGGGTTCGCTGAGAAAAAAAAGTCAACGCCGCAGAAAAATTTGGCGTTGACTTTTGAAAATTTGGCGTGCTTACAAAAACGCGAAAAGGGGCAAAATAGAAGCAAAAAACGTGCACAGAAGTGGGGTCTGTATGCAATTTTTCGTCTTTTGCAGCCTGTTTTTCATCGGGCGAGGGTTGGAAGAGGGGCCAGAACGGCCATTTTTCACTCCAGAATGCTCTGCCGCCGTGAAGAAAATGTTCTGTGAAAAATTTTGACATTTGAGCTAAGGAAGGAGGGTGACGCGGGCGGCGTGAGCTGCGATGGCATCGCAGCATACTCGACGGAGGTTTGGACGAGCTGCGACAGGTAGGAGGCCTCGTTGCCACCCTTGGTGCCGTTAACGGCATTAGCGGCAAAGAGGGTGCGGCAATCGTACATTGATTATCTATCAACATAAGATTTAGCGTTTTTTAATGCAAAGTAATTAGCAAAAATGAATAATAATCGCTATTTTTGCAGATGAAAACCAAAAAACAGGACGACAGATGAGAAGAATTCTACTGACGCTGGTGCTCCTGCTGGGCCTCTGCCTGTGCGGCGGGGCACAGACCGTGAAGGACAGCAGCTATCGCACGGCAGCCTACATCAAGAGCGACGGCACGGTGCAGGACAGCAGCTACCGCACCATCGGCCACATCAAAAGCGACGGCACGGTGCAGGATGGCCGCTACCGCACCGTAGGGCACATCAAGGACGACGGCACCATACAGGACGGCAGCTACCGCATCGTGGGCCACGTGAAGGACGACGGCACCATACAGGACGGCAGCTACCGCACCATCGGCCACGTGAAGAGCGACGGCACCATACAGGACGGCAACTACCGCACCGTGGGCTATGCCAAGGATGTACCTGCAGCGAAGGCCGCCATCGTGTTTTTCTTCAAGTTCTTTGAATAGTTGAGTGTTGAGAGTTGAGTGTTGAGAGACTTTACAACAGAGTTCACCGTCCTTTTCTTCCTGGCCGCAGCCATTGCGAATGCTCAGCCGTCAGGGAGGAAAGTAGTCGTGGCAGATGCGGTGTCGCATGAGCCTATCGTGCGTGCTTCGCTCTACACCAAGGAGAACGGACGCTTTCGCTCCAGCATCAGCGACGAGGAGGGCGTGGCCGAGGTGGGGTTCGACTTCCACAGGCTTACGGTGTCGCACCTCAGCTATGAGCGCCGCCAGGTAAGCCGTCTCTCCGACACCATTTTCCTGCAGCCGAAGTACCAGTCGACGGCTGAGGTGGTCGTCACCAACCGCGAGCCTGAGTGGATTCGCCGCACGCTGAAAGCCGTGGTCAGGCAGAAGGAAGCGCACTACTTCAGCCACGAGGGTTGCGAACGCTACGACTACCGCACGCAGAGCATCAGCACGAACACCATATACCGTTTCCACCTGACCGGCCTGCTGCGCATGAGGAGTGCTCAGCACGGGCGCTATGCCATCGTGGCCGACAGGGCCGACATCGTCAGTGCCGACAGCACCCGCCTGACCGACACGAGCAACCTGCGGCGCATGCTCTACGAGGACTTCATGGCCGACCTCGACAACACCTTCATCCGCTCGCACCGTTTCTACCACAATGCCGACTACGAGGGGCGTACTCCCGACGAGGTGGAGCTGCGCTTCCGCTCGAAGAAAGAGTCCGACGACCGCGGCCGCATCATCGTAGACACGCTGCGCCACGTGGTGCTGAGCGCACAGCGCTTTACGGGCACGAAGACCAACCGCCAGGAGCGCATCGCCACGATGATGTATGCGATGGCCCGTGCCTTCGGCTATCGCATCGACACGTGGACACGCGACTACCACGTCAGCTACGGCGAGCGCACTGACGGCACGCTCTACCCTAAGGAGGTGCGCTACAAGATGTACTTTGCCGGACGCGACGGCGGCGAGGACAAACGCCAGAAGGAATTCAACAGGCAGACGGGCGGTGGATTTCCCAACATGGAGGCCACGCTCACCCTTTGCCCCAGCACCGAAGAACCGTCGGACTACGACGGCCTGTGGCTGGAGCTTCCACCGTCGTGGTACATCGCCTTCAACACCGACGCCGACCGGCGGCAGGAGATTCTGCTGTCGAACCTGCCAGCCACGTTCACCATTTTTGAAAACGAACCATGAACAGAGAAAAGATAACCGTCGTGGCCTTCGATGCCGACGACACGCTCTGGGACTGCCAGGGCCATTTTGAACGGGTGATGCAGCACCTCTATGACGAGCTGACGCCCTGGGTTGACCGCGAGACGGCAGCCCTGGAGCTCTTCGCCACCGAGCGGAAGAACATGCGGCTGCTGGGCTACGGTGTGAAGGCCTTCACGCTGTCGATGCTTGAGACGGCCATGCGCGTCAGTCGCAACGAGATGCCCGCTGCCACCATCAGCCAGATACTGAACGAGTGCTACGGCCTGCTCGAGTTCCCCTGCACGCCGCTGCCCGAGGTGAAAGAGACGCTGGAAGCGCTGCACAGCGCCATCCTTCCATCGCAGACCTCAAATCTCAAATCACTCGTCGCCTTCACCAAGGGCGAACTGCTCGACCAGGAGCACAAGCTGCAGCGCTCGGGCCTGCTGCCCTATTTCGACCATGTGGAAATAACAAGCGACAAAGGCGAGGCCGAATTCCACGCCCTCTGCCACAAGCTACAGATAGCCCCTGAGCAGATGCTCATGGTGGGCAACTCGCTGAAGAGCGACATCGCCCCGGCGCTGGCTATCGGCTGTCAGGCGGTCTACATCCCCTTCCACGTGACGTGGCAGCTGGAGCATCACGAGCATTTCGAGCATCCCGGCATGGTGCAGATAGAACACTTCGGCCAGCTGCTCGACCTCATGGTAGTGAGGAGTTAGGAGGCGACTCAAAAAGATAAAAAAAATTAAGGCACGAAAAATAACTCCTAACTCCTAACTCCTAACTCCTAACTTTTTAGTACCTTTGCAGCCAAATTTTGAAAAACGAAAATAATATATGACACAGAAGAACTACCAACGTACGACCGTGACCGCTGCCCTGCCCTATGCCAACGGCGGCGTGCACATCGGCCATCTGGCTGGCGTCTACGTGCCGGCCGACATCTACGTACGCTACCTTCGCGCCAAGAAACGCGAGGTGATGTTCATCGGAGGAAGCGACGAACACGGCGTACCTATTACTATTCGCGCGCGCAAGGAGGGCATCACGCCACAGGACGTGGTGAACCGCTACCACGCGATGATTAAGGAGTCGTTCGAAGACTTCGGCATCTCGTTCGACATCTACAGCCGCACCACGTCGAAGACCCACCACCAGTTTGCCGCCGACTTCTTCCGCAAACTCTACGACGAGGGCAAGCTGACCGAGGAGACGACGACCCAGCTATACGACGAGGAGGCCCGCCAGTTCCTGGCCGACCGTTACGTCACCGGCGAGTGCCCTCACTGCCACAACCAGGGGGCCTACGGCGACCAGTGCGAGAAGTGCGGCCGCGACCTCTCGCCCACGGAGCTCATCAACCCCAAGTCGACCATCAGCGGCTCCACGCCCGTGCTCCGCGAGACGAAGAACTGGTACCTGCCGCTGAACGAATACCAGGAGTGGCTGAAGCAATGGATTCTGGAGGAACACAAGGAGTGGCGCCCTAACGTCTACGGCCAGT
The DNA here is from genome assembly GCA_902775475.1 of uncultured Prevotellaceae bacterium. GTDB lineage: Bacteria > Bacteroidota > Bacteroidia > Bacteroidales > Bacteroidaceae > Prevotella. The sequence goes on from CACYME010000036.1 coordinate 19,563, forward strand.
GCAAGTCGTGGCTCGACATGGACTTGCAGCCACGCGCCATGACCCGCGATCTCGACTGGGGCATCCCCGTGCCCGTTGAGGGTGCCGAGGGGAAAGTGCTCTACGTATGGTTCGACGCCCCCATCGGCTATGTGTCGAACACGAAGGAGCTCTGCGAGCGCGACCCTGAGCGCTGGGGCACCTGGCAGCAGTGGTGGCAGGACGAGAGCACCCGTCTGGTGCACTTCATCGGCAAGGACAACATCGTGTTCCACTGCATCATCTTCCCCGTGATGATGAAGGCCCATGGTGGCTACATCATGCCCGACAACGTGCCCGCCAACGAGTTCCTGAACCTGGAGAACGACAAGATTTCCACCTCGCGCAACTGGGCCGTATGGCTCCACGAGTATTTGGTCGACTTCCCCGGCAAGCAGGACGTGCTACGCTACGTGCTCACCGCCAACGCCCCAGAGACGAAGGACAATAACTTCACGTGGAAGGACTTCCAGGACCGCAACAACAACGAGCTGGTGGCCGTCTACGGCAACTTCGTGAACCGCGCCCTGCAGCTGACGTGGAAGTACTGGGAGGGCATCGTCCCCGAGCGGGGCGAACTGCTCGACGTCGATAAGGCCGCCATCGAGGAGTTCAAGGACGTGAAGCAGAAGGTAGAGGTGCTGCTTGAGCAGTTCAAGTTCCGCGATGCCCAGTTCGAGGCCATGAACCTGGCCCGCATCGGCAACCGCTACATCACCGAATGTGAGCCGTGGAAAGTGTGGAAGACCGACCCGAAGCGCGTGGAGACGGTGCTTAACGTCTGCCTGCAACTCGTTGCCAATCTGAGCATTGCCTTCGGTCCGTTCCTGCCTTTCTCCAGCAACCGGTTGCGCTCGCTCATCAACGAGCAGAACCTCGACTGGGAACAGCTGGGAAGCATCGACCTGCTGCCCGCGGGACATCAGCTGAACGAGCCGCAGCTGCTCTTCGAGAAAATTGACGACGAGACCATACAGAAGCAACTCGACAAGCTGGAGGCCACGAAGAAGGCCAACGAGGCAGCAGCATGGACTCCCGCAGCCATCAAGGACACGGTGAGCTTCGAGGATTTCGAGAAGCTCGACATCCGTGTAGGACTGGTAAAGAATTGTCAGCCAGTGAAGAAGTCGAAGAAGCTGCTGCAGTTCACCATCGACGACGGCAGCGCCCAGGAGCGCACCATCTGCTCGGGCATCGCCCAGTACTATGAGCATCCCGAGGAACTCATCGGCAAGCGCATCCTGTTCGTGGCCAACTTCGCACCACGCAAGATGATGGGCATCGAGAGCCAGGGCATGATTCTCTCGGCCGTCGATGCCGATGAGAGCCTGAGCGTGGTCACCACCACCAAGGACGTGAAGCCCGGTAGCCAGGTGGGATAAAGGAAAGTCACCAAGGAAGGAATTCAAGTTCCAGTTCCGTCCATCGCTGATGGGGGACTGGAACTTGCTCTGTTTCAGCACGATGACCAGAGATGCCTAAACCTAATAATCGGATGGGGTGCTGCTGAGAATAGTCCACCTGGGCCATCAGCTTTTTGGCCAGTGGCAGCAGTTCATCTTTCTTGCGCAGGATACATTCCTGAGTCACGCTGCGCGTCACCTGGCTGAAGTCGGCAAACTTCACTTTCAGCGTCAGCGTCCGCCCCTCGAAGCCACTCTTCGCCAGCCGTCGCTCCAGCTCTTCCACCGTGTGGTAGAGCTCAATCGTAATCTGCGCCGGCCGAAAGATGTCTTCTGCAAACGTCTGCTCGCAGCTCACCGACTTCCTTTCCCATTCTGTGATGACGGGGCGCTCGTCGATGCCGCGGGCAAAGTCGTAGAACACCCTCCCCATCTTTCCAAACTCCCTCACCAGCTGCTCCAGCGACGTCCGGCGCAGGTCGGCACCCGTAAAGATACCCATACGATGCATGCGCTCTGCTGTCTTCTGCCCTACCCCCCAGATGCGGTCCACGTGCAACTGGTCGATGAACTGCTGTGCACGGTCGGGATGGATGACGCAGAGGCCATCGGGCTTGCGGTAGTCCGACGCTATTTTCGCCAGGAACTTGCAGTAGCTGACGCCTGCCGAGGCCGTCAGACCCGTGACCGCTCTGATGCGCTCCTTGATGGCCCGGGCACAGTCGACACCCAACAGCAGTCCCTGCTTGTTCTCCGTCACATCGAGGAAAGCCTCGTCAAGCGAAAGCGGTTCAATCAAGTCGGTATATTCCTGAAAGATGGCACGTATCTGCATCGACACCTCCTTGTAAGCCTGGAAGCGAGGCTCCACCACCACGAGCTGCGGACAGAGCCTCTTGGCCACCACCATCGACTGGGCGGAGTGAACGCCAAAGCGCCGGGCCTCATAGCTGGCCGTCGACACTACGCCCCGCGCCGCATCGTGGCCCACGGCCACCGGCTTGCCCCGCAGTTCAGGGCGGTCGCGTTGCTCCACAGCCGCAAAGAACTGGTCCATGTCTACGTGCAATATTTTTCGCATAAGCAGCGGCAAAGGTACTGTTTTTTTCCCTTTCCCGCAAGATTTCGACGGCAATCATTATACATTTTTCATGCAAACTATTGGGCATTCAGAATTATTTTTTTACCTTTGCACACAAAAAGAGCTAATGAACAGAAAAAATCAAGGAAGTGAAAACCGAAAATGATACATTACGATGGGAATATATCATAAACTGAAGAAATGGCGGCTGCTACATATCGAGCACCTGCTCACCTGCCTTGTACTCACGCTACTCATCGGCCTTGGCGCAGCCGTCACGGTGAACCTGAGCATCTTTAACCCGCTTTCTCGGGCACTGAGCGACTTTACCATGACCGATGTCTATTACGAGATGCAGCAGAGTGAGAACAAAGAGCTCTACACAGACATCGTTCTCGTTGACGTTACCGATTTGCGGACACGCGACGAGATTGCCGCCACCATTGACGACGTCAACGCCTGTAAGCCGCGTGTGCTGGCCATCGACCTGATGTTTGAGCGGCCAAGCGCCGACATGGCGGAAGATGCCAGTCTGGTGACTGCACTGGAAGCGGGCAAAGACCATGAGGTGCTGGCATGCAAACTGACGAACTATGACCCCCAGAAAGATGCCTTCCAGGGAAACCTTCGCTCCTTCATGGATCCTGTCGCCGATTTCAGTTTTGGCTACTGCAATGTCTACCAGCAGCATACGGGAGGCACCGTCCGTCAGTTCACGCTTAGCCAGAGCACTACTGAGGAAGACCCCGTCTTCTCGATGCCTTATCTGGCAGCCTGCCGATTCAGCGGCGAGACACCTACGGCCAACAGCGTCAACGTGCGCCCCGTCATCTACGGCAATGTCGATTTCCCCGTGGTGAAGCCAGCCGACGTGAGCGTACACCCGGAGCTGCTGCGCGACAAGCTCGTGATGCTGGGCACCATGACCGAGGAGGCCGACATGCACATCACCCCCATCGGCAAGTTGTCGGGCTTGAAGATTCAGGCCTTCTCCGTTCTTACCTGCCTGAACAACGGTAAAGTCAACAAGATGAGCATGGCTGCCTGTCTGCTGCTCACCTTTTTGCTGTGCTATATCTCCGCTTTCATCGGCTATAAGCTCATGAAGTGGTCGCCGGGCCTCTATACGCTTTGGCTGAAGCTCTACTATCTCGTCCTTGTCAGCCTGCTCGTGTGGCTGGCATTCATCTGCTTCGTCAAGTTCGGCTATTACATCCCGCTGGCCATCCCGCTGGTGGCCCTGGCCCTTCTGGAAACAGGACGCGTGATTTACATTTGGGCGATACGAGGACTCCAAAAGAAAACCAAACTCAAACTATTCAGCAAGTCAATATATGCGTTGTAACTATAGACATCAGGCCGCAGCACTATTTCTCGCCATGGCTGGTTTCTTCTTTGGCACCATGCCTGCCGCAGCACAAGAAGAAGAAGAGGAACTGACTGGCGAGTATTGGCTCAAGAAAGGCAATAGTGCCTACGAACGAGGCTATTATGATGTAGCTGCCGCCTACTATCTGAAGGCAGCCCAATATAAGCTGGTGGACGCCCAGCTCTATCTGGGCTATGCGTTCTATACTGGCGAAGGAATGGACAAGGACTACGCCTCGGCCGTCATGTGGTATAAGCGGGCCGTGGCACAGGGCTCACACAAGGCAGAGTACAACCTTGCCTACTGCTATATGTATGGAAACGGAGTTCCCGCCAGCTACGACAAGGCCCTTGAACTGCTTACGTCAGCGGCAGAGGGAGGCTACCAGCAGGCTCAGCAGACGCTGGCTGAGTGCTACCAGAAAGGCGTCTTGGTGGAACAGGACGAGGCCAAGGGAAAGTATTGGCAGGAGCGAGCCAACGGAGGAGAAGCCGTTAAGCCTATAGAGAAAAAAGAGGAAGCTCGCAATGAGTCCCAGAAGGAAGAACAGCCCAAGGCTGACGGCACGCTGCAGATTCAATTTGCCGACGATGTAGAGATTGAATTTGCCGACGGCACCAAGAAAGAGGCCGTCAAGCCTGTTGCTACAGATGGAAAGGCAGAAAAAGAATCACCTGTTACACCAGTGAGTGTACAGCCAGCTACGAAAGAGAGTGAACAGCCTGCTACGGCAATGAACGAAAGCGAGACTCCAGCAGCCTCTGAGGCTAAGCCCAGAGTGGTGCTATCGCCCAAGATGCAACAGCTGCAAGCGGAGCAACAAGTCAAGCAACAACAGGAGAAAGAAGCTGCCCCTGCACCAGAACCACGCCAAGAGCCTGCCTCCACCTCGACCGCAGCGCCAGTAGTTAAAATCCTCTTCCCTGAGGACCAGTCGATGTTCCATACCGACCGTCTCCCCATCATGTACCAGCTAATAGCCAACGGCCTGGAAAGCGAGACAGAGCTGAAGGTGCTTGTTGATGGCGAGGAGCAGCCCACGGAGCGTGCCGTCAGGAAGCCCAACCAGATAGAAGTTGACCTGCCCAACCATGACTGCACTATAATGATGTATGCCCACAACCGCAATGGAAACAGTGCCCCCACCACCATACGCCTCATCCGGGAAAACGTGGTCCAGCAGGAACTGCCCAGGCTCTATGCCGTCTGCATTGGCGTGGGAAACTACAACGACCCCGACCTGCCCAACCTGAAATTCACCACCAAGGATGCCAACGATTTCTCCGAGGCTCTGATGGCGAAAAAGGGACTGCCCTATGCCGACGTGCAGGTGAAGACGCTCTGCGACGAGGAAGCCACCCGTGGCGACATCTTCGAGGCCATGGAATGGCTCCGCCAGGAAACCAGGCCTACTGATGTCTGCATATTCTATTTTGCCGGCCATGGCATCCGCGATGAGAAAGACCGTTTCTACTTCATGCCATACGGCAGCAGTCCCAGTCGGCTCTGGGATTGTTTCAGCGCCGATGAATTCAGAAAGATGGCTGAGGACATCGACGGAAAGTTCATCGTCTTTGCCGACGCCTGCTACTCGGCAGCGCTATTCGAAGGGGGCCGCTCGGCTGCGCTCAACCATTTCATCGAGCAGCTAAGGCGCACCAAGAACGGCATGATGTTCTACGCTTCCAGCGCCAGCGACACAAAGTCGAAGGAAGACCCCAACTGGAAGAACGGGGCCTTCACCAAGGCACTCGTTGAAGCCTTCCACGGAGCAGCACGCCGTTCCAGCACCGACGAAGGGCTGTCCACACACGACCTGGAGAACTACGTCTACGCCGAGGTGAAAAAAATGACGGGTGGACGGCAGACGCCCATCTACAAGAACGTAGGAGGGCTCGAGCACTTCACCCTGTTCATATATGAATGACAATAACAACCTTAACAACAAAACGAAGACAGATGAAACCAAGAATTCTCACTCTTTTGATGCTTATCTGTGCAGCGTTCACGGTGAGCGCACAAAGCTATACCGTCTATTCCGTCACTGGAACGGCAAAGCTGGCCAAGGGAAAACAACTCGTAGCCCTCAGTCCCAGGACAGAGCTCGATGCCCAGTCGAGCATCTACATCGAGCGCGAAAGTGCCGTCACCGTACTCGACCAGCACAACAATAAGATGTATTCGTTCACCTCGGCAGGACAGCACAAAGTCGGCGAGCTGGTGACGAAGGTCGAGAAGCACGCCAAGAGCGTTTCAAAGCAGTACATGAGCTTCATGATGAAGCAACTCTTCTCCGAGGGCAGCCAGAAGATGTCGCACCCCGACACCTACATGCAGGTGACAGCCATGTCCTACCGCTCCACTTCTGCCGACTCTATGCTGCTGCGCCGCATCGTCGACGCCCTCCAGCCCTCGGGCAAGGAGGCAGAGCAGGTCCTGGGCGACCCCACCTGCGAGCTCTCCACCGACCTTGACGTCAGCTTCGAGCTCATTTCCTGCGAGTCGGGGCTGACCGTCAAGGACCACGCTGAGCAGAACATGGGATGCTATGTGAGGGTGAGCAACAACACCGACCAGCTACTCTACGTCAACCTGCTCAACATCGACCGCCAGGGCAACAAGTATCTCGTGCTCCCCGTAGATGCCGCAGCCTCGTGCGCCCATCTGATTGTGCCCCCCACCAGCACCATCTCCTTCAAGTCAGAGCCCTTCATCTTCAACACAGGGACCTCCGACGAAATGTTCCTCCTCGTGGCCACCGAGGAGCCTGTCGACTTCAGCATCCTCATGTCACCCATCAAGGCACAGCAGGGAAAGAAGCTGAAGCTGGGACTACAGCGCAATTTCTATCATGTTGAGTAGACTTATGAAACGATTCCTGCTTTTCACCCTCATGGCCCTCGCCACCACGTCGCTCTGTGCTCAGCGAAGCGACAAGGTGTCGTCCGACAGCCTTTTGTTCGAGATGCTCTCGCAGCCGTCGACTACGCAGAACTGGCACCCCGAGCTCGTTGTCACCGACAGCCTGCTGAAGCCCACCCGTGAACGGGGCATCTACCTCGTTGAGGGGCAGCACTTCCAGATAGCCTCGCTCAGCTCAAGTTTCTACGTCAGGAAGAGCGCCGATGGCCAGTGGGAGGTGCTCAACGACGGTGCCTATCCCCTCGAGACGATGGCCAACCTGCTGCTCAACCGCATTGAAAGCAACAGTCACCAGCTGCTGCTCCACCATCATCTCTATGGTGGCAAGGTTCCGCGCATCATGATGCCCATGCAGAACTTCTTCGATGTACTCATGCGCAACATGGATGCCTATTGCAGCATCACGGCCATCGACGCCAGCCAGATAGACGCCGTCCTCGTGCTCCATCACCCGCGGCAGAATTTCATCCACATGCTCCGGCTGAAACTGCCCACGCGGAAACTGATGACGGCCGACAGCACCATTGAAGGCGACCTCTACACCAACATCCCCCAGAGGAATGTGAAGGCCCTCTTCAGCGAGAAGCAACAGACTAAATGATAAAAATAAATAAAACAATGATTCAAGCAAAACTATTGAAGAAATGCTGGTTGCTGACCCTCATGTTGTTGTGGAGCATCGACGGCTTCCCGTCGTCGGGCGCCAGTATCAAGATTGTGGAGGGCCTTGACAACTCCGAGTTGCGGCAGAAGATGGAAGAAAACCTGATGAACATGGTCGACGATTTCCAGAAAGCCGCCGACGAGCAGTCCAAGAGCGTGAAGCTGTCGAAGAGCTACATGACCGCCGATGCCATCGATGACGTGAAGCTCATCTGGAAAAGCAGCGCCATGAGCTGCCCCCCCATGAACCTCAAGTGCCGTTGCCTGCACACCTCCACGGGCTATCAAGTGCGAGGCATACCAGTAGACATGGTAGAGGCCGACGAGAACGAGCGCCGGCAGGAGCTCACCATCGACTTCACCCCGCAGGGCATCATCAGCAACATCTCCATCTCCATCGACCTGCACCGCTATGAGGAGCTGATGGCCGAGCAGACCTCCGACATCGACTATGCCCGCCGCCAGATTATCGTCAACTTCGTTGAGAACTTCCGCACCGCCTACAACCGGCGCGACCTCAAGCTCATCAACAGCGTCTTCAGCGACAAGGCACTCATCATCACTGGAAAGATGGTGATGGAGAAGGTGAACACCGACACCGACCGCATGTCGCGCCTGCAGAGCAAAGTCGTCTACATCAAGCACACCAAGCAGGAATACCTCAAGCGCCTGCAGAACATCTTCCGCAGCGTGAAGTACCTCAACGTGAAGTTCGACGACATCGAAATCGTACAGCACCCCAAGTACGACGACATCTACGGCGTCACGCTCAAGCAGTACTGGCACTCCAGCACCTACAGCGACGAGGGCTACCTCTTCCTGATGGTCGATTTCCACGACACCGACAACCCGCTCATCCAGGTGCGCACCTGGCAGCCCTACAAGAACAACAAGGGCGAGGTGGTCACTAAGCGCGACGACGTATTCCATCTCGGCTCCTTCAACATTGTCAGATAGTAATAACCCCAAAAGAATATGAAAAACAGAATTGCATGCATTATCATCCTGCTCCTCGCCGTTGTGGGCGTCAGGGCGCAGGGAGAGTTAGAAGTGAAGGACGTCTCACAGCCCAACGACGTCTATTCCAGTTTCGACAACGAGGGCGCCGTCATGGTCAGATGCCATCAGTCAATACCCCTCAAGTTCTCGTCGACCATGGACAAGACGGCCGAACCCTACAAGGTAGAGCAGGAAGGCACCGACAACATCTACTACATCGAGTTCCCCACCGGCTCGCGCTATCGTGGACGCGTGCTCAACATCATGGCCAACGGCTATGTCACCCAGCACTTCGAACTCGAACTGAAGCCCAAGCAACTCGTCACACTACAGGTCACCGACCCCAACGCCCTCGTCGATGCAGGATGCTACCGCGAGCACCGCAACAAAGGCACGATGGAGCTGCGCAACATGAACTACCAGGAAGCCCGCAACCAGTTCCTGCTGGCCAACGACTGCTCCGATGCCGACACCACCGAGAACAACAAGAACATCCAGCTCGTCGACTCCATCCTCTACCATCGCCAGAAGGCCGACGCTGCCTACCGCCTCCTCGACTACCTCGAGGCCGCCAGGCACTATGAAGAGGTCATCATGCTCAACCCCTACGACACCTACGCCGCACGCCGCGACGAGATGAGCCGCAAGAGCTTCGGCGAGGAGTGCGAGACCGTCTACAGCCAGGCCGAGGCCTACTTCTCCGAGAAAGAGCTGGCCAAGGCCCGCGAGCTCTACCAGCGCATCGTCGACAAGGGCTGCAGCAAGCAGTTTGCCGCCACCGAGCGCATCAACGCCATTAACTCGCTGCTCAACGCCAAGAAGACCCACTCGCGCGTGTTCACCTACGAATGGTCAAAGAACACCCCGCTCGGCATCCACTACGGACGCTACAACATGAAGAAAGTGGGAGGATTCATCATGTTCTCGCTCAACAACAAATTGTTCGACGCTGCACGCAACGACTGCCACTATGGCGAAGAGAAGTTCCCCGAAGCCAACCTCGCCTTCGGCTGGACCGTGAAGATTGCAAGCCCCGTATGGATTTTCTTCGGACCCGGCGTCACGGCCAAAGCCTACTACGGCGAATACAACAAGGATGCCTACCCCAAGAAAGGCTTTGGAGCCGAAGAATTCTCCCTCCTCAACCTCACCAAGATGGGTAAAGACCTGGCCGATCTTTCGCTGCCGTTCAAGGATGTACCCAAGACCTACGAGGACGGATGGACGCACAACAACACCGCCATCGCTGTCTCTCCCGTTGTCGGCATCACCCTCAAGTACAGCTACTTCGCCCTGCGAGCCACCTATCAATATCGCTGGGCAGTGCAGAAGGAGCAGCAAGACTTCATCAAGAAGAGTGCATTCTCCATCGGCGTCGGCGTCGCTTTCTAAGACGACGAGCAGCCCCAAAAAACAAGAGTGTCAGAAGTTTCTGGCGCTCTTGTTTTTGGGGGGATAGGGGTCTTTCTTTTGGTATCTACTCTACGGGAGTGGCCGTCGGGACAATCTCCTGGACTTGCTTAGCCTCCTGTGCACGGCGCACCTGTGCCTGCGTCTTCTCATAGCGTTTCTTGATGCCACCGAAGATGAACGAATAGACCACCTCCACCAGCGCATAGACCAGCGCCGTGATGCCGAGGATGGTGGTGCACGTCTCGGCAGGCACCAGCCCACGCAACATCGCTACCACCGAGGCCACCACGATGGCCAGCGGGGCCAGCCACATCCACAGGCCCACCGGCTCCATCTTCCGGGCAGCCAGCAGGTTCATCGCCTGGTTCAGCGCACCCAGCACCAGCACCGAGCCAACCAGATACATCGCCCACTCCAGATAGTCATCGCTGCGGGTGAACGCCAGAATCAGACCCAGCAAAAGGCTGCCCAGGCCCGCTATGGGGAAGACGCTCTGCGAGCTGTCAGCAGCCGACGGCTCCTCGCCATTGTCGTAGGCACGGAAGTCGGGTTTCTTCCTGCGCGCATTCACCCACCCCACCAGCGACACCGCGCCAGCAATGAGGAACATCACGCCCAGGGCTATCGTCAGCCCTTTCAGCACTGCCTCGTCGTACTTCAGCAGCAGCACGCCCACCACCACGGCAGCAAGCGCACGCACGATTGAAATCTTCAATATTTTCATAAGCCTATTTCTTTTTTTTGTTTTTTTACTCGGCAAAGATAGGCATATTATTTCAAACCGCCAAACATTTGTCCGTTTTTCTGTCGTAGTCGATGCCGTGTAGGCGAATAGAAATCTTTCACCTTCAGTTTTGAACAATCTTGACAAAAAGGCCATTTTTGGCCTCCATATTTCAAAAATTCTCCACGAAAAAACATTTGGACGAAAAAAAAGCCCATTTTTCGAGATTTTACTAAATAGCTGATTGTCAGTAAATTGATTCAATTTAAGTGAAAAAAAGGCGTTCCGCGGTTTTCAAAAGTCAACGCCTTTTGAAAATTTGGCGTTGACTTTTGAAAATTTGGCGTGCTTACAGAAACGCGAAAAGTAGCAAAAATT